>CACGPP010000001.1 GCA_902574995.1 uncultured Alphaproteobacteria bacterium
AAAAGTAGATTTTGTAATAATTTTGGATATGGCGTTTTGGTCATGAATTTCTTGCAATATCTCATATGTATTACCTGTATAGATTTCAGCCCCTGCCTCTTTGGCTAAAAAGTATCTATTTTCAATGATTTTGTTACTAAGTTCATAGCCTTCTTTTAAGGTATCATCAAAGATGTAAATAGGATTACCCTCAATACCGGCTGGTACTCTCATGAACTCGTCATATAAATAAATCAAATTCATAAATTGGGAAAGAGCCTCGAACTAATTTCTTCGTAGCTACCATCTATTTCTCGATTTTTCTCAGGTATAATATCTATGCTTCGGTGACAGTATTTGTGAACATTTTCTAAATTAAATATATAAGGTTTTCCTGCAAAGGTGCTCGCGATCCATTGCCAAGAAAAGTTATTACTTGCAATATCTCCATCCAGTAAATGACTCATAAAAAACTTCGCTCCAGCTTGCCACTTCACTCTTCTAAAGTGAACAATATAAGAAGCTAAGTACATGCGTGCATGGTTATGAAGATACCCAGTGTTTGTGAGTTGCTCGATGAAAATATTAATAATCTGTGTTGGTGTTGTTGCCGACATAATATCCTCAGGTAAGCTATCTTGATATTCTTGAGCTCGAAATCCAGTTTTATATTCTTCTACATCTGTCCATAGTTGACCAGGATGATGGTAGGCATAGCTTCTCCAAAAATCTCTCCATGCTAATTCTTGAATAAACTTTTCACTCTCAACAAATTTATATTTGTCTCGAATATATTGATAGAGCTCTTTGTTAGTGATGATTCCATATTTTATATGAACTGATAATCTTGAAATTTGTCCATTCAAAAAATTTCTTGTTTTTGCGTAGAGGGATGGATTAAAAGAATTGAATTTTTCCAATGCATCTTGTCTTGATATCATGGAGCTATTCGAATTTTTCGAAGTTGGTATTAGATCTTGAATACTTGAGATTTTCACTTTTTATTATACATAAGATCTGTGCTAATAGATTGTTTGTAAATCAAAAGTAATTTTGGTCTCAGGGGGGAGCTGAGAGATTCTTGAAATATCTGCTTCATTTAAAATTGCAATTTTTGGATATCCCCCAGTACAAGGAATGTCCCGCATTAATACAATGGGCTGTCCATCACTTGGCACTTGAATAGACCCAGGCAATATTCCTTCAGATAAAATATCATGAGACTCAGAACTAATAGGACTCTCACCTTTGAGCCTGATACCCATTCGATCACTTTGATTAGTTATTGTAAAAACACTGCTAATAAATGATTGTAGAGTATTGTCTGAGAAATATTGAAGTTGAGGACCGGGATAAACTTTGAAGTTGGTTACCTTTTCTAAATCAGGTTTTGGTATAGAGATAAGATTCCAAGAGCTTACATCTCTGCTAATATGAAATGCATCTTCGTTTTTAAGAGGTCGATTAATCGAACCTATTCCTGCTTTTGTGTCAGTAGAGTAACTATTAAGACAAGGCTCTAACCCAAGTCCATGCTCAAAAGCTATGTATCCATATACTGAGTCTATTGTATTGTGAATAATCAATTCATCGCCCTCAAATAAATTAATACTCTTATAGGGTTGGCATTCCAGCTGGCTGCTGTTATTTTTCTGAATACTCATATTACAATTACCACCAACACAAATCTTAATTGATCCCTCTTTTACTTTTATTGATGGTCCCACATATGCAAATTCTATAAATTGATTTTGATGATTGGGTATTATTTTTTGCAACTCTATAATAATTCTTTGGTCCATCGCTCCACTTGGTGAGACTCCTAAGTGCTGATATTGAAATCTTCCAAAGTCTTGAATCGTTGAATGAGTCCCTGCACGAGTGATTATGATTGAGTTCATGACGAGTATTCCTTGATCAATTCATTTAATGAAAAATTATATTTTCTAATTTTTTCAAACTCTGAAAGTGATACGGAGTAAAATTTTACTTCATCACCTGGAAGAAAAAGGGAAGGGTAAGAACTTTGTAAATCAAAAATATCAAATGGTATTTGTCCAATTATATTCCAACCTCCAGGTGAAACTTTTGGATATATACAGGTATGGTTTTTTGCTATACCAATGGATCTAGCAGGAATTTTTACCCTTGGAGTAGCTAACCGCGGTGTGATTAATTGGGAGGGAACATCCCCTAAATATGGAAATCCCGGCATGAAGCCTATATAATATGTATAGTAACGAACTGATGAGTGAAGATTGATAACCTCTTCTTTTGTAATCTGGTGTAGTTCTTGGATGATCTTTATATCTAAAGCAAAATTTTCATTATAACATGCCGGTATTCCCCATGTTTTAGTGACTTTTTTGTTAGTTTGAGAGTTTGTCTCTTTCATTTTCATACTAATTTTATCTTTGTTTTGATCTCTAATTTTTGAATTTTCAAAAATTACAACTATTTTATTGAATGAGGGAATAATGTTTAGTGATGGAAGATTAAGGTTTGAAATATTTAAAAATGTCTCATTTACCTCCTGTGATATAGATTTTGAGGTTTCATTCCCAAAATCTAAGACTAAACCCCGATCCCCATAAAAATTTATTCCTTTGAAATACACGCTAATATCATAATGTAACTTTGGTGCATTTGAATAAAATTAATTTAAATTCTGATATCGCAGAAAAAGATCTCAGTTTTTTCGAGACTGTTGATGCGCAGTTAATAAATAAAATTAGCTCTGCTAATCTTTCCTGCTTATATCATGGGGGGTCAGAAGACGTTGTTTTTAAAGCACTAAATTACTGTAAAATAAAACGTGTTTCAGTTGGTGCGCATATTTCTTTTTTAGATAGAGATAATTTTGGGCGCATAAAAATTAATTGGAACAAAAAATTAATCCAAGAAATTGTCAAAGATCAATTAATTTTTATGCATAATCTTGCCTCTGATATTAATTTTCCCGTAACACATGTTAAGCTTCATGGAGCTTTGAGCAATATGGCATGCGTTGACCAAGACCTTTCTAGTGAAATAGTAGATGTTTTAAAAAAAAATTACCCATCAATGATATTACTTGCACCAGCTTTAAGTGAACTTGCTAAAATCGGTATGGATAGCAACATACCCATTGCCCTTGAGGTTTTTGCAGATCGCACTTATGAAGATGATGCTACTTTAACACCTCGTTCCATTAATGACTCTTTGATAACAGATCCAAGAAGCGCCAAGGAGCATGTAAAAGCCATGCTTATACAAGGAGGGATTATTTCACGTAATGGGAATACTCTCAAAACAAACATTCATTCAGTTTGTGTTCATTCTGACACTCAAAATGCCATTGAAATTATTGAGCAAATTTGCATACTCCTTCATGAAATGAAGATAAAAAAAGCAGCTCTTCCAGAATTTTTCTAAGACTAAAATGAATAATTATTTTTTTTACGGCACTCTTCGCTCTATTGCAATATTAGAGAAGGTTATAGGAGGAAAAACTGATCACTTAAAAATAACTAAAGCTTTTGCACCAAAAAGTGAATTGCGTTTAGTCATTAATGAAAACTTCCCTGTAATAATCTTCGGTGAAAATTATTCTGGCGTTGAAGGTATAGTGGTTAAAGGATTAAGAGAAGAAGATATCGCACGTGTACGTTTTTTCGAGGATGTAGAGTTTTCTCCTAAAACAATGATTATAGACATAGGGGGAACTCATGAAGAGGTTAATTATTTTTCACAAAAAGGAGTTGAGCCCTCTTTAGACCCTTGGATCTATGATGAGTGGAAAGAAAAAGAGGAAGCTTTGTCCTTAGTGACAACTGATCTTTGGATGCAACTTTATGGAAAATATACAGCTGAAGAGGCAGATCAATATTGGAATGACGTAAAAAAGCAGGCATATCATCAATACCTCTCTCAACAATGAAAATTATTAATTTAATTTTCTTAATTTCTATATTTTTTACATTTAATTCTTTATCTGATGAAACAACAAGTTGGGAATTATTAAAAGAGGGTGGCAAAGTAGTTTTTATTCGTCATGCATATGCTCCTGGAGGCGGTGATCCCAATAATTTTGAATTATACGATTGTTCAACACAAAGAAATTTAAATGAACAAGGAATTAATCAATCTAAACGAATGGGTATATTATTTTCTAAATATTCTATTCCAATAGACTCTGTTTATTCCAGCGAATGGTGTCGTTGCACAGAAACCGCTCGTCTAGCATTTGGAAATTTTGAGAGTTTAAGTGCCTTAAATTCAACATTTTCAGCTGATTATCAAAAAAACTATTCAAAACAAATGTCTGAATTAAATCAATTCATTAAAAATTGGGACGACAGTCAAGGTAATTTAATTTTTGTAACCCATTATGTAATTGTTGGTGGTTTTCTTGATTATTATCCAAGTTCAGGAGAAATGGTGATAACAGATAAATCTCTATCAGTTCTTGGCACTATTAAAATAAATTTTTAAAAGAATACTCTTTCAATAAACCAATATAAACCAATCATTGAAATTATAATCGAAATAGGAATTTGCAAAAATGCTCTATACCAACTTTGACGTGAAGGTATTATAAAGATAATTGATGCTAAGATAATAATTGCTATCTGTGCTATTTCTACACCAATGTTAAATGAGATTAAACTTAAAACAAGTTGACTAGTATTTAACCCAATATCTCCCAGCACAAACGCAAAACCTAAACCATGAATTAATCCAAAAATAAAAATTATTAAATACCGAAGTAAAGTTGAACGTCTTTGAAATATATTCTCAATTGCAACATAGCTTATAGACAATGCTATTAAAGGTTCAACAATAGTAGTAGGTATAAAAATTAAATTAAAACTAGCTAGAATAAGTGTGATCGAATGCGCAACTGTAAACATTGTGACTTGAAGTAATAAAGGTTTAAATTTGATGGCGTAAAAAAAGATACCTATTATGAATAAGATATGGTCAAGTCCCTTAGGAACAATATGCTCTATCCCTAAAACTAAATATTCAATTGTTGTACTTAAAGCTGAAGACCGTGTCTGTTGGGATATGAGTGATGATCTTTCAGCAGGTTGTAAATAAGTTGTAAATAAAACAGACTCTTTTGATAAATCCTCAAAATGTCTAATTACCACGGGACCCAATTCTTTTTCAAATTGAATGGTAAAAGACTCATCTTTTATTTCAAAACCTATGTTTAAAGTTGTATCTCTGGGAAATTCATCGTTTATTTCTTGAAAAGTATCTACATTTATTAAAGAAAGCGGAATAGTTTCATCTCCAATATTGATTTTAATCTTATCTGTAAATTTATTTTCATTTTCTATGACCATTTTCTCTACTTCTTCAGTGGAAAGGGCCCGTAACGCATCATATTTTTGAGATTGAGGTGAGTCGTTGGTATCCTGATATAAAGAGGCATCAATTTCAGAAAGAACAGTTTCTGCATTTAATTTAAATTCGATTGATGCATTTCCTTCAATAATGGTAATATCCATCACCGCGGGTTTAATTTCGTGTGAATGCAGAGGAGAGTTCAATGTTAAAATTAGAAAAAATAAGTACTTAATCATTCGGTCATGTTTACCAAAATTCATCTAAAAATTCTTTATATTTTTTTGCTCCTTATTGCTTATTCTATTAGAGCAAACGCTCATGAATTTTGGATCGAGCCTACGCAATATCAACTTAATGATGACTTAATAAATGCTCACTTGAGGGTAGGACAAGAATTTCAAGGTATGGTTTTAATGTATAATCCACAAGATTTTAAAACATTTAAAATATTATCTGGATCCAAAAACAAAAAAGAAAAAATAAAGGGCATACTAGGTGATGTGCCTGCAATTAATATAACGACTAATTTAGACAATTTATTAATTATTTATCATGAAACTAAAGATAAATATGTTGATTATAAAAAGTTTCAAAAATTCGAGGATTTTGTTAATGAAAAAGGTTACCAGCAACTAATCAATACTCATTTTGAGAAAGGATTTCCCGAAAGTAATTTTATTGAGAGTTATCGTCGTTATGCAAAATCTCTAGTTACACTAAATGGCAGTGAGGGGAAGGATAAAAAAACAGGACTTTTATTTGAATTTGTTTTAGACCAAAATCCTTACAAAGAATTGAATTCAAAGCAAATGAGTGGAACTTTATATTACAAAAAAAAACCACTAAAAAAAAATCTTGTTACAATTTTTTCGAAATATAAAAATATAAAGTTATCAATTGTAAATACCATAACGGATGATAAAGGAAAATTCACTTTTGATATTGAACCAGGAAGGGAGTATCTTTTAGACTCAGTTGTGATTTATCCATTAAAAGCAGACCCAGAAAAAAATGAGCCAATCTGGCATAGTGATTGGGCATCAACAACTTTCTTAATACCTGAGAATAATCTTTAATTATTATTAATTAGTATAAGATAGATAATTATGATTTTTGCTTTAAAAGTTTTATTAGCTGCTCTTGTGATTGCATTTGCAAGTTGGCTTTCCGGTAAAAAACCTGAGCTATCTGGATTTATTATTGCTCTTCCAATAGCAAGTATAATAGCCATAGCCTTCTCTTTCTTAGAGCATAAAAATACTGAAAATACTGTAATATTTGCAAAAAGCATTCTTATTGGAGTACCTGTCTCATATTTATTTTTCTTACCTTTTTTCTTTGCAAAAAATCTCAATATGAATTTTTGGTTAATTTACTTGATTGGATTGACTTTACTCGTAATAGGATATTTTGTTCATAAATATATTATGAGTTTAATTTGAATGTTTGAGTTATTTGCAGACTCAACTCCAAATGCAAGAAAAATTTCAATAATGTTAGAGGAGATTAATGAGAGTTATGATTTGACTTTAATTAATTTAAATAAGGGTGAACAATTCAACGAGCAGTTTAAAAAAATTTCTCCATTTTCAAAAATTCCTGTATTAAGACATGATAATAAGACCATATTTGAGTCTGGTGCTATCTTAATTTACTTGGCAAATTTATCTGGAAAATTTTATGGCTCAAATCAAAGTTTAACAACCCAGTGGTTGATGGCCCAAATGGGTTATATAGGCCCTATGTTAGGTCAGCATCATCAATTTCATCATTATAATCCCGGTAAAAGTGATTTTGGTGAAGATAGATATTTTAAAATTGCAGAAACTATATACAAAAATTTAGATGATCATTTATCTATAAATGAATATTTGGCAAATGAATATTCAATTGCAGATATTGCAACATTTCCTTGGATCGCTAGACATCCAATTCATGATATAGGTCTGAATAAATATATCAATCTATTGCGTTGGTATAATCAAATATCACTTAGACCTGCTGTCTTAAAGGGATATGATCTATTTGAAGATGGCTCAATACCACCACCTGCATAATCAAATGAAAGTATACTTTAATGGTTCATGTAATATTTGTAATGCAGAGATAAGTCACTATAAAAAGAAAACCTGTAATATAAACTATGTTGATATATCAAAAAATAAAGATGAACATATAAATCATCTCTCCAAAAAAGATTTATTTAGAAGAATGCATGTATATCATGATGGAAAAATTTTTTCTGGATCAGAGTCCTTTTTAGTTTTATGGGATACAATTCCAAGATGGAGATACCTGTCTTTATTGTTGAAGCTACCATTATTTAGACAATTATGGAAAATTGCATACGAAGGTTTAGCTTTACTGCTTTATTTGAAAAACAAAAAGAAGATTGAGTAGAACCATTCTTGAAGAAAACCACAAGAATGGTTCTGGAGGATTAAGGTTAGTTATTAATTCTTACTTTTCTGAGAAAATTTAGATCAATCAATATATATTTATAAATGGGGATATTTTTGCTATTTGGCACTATATAGGGAGAAAATCTAATTTTTTAAACGATTTAATTTTATCACTTCACCTATAAAATATAATGATCCCCCAAAATAAATTGAGGTCTGATTTGATGAGAGTTTATTAATAATTTCAAATGAGTCTGATAAGGAATTTGCAAAATAAAGCTTCAGGTATTTGGGTAATAGATCTTCAGTAATGGAGTTCTCCTCGTTCATTTTAACAACAATTATTTTATTAAAATGATTTGATAAGTTAGAAAGCATTTGAGTGTATTTTTTATTATTTAAAAAAGAGCATATAAGTATTTTTCTATTTTTTGGTAACGATTTAATTAATGCTTTCATTCCATCAATATTGTGAAACCCATCTAAATAAATATTTTTATATTTCTTTATTTTTTTCTTTAGTAGTCCACTCTTAATTTGTTGTAATCTTCCAGGCCACTCGCAATTCATCAACGCTTTTTCTGTTTTTTCTATTACAAAATTTTCTTTTAATATATTCCTCGCTAAATGTATTGCTAATCCAGCATTAATTAATTGATGTGATCCTTGTAAACTTAATTTTGATAAATTTACTTTTATATCATTCGATAAATAAAAATTAGATTTTATTTTCCAATGCGTATTAAATAAATTTGCAGATAATTTTCTTTTTTTTAATTGTGATTTAATAAATTTCATAACATTTGTTTTCTGTCTATTAATAAAAATCGTACTTTTTGAATTTAATATTCCTAATTTTTCAAAAGCAATTTGATGCAACGAATTTCCTAAATATTCTTGATGATCTAGAGAAATTGGAGTGATAGCTGCATACTTTGATTTTTTTAAAATATTCGTAGCATCAAATCTCCCCCCAAGTCCAGTTTCTAGAATTAAGTAGTCAGCTCTACTCTCCTGAAATGCTTTGAAAGCTGCCACAGTAGTAATTTCAAAAAATGTTATTAAATTTCCTTGATTTTTATCTTCGCAAAACTTCAAATATTTTAATAATTTTTGATTTGAAATTTCTCTAGATCTTAATTGAATCCTTTCATTAAATTTTACTAGGTGAGGTGTGGAGTATACGTGTGTTGAATAATTATGATAATTGAGAATTGATTTTAAAATAGCTGCTGTTGATCCTTTACCATTAGTACCTGCTATATGAATGACTTTTGGAAGTAAATTTTCATTAAAATTTATTTTTTTTAAAAGTTTTCTAATTCTCCCTAAAGATAAATCTGAAAATTTTGGATGTAGATTTAATAATCTTTGAAAAATTGGATCTTTCAAGAATTTATTTTTTTACGAATGATAAAACTTTTGAAAGTGTTTGACTTAATTCTTTTCGATGGACAACCATGTCAACCATTCCGTGTTCAAGAAGATATTCTGCAGTCTGAAAATCCTCAGGTAATTGTTCCTTAATTGTCTCTTGTATAACCCTTTTTCCCGCGAATCCTATCATGCTTCCTTTTTCAGCAATAATAATATCTCCTAACATAGCAAACGAGGCACTTACACCTCCTGTGGTTGGATGAGTGAGTACACTAATGTAAGGAATTTTATTTTGGTCTAACATATTCACAGCTGCAACTGTTTTAGGTAGTTGCATTAAACTCACAATACCTTCTTGCATTCTTGCACCTCCCGAGGAAGCAACAGATATGAATGGGCAATTCAAATCGACCGCGTTTTGACAACCAATTTTAAAGCTGTGACCCACCATTTGACCCATACTTCCGCCCATAAATGAAAAGTCTAAAACAAAAACTATGACCTTTGTGCCTCCAATTTGACCTTTAGCTAAAATAGCTGCATCTTTTTGACCAGTTTTTTTTTGTGCAGTTTTCATCCTATCAGAGTATTTTTTAAGATCTTTAAATTTTAAAGGATCACTATTTTCAAAGGGCACCTCTATTAATTCATAAATTTCGTTATCAAATAAATTTTTTAATCTACTATTTACATCCATGTTCATATGGAAATCACAATATGAACAAACATTAAGATTTTCTTTTAAATCACTTACATACAGAGTTCTTTCCCCACATCCACACTTAGTCCACAAATCAGATGGAGGATCTTTTCGATTAACAAGGGAGCTTAATTTAGGTTTTACATAATCTGTGAGCCAGTTCATTTTTAGATCTTAACCTCTTGAATAAATTTTTTAAGGCTTTTGAGATACTTATTAAAATCCATTTTTAAATCAAAATATTTTTGAATAAGAGCTGAGCCAATTATAACACCATCAGCATTAGTTTGTTTTGATATTGCAACGACATCTTGTTTAGATTTAACACCAAAACCTACAAGCACAGGTGTTGAGGAAATTTTTTTTAAAGATTTAACATTATTATTTATTTCTCTGTGATCTAATTTATTTGAACCAGTAATACCTGTGGAAGATATATAGTAAATAAATCCTTTTGAATTTTTCAAAATTTTCTTTGCTCTTTTTCGATCAGTCATAGGAGAAATTAGTTTAATTAAATGAATATTATTTTCAGTTAATAAATTTTTAATCTCTGTTTCTTCTTCAAATGGCAAATCTACTATAATTAATCCGTCGACAATATTTTTAATGTTTTTAATAAATTTATTTAAACCAAATTTGCGAATAGTATTTAAATAACACATGATCACAAATGATGTGCTTTGTTTATTTTTAGAGAGTTTATTAATTAATTCTAATGATTTTTTAGTAGTGATATCTGATTTTAGAGCTAACTCGTTAGCCCTTTGGATAATTGGCCCATCAGCCATAGGGTCAGAAAATGGCAGACCAAACTCAATAATATCAGGTCGATGTGATAAAATCTCATCAAATATTTTCTTACTTTGAATAATGTTTGGAAAACCACATGTCATAAAAAGGGAGAGAATTTTTTTTTTAGGTAAAAAATCCAAATTATTCATTTGCATCAACTCCCAAAGCATTTGCAGCGGTAAATAAGTCCTTATCTCCTCTACCGCACATGTTTAATATTAAAATTTTATTTTTATCTTTATTTTTAAATGATTTAATTAAATAAGCTAATGCGTGTGATGGTTCTAGTGCCGGTATAATTCCTTCTAACTTAGAGCAGAGTTGAAAAGCATTCAATGCCTCTTTGTCGGTAATACTAAAATACTTTACTCTTTTAGTTTCCTTTAAATATGAATGTTCAGGTCCAACTCCTGGATAGTCTAGCCCTGCTGAAATAGAGTGTGCCTCATTAATTTGCCCATCTTTATTTTGAAGGACATAACTATAACTACCATGAAGTACTCCAGGAGAACTATTTGCACTAGTCATAGTTGCAGCTGTTTTTTTTGTATTTGCCCCTTCGCCAGCAGCCTCTACACCTATTAATTTTACTTTTTTATCGTTTAAAAAAGGATAAAAGAGACCCATTGAATTACTGCCTCCACCTATACACGCACAAACAATGTCAGGGAGTCTTTTTTCAACTTTTAAAATTTGCTCTCTTGCCTCTTTGCCAATCACAGATTGGAAATCCCTTACCATTTTTGGATAAGGATGTGGACCAGCTGTGCTCCCAATTACGTATGCAGAATCACGGCATCTTTTTATCCACTCTCTCAAAGCCTCATTCATCGCATCTTTAAGCGATTTACTTCCTGACTCAACAGGAATAATAGTTGCACCAAGAAGTTTCATTCTAAATACGTTTGGTTTTTGCCTTTCAATGTCTTTAGAACCCATAAAAATAAAACAAGGCATCGAAAAATACGCTGAAACTGCAGATACAGCTACCCCGTGCTGACCGGCTCCAGTTTCAGCTATAATTCTTGTTTTGCCCATTTTTTTGGCCAGTAATATTTGTCCTAAGCAATTATTTATTTTATGTGCACCAGTATGATTAAGTTCATCTCTCTTAAAGTAAATCTTTGGTCCATTTATATATTTAGTAAGATTTTTTGCATGGTATAGAGGCGATGGTCTTCCGACATAGTTTTTAAAAAGATCATTCAATTCTCTTTTGAACTTTTTATCTTTTTGAATTTTTTTGTAAGACTCATCTAATTCTAATAAAATAGGCATTAAGGTTTCAGCAACATACATTCCACCAAACTCACCAAATCTTCCAAGTTTGTTAGGTTGTTTATATGTTTTCATTAATTATAAATTGATGAAATAATACCATCTATTAAAGTAAGGCTTTTTTCACCCGGTTGTTCCTCTACACCAGAATTTATATCAACAAAATCTGCACCTGTTAAGCTAATTGCCTTTTTAATATTATTGATATTTAGACCTCCTGATAGGATATAAGGAAGCTTTTTAGTATTTTTAAAATCACTCCATTCCCAAGTTTTATTATTACCCCCAGGCATTTGGTTTATGTTTGGTTTAGCTTCAATTAAGAATTGATCAATGTTGACTAAATTTGTCATCTCAAATTCTTCAGGGGAAATAGATTTATATATTTTTTTTTTAAAATTATTTTTAACTTGATTAATGAAATCTTGATTTTCATCTCCGTGAAGCTGTATTATATCAAAATCAAAAACTGTTAGTTTATTTTTTATTTCATCAATAGTAGGGTTGACAAAAACACCCACAAACCTGCTTTTATAAGACTGAAAATATTGATTTAAAATCGCAAGAGTATCTGTATCGATAAACCTTGGACTTTTTTCATAAAAAATAAGACCCTGATAGTTAATGTTCAAATCAAGGCAATGATTAATAATGGCTGGATTATTTTGTCCACAAATCTTTATCTTTATATTGTTCAGCATATTTTTCTAACAAACTAACTGGTTCTTTGCTTTCAATTAACTCTCTTCCTATGACAACAAAGCTTGCACCACTTTGTAAAGCATTATGAGCAAAAGTAACTCTTTTTTGATCATCTTTTCTAGAAAATAATTTAACACCAGGTGTTATTTTTATTAATTTATTGTATTTTTTTAAAGCAATAAGTTCTTCACCTGAACAAATAAGCCCATGAATTTTATATTTATTCGCAGTTTCAGCAAATTTTCTCACAAGTTTTTTTGTATTTTTTTCGTTATATATTTTTTTACTATCCTTTGCATCTAAGCTAGTTAATAAAGTTACTCCTAAAACTTTTGTTTTAAGCTTATTTTTTTTTACACAATCAACTGCAGCTTTTATCATCTCGTTACCTCCTGATATATGTAATGTAAGAAAATCAGGGTTTATTTTTGATAAGGAGTCAATCGCACTTATAACAGTATTAGGAATATCATGTAATTTTAAATCAAGAAATAATTTACTTTTTTTCTTTTTAATTTCTGAAATTAGTTCATTTGATCTTTTACTATAAAAAGACCTGTAACCTACTTTAAAACCATATACATGACGATATAGTTTATTGACAATATTAATATTGTTAGAATTTGATTTGAGATCCAAAGCTATAAAGGATTTAAATTTTTTCATTTAATTTCTTATTAATTTTTTTACTTGCTTTGAATGTAACCTTCCACTTAGAGGGTATATATATTTTTTTCTGGTTTCTAGGATTAGAACCGTATCTTGATTTCATAAATTTGGATTTAAAGACACCAAAGTTTCTTAACTCAATAGTAATATGATCTGAAATATTTTTTTCTAAAATTTCAAAAAACCTACTAAATATCTTTTCATTAATTATTTGGGTTAAATCCTTTTCTGACTCCAAGTAAATCTTTAAAATATCAGACTTATTCTTCTTTGTGTTCCTTGTCCTCATCTAAAGCCTTACCTAGAATATCTCCCAAAACAGAACCAGATGATTTAGATCCATATTTTTCTAATAGACTTTTCTCCTCATCTATTTCTAATTGTCTTATTGAAAGTGAAAACTTTCTGTTAGTAAGGTCAATAGAGCTAATTTTAGCGTCAATTTTTTGACCTTCGTTATATCTAGATATATTTTGTTCTTCTTTATTTTTTGAAAGCTCTTTTCTTCTTATGGTAGTTTCAATAAAGTTAGCTACTTCAACATCGATACCATTATTATTAATTTTAGTGATTGTAGCAGAAACAATATCACCTTTTGATTTATCTTTGAAAAATTCATTAAAAGGGTCAATGGTTAATTGTTTAATACCAAAACTAATTTTTTCTTTCTCGGGGTCAATTTCTAAGATTTTTACCTTAATATTTTGGCCTTTTTGATACTTTTTTAGACTTCTATCACCGTTAGAGTCGGTCCATGACAAATCGTTTTTATGTATTAATCCATCTATATTTTCATTTAGTTTAGCAAATATTCCAAATTCTGTGATATTTTTAATCTCAGTATCAATGGTTTGATTTTTTTTGTATTCATTTAGAATATTTTCCCAAGGATTTGGCTCAGTTTGTTTTATTCCAAGACTAATTCTTTTTTTCTCTTTGTCTATTTCTAAAATTTTAACTCTAATGTTAAAGCCAACATCTAAGATTTTATTTGGATGAATGTTTTTTTTGGTCCAACTAATATCGTTTGAGTGAACTAAACCCTCTAGATCTTTTTCAGTGAGTTGAACAAAAGCGCCATAATCAGTTATATGTGTAATTTTTCCATCATAGATTTCATCAACTTTAATTTTTTCCTCTATCTTCTCCCAAGGATCATCTTTTAATTGTTTGTAACCTAAACTAATTTTATCAGAATCATCTGAAACCCTAAGAATTTTAAATTCATAATTTTTTCCCACCTCTAGCACATCTGAGGGGTGTCCAATCCTACTCCAAGATATATCACTCAAATGGACTAAGCCATCTATTCCACCAAGATCAACAAAAGCTCCATAGTCTGTGAAAGTTTTAACTTTACCCTTTACTACAGAATTGCTTTGTGACTTTTCTAATATTTTATTTTTTATTTCTTTTTGTTTTTCTTCCAGTATCGCTTTTCTTGATACAACAATGTTTCCCTTTGAATAATCCATTTTTAAAATTTCAAAAGTCTCTTCTGTTTTAATTAAATGACTCACGTCTCTAACAGGGCGAACATCAATTTGACTTAAAGGCAAGAATGCATTCGTGCCCATAATTTTCACATAAAGTCCAGCTTTAGCTTTACCAACAATAAAGCCTTTAACTCTCTCTTTATTATCAAATAATTTTTGAAGCTTCTCCCACGATTTCATTTTTATTGCTTTTTCGTGAGAAACTTTCACATTACCTTCCCTGTCTTCTAATTTTTCTACAAATACTTCAATTACCTGTCCAGTTTTTAAATCATCTGAGGAACCTGTATTAAGAAATTCCTCTTTAGGTATTTGGCCTTCACTTTTATAACCAATATCAACTGTAATATGCTGCTCACTTATTTTAAGAATGGTACCAGAAATGATTTTATTTGCAGCGATTGTGCTTTTATTTTCGAATTGTTTGTCTAGCAATTTGCTATACTCGTCATTAGATATCATAAGTCATTATTAACCTTTCAAATTAAGTACGGTTCTTTTAAAGTTTTATTAATGTTTTTCAAGAAAAATTAATTAGTAAATTGTGATATATGTTTAAAAAACATTGGATAGCTTGTTTTTACGCAGGATTTGTCTTTTATTATATTGTTTTTTTTACAAATCATATTTGCAATGAAAAATGACATTAATATTCTATGATCATTATTATGTCTAATAATTGCAGCACCATTTTTTAAATTTCTATTACCATAAATATATAAGTCATATTTTTTGATTACTGACTTTACACCGATCATTTTTAAATTTTGATGTATAAGTTTCAATCTATTACTCTCTTTAACTGTAAGTTCTTTGAGGCCTCTAAAAATTGATACACCATCTGCAAAAGAAGCAACTATTGAAAGAATTGGTATTTCATCTATTTGTAATGGGACATCCTTTGATTTTAAAGTAGTCGAACATAAGTTATTTTTTTGTTCAATTTTAATATCAGCAACTAATTCATTATGAATTTTTTTTCTGTTAGTTATATTAATATTCCCACCCATATCCCTTAAAGTATTTATAAAACCAATTCTTGTTCTGTTTAAAAGTATATTCTTAACAATCAACTTCGACCCAGGTTTTAAACAGGCTGCTGAAATAAAAAATGCAGCTGACGAAGGATCACCCGGCACGGTGTATTTAATAGATTTAAGATCTTTATTATTTCTCATCTCTATGAATCTGTATAAAGAATTCTCTCTTACTTTTATATTGTATCCCATTGAATAAAGCATATTTTCTGTATGATCTCTTGTAGTTTTAAATTCTTTAATTTTTACTTTTCCATTGGTATTTAAAGCAGAAAGCATTATCGCACTTTTAATTTGCGCAGATGGAATACTTATATTATATGATAACGGAACTGCATTGCCGATACCTTTTAATTTAATTGGGGGGAATAGGTTCTTTTTTAATTCTATTTTTGCACCTATTTTAGTTAAGTGATCTGTGACTCTTTTCATTGGTCTTTTACTTAGAGACGCATCTCCAACAAGTGTTACCTTGATATTATTTGACGAAATTAAACCAGATATTAATCTGATGCCAGTTCCTGAATTCCCAAAATCTATTGCCTCTCGAGGTTCAAATAAACTTCCTGGTGGTACACCAAAAACAATGTATTTATCTTTCTTTTTTTTAATTTGAACACCTAACAGTTTCATTGCCTTTAATGTGTTAATTACATCTTCACCTTGTAATAGGTTAAAAATTTCAGATTTTCCAATTGCCTGTCCTGCTAAAATCAAAATTCTATGACTTATAGATTTATCACCAGGAGGAAAATAAGTACCCCTTATCAAGCTTTTATTATTAAAAGGCATACAAAATTAGTTATAACTTTTACCTAAGTATATTTTTTTTACAAAGTTATCAGATGTAATTTCTTTTGGACTTCCAGATTTGATAATTTCCCCATTATAAATAATATATCCATATTCAACAATACTTAGAGCTTCTTTAACATTATGGTCAGTTATTATTATTCCTATACTCATTTTTTTAAGCAACATAATAGTAGATTTGACTTCTTCTATTGCAATAGGGTCAATACCAGCAAAAGGTTCATCAAGTAAAAGAAATTTTGGACTACTTGCTAAAGCCCTAGCTATCTCTGTTCTTCTTCTTTCACCTCCAGATAATAATTTACCCTTAGTTTTTTGAAAATTACCTAAAGAGAATTGTTTGATGAGATTATTAGTTATTTCTTTTGATTTATTTTTATCATGGAATAATTCTGCTATTGAAAAGATATTATCGAAAACATTTAAGTCTCTAAAAATCGAAGCTTCTTGTGGGAGGTATGAGATACCAAGTTTTGTTCTCAAATTTAAACTTTTTCCATCTAAACAATTTTCATCTAATAATATTTTACCTAGATCAGGAGTTAAAAAACCAGCAACGATATTAAAGAGTGTTGTCTTCCCACTTCCATTTGGCCCGAGCAAACCATTGATTCTATTACTATTAAATTCCAAGCTTATTTTATTTAGGGCTCTTTTAGTTTTAAAGCTTTTAGTAATGTCAATTAGTTTAATTGTTTGAGTCATTTTCTAATAAAACTTCAACAAGAGAGTCTTTATCGGCTGAGTTGAGAATCCTTTTATTATTGTCAATATCAGCAATTAGCTCATATCCAGTGAGTAATCTTGTTGGAGATTCAATAGATACATTGCCTGTAAGAACAATGATATTATCATCTCTGGTGTAAATCGCATGATTTCCTCTAAAAGTCTCATCCTTGAATTTTATGACTACATTTTCAAATAACTCAACTATAGTGAATATTTCTTCATTATTCTCTTCAACATAATTTGCTATCATTTTATCAGAATAAGCAATAAATTTTTCGTTTTTAAATTCTACATCTCCATTTGCTGTATACTTTTTATTTTCTGAGTCCCAGATAAGCGTATCACTAGCCTTTACATAACTATCTGAATAAGATGTAGAAAAAAAAAATAGCGATACTATTAAATATAATATTTTGTTAATCAATTAAAAACTCCACTTCACCTTTAAAAATTATTATACCTTTATTGTCTAAGTTTTTAAAACCTTTGGATTTTAACACGCCCATGGAGTTTATCACCTTAACAGGATCATTGCTATTTGATATTTCCTCTTTAAGTTTAATAAAAATATTTTCACCATAAATTTTATACTCTTTATTTTCTAAATAAGAATTTCCTTCAAGATAAATGTTATCTTCATCAATTTTATTCAATTTTTCAGATCCAATTTTTGTAATACCAGATTTACTCAAAACAATGCTAGAAAAGTTTTCAACAGTTATATCTTTTTGACTAAAATTTTTAGTCAAAGGTCTTTGGTTATAAAAATATATAAAAATTTGAATAGCTAAAAAAAAAATAATTAAAAAATCAATAATCTTTTTATTAATATTTTTAATCATTCTCTAAACATTTTTTAATATTTACTATGCCAACAGGTTTATTTTTTTTGACAATGATCAGGCTCGTAATGGAATATTTATTCATAAGGACAATAGCAGTTGATATTAATAAATCACCAGATGCAACAATAGGTTTGCTTTTCATGATATTAGTGGCTTTTTCATTCATATTTATAGTTGCTATTGATCTTCTTAAATCACCATCTGTAATAATACCCTTTATTTTTTTATTATTATCTAAGACTACTACACAGCCATACTTTTTTTCAGTCATTATTAAAACAGCATCAATTATGGAAGAATTAGTATTGATCATAGGAATATCTGTATCCATAATCTCATTAAGAGTTTTCAATTTTTTTCCAATTTTTCCTCCTGGATGAAGTTCAAAAAAAGATCTTTTGTCAAATTTTCTCAAACTCAAGACTGAGCAGCAAAGTGCATCACCTAGAGCTAAGGACATAGTGGTAGAAGTTGTTGGAATTATTTGCAATTTATCTGCTTCAGAATGATTAGGTAAAATTAAACTTATATCTGAATTTTTTGATAATAAGCTCTTTTTGGTAGATGTAATTGAAATAATTTTAATTTTTTTTTTCTTACCAAAGTTTATTAAATCAGATAACTCATTAGACTCTCCAGAATTTGATAATATTATTAAGATGTCATTTTTTTCTATAATCCCCATGTCACCATGACTTGCATCAACTGGATTTAAATAGATTGCCGGTATCCCAGTTGAAGTAAAAGAAGCTGCAATTTTTCCAGCAATATTTCCACTTTTTCCAACACCAGAAATGATTATTTTACCGCTTAGTTGTGAAATTAGCTCAACAGCTTTAATAAAATCTTTATCTATACTTTTTGATAACTTAGCTAAAGCCAGGGATTCTAACTTTATTACCTCTTGACCTACTTTTTTTATTTTGGATTTAGTCATTAATTACTTATGTGAAAAGATATCCATTTCTTCCCAACCTTGTAAATCTAAATCTACTCTAACTTCTAAAAATTTCATTGTTGATTTAAAAATTTTTATTCTTTTTTGATTTATTAATTTATCATTTAAATTGGATTTAATTTCAGATAAATATAAAACATCATTCATTGCATACTTAATTTGTTTTTTGTTAAGTTTTTTCTTACTCCAATCAGAGGATTGCTCTGTTTTATCTAATTGTATATCCAATATTTCATATACTAAATCTTTAAGACCATGTTTTGAAGAGTAAGTACGAGTTAACTTTGACGCTATCTTTGTACAAAAAACATTTTTAACATTTATATTTAAATTTTCTTTCAATACTGCCATATCAAATCTGGCAAAATGAAAAATTTTTGTAAGACCATTATTTTCCAATAAAGATTTTATATTTTTTGACAATTTTGGAGATAAATCTTCTTCAAATTTAATTAGATAAACTTTTTTATCAGTTTCATTTCTTAGTTGAATTAAACAAAGTCTATCTCTTTTAATATTTAAACCAAGAGTCTCTGTATCAATTGAAATGTCCCCTTTGAACGATTTAAGAAGTTTTGCTGGGAGATCATTATGAAATAATTGATAATTTGACATTCTAGAACATATATTTATATAAGATAGATATTACAATGAAAAACAAAAATATACTTATCTTTGGCTCTACAGGCTTCATAGGAAGAAGTATTACAAAAAGACTCTTACAAAATGGTAATAAATTGATATGCCCTGTAAGAAATGCAACAAGAGTTAAGAGAAACATTCTTTCGGGTGATATCGGACAAATAGAAGTAATAGACTTTGACATTCATAACTTAGATGAAATTAAAAATGTTATAAAAAAATCAGATTTTGTTATAAATTTAATTGGTATTTTATTTGAAAAAAATAATTCATCATTTGAACTAGTTCATTATTTACTCCCAAAAAAAATTGCAAGTTATTGTGAATTAATGAATAAACCATTTTTACATGTTTCAGGCTTAGGTTCAACATTTCAAACTAAATCAAATTATTTAATCAGTAAAAAAATGGGTGAGGAGTTTATTGAAAATAATAATGATAATTACATTATCATACGACCAAGCACTGTTTACGGTGAGGAAGACAAATTCTTTAATTTATTTGGTAAGATGGCTAAAATTTTCCCATTTCTACCTCTTATCAAAAATGGAACAACAAAGTTTCAACCTATTTATGTAAATGATTTATCTCTTATGATTTTTAATTTGTTAAATAATTTTGATAAGTATAAAAATTCAAATATAGCAGCAGTTGGTAATGAAATATTCACTTTTAAAGAAATTTTAAGTCATATATTTTTATCTTTAAAAAAAAAGGAGAGATTTTTTTATATGCCCTCTTTTCTGGCTATTATTCAAGGCAAAATATTAGAAAAACTACCAAAACCTCTATTTACATATGATCAGTATGTCACTCTTTCTCATGATAGTATTTCAGAGGGAAGTCAAAAATTAGTATCTGAAATATTAAAACAAGATTTATCGAATATGAAGATTGTTACTTCAGAATATCTCAAAAAGTTTATAGATAAAATTTAATAAACATAAGCTAACAAAATAATACCTATAAAAATTCTATAGATCACAAAAGGTGTAAAGCCAATTTTATTTATTACTTTAATAAATACGGATATTGTAAAATATGCTGCAAAAAATGTAGTAATAAAAATTAAAGATATATTTGTATCTAAAATAAAATTTTCAAATTCTTTAATATTGGAAAAAAAAGACAAAGAGATAATAGGTATGCCCATATATAAACTATAAATAGATGAATGTTTTCTATCTTCTCCAAATAGTCTGAATGCAATTATACAACTTCCTGCTCTACTGAAACCTGGTAAAAAAGCTAAACATTGAAAAAATCCAGCTAAAATAAATTTTGTATTTTTATTTTTGATATTTAACTTAAACTTTTCTGTTTTATCTGAAACATAGAGCAATATTGCTCCAGTAATTGAAGTGTATCCTATTAATTCTAAACTAAGATAATTTACATCGTAAAATATGATAATAAATCCTAGAAGAATTGTAGGTACGGACGCATAGATTAAAATTTTCCAGTAAGTCTTGATATTTGATTTTGAAAAATGTTTGTTTGCGAATAAATATAATAATAATGCCAACAAAGATGCAAAGTGTGCTGATGTTTCATGAAAATAATTTCTAGATTCTAAACTTTTAAAAAGGATTTCTAAGATATTAAGGTGACCACTAGAACTAATGGGGATAAATTCAGTAATTCCCTGCATTAAACCATAAAAAATATAAAAAATACTACTATTAGTCATAATTTATTATCATTTATGAGTTTACTTAATTCATAAACCTTAGTATTAATACATTCCATTTATTTGTAGGAGAATAAAGTAATATTTTATTATCATGTTAGAGTTTCATAAAAAAAAATCTAAGAATCCTTCTAAAACTGAACCTGAAAAAAGAATAAAGGATTTTCAGGAGATTTATAGTCAGTTTGATAAGAATGACTCTGTTGAACAATCGTCAAGATGCTCTCAATGCGGAATCCCATATTGTCAAATACATTGCCCTTTAAACAATAATATACCGGATTGGCTACGTTACATTGCAGAAGGCCGATTAGAGGAAGCTTATCAGGTATCTGCGTCCACAAATGCATTTCCTGAGGTATGTGGTAGAGTTTGTCCTCAAGATCGTTTGTGTGAGGGTAATTGTGTCGTCGAACAGGCAGGCTTTGGAGCCATTACAATTGGTAATTTAGAAAAATACCTTACAGAAATAGCATGGGAAAAAGGATGGGTTAAAAACCTATCATCACAAAACCAATACAAGCAGAAAGTTGCTATAATAGGATCGGGCCCTGCAGGAATGGCTGCATCGGCCTATTTAACTCAAAATGGATATCAAGTAGATGTCTATGAAAAAAATGACCGAGCTGGTGGTTTGATGATTTATGGAATACCTAACTTTAAATTAGACAAAAAAATTGTTGAGAGAAGAACAGAGTGGCTTACTGATAGTGGTGTTGTATTTAACTTAAACACTGAAGTTGGAAAAAATATTTCCTTTCAAGATTTGGAAAAAAATTATGATGCAATATTAATTGCAACAGGAGTTTACAAAGCAAGACAATTAGATATTGATACCTCATCAGTTAACAATAGTATTCCTGCTTTGGATTTTTTAATTGAGAGTAATAGAATCGGTTTAGGTGACTCTCCCTCAAAAAATAAATATCTTACAGCAAAAGATAAACATGTAGTTGTTATTGGAGGAGGAGATACTGCCATGGATTGTGTTAGAACAGCCATTAGACAGCAAGCAAAAGAGGTTACTTGTCTTTACAGAAGAAATAAAGAAAATATGCCTGGATCAGCAAGAGAAGTTTTAAATGCAGAGCAAGAGGGTATCAAATTTAATTGGCTATCTGTTCCTTCTAAAATTATCAGCGATAGATCTACTGCAACGAGTATGACATACAAAGTGGCTGCATTAGGTGAGGTGGACGAGAGCGGAAGGAGAAAACCAATTGATACTGGTGTTGAAAAACAAATAAAAAGTGACTTGATTATTCAAGCTCTTGGCTTTGAGCCTGAAGATTTGAACCATAATTTCAAAACAAATATTGAATTAACTAGCTGGAAAACAGTTAAAGTTGATTTTAAAAAGTTTCAAACTAGCAAACCAAAGATCTTTGCTGCAGGGGATATTGTTAGGGGTGCCTCTCTAGTTGTTTGGGCGATACATGATGGCCGAGAAGTTGCAAAATCAATTCATAATTTCTTACAGAATTCGAAAATTAAAAAAGCATCATGAAAGACAATCCATTAGAAATTTTTAAAATAAATAGACAAAAACTAAAAGATAATCATGTTTATAATGAAAAATACGAACATGACAATTGTGGTGTAGGCTTAGTTGCCTCAATAAAAGGTGACTCAAGAAGAGACATAGTCGAAAAAGGTGTTGAGGCTCTAAAAGCTGTATTCCACAGAGGTGCGGTTGATGCTGATGGCAAAACTGGAGATGGTGCTGGTATTATGTTGGAGGTTTCAAATTCTTTCTTCAGCAAACAAGTTTTAAAAATGGGTCACAGAACAACTAAAGACACTGTGTTAGGTGTAGGCATGATTTTTCTGCCTAAAAGAGATTTTGGAGCCCAAGAAAAATGTAGAGCTATTGTTGAATATGAAATAATTAAATCTGGAATGAACCTGTTTGGATGGAGACAGGTTCCTGTTAATACAGAGATCATTGGTGAAAAAGCTAATTATACTAAACCAGAAATAGAACAAATAATTTTTTCACCTAAAGAGTCAACACCAGATATCGAAAAGAAACTTTATTTAACAAGGAAAAGGATAGAGAATAAAATTAAAGCACAGAGCATTAACGATTTTTATGTTTGTTCTTTATCGACACAAACAATTGTTTATAAAGGTATGTTTTTAGCTGAACAGTTATCGGAGTTTTATCCAGATTTGCTTGATAATGAATTCACATCTAAATTTGCCATTTACCATCAAAGATACTCTACGAACACATTTCCTACGTGGTCCTTGGCGCAACCATTTCGAGTTTTGGCTCATAACGGTGAAATCAATACTCTTAAGGGAAATATAAATTGGATGAGTGCACATGAACCAAGAATTACACATCCTTTTTTCAAAGAGAGAATTAACGATTTGAAACCGATACTCGACCCAGACGCCTCTGACTCTGCTTCGCTTGATGCTGCTTTTGAGCTTTTTGTTCAAACGGATAGGGACATGCCTATGGCAAAATCAATGATAATTCCTGAGTCTTGGTCTAATCGATCTGATTTATCTGATCAATTAAAGGCCATGTATGCCTATTGTAACGCTGTCATTGAACCATGGGATGGACCAGCTGCTGTCTGCGGAAATTTTGGAGATTGGATAATTTCTGGTATGGACAGAAACGGGTTAAGGCCTCTACGATACATACTTACGGATGACGATTTACTAATTTCAGGATCTGAAGTCGGAATGATTAATATAGATGAGAAAAATATTATAAAAAAAGGAAGAGTTGGGCCTGGTGAATTAATAGCAGTTAATTACAAAGAGAATAAGTTTTACGAGAGCTTTGAATTAAAAGAATTACTCAGTCAACGTAATAATTACTCAGATTGGAATCAAAAAACTATTAAGTTAGATAATATATTATCTAATGAAAAAATTTATGAACCATCAAAAAAAGATGAAGAAAATGTTTTTCAAATTGCAAAATCATTTAATTTAACATTAGAAACTCTTGATTTAATTTTAGACCCAATGGTTAAAACAGGGCAAGAGGCTATTGGATCAATGGGAGATGACGCACCACTAAGTGTACTCACTGAAAGATACCGAGGTCTTCATAGTTTTTTTAAACAAAATTTTGCTCAAGTAACTAACCCTCCAATTGATAGCCTTAGGGAACAAGTTGTGATGAGTTTAAAAACTAGGCTTGGAAACCTTGGAAATATTGTAGAAGAAGACTCTGAACAATGTAATTTGGTACTTTTAGAGAGTCCTTTGTTATTAGATAACGAACTGGAAACTTTAAAAAATCATTTATCAAAGTATACAACTGAGATTGACTGTACTTATAAAACGAATGAAGAGACTAATTTTTTAAATGAAATCCAAAGAATATGTTCTGAGGCTGAACAGGCAGTCAGATCTGGTTCTCAGCATCTAATTATAACTGATAATAACATTAATAAAGACAGAATTGCTTTACCAATGATACTTGCTACTAGTGCTGTTCACAGTTATCTAATTAAAAATAATTTAAGGACCTTTACTTCTTTAAACGTCTCTTCTAGAGAGTGCCTTGATGTACACTATTTTGCAGTTCTTATTGGTGTTGGTGCAACTACTGTCAATGCTTCATTAGTAGAAAAACTTATTTCAAATAGATATAAAAAAAATATTTATCAGAATACTGATTACTCTCAACTAATTAAAAACTTTAAAAAATCCATAGAGAAAGGATTAAGAAAAATTATCAGTAAAATGGGAATTTCAGTAATTAGTTCATATCGTGGTGGAAGAAATTTTGAAATAATTGGCTTAAGCAGAAGCATGGTAGAAAGTTTTTTTCCAGGAATGTCCTCTAGAATTTCTGGTATTGGATTAGATGGATTAGAAAAAAGAGTAAGGCGACAGCATGAGGTGTCATTTAAATCTGACAATGTAATTTTAGATATAGGTGGTGAATATAGATTTAGAGCTAATAGCGAAGCACACGCTTATGAGGGTGTTTCAATACATATGCTTCAAGAAGCAGTAACCAGAGACTCATATAATCTCTATAAAAAATATACCTCAAGAATTTATAGCTCAAAACCAATTCAAATAAGGGATTTACTTCAATTTAATGAAAGTAGCAATTCTATAAATTTGGACAATGTAGAGAGCATTTCTGAAATAAGAAAAAGCTTTGTATCCCCTGGAATTTCACTTGGTGCTCTAAGCCCTGAGGCTCATGAAACTCTGGCTATTGCAATGAACAGAATAGGTTCAAAGTCAGATAGCGGAGAAGGAGGAGAGGATGCAAGAAGATATTCCAAATTAAAAAATGGAGATAATCCTAGCTCAGCAATTAAACAAGTTGCAAGCGGAAGATTTGGTGTGACTGCAGAATATTTGAATAACTGTTCAGAATTAGAAATTAAAATAGCCCAAGGTGCTAAGCCTGGAGAAGGTGGTCAATTACCCGGTTTTAAGGTCACCGATTTAATTGCTAAATTAAGACACAGTACAAAAGGTGTGACTCTTATTAGCCCTCCCCCACATCATGATATTTATTCTATAGAGGACCTTGCTCAGCTTATTTACGATTTAAAACAAATCAATCCAATAGCAAAAGTTTGTGTAAAACTAGTAGCACAATCAGGAATAGGAACTGTTGCTGCTGGTGTTGCAAAGGCTAAAGCTGATGTAATTTTAGTTTCGGGACATTCTGGTGGAACAGGGGCAAGCCCTCAGTCAAGTATTAAATATGTTGGCCTTCCATGGGAGTTAGGTATAAGTGAGGTTCACCAAATTTTAGCTTTAAATGGTTTAAGAGACAAAGTTCTTCTTAGAACAGACGGAGGAATTAAAACAGGGAAAGATATTGTTATTGCTGCAATATTAGGGGCTGAGGAATATGGAATTGGTACAGCTTCGTTGGTTGCAATGGGATGTATTATGGTTAGACAATGTCACTCAAATACATGTCCAGTTGGTGTCTGTACACAAGATGAAAAACTTCGTGAAAAATTTGGTGGTACACCCGAAAAAGTTGTCAATTTGTTTTCATTTATTGCCGAAGAAGTTAGAGAAATTCTCGCCACTTTAGGTTACAAATCTTTAAAGGATATTATTGGTAAAACAGAATTATTATCCCAAATTCATTATGGATCAAGCGATTTAGATAATCTTGACTTAAATCCTATATTAACCAAGATTGATGATGGAAAAATTTATGATTACCACTCATTAAAAAAACGAAATGAAGTACCGAAAACACTTGACGATCAGTTTGAAAAAGATGGAAAAGATTTTATTAATTCAGGTCAAAAAATTGAACTGACATATAACATACAAAATACATTAAGAACAATAGGAACTAAAATTTCATCCATCATTACAAGAAAATATGGAATGAATTCTTTATCTGAAGATCATGTCACTCTAAAACTAAGAGGCTCGGCTGGCCAGTCTTTGGGAGCCTTTGCTGTCAAAGGCCTTACTTTAAAAGTGTTTGGCGATGCTAATGATTATGTAGGCAAAGGTCTCTCTGGAGGAAAAATTATAGTTCAGCCAAGAAATTCATTTACTCAACCTAGTCATGAAAATGTAATTATTGGAAATGTCACACTCTATGGAGCTACTGATGGAATGTTATATGCTTCTGGTCAAGCAGGCGATAGATTTTGTGTCAGAAATTCAGGTGCACTTGCAATTGTAGAGGGATGTGGTGCTAATGGCTGTGAGTATATGACAGGTGGGTCTGCAATTATTTTAGGTGATGTAGGTGATAACTTTGGTGCTGGGATGACTGGTGGCTCTGCTTTTATTTATTCTGATCAGAAGAATATTTCTGATTTGATGAACATGGAAACTATAGGACTTTATGAAGTAGATAATAAAGATTGGAAAAATCACCTTCTAGATCTCTTAAAAGATTTCTACAAAGAGACCAAATCAAAAAGAGCTGAATTTATTATTGAAAATTATGACTCTGAGATCAAAAAATTTGCTCACGTCGTTCCTGATGAAGTGATTGATAAACTAGAATTTCCAATTACAAGAAAATCAAAAATAGCTTAAATAAATTTAGACAGGGTTATTAAACTTTCTTTGTCTGATAGGCTATGATCTGCTTGTTTAATTAATATATTCTTAAAGTTCTTAAATTTTTTACTAAAATTAAAACTATCATTATATCCATATGGAACAGCTTTATCTAGGCCCCCATGTAAGAAAATAGTTTCTCCTAAATAATTACCATTAATTTTTTCAATTAAATATTTTCTACTTCTTTTAAATAGTGCTGGAGAGTAATAATAAGCAAAATCAGAACTAACTTTTTGTTTAACTATCTTATTATTTCTAATTCTATTTTTTTGATGAATACTAAAATTTTTCCAAATTAATTTTGTAGTAAAATTTGGTGCAGGGGCTATGCCTATAAGTTTTGTAACCTTTCTTGGATTTATCAAAGCATATATGATTGCAACCCATCCACCCATACTACTGCCGACTAAAATAAAATTTTTTATTTTTAAGTATTTTATAATATTGTCTAAATCATTATACCAATCACTAATACCAAAGTTAATAAATTCACCACTAGATCGACCATGCCCTTGAAAATCAAAACACAAATATGAAATCTTATTTTTTTTACAATAATTATTCAAAAAACTAGATTTTTTACCACTCATATCTGACAATAAACCGTGTAAAAAGATCAGAGTTTTTTTACTTCTTTTGTAATATCTATAAGATATTTTAACATCATCTTTTTTATAAAAGTTTAGTTTTGACACAGATTAAAAATACAAAAAAAATAACTTGTTTACAAATAATTCCATCTATGGGTATTGGAGGTATCGAAACTGGTGTGAGAGATATTTCAAAGTACCTAAATAAAAAAAATATTGATAATTATATTTTATGTGAAAGTAGCAACAAAAATTTTAATGTAAAAGGTCTAAAAATAATAATGTTAGATAATTTAAAATTTAAAAATATTTTTGATCAAAATAATATCAAAATCCAAATAAAACAATTAATAAAAAAAAAAAGAATAAATTTAGTACATATTTCTTCAAGAGCACCAGCTTTTTTTCTTATCAACTATATTAAAAATTTAAATATAAAAGTTGTTACAAGTGTTCATAACAGATATGAGTCTAAGTCATTTTTAAAAGACTGGTATAACAGTTTTCTATTGAAGGGTGACGCTATTATTTTTAACTCAAATTTTGTAAAAAAAACATATGAGAATAAATTTGATGACAAAACTAAACTACATGTTATCCCAAGAGGTGTAGACACAAATTACTTTTCTCCATCTAAGAAAAAACAATTAGAGAAAAATATTTTAATCCCCTCAAGGATTTCAAGCTGGAAGGGTCATGAGTTATTACTAAATTACTTCTCATTATTAGAGCAAAAATATAAAGACTCATTCAATATCCATTTAGTTTCTTTAAATGGAAGTAAAGAAGAAAAGAAAATACAATTACTTATAAATAAATTGAACATATCAAAAAAAATTATAATTCATAAACCCACTCTAGATGTAAAAAAATTGTATCAAAGAGCATACTTAGTTGTAAATATCTCTAAAAGGCCCGAAGGGTTTGGTAGAACTATTTCTGAGGCATTATCCTTATCTAAAGTTGTTATAGCCCCTAATCAGGGCGGAACTAGAGAGCAACTTTTCAATTTTAATAAAAATTTATTATTTGATGTAAATTCTTTTCAATCTTTCCAAAAAACTTTTAAATACGCATTAAAAAATTATAAAGCGATATCTAAAAAAGGAAGATCTTATATAAAAAAAAATTATTCATCTGATCTCATGTGTAGAAAAACCTTGGACGTTTATAGTTATTTAGTAAATTTATGAATATTCTGGTAATTAAACATGGATCACTTGGTGATTTAGTCTTATCATTTGGGGCTATTAAAACACTTAGGGAAAATTATCCAGAGTCCAACATATACTTACTTACACAATCTAATTATAAACAAATTTTTAAAAATTTACCCTATGTGAATGAAATTTTAGTTGATAATAGAATATCAATTTTCCCATCGGTAAAAAATATTTTGAATAAAGTCAAAGAAAAAGAAATAGATTTATTAATTGATTTACAAAATTCAACTAGAACAGAAATCTATAATTTGTTTATTAAGATATTTACTAAATGTAAAATCTTATCTGCAAGAAAATTTTCAGATTATAGGTATAGGCAAAAAAAACTTGGTGTTCAACACATCACTAAAAATCATCAAGAGCAATTAAAATATTTGGAAATAAATAACTACTTAAAGCCCGATTTAAATTGGATGCTTAAAGGTAATACAATACAAACAAAAAAAGTAATTTTCATACCAGGTACATCTAAATCTGGAGAATACAAAAAATGGCCCCCAGATAAATACGCTCAAGTGGCAAAATATTTAGCTAGCAGAAACTATGAAATATATCTGACAGGCTCTGATTTGGATTTAAATACAATTAATGAAATAATTAAATTATGTCCAGAGTCTAAAAACAAAATTAATGAGTCAAAGATTGAGGATTTTTATCAATTGTGCTTGTCTTCTGAGTTAATTCTTACAAATGATACGGGGCCGGCACACATCGCCGGTCTAACAAATAAAAATGTTATTTGGATAGCAAATGACAACGAAATTTCACGTTCATGTTATCCACTTGGAGATAATTTACATAAGATTACAGCATCTAATGTAAAAAATATTAGTGTTAACAGTATTATCAATAAAATAGATCAAATATTAAAATAATTTATATTTACAATTGATCTATCTTTGCTAATAATCCTAAAATGATTTTATTTAAGCAATCACTAGGGCATTTATAATTGCAGAATTTCTTTTTTTTCTTTAATACATAATATTTTGAATAAACCCTTCCAAAGAAACAGTAATTTTCGTGGCAAAAAAGATCTTCATAAGATAAATAATTTTATTTCTGCAGCTGATGTGAGAGTTATTTTAGATGATGGGGAGCAATTAGGAGTCATGAAAAAAAATGAAGCCATAGACATTGCAAAAGGCAGAGGTATGGATTTAGTTGAAATAGCTCCAAATAATAATCCTCCAGTTTGTAAAATAGTAGACTATGGAAAATTTAAGTATCAAGAACAGAAGAAAAAAAATGAAGCAAAAAAAAAACAAAAAGTAATTGAAACTAAAGAGCTTAAAATTAGACCTGGTACAGGAGAACATGACTACCAAGTTAAAATAAGAAATGCACAGAAGTTTTTAAAAGAGGGAAACAGAGTTAAATTCAGCTTAAGATTTAAGGGCAGAGAGATGGAACATTCTAATTTAGGTATTGATATGCTTAAAAGGGTTAAAACCGATTTGGGAGAACTTATCAGAGTTGAAATGGAACCTAAAATCGAAGGAAGACAAGCTTTCCTCGTAGTTGCACCAAAATAAATTATATGATATTTAATTGACCTCAGTTGGTCGAAGGGGCTTTTAAAAGGGTATGCCTTAAGATCTTATTAATTTACTCAAAAGGAGATAAAATGCCCAAACTAAAAACAAAAAGTAGCGTGAAAAAACGCTTCAAAAAATCCTCATCAGGAAAATTAGTTGTCGGAAACGTCGGTAAACGTCATGGCATGTCTAAAAGAACAAACTCTTTTATCAGAAATTCTAAAGGTACTAGGGTCTTATCAAAATCAGCATCAATAATAATTGAGTCAATGATGCCATACTCAAAATAGGTAATAGGTAAAGGAGAGATATTATGCCAAGAGTTAAAAGAGGTGTTACAGCAAGAGCTAGACATAAAAAAGTTTTTGAGTTTACAAAAGGTCATCGTGGTAGAAGAAAAAATGTTTACCGAGTAGCAACACAAAGCATGGATAAAGCACTTCAATACGCTTATCGCGATAGAAGAAATAAGAAAAGAGATTTTAGAGGTTTATGGATCCAAAGAATTAATGCTGGTGTAAGAGAACATGGTCTAACTTACGCAAAGTTTATTGATGGACTAAAAAAAGCAAAAATTGAAATTAATAGAAAAATTCTCTCTGAGATTGCATTTCATGAACCAGCTGCTTTTAAATCAATAGTTGAGAAAGCTAAGGCTAATCTAGCCAGCTAAATTAAAAAATGGACATTAAAAAAGTCCTTAATGAAGCTACAAAACAGATAGAGCAATGCTCTAGTCAACAAGAATTACAAAATGTTAAAGTAGCTTATTTAGGAAAAAAAGGAAAAATAACTGAGTTACTTAAAAGTCTTAAAGATTTATCATTAGAGGAAAAAAAGTCCACTGGTGCTAAATTAAACTTATTGAGAACAGATATTGATGATCTTTTCAAAAATAAATTTAATGATTTAAAAGTTAAAGAAATAAATTCTAAATTAAAAAATGAATTTCTTGATATAAGTTTTCCTCCACCAAATTCAATTCCCTCTAAGGTCCATCCAATATCAAAAACTTTTGATGAGGTCATAAGTATTTTTGGATCAATGGGTTACTCTGTAGCCGAAGGCCCAGATATTGAGACTGATTATTATAATTTTTCTGCACTCAATATACCTGAAAATCACCCTGCTCGAGAAATGCAAGATACATTCTACATAGATGACACAGATAAAGATAATAAACAATATGTTCTAAGAACACATACAAGTCCAGTTCAAATTAGAACTTTATTAAATGAAAAACCCCCAGTTAAAATAATTGCTCCTGGTAGGACCTATAGATGTGACTCGGACTCTACGCATTCCCCAATGTTTCATCAAGTTGAGGGTTTGTTTATCAATGAGAATACAAACATGGGTGACTTAAAAGGAACTTTGATTGAATTTTGTAAACAATATTTTAATGTACAAAATTTAAAGGTAAGGTTTCGACCTAGTTATTTTCCTTTTACAGAACCTTCTGCTGAAATGGATATCGCTTATGAAATTGTTAATAACAAGATCCACCTAGGCACAGGTGATCTTTGGCTTGAAATTTTAGGATGTGGAATGGTAAATCCCACAGTTTTAGAAAATTGCAATGTAGATACAAAAATTTACCAAGGTTTTGCTTTTGGAATGGGATTAGATAGAATTACGATGTTAAAATATGGATTAACAGATATCAGGTCATTCTTTAGCGGAAATTTAAATTGGATTGCTAATAACGGTTTTAGCATAGGAGATTATTAGTGAAGTTTAGTTATAACTGGTTGTGCGATCATTTAGAAACAGATAAAAATGCAACTGAAATAGGTGATGCACTTACAAATTTAGGACTGGAACTTGAAAGTTTAACTGATTACTCCTCATACTCAAAATTTGTTGTTGCAACAATTAAAGATTTTCATAAACATCCCAACGCAGACAGGTTGAATATCTGTACAGTTGATGACGGCACTAAGACCTACCAAGTAATATGCGGTGCAAATAATGTCAAGAAAGGACTAAAAGGTATATTTGCCAAAGATGGAATGTATATTCCTGGAACACAGATATATCTAAAAAAAGGTAAAATTCGTGGAGAAATTTCAGAGGGTATGCTTTTATCTGAGAGGGAACTTAATTTAAGTGATGATCATGATGGTATTATTGAACTTTCAGATAATTTTGAAAATGGAACATCAGCGATTGATGCACTAAAATTAAACGATCCTATTTTTGAAATAGGTATTACACCTAACAGAGGGGACTGCCTTGGTGTAAGAGGAGTTGCCAGAGATCTTTCGGCTAAGGGTATCGGAAAACTAAAACCTCTAAAATATGAAAAAATTACAAAATTAGATTTTGAAAGTCCTATCAGTTGGAATATTGAAAATGATAATAATAGCTGTGAGTACGTAGTAAGTAGATATTTTAAAGATGTAAAAAATACAGTATCCCCTGAATGGTTACAAAAAAAACTTATTAGTCTTGGATTAAGACCTATTAATGCATTAGTTGATATTACAAATTTTATAACCCATGATTTAGGTAGACCTTTACATGTATTTGATGCTGATAAAGTTGGAAAAAAGCTTCATATGAGATTAGCTAAACCTAATGAAAAAATTCTTGCTTTAGATAACAAAGAATACACCTTAGATAGCAATTCAACAGTCATAGCTGATAATAATAAAGCTCTTGCTATAGCTGGAATAATTGGAGGTGAAAGTAGTGGATGTACAGAGGATACAAAAAATGTATTTCTTGAAGTAGCTATCTTTGAAAAAGATAGTGTAGCAAAAACCGGAAGAACTCTTGGAATAAATTCTGATGCCAGATATCGTTTTGAAAGAGGTTTGGATAAAAAAATGGTTATTGAGGGTTTAAATTATGCATCATACTTAATAAACAAAATTTGTGGAGGATCTGTAAGTAAAAATATTGACTCTGGTAAGCTAGATACCATTGAACGCAAAATTAAATATAAGTTTGATTATTTTGAAAAAGTAATTGGCATAAAATTAGAACCAAAAAAACAATTAAATATACTAAAAGATTTAAAATTTCAAATCAATCAAAGCACCGAAAAAGAGTGTGATCTTCTCATACCTTCATGGAGAAATGACATTGAAAATAATATAGACGTAGTTGAAGAGGTGATTAGAATTTACGGATATGAAAATATCACAGAGAGTATCCCATCACCCTCAGATGATGAGATTGTTAAGATTAATAATTCACTAATAAATAAAAAATTTAAAGCAATAAAAAAACTAAAGAAAATATTAATATCAAATGGACTTTCTGAGATTATAACTTTCTCTTTTCACTCAACAAAGGCTAATGAAATTCTTTCAGGCGATAAATCATTAAAAATTTCAAACGCTATCAGTGATGATCAATCATTTATGAGAAACACGATGATTTTTAATCATTTAGAAACTGCAGAGATGAACTATAAAAAAGGTTATAAAAATATTCAAATATTTGAAATTGGACCTATTTATAATACATCCCAATCTCAAGAAAATATTCTATCATTACTTATATCATCTCAGGAAAATACAAACTCAATTTTCAAATCAGAAGACTTCAATTTTTATTCTATATCAAATCTTGTATCTAAATTAATAAGTTCATTAAATTTTGATGTAAAGCAGTTTAATATCTCAAGATCATCTTCAAATATGTTTCATCCAGGTCAATCTGCGGAACTAAACATGGGAAAGAAATTAATTGCTAGGTATGGAAAAGTTCATCCATTAATAATAGAGGAATTCCCTAAACTTAAAAATAGTTACGCAATTGAGTTATTTTTTGAAAATCTTCCAATAAACTCTATTTGTAGAACTAATTCTTACAACATTTTAGACTCCCAGTTTCAATTCAGTGAAAAAGATTTTTCATTTGTATTTGAAAAAGAGCAAAATCTTTTTGAAGTACAAAGATACGTTAATGGTATTGACAAAAACCTTATAAAAAATGTTGAATTTTTTGACCTCTATGAGTCAAAAGATTTAGGGGAAAATAGCAAAAGTGTAACATTCAGAGTAACTATTCAATCAAAAGATAAAACGCTTGATGAAAAAGACTTAGAGCAAATTCACAATAATATTTTAGAAAAAGTATCTAATAAATTTAAAGCAAACATTAGAACATAATGGAAATTTCTAAAATTAGAAATTTTTCGATTATAGCTCACATCGATCATGGTAAATCAACATTAGCAGATAGAATGATAGAAATTTGCGGCGGAATGAATGACAGAACAAAAAAAGATCAAGTTCTTGACTCGATGGATATAGAAAGAGAAAGAGGTATTACTATAAAAGCTCAAACTGTCAGATTAAATTATAAAAATAAAAATGGTGAAGAATATCAATTAAATATATTAGACACACCAGGTCATGTTGATTTTTCTTACGAAGTTTCAAGATCCTTATCTGCATGTGAAGGATCTGTTCTTGTTGTTGATAGCACACAGGGTGTAGAGGCCCAAACACTCGCAAACGCTTACCAGGCAATTGATGTCAATCATGAGATATTACCTGTGTTAAATAAAGCCGATTTACCAGCATCTGAACCAGAGAGAGTAAAAGAAGATATTGAACAAACAATAGGAATAGATACTTCTGAAGCCCAACTTGTTTCTGCAAAAACAGGATTAGGTGTTGATAGCTTATTAGACCAAATTATCGAAAAACTCCCAGCTCCGCACACAAATGAAAATCATCTAAAAGCCCTGTTAGTTGACAGTTGGTATGATAATTATTTAGGAGTTACAGTTCTTGTTCGGATTCTTGATGGTGTAATGAAAAAAGGAATGAAGGTAAAGTTTTTATCAAATAATCAACAGTACAATATAGATAGAATTGGATATTTTACGCCAGATATAAATTATTGCGATGAACTAGGTCCTGGTGAGATAGGTTTTATTAATGCAAGCATTAAGTCAGTTGCAGATTGCAAAGTTGGCGATACCATAGCAGAATTAAATGATCAAAAAGTTAAGCCACTGCCCGGATTTAAGCCCTCATTACCAGTTGTATTCTGTGGTATTTACCCAGTGGATACCTCAGACTATGAGAGATTGAAAGAAAGTTTTGAAAAATTGGCTTTAAATGACTCAAGTTTCACCTACGAGAATGAGACTAGTGCAGCATTAGGATATGGATTTAGATGTGGTTTTCTTGGGCTACTTCATTTAGAGGTAACAACAGAAAGATTGAGAAGAGAATTTGATCTTGATTTGATAACAACTGCACCTGGAGTTGTTTACAAAGTAATAGACAGAAATAAAAATGAAATTGTTATAAGGAACCCCTCAGAACTCCCTGACCCTGCAGAAATTGATCAAATTTTAGAACCTTGGGTCAAATCAACGATTATAGTTCCACAAGATTATTTAGGTACAGTAATAACACTTTGTATTGAAAAAAGAGGTAAACAAAAAAATTTAAATATACAAAATAATAGAGCTGTTTTAGAAATGGAACTTCCTCTAAATGAAATAGTAATAGATTTTTATGACAAATTAAAATCTTACTCCAAAGGTTATGCAAGTTTTGATTATCAAGTTTATGATTATTTTCAAGGCGACTTAGTTAAGCTTAATATTTTAGTAAACTCAGAAACTGTTGATGCATTTTCAAATATAGTTCATAAAACAAGAGCAGAAACAATTGGCCGAAAGATATGTAATAAACTTAAAGATTTAATTCCAAGACAAAATTTTCAAATTCCAATTCAAGCTGCGATTTATGGAAAAATTATTGCCAGAGAAACAATTAAAGCATTCAGAAAAGATGTTACAGCGAAACTTTATGGCGGAGATGTGAGTAGAAAGAAAAAACTCCTTGAAAAGCAAAAAAAAGGAAAGAAAAGAATGAAACAATTTGGTAATGTTGAAATACCACAAACAGCTTTTTTTGAAGCTTTGAAAATAGGTGATAGTGATTAATTTTTGGAGAGATGGCCGAGTGGTTTAAGGCGCACGCCTGGAACGCGTGTATAGGGGCAACTCTATCGTGGGTTCGAATCCCACTCTCTCCGCCAATAAAATGAGTGAGTCAATAGGATATAATCTTAGAAAATTTGCCAGAAAATTTACTGAGTTTCCATTAGTTGAAATAAAAGACAAAATAATCAACCACAAATCAATTAATAAAATACCTCAAAATGTCTATCAAACATGGGAGACTAGATCTCTTGGAAAGACTCACGCTAAATCAATTCAAGAATTTAGAGAAAAAAATCCAACTTTCTCTTTCTATTTATATGATAAGGAGAAAAGAGATAGCTACATGGAGTCTAGTTGGGGCAAGGAAGATATTTCAAAAATATATTTCAAAAGTATTTTTGGTCCAATGAAAGCTGATATTTTCCGTTATTGTATATTGTATGAGTTAGGTGGGTATTATTTCGATATAGCAAAAGGCTGCAAATGCCCACTTAATCAACTTCATGATAGTAATCACATAGGAGTCTTAACTTATGAGGATACAATATGCTATTACCCACCAAATGATCCGAAACTTTTTTCACTACTCAGACCTTTTAACCATTTTTTGCAATGGGGACTTGCATTTTCATCAAAAAATTTGTTTATAGAGAGTTTAATTAATAATATTTGTTCAGACTATAAATATTATAGAGATAAAGTTTTTGAAAATCCAAAGGTAGCTATTTTAAATTTTACTGGACCTGGTATGTATACAAAAGTAATGAGAAATTATATTTCAAATAATGATATTTTTGACATGTCTGAATTAGATATAAAGTTTAATAACAATGGAATATTTAAATTAAAGGGATCCTCTGTAAGACATTATATAGTCCCTAGTTATACTTATAAAAAAAACTCAAAAATAGTTAGTTAGCATCAATTGATTTAAGGAATTCTTGCAAAATATTTTCATAAATATTCAATGGGAAATCTTTTAAATTTTTAAAACCATAATCTTTAATTTGAATTGTCTTTGAAAAACCAGGTCTTGAAAATTTTTTTTCATTTGTAACTCCAAATATTTTAAGTGTTTTTACTCCCATAAATTCAAACATCCAAGCAGTGCCACTATCATTGCAAAGCAAACAATTCATTTGTTTTGCTAAACCCATAGTGAAAGTTATATCTTTTGAGATTAACTCACCATTTTTCCATTCTGGGCATTTAAAGCCATTTTTTATACAAATATTTAAGAGATGTTTTTCATCAGGACCTAAAAAAAAGAAAATATTGTAGCCATTTTTCTGTAATTTGTGTGCAATCATTAAATATTTTTCAAAATCCCATTGTCTTATTTTATTTCCAGCGCCTGGTGAGATTGCAATATTTTTGTTAATTTCCTCATAACTAAATGAAAATTTAAAACTTTCTGGAAGTATTATATTAGGTATTTCTTTAATAACTTTTTTTTGAAGGGTTGATAAAATATTAAAATAAAATTGCTCAATATAAACATTTTTAAATTTTAAATTGTATTTATTTTTAATATCAGAAAAAAAAAAGTTTGCACATGTACTAAAAAAATATTTGTGTGGTATTTTTTTTAGACTTAATGTCCTTAAAAAAACTTTTTGTAAATCAATGATTAAATCAAAATATTGATTTTCAAGTTTAGTATTTTTTCTAAATAGATTTGATATTGATGACTTTATGCCATTATTTTCAATAATTTCAAAAATTGTATCTTTTACTAATGGATTTAATTTATCTTTAAAAGTTGTTGTATGGGTGGTCGTGTAATAAATTTTTGATTCAGGGTATATGTTTTTTAAAGTTTGTAAAAATGTTACCTTTTGTAAGCCATCTCCAATTTTATCATTAAAACTATATACAAGAATATTCATTCATTAATATCTAACTCAACTTTTGTTTTGGCACCTAGATCTTTAATTTTATTAGCCCTACTTAATAAACTACCCTTACCATCTATTATATATTTTTTAGACTGATTTATATTTTCAGTTGATTTAATTAAACTTGCTTCAGTTTTTTCTAGCAAATTTAAAGTTTTTGCAATCTGGTCAAACATACTACCTGCAATTTCTGCAATTTCTTTTGAATTTTTATTTTGTTTCTCAAGTCTCCAAATACTCTCAACGAGTTTCATGCACATAATGAGAGTAGATGGTCCCACAATTATTACTTGTTTTTGTTGTGCATAGTTTGAAATACTTTGATCGTGCTTTTGAGCAGTGATCAATGCATAATCATGAGGCATGAATATAAAGACATAATCTGGCGAATTCACTTTTATGAGGTTTGTATAATCCTTTTTGTGAATTGCATTTATATGACTTTTCATTGAATTTATGAAATTTTTTATAGACACCTCTTTTGCCTTTTCATCATCAGTGTTTTGATAATCATACCAATCTTTCATTGGTAATTTTGAATCAATAATAATATTCCTTTTTTCTGGAAGAAAAATAACTACATCAGGCCTAAAAATTTGCCCACTCTCATTTTTATTAGTAAATTGCGTTTTGTAGTCTCTATCTTTGGTCATTCCACAATCCTGTAAGATATTCTCCAAAATAGCCTCACCCATGTCACCCATATCGGAGATATTTGCTGTCATGGCATTAGTCATTTTTTTTGTCAAAACTCCAATTTCATCTATTTTGGAATTAACATATCCTGTTTGTTCAAGAGTTTTATCAAATAGGTTTGCGAGGTTTTCGTTTATTTTTTTTAAATCTAAATCAGTGTTATCATTAGTTTTAGTACTTGACTTTAACAAAACCAAAATTAGAAGAACGATTACAATAATTAAAAATATAATTATTAAAAAATCCAAATTCATATAAATTTAATTAATATTTAAGAGTAAATTTTATGAATATTATCAATATTACTCTTTAATTTGTTCTTTAATATATTTAATGACTCATAATCAAAAAAATTCTGTTCTAAAAACTTATTATAACTTTGTTTAATCTCATTGGAGATTTGCTCGATTTTTAAAAAATCTTCAGGTATGTGATTTTTTATTTTTTTTACTTCTTGATTGAAATCATTAAGTGCATTTTTAAAATGTTTATCAGAAAAAGTTTCAAGTTTATTTTTAATATTTGAGATATTTAAATTAGTATCAATTTTAGACTCCAAGTCATAAACAGTTAAACTAAAATAGTCAAAAATTTGTTCATACAAATCGTAAAGTTTTTGGGAATTTATAACTTTTGGAATATTCATATATAAAGATTACATTAGATACTTTTGATATGTCAAAGAAATTTTAAAATGAAAAAAGCCTAAATACTTATTTATCTAGGCTTTTTAAAAATAAAATTAATATGCCGAGTCTCTTCCATCATCCTTTGCAATTTCTCGTGCATTAGGATTTACTGATGGCCTGAAAGGTATTTCAACTATTTCACCATCTACAGGCGACCCTGGAGTTTCACAATACTCATCAGGTAGATGAAATTTAAATTTATTACCTATGTCTTTTTTCTCATAAGGTACATATCCCATCGCGATATTTGTTCCCAATTCAGGGGAATACCAAGGTGATGTTAGATACCCTATTGGTGTAGATCCATCTTCAGATATAAGCCAAAAGTCCGGAGCATATTCATCAATGGGTTTACCACCTAATCTAAATCCAACTAGTTGGTTGCTATATGGTTTCTCACCTGCCTCAATTTTTGTTCTCATTGCCTCTAGAGCTTCTTTACCAATATAGTCAGCTTGTTTTTTTCTTGGAACCTGATAGCCAAGGTTACATTGAAATGGATAAGTTTCGGCATCAAGATCTTGACCCCAAGATAAAATTCCTGCAGCTATTCTTCTATGGTGTGCAGGTGCTATTACTTTTAGATTGTGTTTCTTTCCAGCCTCTAAAACAGCATTCCACATATCATCTGCATACAAAGTTGCATCTCTGAGGTAGATTTCATATCCCTTTTCCCCAGTAAAACCTGTTTGGGAAATAATACAATCTCTCCCTCCAACTTTTGCTGCCATTAATCCATAGTAAGGAATGTCTCTAACAGCATCTCCAACTAAATCTGCCATAAGATCGATTGACTTTGGTCCTTGAATTTGAACAGGAGATACATCTATTTCATCAATTTCTACATTAAATTTTTTATTGTGATTTACGCCTTGAAGAAAAAACATAATATCAGAGTCAGATAATGAAAACCAAAATTCATCCTCTGCAATTCTGAGTAATATAGGATCATTTAACACTCCTCCTTTGTCATTACAAAGAATTACATATTTTCCTTTCATTACTTCAATTCTTGTAGCATCTCTTGTGATAACAAAATTTGTAAATTTTAACGCATCAGGTCCTTTTACACGAATTTGTCTTTCAACTGCTACATTCCACATTGTTACGTGATTAACTAATGCATCATATTCAACCATTGCACCACCATCTTCAGGTTTTACATAACCCCTAGGATGATACATTCTATTGTATACGGTGCATCTCCAACATCCTGCTTCCACTGATAAATGCCAATAAGGATTTTTTCTAACTCTAGTCGATATAAGCATTTGTTGAGGTGTTGGTCCTGATTGCCTTAAATTAAAAGGGACTTTTCTGTCAGATTGGTCCACTGAACTTGGTTGCTTAAGCTTCATATATCCTCCTATAAAAAATGCAGTAGCAATTTTTGAAAATTAATTTCTTTTTAGGGTCTATGCAATCGAAAAATTAGAACTTAAAAGATTTTGTTGTGGAGGACTATTTTGTCATTTTCCATTGTAAAATCACCATTTTGAAGAGCATTTAACCAATGACAAGTCTTCTCGAAGCCACCAAAAGGAAAACAGTGAAAATTTTTAAATGAACTTTGTTCTTTAGAGAAGTTTGCTAATTCAATAAACATTTCATCGTTTGAAGTTTTTGTTAAAAGGTCAGTTACTTTAGATGAGTTCTTTTTCAAAAAACTCAATGAATTTCCAACACCACTCATTATGCCAAAATTAAGAAGAGTCTTAAAAGACGCCGGGCCTGGAAAGCCTACTCTAACGGGTAATTTTATATTTGAATTATCTAAAAATTTACACCATTTAATAAATGGTTCGGCATTAAAAAAAAATTGAGTAACAAGTTCTAAATTTAAATCCTCATCTTTTGATAATTCATATTTTTTATTCAAAAATTCGTTCACAGTATTTTGATCAATATCAGGTGAGCCTTCTGGGTGTCCAGCTATTCCTATCTCTTCAAAATCATTATCTTTTAATAAACCACACTCTAGTATTTCGAGAGAAGATGATATTGATCCATTTTGATTACCTCCACCACCTATAACAAGAATTTTTTTGCTATCTGTTCTATTTCTGAGTTCTTTTAGGAAGTCTGAAACATGATCTAAATCTTTCATTGTCCTTGCAGGCAAATGAGTAATAGGAGTTAATTCTTGTTTAGATACAAAATCAACAGTTTCTAAAATGTCATTTTCCGTAGCATCAGGTAGATATGTTATGTAGACATTATTTTTTTTATCTAGAGGGATAGACTTTAGTTTGTGTCTTACTTTTGGGTTAAGCTCTACGGTAAAGCCATCAACTAAAGAAACAATATTTTCTTTGATCATATTTTTAAAATATAATAGTTAAGACTTTAATCTACGATTTTCTGGGTCGAGCAAAGGTTCCTCTGTAACTGTTAATGGATACCTTTTGCCAAAGTACTCGACCTCTAACTTATTTCCTTTTTCTGACAATTCTGTTGGTAAATATCCATAAACAATGTGTTTATCAACAAAATAGCCATAATTTGTACTTGTAACGTACCCTACAGCTTTACCATTTGAATAAATCGGTTCTGTGCCCAAGGCAATTCCCTCAGGGTCATCAATAATCATACAAGTAAGTCTCTTTTCAATTGGTTTTTCTTTTATTTTTTGAAGTGCATTCTTACCGATAAACTCATCATCTTTTTTAAGCTTTACCGTAAAGCCCAAGCCTGACTCATAAGGATTGTAATTAGTATGAATATCTGTACCCAGTGATCTATAGCCTTTCTCCAATCTGAGTGACTCAAAAGCACCAGCACCTGAGCAAATCATGTTGAACTCTCTTGAGGTTTCTCGAAGTTCATCCCACAATGATAGCCCATACTCAGTAGGTGTATATATTTCCCAACCTAATTCACCTATATAAGATATTCTTACAGCAACACAAGGAATGTTACTGATTGAAATCTTTTTAATATGGAAAAATGGAAAACCTTCGTTAGATACATCATCATCATCACACAGTTTTTCAAGAACAGATCTTGAATTTGGCCCCCATAAGCCGATACCTGCAAAAGCGGATGTCCAATCTATGATATGAACACTTCCGTCATCAGGGGCATTTGCTCGAAGCCAACTAATATCAATCATTCCATTCCCAGCTCCTGCCAAGACCCAAAATTTATTTTCCTCAAGTCTACTAATAGTAAGATCACTCTTTATACCACCATACATATTAGAAATTACGCTATAAACAACTTTACCTACGGCAACATCAATATTATTTGTGCAAACTTTCTGTAATAATTTTAGAGCACCTTTTCCACTTACTTCAATTTTCACAAATCCTGTAATATCAAACAGTGCACCCGTTTGTCTTGTTACAAGGTGTTCAGCTGCTTGAATTGGTGACCAATATTTTGCAGCCCAGCCTGTTCTATTTGGAAAGTTTTTACCTTTCATTAATTTAGCATTTGACTCATACCATTGAGGTCTTTCCCAGCCCATAGTCTCAAAGAAATGTGCTTTCTGTCCTTCTAACCTTGCATAAAATGGACTTCTTCTTAGTGGTCTTGGCTGCTCCATTTGTTGAAGCGGGTGAATAATATCATATACCTCTTTATAATTCTGCTTACCTCTTGACCTTAGATATTTCCTGACATGATGATGTTGATGAAAACGATTGATATCTCCTTGACGAACATCAAGTTCAGGCTCACCATTAACTATCCACTCTGCCATAGCTTTTCCAACACCACCCGCATGTGTTATCCATACAGCATTAGCGGTCCACAAACCTCTTACACTTGTCTCGCCCATCAAAGGGTTACCATCTGTTGTAAATGAAAAAATTCCATTAATTTTTTTTGTGAGTTTTTTTTCTGAAAATCTTGGGAACAACCAATTCGACTCTTTATGTGCACCTTCAAAATCATCAGGTCTAAAGTCCACCAAAGAGGGCATTTCTTCAGCATCTTCAGGTTTCTTTAATTCTTCTGACTCTAAAATTCTTGGTTCATGTCGATAATTCCCAATAACATAAGTATCATTCCATTGTCTGAAATAGAGACTGTAATCTTGATGACGCATCAATGCGTGTTCAACCAAAGCTTCTTTGTGATCAGCTTTAAATTCTTTCAATTCTTCAAACGGTTCTAACCACACCATTTGATGCTCGCAGGGAACTAGAGGTAATGATATGTTTGCGAGTCTTCCCATTTTTGGAGCCCAGATACCAGTTGAGACAAGTACAATATCGGCTTCATAATCACCCTTAGATGTTTGTAAACCGCGAATTTGATTATTCTGAATTTTAAAACCATTAACTGCTGTATCACCAAAGAATTCCCCAGCTTTTAAATCAGTCACATATTTTGCCATTGCTCTAACTGCTCTTACAGGTGCTGCTAAACCATCAGTTGGAACATAATATCCCCCATGAATTTTTTCTGGATCAATATAGGGGCTCATTTTTAAAACTTCATCTGGAGTGATTATTTTTGCATCAGTTAATCCATAACTGTGAGCTATACCTAGTTTTCGATAAAGGTCTTGATGTCTTTCTTTTGTCTTTGATACTTCAATTCCTCCAACAGTATGAAAACAAGGTTTTCCCTCAAATGATAAGGATCTAAGTAAGTCAACTGTGTACTGTGCAAATTTACACATCATTCGTGAAGGATTAGTTTGAAACACACCTCCTGGTGCATGACTTGTAGAGCCTCCAGTTTCAAACAATGGCCCTTGATCGAGTATAACCATATCTTTCCAACCCAATTGAGCTAAATGATAGGCGGTGCTTGCTCCAACAATACCACTACCAACGATTATTATTCTTGATTTTCTTGCCATTTATTCCTCTAAAAATACCTAATCAGTTCCAAAATTTGATGTCAATATGAAAAAAAACCTAATAGTTAACCGCGTCAATAAGACGATCTTCAAGATAGTCAGCAAATGATCGATTACAACTAAGTAACAATTTAAGATCAAGATTAAAAATAGAACAGTCTACTCTAGCTAATAATGTTTGTGCAGCAGTGGATTTTTTAAAGGATTTTTCTCTAAAGTCAAAATGAGTTAATTTATTTAATATATCAAAACTATTTTTACCCTGAATTTCAAAAAACACTTGTGAGTCAGAAATATTTGTCGCCAATATTAAGGGTGATTTATTTAAGTCAGCTAAGATTTTGTTGAGTTTTTTATTTTCAATTTCTTTTTCAAATATCAAATTCCATTGATCAAAAGACATTTTTGCTAAAGTATAATTATCATTTGAAATTATCCTTAAATTATCTGATGGTGGTAAAAGTTTTAAAGATTTATTTATGTGATTATTAAATTTTGAGTCACCAGATCCTCTTAACAGAATCTGTTGAATAACTTTTTTTTTAATCTCAACACCATCAGATCGGATTACTTCAGTCATGAAATTAACCTTTTATTATCTTCATCATAAAAAACTGGTTTAACTATATCCACACCAGTTGTACTCATACTTGATGTAGAAGCGTAAGCTTTTGTTCCAATCATAGAGTGGCCATTTTTGATAACAGCTAATGCAAAATCATGACCTAATGTAGAACTATAATAACAAGATGTAATATGACCAAGCATTGGGACAGGAGACTTAATTTCTTTATCAAGAATAATATGTTGTCCTTCCTCTAGTTTATCGGCTTTATTCGAGGGAATGATACCAACAAGTTGTTTCCTATCTTCTCTTATAGTATCAGAACGAGTAAGTGATCTTTTACCTAAAAAATCTTTTTTTGATTTACCAATCATCCAGCTAAGTCCCAAATCTATTGGCGTTATAGAACCATCTGTGTCTTGGCCAACAATAATGTAACCCTTTTCTGCCCTTAAAAGATGCATTGCCTCCGTGCCGTAGGGAGCAAGACCAAATTCTTTTCCAACACTTTGAATGTTATCCCAAATTTTAGGGGCACTATTTGACGGAATATATATTTCGTAACCTAACTCTCCAGTAAAGCTTGCTCTTAGAATTCGTATTGGAACACCATTAAATTCATGAAATTGGAAAGTCATAAATGGAAACCACTCATTGCTAAAATTGATATTTGGAAAGGCTTTTTTCATAATTTCTCTGGTTTTTGGTCCACTAATGTTGAAAGTTGCATATTGCTCTGTAATCGAGTTCATAAAAACTTTTAAATTTGGCCACTCGGTTTGAGCATATTCCTCCATGCAACCTAAAACAGTAGCTGCACCTCCAGTAGTTGTAGTGGCAATAAAATGCTGATCAGAAATTTTACAAATTATCCCGTCATCTTTTACCATTCCATCTTCCCCCAACATAAGAGCATATCTTGCAGAACCTTGTTTCATCTTAGTAAAACTGTTTGTGTAAATTAAATTCATAAATTCCAACGCATCCTCACCTTTGATCTCAATTTTTCCTAATGTGCTCCCATCTAAAATACCTGCGTTTTCTCTTACATTTTTGCTCTCTCGTTGAACAGCATCATGCATCGACTCATCTTTATTAATTTGAAAATACCATGGCCTTTTCCATTGCCCGACATCCTCAAAAATTGCACCATTTTTTAAGTGCCAACTATGTATTGGTGATTTTCTCTCTGGGTCATAAAACTCATAGCAATTTCTGCCAGCTATTGCAGAAAAACTTAAAGGAGCATAGGGTGGTCGATAAATAGTTGTGCCAACTTCATTTACTTTTTTATCCAGAAGATCAGAAACTATTCCCAGTGCGTTAATACTACTAATTTTACCTTGATCAGTTCCCATGCTATTTGTTGTATATCTTTTTAAATGTTCAATTCTATCAAAACCCTCTGTTATTGCTTGACGGATATCTTTAGTTGTTACATCATTTTGTAAGTCAATAAATGATTTAGCCCATAATGATTTCTTTTGTGGAGAGACTTCCCACAATTTTTCAATGTTATACTTAGTGTTTGTATTTAATTCGAGTTTTACGTCTAATTTTTTGACTTTAAAAGTTTTAAATTTTTCATTTATATCAGAATTTAAATTATCAAAATTAAATTGTCCTGAAGCAGAACCAAGAGTTATCGTAGGTTGAAAAGGTTTTGATGGTTTGTAAGTTAAATCTTTCTCATCCCAATCTAATAAACCTTTTGATTGAGTAAACAAGTGAACATCTGGATTTATTCCACCCGACAAACATAAGCAGTCACATTTAATTTCATTTAAAGCACCAGAACTATCCTCAACAAGAATTTTTTCAATTTTTTTGTTTCCAAATGCTCCTTTTATTTGTGAATTTGTGTAGAGAGGAACATCATTTTTTCTTATCAATTCAAACAAATTTGGCTCAATTTCTTCCCCGGATCGTGAGTCAATATATGCTTTTGGTTTTAAACCAGCTTTTATAAGACTATAAACTAAGCTGTTTGAATTCGAATTATTACTGAAAATAACAGGTTCTTTAGAGGGTGCTAGTCCATATCGGCACATATATTTTTCAAAGGAAGAGCTTAGCATTATGCCTGGTAGATCGTTATTTTGAAAAGATAAAAATCTCTCAATGTGTCCATTACATAATATTGTGTGACCTGTACGTATCTTATGTAAAGTGCTATTAACTTTTCCTTCTATCGGTTTAGAGCCAACAAATCTATCTTCAATGGCTATAAGATGATTTATGTAATTATAAGTTGTAACAAGTGTGTTTTTTAAAATCTTTATATTCTTAGATCCTTCTATTTCTTGTATAGTTTCTTTTAACCAATCTTTAGGCTCTTTGTTATCAATTAATGATATTTTGTTTGAATTATTTATAATGCCACCAAGTTGTTCCTCAAAGTCAATTAACAACACATCATAATTTGAGTTGATGAAAGATTTAGCTGCGAGAAGTCCATTTAGTCCTCCCCCTATAATTGTAACATCGACGTTATGATGGATATGATTACTTATGCCTTTGAAATCTTTGGGAGGTTTACCTAATCCAGCGGCTCTTCTAATAAGTGGTTCGTATAAATTTTTCCAAAATTTCTTATGTGGCCCCATGAATGTTTTATAGTAAAAACCAGCAGTAAAAATTGGAGAAAATAAGTTATTGATACTTCCAAAATCATTTTCAAGAGAAGGCCATCTGTTTTGACTTTCAATTTCCATACCTTCATAAATTTTTTTTATAGTTGCTCTTGTGTTTGGTTCGGAATATTCACTAATTATTTGGACTAGAGCATTTGGTTCTTCTATACCACAGGTATAAATTCCTCTTGGCCTATGGTACTTAAAACTTCTTCCAACAAGGTTAATATTATTTCTTAATAGAGCTGAGGCTATAGTATCGCCTTTGTAGCCAAAATATTTGACCCCATCAAACTTGAAGCTAATTTTTTGATGAAACTGAATAAATTGATTTTCTTTTAAATTTATAGATTTCATTTTTCAACCGTAAAATTGCCCGACCCAACTTCTGGTTCACCAGAGGGCGTTTTGACAACACTTTTAAAATTATTTAAATTTGGTTTTTTTTCATCAAGCTTGTAGGTCACCAAAATTTCATCAGTAGATGTATCTCTTACACAATTAAACCATTTGCGACAACCATGTGTGTGTACCCAGCGCTCATAAAACAAACCTTTTGGATTTGCTCTTATAAAGACATATTCTCCCCACTCTCGATCACCAATTTCTTTTGATCCATCGGGTCTTTTTACATGCGCCTCTCCTCCATTTGAAAATTCCGATTGATCTCTCGGGCCGCAATAAGGGCAATTAATTATGAGCATATTTATTAATGTGCTACGGCTGCAGCACCGTGTTCGTCGACTAATCTTCCACTTGCAAATCTATCAAGATTAAAAGCACTATTAATTTGATGAGGTTCATTTTTTGCAATGGTATGTGCGAAAACATTTGCACTTCCAGGTGTAGCTTTAAAACCACCTGTGCCCCAGCCACAATTAAAAAATAAACCCTCAATGTCACATTTACTAATGATAGGACTAGCATCTGGGCAGATGTCAACAATACCACCCCATTGACGAAGCATTTTCATTTTGCCAAATAATGGATAAAGCTCGACCATAGCTCGAATAGTATCTTCAATAATGTTAAAACCACCTCTTTGAGTGAAAGAATTATAACTGTCGGTTCCTGCTCCAATAACTAATTCACCTTTATCAGATTGACTGACATAAGCATGAACTGCAGAGGACATTACCACTGTATCAATAATAGGTTTGATTGGTTCAGAAACAAGTGCCTGAAGTGGTTTACTTTGTAAAGGTAATCTGATACCTGCACTTTCTGCTAAAACACCAGTATGACCTGAAGCAACAACTCCAATTTTATTTGCCCTTAAAAAACCCTTGGAAGTTTCGACACCTTCTATTGTTCCATTTTTAGTCCTTATTTGACGTGCCTCACAATTTTGAATTATATCAACTCCCATCTCATCAGCGCGCATTGCAAAACCCCATGCTATTGCATCATGTCTTGCTACACCACCGCGAGGTTGGTAAGATGCACCTAGCACTGGATATCGAAGATTGTCAGTATTCATTATAGGAACCTTTTTTCGAATTTCTTCTTTAGATAACCAAAATGAATCAATACCATTTAAATTATTTGCACTCACTCTTCTTTTAATTTCTTTTATATCATGTTCGTTATGGGCTAAATTCATAACCCCTCTTTGACTAAACATTACATTGTAATTTAATTCGCTTGATAGGTTTTCCCATAACTTCAAAGAGTGTTCGTACAAATGAGCACTATCATCCCATAAATAATTTGATCTAATGATAGTGGTGTTTCTACCTGTGTTACCTCCACCAAGCCAACCTTTTTCTATTACGGCAATATTTTTTAATCCATGTTCTTTTGCTAAGTAATACGCAGTTCCTAATCCATGACCTCCACCACCAATTATTATGACATCATAAAACTCTCTAGGTTCGGGGCTTCTCCACATTTTTGGCCACTCTTTATGGCCAGATAGTGCATTTCTAGCAAGGCTAAATATTGAATATTTTTTCTTCACAACAGCAAATTAGCAAAAAATAAAATAATCAGCTAGTTATTTTCAGGGGCGAATTGTCATTAATTTTTTTAAAAATTTTAGGGAACTTCCATTGCAAATCGCAGTCTACATTTGGGGCTTGAGCTGAACTTTTTAAGTCGTTTTCACAAATAGTTCTAATTTCAAAGCTTATCCTTGTATTTTCAGACTTTTCTTTTGATGAGCTATGTAAGTGGGCACCTGAAAAACATAAAATTTCTCCTGGTTTTATAGTTACTGGTATTTTCTTAATATTGCTGGGCAAGTCCTCTTTTAATTGTGGAGCAGAGGGATAAGAAAAATCGCCTTTTTTTCTATTGGCTAAATAAATGTTTAAGTCCCAAGTAGAAGTAGTATTTTTAACTGGAACATCAAAATAATCTGGGTAAAAAATCATAGTATTTTTTTCCTCTACATTACTTACTGGTGCCCACCAATTAATTTGTTGATACAAATTTGTGCCCCAAGTATCACGATGAATATTTATTCTAGATGCTTCTCTGTAAGGTAAGTTATTTTCTGCTGGTGCTACTCTTACCACAAATCTATCCCAAAAAGTTTCACCTTTATTGTATCCAATTTCAAATAAAAAGTTTGAAAATAGTTTTCTGAAATCTTCATGGTTTTTTAATTTTGATACAATATCCTTACTTATATCCTCAGAATTTTTTAAATAATGTATTTTTTCTATTTCACCATGATAAATATTTTGAATTTTATTTTTAATTTGGGTTATTAAATCATTTGAAGTTTTTGATTTTTGAAATACAAAAACTTTTCCACTAAAAATATCTTTTTTAAATTCTTGAAGATTTGAAATTTTTTCTATTGGTATAAACATTCACTTTATATCACCAACATATACCCCAAGTGCTAAAGCAGTTTCAATTAGAGGATCGGTTCTATCTACAACTTTATAAGTAGATATTCCTTCACTAATTGGAACATCAACAACTTTCCTATCTCTCCAGGCAACCATTCTTCCATATTTTCCTTTTGCCATTAAATCAACAGCATAAACTCCAAAAGCACTAGCTAAAATTCTATCACGTGGAGTAGGAGGCGCACCTCGTTGAACATGCCCCAAAGAAGTGACCCTACACTCTATATCAGTACTTTTCATTATTTCCTCTGAAAGATAATTACCTATTCCGCCTAATCTTTTTTGACCATCAGCGTATTCAACAGTATAACTTTTTCCTTTTTCTGTTTTTACTGCCTCTGCTACTACAATCAGCGAATGAACTATTCCTCTATTTTTCATTTCAGTGAGTTTATTGACAATCCCTTTGATAGAGTAATTTAATTCAGGAATTAGGATTACATCTGCTCCACCTGCAATGCCTGCGTTAATAGCTATGTGTCCTGCATCTCTACCCATTACTTCTAAAATCATCGTTCTTTGATGACTTGCAGCAGTTGTTTGTAAGTTATCTAGTGCTTGGGTAGCAACATTTACAGCTGTATTAAACCCTATGGAACTTTCAGTGGCTCCCACATCATTGTCAATTGTTTTAGGTATGGCTACAATATTTAAGTCACCTCTTTTTGCAATTTCAGTTAATATCGACATGCTTCCATCTCCGCCTATAACAATAAGCCCATCAAGATCTAATTCTTTGTAACCATCAATAATGTCTTGGGATCTATCTTTGTATTTACCATCTGGCATGGGAAATTTAAAAGGATTACCTTTACTCGTTGTTCCCAAAAATGTCCCACCTTGTCTTAGAAGAGAACCACTAAAAGTTTGATAGTCTAATGGAACATAAGCCACTGGTCTTTGCATTAAACCAACAGTGCCATCACGAATACCCATAACTTCCATCTGATATGTATTTTTAGCTCTAAAAAATATCGATCTAACTGCCGCGTTTAAACCACCACAGTCTCCACCACTAGTAAGAATTCCAATTTTTTTCATTTAAAATTTATCTGAGTCCCACAACCACGCTGCCCCTCTAACACCGCTGGAGTCACCGTGAGTATTACGTAAGATCTTATTTCTTATCTTATCACTAAATGTGTATTTAGGAAGTAATTTAGGTATATTGTCATAAAGTCTACCAACGTTTGACATACCTCCACCAAAAACTATTACCTCAGGGTCAACGATACCGATCATTACAGATATTAATCTGGCAAAACGATCTTCATATAATTCAAATTCTTTTTTTGCTCTTTCATCTCCATTTGCTTCTAAAGCAACTATTTCTCTTGTTCTTAAACTGGTGCCATATTTCTCGTTAAATAATTTTGTAAAACCTATTCCTGATATAAATTGCTCAGCACATAAGGGTCTTTTGCAATTACCTACATTACATTGGACATTAGAACTAATTTCCTCCTCAGTAGGATAGGGTAATGGTTGATGTCCCCAATCTCCTGCAATTTGGTTAACGCCCTCAATGACTTTCTTTTCATAAACAAATGATCCGCCAAAACCAGATCCAATAATTACACCCCAAACTGATTTATAATTTGCCCCAGAGCCATCGATAGCTTCAGATAATGCAAAACAGTTAGCATCATTCATGATTCGAATTTCTCTATTTAAACTTTTTTCTAAGTCTTTATGAAATGGTTTGTCATTAATCCATATACAATTAGCATTATTTACTAAGCCAGTTTCATATGAAGAAAATCCTGGTATGCAAACCCCTACAGAATTTTGTTGATCTGTAAATTTATCAAATTCTGAAACTAAAGATTTTACGGTATTTAAACCACTTTCGTAATTTTTTTCATAAGTAGATCTTTTTCTCAGAATTTCTTTACCATTTGAGTCTATTAAAATACCCTCAATTTTGGTACCACCGTAATCAATGCCTATTTTAAAATCACTCATTTTTAAATAGATACCATAAGTTATAAAATATATGTATGAAATCTTTTAAATATATGTATGGATTGTAGTCAAATAGGTTTAAATTTTTTTTTATGAAAAAAAGAATTATTAATTGGGGCATATTAAGCACTGCTAAAATTGGTTGGGAGCACGTAATACCTGCAATAAAAAAATCTAAAAATAGTCAGGTTATTGCACTCGCTAGTAGAAATTTATCCAGAGCAACGGTTCTAACAAAAAAATTTAAAATACCAAAAAGTTATGGTTCTTATAAAGAGTTATATAAAGATAAAGATGTAGATGTAATTTATAACCCTCTTCCTAACCACTTACATATAAAATCAAGTATTGAGGCCTGTAAAAATAAAAAAAATCTCCTATTAGAGAAACCATTATCTTTAAAATCAAAAGATATAGATCCATTAATAAAAATTGCCTCACAAAATAAAGTTATTGTTAAAGAAGCATTTATGGTCAGGCATCATCCTCAATGGCGTTGGGTTAAAGAATATATAAAATCAGGTAAGATCGGATCAATATCAAGTATATCAACAGTGTTTTCATACAATAATAAAAATCCAAAAAATATCAGAAATATAAAAAAATTTGGTGGAGGGGCCATCTATGACATTGGATGTTATCCGACTGTCATATCAAGATTTCTATTAGATAAAGAACCAAAAAGAGTTATTGCAACTACTAAAAATGATAAAAAATTTAAAACAGATATTTTATCATCCGCATTGTTAGATTTTGGAGATACTTTCTCAACCTTTACAGTTGCTACACAAAGCACATATTCACAACAAGTAGTAATTCTTGGCACAAAAAAAACAGTTGTTATTGAAAATCCTTTCAATGCAATTGCGAATAAACCAACTACAGTTGTTATCTACAATGGAAAATCAATCTATCGAAAAGACAATACAATAAAAGTATTTCCAGCGGCTGATCAATATGAGCATCAAGTTACAAAATTTTCTGATGAGTTAATTTATAAAACTAAAATAGATTATGGATTATTAGATGCAAAAAAAAATATGAAAGTATTAGATGCAATTTTTATGTCTATTAAGAAAAAAAAGTGGATTAAAATTTAATTTATTAGTGAGATAATAAAAAATTTAAATTAATCAATGGGCACTAGAAGGAGCCCATATATTTATATCACCCTCTTTTGCCGCTTTATTTATTTCTTTAATTTCTTTTTTTGAAAATTTTAAATTATCAAGTGCAGCTAAGTTTTCTTTAAGCTGTTTTACGGTTCTAGCTCCAATTAAGGCAGAAGTTATTGCACGATTATTTAATACCCATGCTATAGCCATTTGGGATAGAGATTGATTTCTCCTTTTTGCAATTTTATTGAGTTCATTAATAATTTTAGTATTTTTTTTCGTTATTAAATCTTTGCTGAAAGAGCTATTTTCATTAACCCTTGAAACTTTGGGAATTCCTTTCAAATATTTATTAGATAAAAAACCTTGGGCTAGTGGAGAAAAGGCGATACAACCAACCCCTTTTTTTATTAGAGTTCTTGTTAAATCTTTTTCAATCCATCTATTGATTAATGAATAAGAAGGTTGATGAATTAATAATTTGATACCTTTGCTCTTTAAAATTGAAATCATTTTATTTGTCTTGTTGGAGGAGTAAGAAGAGACACCAATATACAGGGCCTTACCAGCTTTATAGATACTTTCTAAAGCATCAGCTGTTTCCTCAAGAGGTGTATTTGGATCAAAACGATGAGAATAAAATATATCTACATAATCCAGTTTCATCCTCTTTAAACTTTGATCACAACTAGCAATTACATGTTTTTTTGAACCCCATTCACCATAGGGTCCATCCCACATATCGTAACCTGCTTTAGATGATATAATTAACTCATCACGGTATTTTCCAAGTTCACTTTTCAGGACTTTTCCAAAATTAGACTCAGCACTGCCATAAGGTGGTCCATAATTATTTGCCAAATCAAAATGAGTAATTCCTGCATCAAAAGACTCAAAAAGAATTTTTTTAGACTCTGAAGCCATTCCATTGCCACCAAAGTTATGCCATAACCCAATTGACAAGACAGGTAGTTTTAAACCACTATCACCACAGTTTCTATAATGCATTTTTTGATAGCGATTTTTGTCTGAAATATATGGCATTTTTAAAGTAATTCCTCTTTGTATGGCATCGAATTTGCTGCTCCCTCCCTTGTAACAGAAACACCTGCCACAAGATTAGCAAACTCAATAGCTTCTTTGTAGTTTTTATTTTGTGAGATTGCCACACTTAGAGCCCCATTAAAAGCATCTCCCGCACCTGTTGTGTCAACTACTGGTTTTTTTAGATTTGAAGCAGGTACTATAAACTCCTCTTTATTGTTTTTAAAATAACAACCATTTTCTCCAAGTGTAATAATTATATTCTTTATTCCTTTGTCTAAAAAAAAACTTCCTGCTTTTTTACAGTCTTCCTCATTTTTAATTGATTGACCGTAATAAAAACTTGCTTCCGTTTCATTGGGGGTAAAAAAATCAAAATATTGAAAGTTATCATTAGTTATTTCACTGGCGGGTGCTGGATTTAGAATTGTTGTACAATTAAAATTTTTCGCTTTTTTTAGAGCATAGAGTGTTACCTCTTTTGGTGTCTCTAACTGAGTTAAAAAAACATTAGAAGACTCAATTATATTTAACTTTGAGTCGATTAAATTTTCATCGATTGTACCTGCAGCTCCTGGAACAACATTTATTGCATTTTGCCCAGTTTTTTCATTAATCAATATACCTGCAGCCCCAGTTGACTCATTTTCAGAGATAGCCAAACCATCATAATTTATTTTATCTCTCTTGTATAAAGAGATTGCAAGATCGGCATAGCTATCTTTACCTACTTTACTTATAAATGATACATTACCTCCGGCTCTTGCTGCTGCTATTGCTTGGTTAGACCCTTTACCACCTGGTCCGATGATGTATTTTTTTCCTAATATGGTTTGACCTGGTATTGGAATATCATTTGCAAAAAAACATAGATCTGCAACGAATATCCCAAATACACAAATACTCACTTATCTAGTACCCAAACAGTACCATCAGGTTTAACAACTCCTTTAGTTAAGATAAAGCATCCAAATGGTCTTGTTTCGTTTGTTGTTATTATGGCAAATGCCTTTTTGGTTTCATCATAAAATTTAAACCTTTCAATAGATGAAATTTTCCAATGCTCTCCTGAGATTTTCTTAGTTATGTCAATTATTTCTTGATGAACTTCATTTAATTGATCTGGATTTCCATCAATTTCCATCCTTTGAATAGGAGAGTCGACAAAGCTATCTAGAGGAAATACGGAGAGTATAGCCTCGGCAGCTCTTGCAGCATTTACACCATCAATACGATGAACTCTGGAGTTCATCGAATAGGCGGGAAAATTTGAGTCACATAAAATTAATTTATCTCCATGCCCCATCGCTCTTAAAGTATGCAAAACCTCTGGACTAAGAATAGGATCAATTTTAATAAGCATATAACATAGAACTAAATTAATTCGTTAAATTCAACTTAATTAATTAATCTTTACTGGTTTTGATCTTAGTTTTCCGACAGTCTCTAGCTCTGCTTTTCTACATAACTTTGGAGGGAGACCTTTATTTATTAGTTTTAAATCTTCAAACACTATTTCGCCCATTTCATAAAAGACAGACTCTAGAGCTCCCGCTCTGTGTGCTGAGAAAAGAATATTTTTAGATTTACGTATGGGATCATTTTTTTTTACTGGCTCCTCAGGAAATACATCTGTAGCAACTTTTATTTTTCTTTTTTTTGAAATTTTTAGTAAGTCTTTAAAATTCACTACATTAGCCCTACTTAGAATTAGTAAACAAGAATTTTGTTTCATCAGACTAAGTAGCTTTTTATCAATCATATGTTTGTTTTTTGTTGTGATAGAACTAAGAACATATATCACATCTGATTTTTTAAATATTTCATTAAGAGAATTAATTTTACAATTATTATCCTCAAGCAACTTGCTTGGAAGCCAAGGGTCGTATACAAGAAAATTATTTGTGAATGGCTCTAACAAGGGTTTTAACTTTTTGGCTAGATCTCCAAAACCAATAAAGCTGACAGTATTATTCTGCAATAAACTAGCATTCATATTACTTTCCAATCCATATTTTTCTTTATTATTAATAAAATCTATATGTGATTGATGAATTTCCCTCTTGAGAGATAAAGTAAAACCAACTGCAATTTCAGCAACTGTTTGAGCAAAAACAGGAGCAGTGGAGAGAACATAGATACCATTTCTAAAACAATACTCATAATCCATATTGTCCATGAAGTTACTCTCAACATTGAATATAGCTTTAAGTTTTGCTGCCTTTTTTAAAATTGAATTTGGAAGGTCAGGTTGTCCAATTATAAAATCTGCTTTTGATATATTGTTTTGATAAAAATTTTTTTTATTTTTTATTGGAGCGTTAATAAGTTTGAAATTTTTTTTTAAATAAACAAGCTTATCTTTAGAGAAAATAAGATCCATTTGTCTTGGAAAAGGATCAACAATTATTGTTTTCATTACTTGATTATATCAATTATTTATTTTTTTGATAATCTAAGTTGAAATGAAAAGATCTGAAATAAATGCTGCAATATCTGAAGCTAAAGATATGATCGATAGATATTCGTGGGTTCTACCTAAATGGGGCTATTGGTCTAAAGAAGAGTACAACAATAATCCTGACCTAAAAAATTATTTAAAAAATCATCAAATGGGCTGGGATGTTACTGATTTTGGTAAAGGCGAATTTGAAAAAAAAGGTATCACCTTGTTTTGTATAAGGAATGGAATACAGGGAGATAATGATGACAAACCCTATGCAGAAAAGTTATTGTTTATGAGAGAAGGTCAAGAAATTCCTTTTCATAGCCATAAGGTAAAACTAGAAGATATAATTAATCGGGGAGGCGGGGAATTAGTAATTGAATTTTTAGAAGTCGACTCAAATCAAATTGAATTAAACTCTAAAATTGATGTTCTTGTTGATGGTGAAATAGTTTCCGTTGCACCAAGAGAACCCTTAATTTTAAAAAGAGGTCAGAGCGTCACTGTTGAAAGAAACATATATCATAAATTTTACTCTGCTGAGGGTTCAGGAATGGTTATGGCAGGAGAGGTTTCTCAAGTCAACGATGATAATAAAGATAACTATTTTTTAGAAAGTGTGGGAAGGTTTACTGAAGTTGAAGAAGATGAAGTTGCGATACATCCTCTTTGGAATGAAATATAATGCAAAGAGGTATAATTGGCCTTGGAATGTGGTGTGTAGATACCACATACAAAATAGATAATTTACCTGATAGAGGTAAATTAGAAGCAATTTCTAATACTTTTCAATGCGTAGGTGGAGGTCCATCAAATGTTTTGACGGATTTAAATTCTTTAGGATTTAAACATCCAATGTACGCAATGGGATCAATTGGATTTGATACAGATGCATCAATTATAAAAAAACATTGTAGAGAAAATAAAATAGAGACTAAATATTTAATTGTATCAAAGCAAATTTCTACTTCTCATACCGTTTGTATGTTTGAAAAACAAAAAGAAAGAACTTTTTTATATTATCCAGGGGCAAATAGCTTACTTGATAAAAAACATTTTAAAATTAACCAATTAAAAATTTCACCTAAAGTTCTTTATGTCGGATATATTACACTATTAGGTAAATTGGACAGATTTGATGTTGACAAAAAAACTCGTTTATCAAAAGTTTTAAAAAAAGCTAAAAGTAAAAATATGATAACAGTTTTAGATTTAGTTTCAAATAAGCACCCTAAATATAAAAATATTATTGAAAGCTCATTGCCATTCACCGATTATTTGCTTTTGAATGAAATTGAAGCAGAGATACTATTTGATAAAAAAATTTACGACTTCAATAAAAAACTCAATCAAAAAATCTTAATCAAGTTAATCAGTAATGTTTTCAAAAAGGGTATTATTAGAGGAGTTGTTATTCATAGTCCAACTGAGTCGCTCTATTTTGATAGATCAAAAAAAATTTACACTAAATCAAAGGTTTTACCAAAAAGCAGGGTAATAAATTCAGTTGGAGCTGGAGATGCTTTTTGTGCAGCATTTATATTTGGAATACATGAAAATTGGGACATAAAAAAAACTCTCAAAAAAGCTCATGCAGCTGGGACATCTATGATGAAAGTTAATGCCTCTTCTGGAAATTTACCCAATATATCTAAATTATAATTTTAAAACTTTTTCAGTGATCTCAAGGTCTTTTAAAAGTTTCCTGTCGGGTATGAGTTTATTTTTCTTTAATTCAGAATGGTAAAGTTTTACAGCATCCTTAGGTTTAATGTTACTTTCAACAACTTCTCTCATAATTTTTACTAATAAGATAGGATCTTCAGCTAAGTTAATTTTTCTCCCAAACAAAGCTACTTTTGCACCATATTGACTGGCTTTTTTAATTAATTCAAAACAATCTCTTGTCGTGCCCTTGCTACCCCCAAGAATACCAACAATAAGATTTTCAGGATCGAAGCTGGCTAGCTCCTCCATTGCTTTTGGACCATTGTAAGCTATTTTCAAAAAAAGAGGTCTCTCATCCTTAGTTTGCCCAGCTATTGCTTTTATAATGCAATCGTTAATGTAATCACCCATTTGTCTTATGTTCATATTTAGATCAATCGGGGAATTAAATACTTCTAAAAAATGTTTAAATTTATATTTAGAAGCCTCAATTCTATATTCTTTATAGGCATTTAACATTGCAAGGTCATAGTCAACATTATTAGAAAATGTTATAGAAAATAAACCAAGATTAACTAATTTACTTACTTTGTTCATTTGAGCAGACCGAAAAGGTCTGGGATTAGTTTTTCTATAATTTCCATTTCTCATCAGCCAGATATCAGTCGTATCATTCATTCTAATAGCAGGTGTAATACTTGAATTTTTAAATAAATTTCTTTTTACAAGATCTTCACCAACTGATGCAGACATCAGCATAATATCTACTAAATTAGATTTAGTCATCGATATCATTGCATTTTTGTAATCTACTAGATTTTTATATCCTTTTAGTGCTTTTCCATTTTCATTTCTTTTTGATCCAGGTGTTGTGATACCCATTGCTAGATCGCCATCTTTAGCATCTGCTATAATGAAGTCTCTTGGAGAATATTTATTATTTTTTATTCTAAGAATTTTTTGATCTAAAGACTTTTTCATAATTTGATTATACTCAATTCTAAAAATAGAAAATAGTTTTATTCTCTATATAATATAAAAATGTATTTAGGTATTGATCTTGGTACTTCTTCGATGAAGTGTTTGCTACTTGGAGAAGAACAAGAAATTTTGTTTAGTGTAAATAGCGAAGATATACCACTGTCCACTCCTCAAAATGGCTGGTCAGAACAAGATCCATCATTTTGGATAAAAGCGTTAGATCAGTGTATCAAACAAATTGTTTTGAAATTTGATTTATCTCAGATCAAAGCTGTATCTTTTTCCGGACATATGCATGGTGCAACTTGTATTGATAAAAATTATAAGGTCATAAGGCCATGCATACTTTGGAATGATACACGTAGTTTTAAGCAGTGCAGTCAAATTATGGCTGACGAGACTGTTATGGATATAGCTGGAAATATAGCAATGCCTGGTTTTACATCACCAAAAATCTTATGGATGAAAGAACACGAAAGTAAAAATTTTAATTCAATTGCAAAGGTTTTATTGCCGAAAGACTATTTAAGGTTTTATTTAACAGGAGAGTTTTTTAGTGATTTGTCAGACGCAGCAGGCACTTATTGGTTAGATGTAAAAAATAGAACTTGGTCTAATAAACTTTTAGATATCGGCTCAATGGATATCTCGCAAATGCCTAAAACTTGTGAGGGTACCGATCAAACAGGTGTAATAAAAAAAGAGATTGCAGAAAGATATGGCTTTAATAATTCTTGCAAAGTATTTGGTGGAGCAGGAGATAATGCTGCCGCCGCTGTTGGATTAGGGCTTTACCAAGAGGGAAATGCTTCATTATCTTTAGGCACTTCTGGTGTAATTTTTGGCTCAACAAAAAATTTTTTAAAAAATTATGATGATGCGATACATTCCTTTTGCCACTGCTTACCAGAAACATGGCATCTCATGTCAGTGATGCTCTCTTGTACCTCAAATGTTAATTGGTTTATAAATAATTTTAATTCATCAATTGATGAGATTAATAAAGTGTTAAGTTCTGTTTTAAATAATTTTTCAGATATAAATAGATACCCTTATTATCTTCCTTATCTCACAGGTGAAAGAACCCCAATTAATGACCCTCATATAAGAGCAAGTTTTCACGAAATGGGTATTGACACTCATCGAGATACATTAATATATAGTTTAATAGAAGGTATTTCTTTTGGTTTATATGATAATTATTCTTCCTTAGTTAAGACAGGTATAAAGTTAGATAACATCTTTGTAATAGGAGGTGGTTCTAAAAATGATTGCTGGATACAAATACTTGCTTCATTGATGGAGAGAGATTTATCTATAACGGATGCTTCAGATACAATGGCTGCTTTTGGGGCTGCTAGAATAGCATTTCTTGGTTACAATAATTTAAAACCAAGAGAGGCCCTTAGTCTTCCAAAAGTCAAAAAAATTATAGGCAAGAATGAAATTCAAACGGATATCTTAAAAGACAGATTTTTAAGGTGGAAAAGCTTTTATTTAGGAAAAAATGTCTAGTAACCAAAGAATAGAATTCCCTGAATTAGTAAACAAAATACTAGAAAATGTTATTAAAATTAATCAAAGTCGTTATTTTATTGCAATTGCAGGAGCGCCAGCATCTGGAAAAAGCACAATATCTGAAAAATTAAAGTCTGAACTAATATCTAAAAACCACAAATCAAGTGTTCTTCAAATGGATGGTTTCCATCTAGATAATAATATTCTTGAGAAAAAAAAATTGATTGAGAGAAAAGGGGCACCAGAAACATTTGATGTACTAAGTTTATTAAATTGTTTATTAAGATTAAAAAATGAGGGTGAAGTAATTGTTCCTATCTTCGATAGATCATTAGAACTATCAAGATCATCTGCATTAGTCATATCTGAGAATACAAAAATTATAATAGTAGAGGGTAATTATTTATTGCTTGATCAAGAACCATGGAGAAAAATTCATAATTTTTTTGACACAACTATAATGATTGATTGTAATAAAGATATTTTAGAAAAAAGATTAATTGAAAGATGGGAGAGTTATGGGCTATCTAATGATCAAATTAAAAATAAAGTTTATAAAAATGATCTTCCAAATGGATTAAATGTTATTAGTAAAAGTATTTCTGCTAAATTTAATTTAATAAACTAATCTTGAGGTGGTTGCTTAGCACCTGTCATATATGCGACAGCATCAGACATTTCATGTTTCTTTGGGTCAATTACACATAATCGGGTTCCAAGTCTATGAATATGTATTCTATCAGCTACTTCAAACACATGAGGCATGTTATGAGAAATTAATATGATGGGAATTCCTCTAGACCTCACCTCACCGATTAATTCTAAAACTCTTCTACTTTCTTTGACACCTAGAGCGGCAGTAGGTTCATCCATAATAACGACTTTAGTTCCAAATGATGTTGCTCTTGCAACCGCAACACCTTGCCGTTGACCTCCAGACAATGTTTCAACTAATTGATTTATATTTTGTATGGTTAATAGACCAAGATCAGACAGTCGTTTTCTAGCTTCATCTGCCATTGCTTTTTTATCTAAAAATTTTAAAAAACTACCCATAAAGCCTTTTTGTCTAATTTCTCTTCCTAAAAACATATTATCAGTGATTGATAAAGCAGGTGAAAGTGCAAGGTTTTGATAAACAGTTTCGATACCTAATTTTCTTGCTTCTATGGGTGATGTAAAAGTAACTTTATTTCCATCAAGCAATATTTCACCACTATCAGGTATAACAGCACCACATAACACCTTAATTAGTGTAGATTTTCCAGCACCATTGTCTCCAATTACTCCCAAAACCTCACCTGGATAAAGCTCTAAATCAGCACTATCGAGTGCAACAACTTTACCGTATTTTTTTGACAACTTATTTGCTACTAGCACTGGCTGCATTATGCTGAGACCTTTCTTATCCATTGATCTATTCCAACAGCCACTATAATAAGACAACCTAAAGCAAATCTTTGCCACAATACATCAAGACCTGCTATGGACAGACCTGAGCTAAATACACCCACAATCAAAGCTCCAAATAAAGATCCAATTATAGTGCCCCTTCCACCAAAAAGAGATGTTCCACCTATAACAACAGCTGTGATGGAGTCTAAGTTACCCTCATAAAAAGATGTTGGAGACACTGAACCAACTCTACCTATTGAAACCCATGCTCCAATAGCAACAACAAGACCAGCAACAGCATAAATTGAAACTAACATCCTATCAGTTCTAATACCTGATAACTCAGCAGCCTCCTTATCATCGCCAATTGCGTAAACATGCCTCCCCCAAGCAGTTTTATTGAGTAAAAACCAGAGAAAAACGAAAATACCAATCATGAGGAACGCACCGTAAGTGAATACAAAACCCCCAAGATTTATTCTCTCACCCCAAAAGTGCAGAAGAGGAGCATTTACCTCAATATCGGAGCTTCTAATAGATTGAGATCCAGTAAAGAATATTACTAGTGCAAAAAATATATTCCAAGTTCCTAAAGTAACTATAAACGGAGGCAATCTTAAGCGGGTTACTAGTAACCCATTGAAAGCACCTGTTGCAATACCTGAGATAAACCCTACTGCTATTGCTGGGAGGGTTGGAACTCCCATTTCAACAGAAAGCTTACCCATAAATACTGATGCTAAAACCATCATTGCAGCAACACTTAAATCAATTCCAGCAGTTAATATTATTAAAGTTTGAGCAGCTGCAAGAATACCGACAATTGTAACTTGTTGTACAATCAGAGATAAATTAAAAGCAGAGAAAAATTTTCCTCCAGCGATGAAGCCGAATGCAATAACGCTTAATATTAAAATAATAACAGGAACTATTGTTGGATTACCGTGAAGAAAATGTTGAATTTTTTTTAGTGTAGTTTGTTCACCTAAATCAAAAGAGTGATGATCTTGATCTTTTTCACCTATATCAGTTGTGAATTTAGGTTGATCTTTTAGATCTTTAGAAATGTCATCAGAAACTTTATTCATTTAAAAAATATCATAACTTCAGGGCAGAATAATCTGCCCTGAATAATAAAATTATTGGATTAACCCCAACATCTATCCATGCCTTCTTTGACACTAATTGATGGAACTCCGCTAGCAGCATCATCTGTAACTAAGTTCACACCAGTGTTAAAGAAGTCAAGACCTGGAGTATTTTCAGGCTTTGAACCATCTTCAGCCCAAGCTTTAATTGCCTCAACACCAAGTGAAGCCATTAACAATGGGTATTGCTGAGATGTAGCACCTATAATTCCTCTTTCAACGTCAGCCACACCTGGGCAACCTCCGTCAACTGAAGCAATAAGAACGCTACCATCATCTTTTCCAACTGCTTTTAATGCCTCATAAGCACCAACAGCTGCTGGTTCATTAATAGTGTATACAACGTTTATGTCTGGATCTTTTTGCAGACATTTTTCCATTGCAGTTCTTCCACCTTCTTCGTTACCGTTTGTAACTTCATTACAGATAATTCTTGGATCATCCTCATCTCCCCATCTGGAAACATCTTTTACATCGATACCAAATCCAGATAAGAAACCTTGATCTCTAAGAACACCAACAGAAGGTTGACTCTCGTTAAGGTCTAACATTGCAATTTTGGCATTAGCAGCATCTGCTCCTAACTTTGCAGCAACCCAAGCTCCACCTAACTCACCTGCCTTGAAGTTATCAGTTGCAAAAGTAGAGTCTGCAGCTGTAATTGGCTCTAGTGGTGTGTCAAGAGCAATGACTAGTAAACCATTGTCTTGAGCATTTTTTAATGGAGTAACAATAGCTTTTGTGTCAGATGCAGCAATTAAAATACCTTTTGCACCTGAAGCAATACAAGTCTCAATAGCTCTTACTTGAGTCTCATGGTCACCATCAACTTTACCCGCAAAGAATGATAATTTGACACCTAATTCATTAGCTCTCGCTTCTGCTCCTTCTTTCATTTTAACGAAGAAAGGATTGATGTCTGTTTTTGTAATTAAGCAAGCTTCAACAGCGTGGCTTCCTGCTTTTGCTGGCATAGTAGCAAAAGTAAAAGCAACAGCCATAAGTGAAGCTAGAACTAGAGATAATTTTCTCATAGTTATTTCCTCCTATATATAGTCACATTCACAATATCCTATTGTCATGTCAACATGCTAGCTAAATTTTAATTTTTTAGTCTTGATTTTTCACGAAATGTTTATCAACTATTTCTTTCCATGAACTAAAAGAATTTCTTATAAAGTCATCGTTATTAGGAATAATTTTAGAGTTTTTCACCTTAAAATCGTTTAAACCAGTGGTATTTTTTAAATTATGATAATACTGCATTCCAAAAAGTAACGCACCATACGATGACATATCCTCCATTTCAGGGATATTTAACTCAATTTCTAAAAGGTTACTAATAATTTGAAGGAAAAACTTATTTTTTATCATACCACCATCAATGGACAAATTTTTTAAATCAAGATTTCTTGATTTTTTCATAAACTCTAAATACACCACCACTTGATAAGCAACAGACTCTAATCCAGCTCTGACTAAATGATTGGTATTTGTAGATGCACTTATTCCAAAGAATGCAGCCCTAGCGTCTGATATCCAAAATGGAGGACCTAGCCCTGAAAAGGCAGGTATTAGATAGACTCCATTATTATCTTTTTCTTTTTTTGATAAGACTTCACTATCCTCAGGCTTATCAATTAATTTTAAATTGTTTTTAAGCCATGTAATCGTTCCTCCAGCGAATGAGTTTAGGCACTCTAATGCATAGATATTCTGTTTATCACTTGTGAAAGCTAGGGAGGTTAGTGAATTTTCATCGATAATCATCTCATTGCCAATGTTTGTTTGAATGTTAAAACCAGTTCCTGTCGTGATTTTAGTATCACCTTTATCAAAACAAAAATTTGCAAAAAATGAAGCTTGCGCATCACCAGCAACTCCAATTATAGGTATTAACTTTTTAAATGCTTTATTAAAATCACTCTCTCCAAAAATATTTGAACTATTGAGTATTTTTGGAAGTTTCAAATTATTGCAATTAAAAATATTTAATAAATTTTGATCCCACGAATTTTCTAAACAATTAAATAATAGGGTTCTTGATGCATTTGTAGTATCAGTCACATAAGAATTTAGGTTTGTAAGTCTATAGATGAGATATGTTTCGATTGTTCCAAATAAGATATCCCCATTGTCAATTTTCGATTTAACTTCTGATTTGTTCTCATAAACCCATTTTAATTTACTGCCAGAAAAAAAAGTATTTGGTTTAAGACCAGTTTTATCAATAATTTCATTATTTTTTGACTTATCGTTTAGAATATCCTCACAAATTTTTTGACCTCTAGTGCACTGCCAAACAACTGCATTATGTATTGGTTTTCCATCTTTTTCATTAAAAAGTGTAAATGTTTCTCTTTGGTTAGTTAGACTGATGAATTTAGGATTTGAAATAATTTCTGATGCCTTTTTAACTAACTCTAATAAGTTTTGATAAATTTCTTCTAAATCGTGTTCAATATAACCTTCATCTGTAATTATTTGCCGGTGTCCCTTTTGAAATCTTTTTATGATCTCTAATTTTTCATTAAAAACAATAACTGTTGTAGATGACGTACTTGAGTCAATAGTTATATAACTCATTTGTTAAGTAAGTCTTTTGATATTTCAGCTATCTTTTCTGGACTCATATCATAATGATCTAATACATCAGCTTGAGATCCATTAATCATATATTCATCAGGTATTCCAAGTATTTTGAGTTTTACATTTATATTGTTTTGAGCAATTAGGCTCGCACAACATTCACCAAGTCCTCCAAATATACTATGTTCTTCGACTGTTAAAATTGCTTTAGAGTTTTGAGAAAATTCTATAAATGTCTCTTTATCAAAGGGCTTTATTGTATGCATACTGATAATTGAACAATGAATATTACTTTTTTTTAAAATTTCACTAGCCAAGTATGCTCGTTGCAAAGTTTCACCAGTTGCTACAATTGTTAAATCCTCTCCTTTTTTTACCACAATAGATTTTCCAATTTTAAATTTTGTGCTTGGAGGATGAATATCCATCATTGGTTTTTTCCCATACCTAATGTATAGGGGATGATTATATGAAATAGCTTGTTTTATAACTTCGGCTGCCTCAAAGTTATCCGCAGGTGCAACTATTGTCATGTTATTTATTGCTCTTAAAGTAGCAAAGTCATGGATGGAGTGATGCGTAGATCCTAGCTGTCCATAACTTATTCCTGCACTAATACCTATTAACGAAACATTTAGGTCAGAGTAAGCAACATCATTTTTTATTTGCTCTAAAGCCCTAGCAGTTAGAAAACTTGCAGGTGATACTCCAAATACAATCTTTCCCCCCGCAGCCAATCCTGATGAAACTCCAACCAAATTTTGTTCAGCAATGCCAACTTCAATAATTTGATTAGGCAATTCTTTACCAAAAGGAACCAATTTACCTGATCCTCTCGAGTCACTAGTAACAACTATAATATTTTTATTTTTCCTTGCCTCTTTAAGCAGTGTCTCAGAAAAGACCTCAAGATTTGGTTTACCAATTTTATTCATAAGAATTTAGTTTCTCATTTAACTCTGAGATAGCGCTTTCATATTCATCCTTACTAGGTACTTTGTGGTGCCAGTTAATCTGATTTTCAATAAAACTTACACCCGATCCTTTAGTTGTTTTTGCAATTATTACAGTTGGCTTATTTTCCTTAACGGGGACATGCTGAAATACATATAAAAGATCAGAAATATTATTTCCATTAGTAGAAATAGTTTCAAAACCAAAAGACTTAAATTTTTTATCAATTGGTTCAATAGGATTTACATCTTCAGTTTTTCCAGTTATTTGTAAATCGTTTCTATCAACAATTATAATTAAATTATCTAAGTTATATTTTGAGGCAGTAGTACAAGCCTCCCAAACGGAACCCTCTGACAACTCTCCATCTCCCAATAAAGAAAACACTTTATTGTTTTTTTGATCAATTTTTTTGCATATTGCTAAACCCACAGCGACTGAAAGACCGTGACCAAGGGCTCCAGTATTATGTTCAATCCCAGGTACCTTTTTTGTAGGGTGACCAATAAAGTGTGAATTAAATTGATTCAAGGTATTTAAATCTTTTTTTGAATAAAAACCGCAATCACATAATACTGTAAATAATGCTTCCACAGAGTGTCCTTTACTTTGAATAAAATGATCACGATCCAAGTTCGGAAAATTTTTGGGAGAAATGTCCATAACTGAATTGTAAAGAACATTCAAAATATCAATACAAGAAAGACTTCCCCCAGTATGACCTGCACCAGATTGAAAAATTATTTCAAGAATAGTCTTTCTATACTCTAATGATTTCTTTTTTAAATTTTTCTCATTCATAACGAATAGATAAAGAATATCCCCTTTCTAGGCTTGATCAATTATTATATATTACATTTAGTAAGGTAGGAGGTAATAAGACGTGTCATCAACATTAGGTATAATAATAGGTAATAGAGATTTTTTTCCAGATCATCTTATTACTGAGGCTAGAAATGAAGTTTTAAATATTTTCAAGAATAAAGGTTTAAAACCTATTATTTTAAAAGACTCAGACACCAAGCTGGGTGGAGTGGAAACATTTCTTGAAGCTCAAAAGTGTGCTGATCTTTTTAAATCCCATAAAGATGAAATAGAGGGTATATTAGTGGTCTTACCTAATTTCGGTGATGAAAAAGGAGTAGCTGACACAATTAGACTATCAGGTTTAGATGTGCCTGTTCTCGTTCAAGCAACTCCAGATGATTTAGATAAAATGCAACCCTCGAATAGAAGAGATGCTTATTGTGGTAAAATATCTGTTTGTAATAATCTTTATCAATATGGAATAAAGTACTCTTTAACAAAAAGCCATGTTGTAAGTTTGTCCGGAAATGAATTTGATCATGAGCTAAATAAATTTATTTCAATTTGTAAAGTAGTGAAAGGTATGAGGAGAGTCAGAATAGGAGCTGTTGGAGCAAGACCTCAAGCTTTTAATACAGTCAGGTTCAGTGAAAAAATTTTAGAACGCCATGGTATTAGTGTCACCACTATCGATTTATCAGAAGTCCTTGGTAAAGCTAGAGAACTTAATGATGATAGCAAAAAAGTTAAAGACTCGATGAATAGAATTTCAGGTTATGGAGATACTACTGCTACCCCATCTGAAAAATTATTACAGCTTGCGAGGCTCGATGTTGTTTTAAATGATTTTGTTGAAACAAACAAACTCGATGCTACTGCTATTCAATGTTGGACAAGTGTTCAAGAAAATTATGGATGTAATGTTTGTACGTCAATGAGTATGATGAGCGAAAATATGCTTCCAAGTGCTTGTGAAGTAGATGTCACTGGAACTTTAACGATGTATGCTATGCAATTAGCCTCAAACAGTCCTAGCGCTTTAGTTGATTGGAATAATAATTATGACCAAGACGAGGAAAAGTGTGTTTTATTTCACTGTGGAAATTGGGCTAAAAGTTTCCTCCCTGATTTGAAAATAAGTACAGCACCTATTTTGGGAAGTGTTTTTGGTGAGGAAAAAACCCATGGTGCACTTGAAGGTAGAACCCCATCCAATCCTCTAACTTATGGAAGGATTTCTACTGATGATAACTTAGGTAAAATAAAATGCTACTTTGGAGAGGGAGAGCTAACTGATGATCCTTTAAACACTTTTGGTACAAGAGCTGTTGCAAAAGTACCTAAGCTTCAAAAATTAATGCAATATGTTTGTAGACACGGTTATGAACACCATGTAGTGATGAATGCTTCAAAAACGGGTGAAATATTAAATGAGGCTTGTGGTAATTATCTAAATTGGGAAACTTATATTCATAGTTAATTTAACTAATGTGCTTTGATTTATTATAAGTAAAACACCAGAAATACTCATAATTTTTGATTATTGAAACTTTTTGATGTTTACTCTGATTTTTTTTGTCGCAAATGATCAAATTGCATGATTTTAAGTAACAAATGTTTTGGATTTGCTTGAAAAAATTAATATTATGCTCTCGTTATAATTAAGGAGGAATTTATGAGAAAAATAATTCTTACAATTCTTGTATCATTCTTATCTCTTTCTGCATTTGCTGAAAGATATGTAATGGTAACACACGGTGAGGGTAAAGACCCTTTCTGGCCTGTTGTGCAAAAAGGTGGTGAAGATGCTGCTAGACACGTAGGTGCAGATTTTGAATATATCTTCAACCCTTCAGGTGACATGGGTGACATGGCAAAATCAATTGCTGCTGCTGCAGCAACTCAGCCTGATGGAATGGTAGTTTCACTTCCAGATCCTGAAGCTTTAGGTCAAGCAATTAAAGACGCTGTTGCTGCTGGTATTCCAGTCATCACAATGAACTCAGGTCTTGAGTCTTCTGCTTCACTTGGTGCACTAATGCACGTTGGTCAGCCTGAATACCTTGCTGGTCAATCTGCTGGTGCAAGAGCAAAAGCTGAAGGTGCTACAAAAGCCCTTTGCATGATTCAAGAAGCTTACAACACAGCTTTGACAGATAGATGTGGTGGTTACGGTGAAGCTATTCCTACTGAATTAGTAGATAGCTCAAACGATCCTGCTACTATCCCAACAAGAGCTGCTGCTGGTTTACAAGCAAACCCAGATGTTGATGCAGTATTATCAGTTGGTCCGCACGTTTGTGTTGGAGTTCAACAGGCTATCGATGAGTTAGGTATGTCAGTACACCACTCTTGTTTTGACTTGAGCCCACCTGTTATGGACTTAATCAATGAGGGTAAAGTTGCTTTCACAATTGACCAACAACAACGTCTACAAGGTTATATGCCTGTTGTAGTATTACACTTATACAACAACGGTGCTGGCCTTTTACCTGGTGCAAACATTCCATCAGGTCCAGGATTTGTTGACAAGTCAAATGCTTCATCAGTTGCTGCTTTAGCAGGTATTGATAGATAGTATAATCTTATAAATCTTGAAAAGTGGGTAGTAAACTGCCCACTTTTTTTATATTTAAGTATAATTAAACTGAATGATCTTTATTAAAATTATATAAATTAAATAATGGCTACAACCTCAACTCCCCAAAGACAAGAGTCTGATAGGCACCAAAAGAAAACTTGGCTTACCACACTGGTTTCAAGACCAGAAATTGGACCTATTGGAGTTATGCTGCTTTTATTTGGAATGCTTGGCTATTTCTCCATCCCTGCTGGTGAAATGTCTTGGAACCCTTTTACAGGTGAGGGTTTTAATGCACTAGGTATTAGAAACTTTCTAAGAGTTATATCTCAACTTGGAATCATAGCAATTGGTGCTGGGCTTTTAATAATTGCTGGTGAGTTTGACTTATCTATTGGATCTATGATTGGTTTCGCAGGAGCCTGCATGGCAATGATTTTAAGGTGGGGTTTTTCATTTATTGTTCCCTATATATCTTTTGAGGGAGGTTTCCACATAGAATTTTATACGGTTTTCCACATTGCTGATGTTTCCCCAATACTAGCGATATTTATTACTTTATGTTTCACACTTTTTTTTGGATGGATACAAGGTACCATTGTAGTTAGATCAGGCTTACCTTCTTTCATCGTTACACTTGGTGGATTATTTTTTTTAAGAGGACTTACAGAAGTTTCTCTTCGCTCTTTCAATCATAGACCAGATCAAGCTAAAGGCGCTACAACAGTTACAGAAATCCCAGATATTAAAAATATTGTAAATGTTCCCGGACATGGTGAAATGGTTCGTGAAAAAGCAAAAGCTCTTCCAGAAGCTGACCTTGTATCTTTAGCTCAAACATTACCAGCTGATACAGTAGCAGCAATAACTGAAAGACTCGAATATACATATCAAAGGGTAGCAGATGCCAAAACTCAAATTTTGGTGGATAAAGGCACCAAACCTTTGCAAGAAGCTCTAGCAAATGCTCAGGCTACTGGAAACGAATATATGGTCGGGATGATACAAGAAAAAATTGCTAACTTTAAAATCGATCCTGTAGTTGCAAAAACTGTCACAGATGTTGATATAGCAAGGGTTTATATAGATTCATTATACTCAGCTCAACCTGTCGCTAACTTTTTTGGTGGAGATATTTTAGAGCCTGTATTTGATTGGCTATATTTTCCAATTGATTGGAATACCAATAATTTTGGAAACCAATTTGCTCCAGGGCTGTACTCTTGTGTAATGATTTGGCTTATTATAGCCATAATCTGTTATGTTGTTCTAAGTAGAACACAGGCTGGTAACTGGATTTATTCTACTGGTGGAAACTTAAGTGCTGCTAAAGCTAATGGTGTGCCTACAGATAAAGTTAAAGTATCTCTATTTATGTTTTCTGCTTTTTGTGCAACTGTATTTGCAACTTGCCAAGTTTTCGAGGTTAATACCGCAGATGCGGCTAAAGGAAATTTAAAAGAATTAGAGGCAATTGCTGCTGCTGTTATTGGCGGTGTTGTACTAACAGGTGGCTTTGGAACAATTTTAGGTATATGTGTTGGTGCATTTATTTTTGGAATAGCAAAAGAGGCTTTCTTCTATATCCCTGGAATCGATGGATCATTTTATAGAGTCTTTTTAGGTTTAGTAATCATAGCCTCTGCGCTAACAAATGAAAATATCCGAAAAAGAATTATAGGTAGTATATAATGAGTCAAGATAATCAAGCCCCATTTATTGAGATTACAAATTTAGTTAAAAAGTTTGGTACATTCACAGCACTGAACGGTGTCTCCTTAAATGTTTTGCCTGGAGAGGTTCACGCTCTTCTTGGTGATAATGGTGCCGGAAAATCAACTCTGATAAAAGTTTTATCAGGTGTTCACAAACCTACATCTGGTGTGATTAAAGTTGATGGAAATGAAGTGAAATTTGGATCCCCAAGAGAAGCTACAAGCGCAGGCATAGGAACTGTTTACCAAGATTTAGCATTGAACGCACTTACATCGGTTACTAGAAACTTTTTTTTGGGTAATGAGTTAAAAAAAGGCCCAGGACCTCTTGGAATATTAGATTTTAAAAATATGAATGAAATTACTATCGCTGAGATGGGCAAGATAGGAATAAATATCTCTGATCCGACTCAGTTAGTAGGTACGATGTCTGGAGGACAGAGACAAACTTTGGCGATTGCTAGAGCGATATACTTTGGAGCTAAAATATTAATCTTGGATGAGCCAACATCGGCTCTTGGACAAAAACAACAAATGGAAGTATTAAAGACTATAAAAAAAGTCCAACAATTAGGGAATATCGCAATTATTTTGATTACTCACAATGAAATCCATGCGAGGCTAATAGCTGATCGATTTACATTCTTAAGCTTGGGTGAAGTAATAGGATCTGGAAAGTCATCAGAATTAGGCGGAGATGATGTTAAGCGTTTAATGGCTGGCGGCGCTCAAATAGGTGATCTAGCAAAAGAGCTTGAGGCCGTATAGTATTTTTTACTAGTAAGAGCTAGGATTATTATCTTTATCAGACTCATCGTGTTTTTGATTAGTTAGCTCTTTAAACTTTCTTACATGAGCTGCCGCAGCGCCTGATAGCAACCTTACATCATTAGTAATGGTAACAAGATCAAAACCCCATTCGGTAGCCTTTGCAGCATACTCTGGAGTTCCACAATGAAGACATGCAACTTTCCCATGTTTATGAGCAATTTCTAAAATTTTCTTTTTAGACTCAATCATCTCAGGTTCTGTTCGATCAAATCCAGGTGTTAACTCTCCTTTGTTCAGTCCTATCGTTAAATCTGCTGTACCAATATAAAGTCCATCAAGACCAGGTGTGGATGCTATATCATCAAGATTATCAAATGCTTCTTGAGTTTCTATCATAGCTAGACAAAAGGTTCCCTCATTTGACTCGTAAAAATAATTTGAACTAACTGAAAAGTTAGCTCTAGTTGGACCAAAACTTCTGATACCCACTGGTGGATATTTACAATCTTGAACAAGTTTTCGCGCTTGCTCTTTATTATTAATCATAGGACATATTATTCCCAATGCTCCTGCATCCATGACTTTAGATATTACGGCGTGATCTAGTCCTGAAACTCTACAGATTGGAGTGACACCACTATTTCTAATACTTTGCAACATTGTAAATAAATCACTAAAGCCAATCATCCCATGTTGAAAGTCAATGGTCAGGGCGTCATAACCCTGCTCAGACATAATTTCAGCAGTAAAAGTATTGGGTATTGATAAAAAACTATTTAGAACTATTTCTTTTTTTTGCCATTTAGTTTTTACTTTGTTTTCAATCATTGAGTGTTAGATACTAAAATTATTTAAAAATATAATTATAACAATTATTTATTATTCATGAATAAATGCATAAATTTAATCAATATTTTCCATCCTCCCACTTTTGACAGATTTATAGGCAGTTTCGGCTAAGAGAAGAGCTCTTCTTCCGTCCTCAAAGCCAACAGATACAGGCTTTTTTTCCAAAATTGTTTCGACAAATGAGCTAATAGAATTCATATAAGACTCTTGGTATCTCTCAATAAAAAAATTTAAATAGGGCTCACTCTTATCAACAAACTCTGAATTATATTTTTTCAATTCATGTGGTTTTCTATTTTCAGATATAACCATCCCTTTACTTCCAAACAACTCAACTCTTTGATCGTATCCATAAGTTGCTGATCTAGAGTTATTTATGTGACATTGTTTTCCCGAGGCTGTTTCCATTATAATCATCAAGGTGTCACTATCATTTAATTCAGATTTTATTTTTGGATCTATTAAAGCATTAGAAATTGCAAATACTTTAACTGGTTCTTCACCAAGCATAAAACGGGCTAAATCAAAATCATGAATTGTCATATCTCTAAATTGCCCACCAGACACTTTTAAATAATCCCAACTCGGCAGACTAGGATCTCTAGATGTAATCAGACATTGATGAAGCTCACCAATTTCACCATCAATATAAGATTTTTTTGCAGCCTGATGACCAGGATCAAATCTTCTATTAAAGCCTAATTGTATTGGAACTTTATTACCTTCAAGTCTTTTTGAAAACTCATTTACTTTTTTTATATCGAGGTCAATAGGTTTCTCACACAAAACAGGTTTCTTTGATGCAACGGATCTTTCTATGAAATCAATATGTGTATTTGTTGGGGAAGATATAAGAACAGCATCAATATCATTATTGTTAAAAATATCGTCAACACTTTTCACAGCAAGTACGCTTAAATCATTTGATACTTTTTTTGCAAATTCTTCATTTGGGTCATAAATGCATACTAAATTTGTCTGTTCATGAAGTTGAATATTCTTAGCATGCATTTGGCCAATACGCCCGCACCCAATAACTGCAATACTGACTTTTTTCATATCACAGAAGTATAGTATTCTTTTAATTTAAAAAATAAAAAAAAATTCATTTTGAATAAAATTTAAGTATTCTTTAAAAGGTTTATTTATTTATAATCTTTCTTGAGGAGGGGTTTATGAAAGCAAAATTGGGAATAGCACCCATAGCATGGTCCAATGATGATTTACCTGAACTTGGAGGAGAGACTTCTTTGGATACCTGCCTTAGTGAGTCAAAACTTGCTGGATTTACAGGTGTGGAAACAGGTGGAAAATTTCCAAAAACTCCTGAAAAACTTGGTCCAATTTTAAAAAATCACAAATTATACCTTGCATCAGGGTGGTATTCAGGAACTGTGCTCGATAATGACCTAGAAAATGAAAAAGATAAAGTCCTTCAACAACTCACTCTCTTCAGAGACCTAGGCGCAGCAGTTTTAGCATATGGAGAAACATCTGGAACTATCCAAAATATTAGAAATGCTCCTTTAAACACAAAAAGAAAAATACACAGTGAGGACTTTAGAGAGTATGGAAGAAAACTAACATTATTTGCAGAATTTTGCGCAGATTTTGGTGTGCCAATTTCATTTCATCATCACATGGGTACAGCGATTGAGACTGAGGATGAGCTTGATAAATTGATGAACCACACAGGTGAGGCAGTAAAAATCTTATTTGACACAGGCCATATGACCTTTGCAGGAGGCAACTCTTTGAGAGTAATAAATAAATATGCAAAAAGAATAAATCACTTTCATGCTAAAGACATTCGTTCAAAGGTTGTAAATGATTTAGATCGATCAAAAAAAAGTTTTTTAGATTTTGTGTTAGAAGGGGCTTTCACAGTACCTGGAGATGGAAATATTAATTTTAAGGAAGTAGTTGAGACATTATCAAATAATAACTACGAAGGATGGTTCATTGTCGAGGCAGAGCAAGATCCTGCCAAAGCAAACCCATTTGAATACGCTAAAATTGGAAATAAAGAACTTGTAGAGTGCTTAAGTATGTATGGATATGAGATAGAGGATTATAGAGATGAATAGTATTAAGGGAAAGTTTGCACTAGTGACTGGAGGAACACAAGGTTTAGGGGCAGCAATCGCAAAAAATTTTGCTGATAGCGGAGCTGAAGGTGTTGTCACAATTGGTAGAAAAGAAGATAAAGGAAATGAGGTAGCAAAAAAAATTCAAGATGAAACTGGATGTAAAGTAATTTTTGTAAAAACAGACCTAGGAGAGGTCCAAGAGTGTAGAAATGCAGTTTCAGTTGCCAAACAAGAATTTGGGAGATTGGATGTTCTTGTTAACGCTGCCGGTATTACTGATAGGGGAGATATTGTTAATACGAGCGAAGAATTATTCGATAAAATGATAGGTACCAACTTAAAAGGTCCTTATTTTTTAATTCAAGATACTGTGAAAATTATGATTGAACAAAACATAGAAGGTTCAATAATTAATATTGGATCTGTAGCAGCTATGACTGGCCAACCATTCATATCAACTTATTGTGTATCAAAGGGGGCTCTTGCAACATTAACTAGAAATACAGCATTCGCATTATTAAAAAATAAAATAAGAGTTAATCAATTAAATATTGGTTGGATGGCTTCGGATGGAGAGCATGAGATTCAAACAAAATATCATGGCGCCTCAGAAAATTGGCTAGAAGATGCTGGTAAAGCTCAACCATTTGGAAGATTGCTTGATCCAAAGGAGGTAGCTAAAGCAGTAACATTTTTAGCATCTGATGACTCAGGTATGATGACAGGTTCTGTTGTAAACTTTGATCAGTCGGTGTGGGGAGGGTATCCTTTTGCACCACCTCAGCCTGCAGAAAAAATGGAAATAAAATAATTTAATTTAAATATTTTTCGGCACTTTGTTGACAACTTTTTAGTGTAGCTTCCAAATCCTTATTCAAAAAAATATACTCATAAATTTTATGACCAACATCTTCAATAATATTTGAATAGGTTGGTAGAGGATATCTTGCCCACTCTATAATTTTTTCCTCCTTTTCCATTTTATCAATTTCATTAAATATTGGACTTAGAGCTCTTACTTCAGGATCATTAACGACACTAAAAACGGGAGATGATAAACTGCCATGTTCGATATAATATTTTATAAACTCAGGAGAGACAAAATTTCGAATATTTTTCATAACAAAAGGTATTTTTTCAGGAGAGATATTTGAAGGTATACCCAACGAAAACCCACCTATTGGAGATACTTGAAAAGAGGAATTTCCAGCAGGTCTTGGTAAATAACCAGTTTTCTTGTATGCGGGTGAAGCCTCATTTAGTTCAAACAAATGTGCTCTACTACTCCAATTCATTACCATTGCTGATTTACCCTGACTATAATATTCAACACATTCATCATTGGAATGAGCAGATAGCTCGTTTGGTGAGTAAGCTGTCAATTTTTTCAACATTTTTGCTGCCTCAAAAGATGCTTCAGATAAAAAATTTGCCTTTAAAAGTGTTTTTTCTACGTCCAAATCATAAATATTTTTTCCAATGTACCTAAGGTTTACATATGGTTTTCCATAATTTGCCATAGCTAATATAAAACTAGTAGCAAGTGGTTGTCCTTTTTTAGCTGGCCAAGAAATAGGACTTTCTATCTGTTTGTCAGCTTTTAATACCTCACAGGCATGGAGTAAATCCTGAAATGTTTTTGGTGGACTCAAAGCATATTTTTGAAAAATATCTGTTCTATAAAATAATAGATCAGGAATTGCCTCGATTGGTATCCCATAAAGTTTTTTATTAAAAGAACTTGACCTTACTCCTGAGTAGTGAAAGTCATTTAAATTTATCCCAACATCTTTAACAAAATTATTTAAAGGAAGAAGGCAATTTAATTTAGTTAACTGCCCAATCCATGGAATATTAAAAGCAATAATGTCAAATTTAGACTTTTTATTTGTTGAGGAATTTTCAATTATTTCATTAAGTAGTTTATTCAAATCACCTTCTATAGTAAGTTCAATTTCACAATCAAGTATATATTCAAAAAAATCAATATTCTTATTTATTACTTTAAATGTGGGATTATCATTGGCAAGAAAGTTAACTTTTTTATATTTTTTATTTTGATTAATTATAACATTTGGTGCAGGTATAATATTTCCTGCTGATAAAGATGTTCCAAAAAAATAATTGTCATTAAAATCGCTGTAACCTAAGTTCAAGGCCACCTCTTTTTTGATAGAAAGTAAATAATCTGTGAATTCTTTAATAAGATTACTACTTGGATGAATAGAGAAAGATTTACCTGACTTAGTTTTTGATCTTTGAATTAATTTTTTTTCTTGAATGAGTTTTTTTACTCTTCTCAAACCAGTTGCAAATGGCAAACCTGATGCCTGTATGATACTCGTAGTAGTGGTAATTTTATTGTCAAGATGGTTGATGATGACATAAGAAAAAATATTCCAATCAGCGTCAATTGTTTTAATTGAAATAGATCTGTTAAATAAAAGTCTCGTTTTATCTACGAATTTTAAAAGAGTGATTATCTCGTTTCTATTCATTTGAGGGGATTATATTATAAATTCATTAAAATATTCAATTTGAATATATTAGAGATTAAATCTCTTAATAAATCATAGATAATTTCCAGATAAGGATATTAGGAGGATCAATATGAACAAACTAATAAAAGTATTAGCTGTTCTAATGTGCTTTTCTTTCGGTTCAGCTAAAGCAGTTGAAATCGTTTCTTTTAACGCTGCATCATCTGAGGCTTATGTTGGTGCGTTCGTTAAAGGTATTAAAGCTACAGCAGAGCAATATGGCTATGATATTACTGTTTTTGAAAACAACTATAACCAAGCAGAGCAAAACCAACAAGTAGAACAATACTTGTCAAGTGGCGCACTACCTGATGTATTTATTTGGTGGCCACCTGATGCTGTTGCAGGTTTAGGTTCGTTGAGAAAGCTTGCTAAAACTGGAGTACCAGTTTTAAAAATCAATCAGTTACCTAATGAGCAAGATAAAGCATTCATCTTTGGATATGCCGGACCAGATGATAGTCTTCGCGCTTATAACGCAGGTGAGATGATGGTTAAAGCTATGAAGATGAAACAAGCTGCTGGTGGAGATGGATATAATGTAATTGCATTATCATATCCTCACTCTTACGGTGGATATGGCTTATCAATAAATGCTTTCAAACAAGCTATCGCTGGAACTGACTTAAATCTTATCGGTGACATCGGTGAGGGATTTGGACAGGCTAACGGTTATAAAGGAGCAGCTAAACTAATAGCTAAAGTTAAAGATCAGGGAATTCATTTTGTATATGGTATGGACGACGCGATCTTAACTGGTGGTATTAAGGCTTTAGAAGAAGCTGGTTATAATGTTGACTGGTATGCAGGTACTGGCAAAAGTGGCAGTGTAGATAGTGATGCTGTAATCACAGTTGGTACTGTGTGTAACGGTGATAAGCAGATGATTACTGATGGAAAGCAATTTGGTACTACTCTACAATCACCTCTTCATGAAGGTCAATTAGCTATAGCTCTTGTTAAAGAGTACATGGAGAACGGTAAGCTAGCAAACTACATTAACTTTACGCCTAACCCTTCAGTGACTGGTGCCACTATGGACTTCACAGCACTTAGAGGCTTTGATGGTAAGTTATATGGCATCAACGAGCTTTGCTCAGGTGCTTGGGACTAAGCTTTAGTCTCTTCATAATAATTTCTACACACAGGGGAACCATCCCTGTGTGTAGTTAATAAATAAAAAAGGTGTACAATCTCTTTTAATATGTCCACAAATCCAATTCTCAAAATTTCAAAAGTTTCTAGGACTTTTGGTGCAATACAGGCTCTAAAAGAGGCAAATTTTGAGATAAATGAGGGTGAAATTATGGGACTAGTTGGAGAAAATGGAGCTGGAAAATCAACTCTTGTAAAAATTATAAGTGGATTTGACCCAGGTTTTAAAGGCAGCTATCAAATCAATGGTAAAGAAGTAAAATTTGAAACGCCTTCACAAGCAGAGGAGTCTGGCATAGCTATTGCTCAACAAGAATTAAGCTTGATTCCTAATATGTCAGTTGCAGAAAATATTTTTCTTACTGGAGCTAAAGTAAAAAAATTTGCCACTCTTAATACATTGGCAAAGATGGCACGCCCATATCTTGATGAAGTTGGATTAACTGAAGTAGACCCAACTACTAGAATAAATTTATTATCTGTTGGTGAACAACATTTGGTAGAAGTAGCTAGATTAATTTCGAGAGAAGCAAAAATTTTAATTTTAGATGAGCCTACAGCTGCGTTGGGTGAAGCAGAGAGTCGAAGAATTTTAGAAATGGTTGAGCGTCTTGCAGCAAATGGTAAATCAATAATATATGTAAGTCATAGACTGGACGAAATTTTTAAGATTACAAAAAGAATAACAATATTAAGAGATGGAGTAAGTCAAGGTATTCAAGAAACTAAAGATATTGATGTAAATAAACTAGTTGAAATTATGCTTGGAAGAGAATTGGCAAATATGTTCCCATCAAAAGCTGACCATATAAGTGATGATCCAAAATTAGAAGTAAAAGAACTTTGGCCTGATGGCGTTTTAGAGCCGGTTAGTTTTTCAGCCTTCAAGGGAGAGATACTTGGACTCTCTGGGCAACTTGGTAGTGGAGCAGGTGAAGTATTAGCCTCCATAGCAGGCGCACTTCAATCTAGATCAGGTTCACTCACTTTGAACGGTGAAACCTTTTTACCAAAATCACCAAGTCATGCTATAAAGAAAAAAATTGCATATTGCTCCTCCGATAGAAAAAAAGATGGTCTTTTTCTTGGACGTCCAATATTTGAGAATTTAACCTCCCCAGCACTTGGTGCTATATCAAAATATGGTTTTAACTTTGGCAGTTCTGAGGATAATTATTCCAAAAATTTAGCAAAAGAGTTCTTAATTGATGTCAAAAGAATGCACGATGAGTCAGGTCTTTTAAGTGGCGGAAATCAACAAAAAGTAGCATTAGGAAAATGGCTTTCAATTAAGCCCGATGTATTGCTTGTGAATGAGCCGACAAGAGGTGTTGATGTTGGTGCTAAATCAGAGATATATCAAAGAATGAGAGAATTAGCAGCAAGGGGAATTACAATTATTTTTGCCTCTACTGATATCCAAGAAATCACATACCTTCCTGACAGGGTGATTACATTTTATAGAGGAATGATGATTGATGAACACCGATTAGAAAAAATTAAAACACCTCTTATTCTTAAAGAGATTACTGACCCATTTAACGAGACAAACCTATGAGTGCTATCATCGAAAATAATCAATTACCTTTTTCTGCAAAATTTCTACAATTCTATAAAGATCGCACACTTCTTGCTATTTTGTTGTCACTTTTTGCTGTGATGTTTATATATGGAATTTTTTTCACAGAAAATTATTTAACAATAACCAATTTTAAAGCAATTATCAGAGATGCAGCACTATATGGCATTATGGCTATAGGACTTACATTTGTGACTTTGTCAGGAAATTTTTTTTTATTGTCATTAAAAGAAACAGCATCAATTTGTGGTGTTACGTTTGCCATGGGTATGGCTACTGGTTTTGGATCACCGGATCTTGCAGGAAACTTTTTAGTTTCACTATTAGCTGCTTTAGCAGTAGGTGTCGTAAGTGGAGTAATACAAGGATATTTTGTTGGAATGGGAGGCAACCCAATTGTAGTAACATTAGGTGGAGCAGGCATCCTATATGGTATTGGTGCATGGTGGAGTGATAACCTTGTAATAAACTTTACTAGACCTCATGATGCAGAATGGTTAGGAACAGGTTCTTTTTTGGGTCTTCCAAGTATCACATGGTCTTTTATTTTAATTGCCATTGCAGCTGAGATAGTTTTAAGACATACAAATTTTGGAAGAAAAGTTTATTTAGTTGGAGCAAACAAAGCTGCTGGAAAAGCCACTGGCCATGAAAATTTTTCCATGGCGATAATTGTTTTCACAATCTGTTCTGTTTGTTGTGCATTTGTTGCAGTAGCTTTTGTTGCTCAAATGGATAGTGCTCAATCTAATTATTTTTCTGCAGAATTTGGATCATCAGGTGATATGACAATACTCGTTATAGCAACTGTCATGGTTGGTGGAAATTCAATAATGGGTGGTTATGGATCTACTTTAAGAACTAGTTTGGGAGCAATTTTTATTGCTATGGTTGATAATATGATGGTTTTACAAGGATTTAATAGTGGACCTAGAATAGTTGGTGTGGGCTTAATGATCGTGTTTAGTATCATTGTTTTTGGTTTATTTGCTAAAGGAAGTAGGGCACAGGAATAATGGAAAATTTTATAAAAAAGATTACAAAAGATGTAGATCTCTCTTTTGCAATCTTATTATCATTTTGTGTTTACGTATTCTTTGCAATTAATATTGAAGTTTTCTTTAGCCACAATATTAGTTTCGCTATTCTTGAAAGGTTTGCAGTCTTGGGTCTTGTAGGTTTAGCATTAACAATTTGTATAATTGCTGGTGAAATTGATTTATCAATTGGGTCCAACGCAGCCCTATGCGCTGTGATAGTTGTAAAATTAACAGACCCCTTAGGCGCCCCATTAGCGATGATTATAGGACTTTCAGTTTCAACTTTAATCGGTGCAACACAAGGTTTTGTTATAGCTTTCATAAGAATAAGAGCGATTGTGATTACAGTTGGTACGCTAATGTTGCTTAGAGGTGTTGCTTTGCTAATTGCTGAAGAAAAAACAGTTATGTTAACAGATTTTAGAGTTCCTGATTTTATTACTACTAAAGTTTTAATGTATTTTTCACCTGCTAGCCTAACGGTTATCTTCATATTCATTTGTGTAGGAATTTTTATGCGTTACACAAAATATGGAAGAGAAATATATGCGATCGGTGGAGCAAGAAAAGAAGCACTCACTGCAGGTATACCTTTAAGACGCCCAATGATTATAGCCTTTGCCTTGTCAGGTTTTTGTGCCGGTTTTGCTGGAACCGTAATTGGTTTGAAATCAGGGACGGCTCAAGGTTTAGGACTGCAATACCTTCTTTTAGCAGGAACTGTTGCAGCTTTTGTTGGAGGTGTGAGCATATTAGGAGGAAAGGGTGGTGTTTTAGGAGCAGCTATTGGAGCTTTAACAGTTAATTTTTTAAATACTGGTCTCGTATTTTATGCACTTCAGGTCCATTTCGTTCAATTATTCACATCAGTGCTTTTGGTTATAGTTATAGTTTTTCAAACTATGTCTAGGGTATTTGACTCTCGGCAAGCTAGGAAGAGTCTGCTTGCCACAATTGATGAACGAAAAACATCTTTGCTAGAAAAAAAAAGATCGGCTTTAGGTAGATAATATTCATTTTGAATATATTTGAAGTCAGTAATTCAAATACATATTATATAATAAGGACGGAGGAAATTTATGGATAAAGAGAGACTAAAAGGGAAAAATGTTCTAATTACTGGCGCTGCACAAGGTATGGGCGCTGCAGTAGGCGAGCACTTTGCTGCCCAAGGAGCTAAAATTTGTCTAACAGATGTAAACCTTGACGGTTGTAAAGAGGTTGAAGAGAGAATTAGGTCAGCTGGAGGTGAGGCTATTTCATGTAAAGTAGACGTGAGAAATCGTGAAGATCACGTAACTGCTGTAAAAGCAACAGTTGAAAATTTTGGTAGTCTTAATGTTTCTATAAATAATGCTGGAGTAAACAAACCACTTTTCTTCATGGATATAACTGAGGAAAATTATGATTTTATTATGGATATAAATGTTCGAGGAGCTCTTTTAGGTATGCAAGAACAAGCTCGGCAAATGATTAAACAAGGTAAACAAAAAGAACCATATAAAATTATTCATGTAGCTTCTATTTTATCCAGGGAAACTTTTGATGATGTTGTGGTTTATGGAATGAGCAAACATGCCATAGCTGCTTTAATAAAAGGTGGTGCAAAAAGTTTAGTTGAGCATGGCATTACCGTTAATGGATATGGCCCTGGTGTAGTAAGAACAGAGTTATGGGAGCAACTAGATAAAGATTTAGTTGCAATTGGAAAATTTGATAAACCCGGAGAGTCAATGGACTCAATTGCAGAGAATATGATTTTGATGAAGAGGTATTCCTATCCTGAAGACGTCGTGGGCACAGCATCATTTTTAGCATCTAGTGAGTCTGATTACATGACAGGACAAATACTTATGATTGATGGAGGAATGGTAATTCAATAAATGAGCGAACCTTCAATCATAAAACCTGAAGATATAAATCCAAATTACGATTGGCATAGAAGAGTACCATCTCATGGAAGAACAAATGTAGATTATGAAGAGAGAATTAACTTTCCTAGACTTCACAAATATAGACTGGGAAGAGCTAGAGAGGCTCTAAAAAATTCAAAAGCCGGTTCACTCCTTTGTTTTGATAATAACAACATCAGATATCTCACAAGCACAGTTATTGGAGAGTGGTCAAGAGACAAAATATGTAGATATTCTCTATTAGCTCAAGACCATGATCCTGTGCTGTGGGATTTCGGTTCAGCTGCAAAACATCACCAATTATTTTCGCCTTGGCTTCCAAAAGAAAGTTGGAAGGCAGGGATGGTAGGCTTAAGGGGTACAGTTCATCCTGATGCAGGATTAATGAAAAATGCTGCAAAAGAAATAAAATCAATGTTAAATGAGAAGGGAGTAGCAAATGAACCCGTAGGTGTGGATCTTGTTGAACCAGCAATGATGTTTGCTCTTCAAGCAGAGGGTTTAGAGATAATTGATGGACAGCAAATTCTTCTTGAAGCCAGGGAAATAAAATCAAGAGATGAGCTAATGTTATTAAACCAGGCTGCATCGATGGTTGATGCAACTTATCATCAAATTTATGAGACAATGAAGCCTGGCGTTAGTGAAGCCCAAATAGTTGCTAATGCAAATAAGCTCTTATATGAACTTGGTTCAGATGATGTCGAGGCAATAAATGCTATTTCAGGTGAAAGATGTAATCCGCATCCACATAATTTTACAGATAGAATTTTTAGACCTGGTGATCAAGCTTTCTTCGACATACTTCAATCTTATATGGGCTACAGGACTTGTTATTACAGGACCTTCAACATTGGACGGGCATCAGACTCTCAAAATGATGCCTACAAGCAGTGTCGTGAGTGGCTAGACAAAGCTATTGAACTTGTAAAACCTGGAGTTTCTACAGATAAAATTGCATCAGTATGGCCGAAGGCTGAGGAATTTGGTTTTGCAAATGAAATGTCAGCATTCGCATTACAGTTTGGACATGGTTTAGGTTTGGCAATTCATGAAAGACCAATAATCAGCCGATTAGTTTCAATGGACTCACCTGATGAAATTAAAGAAGGAATGGTTTTTGCTCTTGAAACCTATTGTCCTGCAAAAGATGGTTATTCTGCTGCAAGAATTGAAGAAGAATTGATTGTTACTGATAAAGGATGCCAAGTAATTTCCTTGTTCCCTGCTGAAGATCTACCTATTGCTAATAAATATTAATGGTAGATAAATTAAATGACGATATAGGAGAAGAGAAAAGACTTCAATTATGGGAAATGATGCTAAAATTAAGGCTAGTCGAAAAAAAAGCATATGATCTTTTTCTTCAAAATCTTATTAAGGGCACTAGCCATTTAGCTCTTGGTCAGGAAGCTATTGCAGGTGCTTTCGGAGTCGCCTTGAAACAGGGTGATTACACATTTTGCACATATCGTGGGCACGCACATACACTAGCAAGAGGATCTTCAATCGAAGGAGTCTTAGGAGAATTAATGGGTAGACAGTGTGGCTTGATGAAAGGTAAAGGAGGGTCCATGCATCTTACAGATGTAGATAAAGGAGTTATGGGTTCATATGCTATTATAGGTGCTCATTTAACTATAGCCAATGGAACTGCTTTAGCGTCAAAATATAACAAAACAAATGAGGTGAGCGTTTGTTTTTTTGGAGACGGTACTACAAACATTGGAGCATTCCATGAAGCACTGAACATGGCAAAAATTTGGAATTTACCCATAGTGTTTGTTTGTGAAAATAATTTATATATGGAATATACACCAATTCATGAAGTTACTGCTGTTGAACATCCAGCTGCTGATAGAGCAGGCGCTTACGATTTAGACAAAATTATTGTGGACGGAAATGATGCTGATGAAATGCTAAGGACTGCAGAAAAAGCTATTTCAAAAGCGAGAGAGGGTAAAGGTCCAAGTCTAATTGAAGCCAAGACTTATCGACATAGTGGGCATTCAAGAGCTGACCCAGGTAAGTATAGACCTGATGAGGAAGTAAAAGATTGGATGGAAAACAAAGACCCAATAAAAAATTACAGAGCAAAGTTATTAGATTTTAATATTAATGAAAAAATAATTTCTGAAATTGAGGAGAAAATTAAAGATCAAGTTGAAAAAGCAACTGAAATTTCCATGGCTTCTCCAATTCCAGAAATTAAAGAAATATATACTGATGTATGGGCTAATGGAGGTTCTGAGTGGCACAATTAACTTACAGAGCAAGTGTTTCACTCGCAATAGCTCAATCCATGAGAAAAGATCAAAAAGTTTTTTTTATAGGTGAGGACGTAGGTGCTGCGGGTGGAGTATTTAAAGCGACGGTAGGTCTTTTAGAGGAGTTTGGGAAAGAGAGAGTCATGGATGCACCAATTTCAGAACAAGCGATTTTAGGTGCAGCTATGGGCGCAGCTATGACAGGCTTAAGACCAATTGCAGAAATAATGTTTTCAGATTTTTTAGCTGTTTGTTGGGATATTGTGGCAAATCAAATTGCTAAAACTAGATATATGTCAGATGGCCAAATCAATATTCCATTGGTCATTAGGACTGCAAATGGTGGAGGATCAAAATTTGGAGCACAACATTCTCAAAGTTTGGAAAATTGGTCTATGATGATACCAGGTTTAAAAGTAGTAGCACCAAGCTGCCCTAGTGATGTGTTGGGTTTGATGGATAGCGCTGTAAAGGACCCCGATCCTGTTATATTTTATGAACATAAATCACTTTATGCATTTAAAGAAGAAATTGAACAAACTGATTTATCCATTCCTATCGGGGAGGCTAATACGCTTCACGAGGGAAAAGATATTACTATTATTGGTCTAGCTTTAATGGCACAAAGAGCAAAAGATGCTGCATTAATTTTGAAAGACAAACATGATATCAATGCAAAGGTAATCGATCTGAGATCTCTAGTGCCCCTAGATTTACAAACAATAAAAAAATCTGTAATCGAGACTGGTCATGTCATGACAGTAGAAGAAAATCCAAGACTTTGTGGATGGGGAGCAGAAATATCATCTTTAATTTCAGAACATTGTTTTAAAAATTTAAAAGGCCCTGTCACTAGAGTAACTACACCACACGTACCATTGCCAAGTGCCGACATACTCGAAGATAATACAATTCCCTCAGTGGAACTAATTGTAAATGAGGTTATAAAAAAACTAAAAGGAGAATAATTATGGAAATAATAATGCCATCCCTTGGAGAAACTGTTGACGAGGGAAAAGTAGTAAAGTGGCTTAAAAAAGTCGGAGATGAAATAAAAGAGGGAGATATACTTTGTGAGGTTGAGACTGATAAGACAGCTGCCGAGATACCTTCAACTGTCAATGGAAAATTAACAGAGATAATTGCACAAGAGGGAGATACGATCCCTGTAGGTGGTAAAATTGCCACTGTAGAATAATAATTAAAACTGTTATAAATATTTATGGAAATTAAAGACTCAAAATTTTATAGAGATAAGTGCTACATTAACGGTGAATGGGTTAATGCCGACTCGGGTGAGACAATATCTGTTAACAATCCAGCTAACTTGAAAGAGATTGGCACTGTCCCTAAGTGCGGAACATCTGAAACTAGAAATGCTATAGAAGCAGCAAATAATGCTTGGCCTGAATGGAAGGCAAAATCTGCACGTCAAAGATCAGAAATACTCAGAAAATGGTTTGATTTAATGATTGTAAATAAAGAAGAATTAGCTCAAATCATGACAGTTGAACAAGGAAAACCAATAAATGAGTCGCGAGGAGAAATAGGCTATGGAGCCTCTTTTGTAGAATGGTTCTCAGAAGAAGCCAAGAGGGTTTATGGAGACACAATTCCAGATCCCATGACCGATCGAAGAATTGTTGTTTTGAAGCAACCAGTTGGTGTAGTGGCATCCATTACACCATGGAATTTTCCTAATGCTATGATTACAAGAAAATGTGCACCAGCTTTAGCTGTTGGGTGCCCAGTTGTAATTAAACCAGCAAGTCAAACTCCTTATTCTGCACTTGCACTAGCTGTTTTGGCTGAGGAGGCAGGCTTCCCAAAAGGTACTTTAAATGTAATTACAGGAAAGGCCTCTGAAATCGGAGAGGAATTAGCCACAAATCCAATTGTTAGAAAATTATCTTTTACAGGTTCAACAGAAATTGGAAAAATACTTTTACAGAAATGCTCTGGAACTGTAAAGAAAGTCTCAATGGAACTTGGTGGTCACGCACCCTTCATTGTATTTAATGATGCAAATATTGATGATGCAGTTGCCGGTGCAATCCAAAGCAAATTTAGAAATACAGGACAAACTTGTGTTTGTGCAAATAGAATTTATGTCCAAGAAAAAGTTCATGATGAGTTCTGTTCAAAATTTGTTGATGCTGTTTCTAAAATAAAAGTAGGAGATGGTTTAAATGAGGAAAATGCCTCTGGACCCATGATTGATGAGCACTCTTTAAGTAAAGTAGAGGAGCATGTCCAAGATGCATTACAATATGGGGCAAAAGTTGCAATTGGTGGATCTAAGCATTCTTTGGGAATGAACTTTTATCAGCCTACAATCCTAACTGAAGTCGCACCAGAAGCGAAAATTACAACTGAAGAAACATTTGGACCAGTGGCTCCAATTTACAAATTTAAAGATGAAAAAGAAGTAATTAAACTTGCAAATAACTCACCATATGGACTTGCATCCTATTTTTATTCCAGAGATATCGGAAGAATATGGAGAGTTGCTGAGGCACTTGAATACGGTATGGTTGGAGTCAATACTGGATTAACTTCAAAAGCAGAGGCACCATTTGGAGGAATAAAAGAGTCTGGTCTTGGCAGAGAAGGCTCAAAGTATGGAATTGATGATTTTATTGAAATAAAATACATCAATATGTGCGGCCTAGACAAATAATTCATATTTATGAACAAAGTCTTTAATGTTGGCTTAATAGGATGTGGTCATATTTCTGAAACATATTTTAGAGGACATGATTATTTTAATAATTTTCGCATAATTAAATGTGCTGATATTAATCATGAAAATTCTAAAAAATGTGCCGAAACTTATAATATAAACTCTTGTTCCGTTGATGAAATATTAAATGATAGTGAAGTCGATATTATTTTAAATTTAACTATTCCAAAGGCTCATTACGAGGTAGCAAAAAATTCGCTGGAGAGCGGTAAACATGTTTATAGTGAGAAACCAATGGCTGTAAATTTTTTAGATGGTGAAAATCTCTTAAAATTATCTAAAAGTAAAAACTTATACATTGGCAATGCTCCTGATACTTTTTTAGGTGGTGGAATTCAAAAATCTATTGAATTAATAAACGATAATAAAATTGGAAATGTTCGGCTTGGAAATGCTATTTTTGCTTATCCAGGAGTTCAATCTTATCATCCCAATCCTGAACCGTGGTTTGCAAATAATGAAGGTGGCCCAGTTATAGATATGGGACCATACTATTTAACAGCTTTAGTAAATTTACTTGGCCCTGCTAAAAGTGTTCATGGTATTTCTACCAAAGTTTTCGATAAAAGAGTGATAGGCATAGGTCCAAAAAAAGATCAGAAGTTTGATGTGGAATGTCAAACTAGCTATTTAGTTAATTTAGAATTTCATAATGGGGCTCTAATTCAAATAACTTTATCGTTTGATGTTGTAGCTCACCAACGTAATCACATAGAACTCTACGGCGATAAAGGTTCTATGATTGTGCCTGATCCAAATATGTTTGGAGGTTCAGTATACACAAGCACTGATGATAGTGGTGTTTGGCAAGAGCACAAAACTGATGATATGCCCCTTGGTAAAATTAATATTACATCTCATAGCGGTAGGGCTAATGAGTCGCCAACTAATGCGAACTACCGAGGTGTCGGATTAGCTGAAATGGCATACTGTATTGATAATGAACTTGAACACAGATGTAGCGGAGAATTATCGTTACACGTTTTGGATATTATTCAATCAACAATGAAGGCAGCAGACACCAAAACACCCCAAGAGATAAAGACTACTTTTAAGAAGGCAGATTATTTTTCACTAGAGGAAATACAAAAAATTCTTAAGTAATTACAATAATTCCTCTAGACTTAATTTTCATTAAATGAAATTTGATAATACAAAAAAAATTCTTGTAATAGGGAGAGCAGGATTAGATATTTATCCAGAGCCACCCGGTACAAAAATCTCCGATGTAAATAACTTTTCTTCTCATTTAGGGGGCTCGGCTGCAAATACTTGTGTTGCTCTATCGAATTTGGGTGTCAGCACTGATTTACTTACTTGTATATCTGACGATGCAATCGGAGAATACATAATTAACAAACTTAATGAATTCAAAGTTGGTGTAGAACACTGCAGAAAAGTCAATAAATCATTTCAAACACAAATAGCTGTTGTTGAAACTATTTTAAACAATAACCAATCTATTCTTTACAGAAGTAATCCTTGTGATCTGCAACTTAATAAGGAGGATATTAATAAAATTAATTTCAATAATTACTCTGCTGTATTCATCTCTGGAACTGCACTTTCTGGAGAACCTTCAAGGAATGCTGTTTTTGTTGCCTCAAAACTAACTTCAGATCTCAAGATACCATTAATAATCGATCTTGATTATCGGCCTTACAACTGGGAGTCTGATACAATCAAATCTGATGTTTACAAGGAAATTATGAATGAAATGGATATTATCATTGGAAACGATTTAGAATTTAATGTGGCTGATAATTCCACAAATGGACTTGAATTAGCAAAAGTGTATATTAAAAAAAAACCATCAGTGATTATCTATAAAATGGGCGAAGAGGGATCCAAAGTATTTACTAAAGAAAATGAGAGTCAATACGGGACATTTAATGTCGAAGCTATTAAACCTACCGGTGCAGGCGACGCATTCAATGGAGGTTTTATAAGTTCCCTATACAATGGCCTTAGCTTAGAGGATGCAGTAATTCGGGGTTCCGCAAATGCTGCAATAGTTGTAACAAGAGTAGGATGTTCCTCAGCGATGCCCAATAATCAGGAATTAGAAAAATTTATTAACCAAAATCAAAAGGAGTTATAGATGCACATCCCTTATTCAGATAATAAAAATCAAGCTTTATTTGGAGAAACAAATAAAACAGTACCTTTAGTTTATTTTAATATTATCAATTTAAAAAAAGGTGAGTCCTATGAATACCAACTATCAAAACATGAAAGTAGCGTAGTTCCAGCAACAGGTATCGTCGAGATTACCGTGGAGGATAATAAGTTAGGACAGATTGGAAAAAGAACAACTGATGTATGGGATGGTGAACCTGAGGGTAGTTATATTCCTACAAATTCAAAATGTAAAATTACTTGTTTATCTGACTCCTCTGAGTGTTTCATAGCTGGTGGAATTTATGAAAAAAAATTGGAGCCATTTCTTGTTTTAAAAGAAGAACTAGATGTTGTTCAATACGGCTCAGACGATACTAAAACTCACAGAAAAATTAAACATATCTTAGGTGCGAAACATCATGATCAAGTTGGTCGATTATTAGTAAATGAATTATATACTGTTGGCGCTGGAGGGTGGTCAGGCTTCCCTCCTCACAAACACGACACAGATGATGTCCCTCAAGAAACTCGTCATGATGAAGTTTATAATTATCGATTTAAACCAGGACATGGTTTTGGTGTTCAAATTATGCAATCAGAAGATGAAAAAGAGGGTCACGGTTATCAACTTTTTAATGGCTCTACTATTGCAATTAATAAAGGATATCATCCATGTGTGGTTGCACCAGGATATGAGATGTATTATTTTACAATCCTAGTAGGTCTTTCTCAAAGATCACTTATTCAATCTTTCCAAAAAACTCATGCTTACCAATTAGAAACAATCCCAGGTATTAAGGATATGATAGCAAAATATAAATGACGATAGCTAGCCTCTCAGAAGTTTTACAAGAAGCAAAAAAAAATAATTATGCCGTTGCAGGATTAGTAGTATTAGGTTGGGAAGATGCAAGATGTTATGCAGAAACAGCCGAAGAGCTCAAGGTACCTGTCATTCTTCAAGCAGGACCAGGTTGTAGAGCAAATACACCTCTACCAGTTTTAGGTAAAATGTTTAGATACTTGGCTGAGCAATCATCTAGTCCAATAGTTTGTCATTTAGATCATGGCTATACGAAAGAAGAGTGTTTACAGGCAATTGACAACGGATTCACATCTGTAATGTTTGATGGATCCAAGCTTTCACTTAATGAAAACGTTGATAAAACAAGTGAAATCGTTGAATTAGCTCATAAACAAAATATTTCCGTAGAGGGAGAAATTGGATTTGTTGGTTACAATGATGGTGCTAAGTCACAAAGCACAGATCCAGAAGAAGCGAAGACATTTGCTGAATTAACCAAATGTGATGCAATGGCCATCAGTGCAGGAAACGTACACTTACAGACAAACAAATCCTCTTCGATTGATGTGCAAGTCATAAAGAAGATAGAAACCTTAACCGAAGTACCATTGGTGCTTCACGGAAGTAGCGGTATCGACGATACACTTAAAAGAACGATAGCAAATACAACGAATGTTTGTAAGTTTAATATCGGCACTGAACTCAGAAAAACTTTCGGCGATACTTTAAGAGAGGAAATTGCAAAAGATCCAAATATTTATGACCGTATTAAATTAATCAATTCAACTATTCCAAGATTAAAAGAAGTAACAAAAAAAGTTTTAGAGAATATTTCAAAAATTTAATCGTTAATGATTAAATCACACACTATTGAAAATAAGTTTTTAAGAGTTAAGACTCTCAATATTGGTGCAACATTATTTGAAGTTTTTTATAAAAAGAAAAAAATCAATTTAATTCTAAATTTAGGAAATATCTCATCGTATAAAAATAATAAAAATTACTTAGGCGCAACATGTGGCAGATATGCAAATAGAATAAAAAAAGCTCAATTTCAGATAAAAGGAGTAAAATACAAACTAAATAAAAACGAGGGAAAAAATATATTACATGGCGGTAAAAAAGGGTTTGACTCAAAAATTTGGCAAGTTAAATGCTTCTCCAAATCTCATATTAGCTATTATTGTATATCACCAGATAATGATCAGGGTTTCCCAGGAGAATTATATTCCAGTTGTGATTACTCAATTGCAAATTCGACTCTCAAAATCAATATAAGTGCACAAACATCAAAAACTACTCATGTTAATTTGGTAAATCACGCCTATTGGAATTTAGATAAAATTAAAAAAGATATTTTTGATCACCACGTCCAAATTAATTCAAATCAGTACTTAGAAAATGACTCTGAAAATATACCAACTGGTAGGATAGTGAATGTAAAAGGAACACGTTTTGATTTTAAAAAATCAACTAGGATACGCGATAAATTTACTAATAAATTCAAGGGATTTGATGAAAATTTCATCATAAAAAAAAATTCTAAGTTTGCAGCTAAAATACAATCACCAAAAAGTAATATATCCCTAAAAATTTTTTCAAATCAACCTGGTGTTCAATTCTATACTGGTCAGCATTTAAAATATTCCAGTAATCGTATTAAAATTAAAAAATATCAAGGTATGTGTTTTGAAACTCAGGGTTTTCCAAACGCGCCCAATAATCGAAAATTTCCTTCAACACAATTAAACCCATCACAAATTTATAAACATCATATGAAGTTTGAAATTGGAGAAATTAAATAATTATTCAGTTTTTTCTCTTAATTTTATATTCAATGTATCAAAAAATATTTGAGGAACACTAAAAGCAAAATTATTTAAAAAAGCAACCGAACTAACTTGTATTTGATTTCCATCTAGCAATGGATCTATAAACTTTGATATTTGAACTTTATCATCGACATAATTCCAATCAAAAGTAGCGTGAACACCTTTACCCTCAATATCGTATAGATTTACAAAAATTATAGTTCCATTATTGAGTGTAAACCTAGCTTTTAAATCTGGAGAGTTAGGTAATTCTGAGTTAAGTATAAATCCATTATGTTGAAGATCAGTTAATATATTTTGAGCATCAATAATTTTATCATTATCAATTTCATTAAATTGAGAGGTCAAATTTGTATGTTTCAGCTCTCCCTCTTTCATACTTAAGCTAATCATATTTTGGTTATAAATTTGAATTGACTCAATTTGAGATTTACCAATATTTATTAAATCGGTGGGTACCCAATAGAAATCAGATACATCGGCGGTTAAGTTTGTTGAAACCAAATAAGATTGATTAGACTCAGGGTCCTTTATGTAAGATCCTGGGATATTGTAATTATAAATACCAATATCTAGTGAATACAATACTTCATCATCTTCAGATTTTAATATTAATTGCATTTTATTTTCATCATCTAGACCCAATTTGTATAAAAGATCTTCACGATTAGTTTTAGCATCTAAAATATTTGCTTCACGAAGTTGAATAAAAAACCTACTTAAAAGCTCAGTATTTGCGGGAAAATTATTTGAGCTTGAAATAAGCCATTGATTATCAATGATTTCAATAACCGATCTTCCATTTTGATTAGAAAATTCAATGTATGCTATTTCTGGTAAAACTTCATCAAAACTAGGAAATAATACTTCAGACGATGATTTGTTAGAGATATTTTTGCCATCAAAATACATACCAAGAGCAATAATTAAAAATCCAAAAGATATTAAAACCAATATTTTTAAATTTTTAATATACATTTATCTGCTTTTTCTTTTTCTGATACCGAGTTGTCTTGGAATAAAAAACATTAGTAGAATTAAAAGAACAGGGATTAAAAAAGTATTTAATATGTTTATTTGATTTGCTAATCGATCTATATCTTTGCTTAAATTCCTTCTAACATCTCTTAGTTGTTTACGAGTATTTTCTACTTGCAATTGAAAATTTGCTAATTCCATTAATTGTTTGTCAGATAAATTGACACTTTCTACATCTCTACCACCTGATAAATTTTGAATCTGATTTAATGTGTTATCAAGTTGAGCTTGTAATTGCTGTTCCTGTCCTAGGTACATTTGCTCTGCTTCTGCTTGAAGTTTTTGAACTACAACAAACGGTCTAAATGGAGCCTCTTTGTTTCTCAGATCAATAAATTCATCATAACCAGTCATTGAGTCAAATACATTTGTAACTAAACTTCCATTATCAGATGTTGCCTCTATTACATTGGTATCTAAAAACTTTTGAATTCTTGCCCAAAAGGCATTTCTTATAAAATCAGCGTCGCTGAAAACTACCACACTTATATTTTTTGAGGATGTTTCTAAATGATTATCATTTTTAAATTCAAAATCATTAAAGTTACTTTTTGCGATACCACTTAATTTTACTCCAAAGTCATAGCTAATACCTGTTGGCTGAAAATTATTAATGAGCTTAATTGGATCATGTACCTCTTTCATAGGTAGATCCATTGTTACATCACTAGATGACATAATAGGTGTGTATGAAATTTCACTTTCATCATTCAATGGGGAAAGACCACCTGGAGACACAAGTCTAATTAAAGATAAACCGTCTCCTATTTCTTCAGCTTGATTGATGAACTGTCCTCTGACTTCAGGCCAATTCAATTTCAACATAGTTTGCAAAGATGTATTTTCAGTTATGTTTTGTTGTGTCTGCAGTCTTGTTGCTTGAGCGCCATCTAAAATAACATTGCTATTATAGTTAATATTGAGGGTTTTTAAGACATTTTCTAAATTTGATGATTTATTCGAATGGTCATTTTTCTCAAAAAACGGATCAACAAATATAACTGATTTTCCCCCATTCAAGATGAATTGTTCAACTGCATATTCAGTTTTGTCACTAATATCAGAGGGGTGATATACTATTAATAAGTCTATACCTTCAAAACTCTCTGCGTCTGTATCTAAAAACTCAAAATCATAAAAATAACTAAGCTCCTCAAGTATTGTGTATTCTCCTTGTCCAAGTTGATTATTTGGCATCATTGGTGGTGTAGTGTCCACCCATGATAAAAAACCAATCATTGGTTTTTTTGATCTATTAAGTTTGTATACAATATCAGTTAATTGTTTTTCTAATGTGCCAGCTTTTGAGGGATCAAAAAAGGGAACAGTTTCTATATCATCTGTTGTATTTGAAGCAATTAATCCAAAATATACTTTGGACCCCTCTTGATCTATAGGAAAACCTTGCACACCATATCTATTTACATAATCTTCATCATCTGAATAAGGCTCTGGTTCAACAAAGTTTAATTCAATTTTACCTGAAGCTAGATCTGAATATCTGTTCAATAGACCTTGAACTTGATTAGCGTAATTTTGAATAATTGGAATATTTTTAGACAAGTCTCTGCTATACACAAAAGTAATTTTTAATGGCTCTTCTATTTCGTCTATAACTCTCTTAGTACCACTTGAAAGAGTAAAAGTTTTGGTAGAGGTAAAGTCAACTCCTAAATTAAAATTGATTTTTTGGATTATAAAATTAAAGGACAAAAATAAAATAACAGTGCTTAATATAGATACTATAAGATAGTTTTTTTGTAAAAATTTATTCATTAGTCTCGATTTAAAAATTTTATAATTGTTAAATAATTCCAAAGAGCAATAAAGGATAAAAAGAAAAACAATCCTTTAATTGAGAAGAAACCCGTTTGGATACTTGAGAAGTGAGTCAAAAAGCTAAAACTAGAAATGAGTTCTACTATTTCAATAGGTAAAATCCCAGTTATAAAATTAATCATAAGAGGAAACCCACTTATGGTAAAAAGAAATGAGACTAAAATAGATAAAATAAAGGCAATTATTTGATTGCTAGTTAACGAAGAAAAGAAAATTCCAAGAGAGACATAAGCACCTGCCATGATAATAACACCAAGATATTGGCCAATAATTACAAGGTTATCAGGATTTCCAAGATAATTTACTGTAATCCAAATAGGAAACGTCAAAACAACTGAGAATACAACAAAAGCCCAAGTTGCAAAAAATTTACTCAACACTATCTTCCACAAAGGAATTGGCAAAGTCATTAATAATTCAATAGTACCAAGTCTTTTTTCCTCGGACCAACTTTTCATAGTAACTGCAGAGACAAAGAAAATAAAAACCCATGGAATAAAACTAAAAAAAACCGTTAAGTCTGCAACTCCTGAGGAGAAAAACGATCCAAAATAAAATGTCAAGGACATAGAGGTCAAAATAAATATTGCTGTAAAAATATAGGCGACAGGTGTAATAAAATATAATTTAAGTTCTCTTTTAATTAGCGCCAACATTAGCTTACTAACTTTCTAAATTTTTCATCTAGGGATTTACCAATTTTTTTCTTAAGCTGTGCTGGAGTTCCCTCAAAGACTTTTTGTCCATCGTTAATAATAAGACACTTATTACAAACCTCTGGGACTTCATCAAGAATGTGTGTAGAAATTATAATTGCTTTTGTTTTAGATAATTTTTTAATTAATTTTCTTACTTCAAATTTTTGAAGGGGATCCAATCCATCAGTTGGCTCATCTAAGATCAGTAATTTGGGATTATGTATAAGAGCCTGAGCAATTCCAACACGTCTTTTAAAACCTTTTGATAAAGTTTCAATGGGAACATCTTTTACTTCTTCTAGTTGTAGATCATTAATTACTTTTTTGATTGCTGCTTTTGAATTTTTTATATTTCTTACCTGGCAAACGTAGTCTAGGTAAAGATATGGCGAAAAGTCCAAATAAAGGGGAACACCTTCAGGTAGGTAGCCAATCATTGACTTTGTGTGAATGGGATCTATTTCAATGTCCTTATTGTTTATGATAACGTTTCCACTGTCAGATTTCAGATAACCTGTTATTACCCTCATTGAAGTTGTTTTGCCAGCACCATTAGGTCCAAGGAACCCCATCACATCACCAACTTTGACCTCAAAAGAGAGTTTATTAATGGCAGTAAAATCGCCAAAATTTTTAGAAATATCTATTACACTTAACATTTTTTCATATTATTTAGTTTAAAATCTTAATAATTCAAGATGATAAATTTACCATCTCTTATCAGATGAAGTTTTTACCATGCAGACCTATAAATATCAAAAGCATCTTTTTCGGATATTTCTCTTGGATTATTGATTAGTAATCGGGTTTGTTTCATAGCATCTCTTGCCATTGTTTCGCATGCAGTTTCAGGGATGTCGAGATCTCTTAATCTTTGTTCTAAACCTAATTCGCTTGATAGATCTGACAACTTTTCAATGAATTTTGAAGAAATATCTTGAGTGTTGGTGCTTGTATCAATATCTGGAAAAACAATTGGGGCTATTTCACTGTAAAGTTTTGATGCATTTTGATCAGATATATTAAATCTTAACACATATGGTAGGACAAGTGCGTTGGAAAGACCGTGAGGGACATGATAAGTCCCTCCAATCGGATATGCCAAAGCATGAACGCCAGCAACTGGAGAGTTTCCAAAGGAGACACCTGCTAACATAGAGCCAACAAGCATATTTGATCTTGCCTCAATATCCTTTCCGTTAATTACAGCTTGTCTTATTGAACTACCTAGAAGCTTCAATGCTTCCTTTGAAAGTGTTTGGGAGATCAAATTATTGTTCACACTTTTTGAAGCATAAGACTCTATCGCGTGGACCATTGCATCAATACCGGTAGCAGCAGTAATGTGAGGGGGAAGACCGATTGTTAATGATGGATCAAGAATTGCAAGGTCTGGAAGTATAATAGGAGAGGAAACTCCTTTTTTTTCTAAATCTTCTTGTGTGATAATAGAAATTGGAGTTACTTCAGAACCAGTACCAGAAGTTGTTGGGTAAAGAGCAAGAGGGAGCCTAGGCCCTTTAGCATTAGCCACTCCCCAAGCTTCATGAATATTTTCGTCTGAGCCAATCAAAAGTGCAGTTAATTTTGATACGTCCATTGATGATCCGCCACCAAATCCAATTACACCTGTTGCATCAAAATCTCTTCCTTGTTGAACACAATTCAAAAGTGTTTTTATAGATGGGTCAGCTTCAACATTATCAAAAATTAAAATTTCAGAGTATTTTTGAAGCTCAGTAATTGTTTTTTCGTGTAATCCAATTTTTACTAAACCCGGATCAGTTACAAATAGTATTTTGTTACCAAGTTTTTTAGAAACTTCTTCTGCTGTGCCTACTGAATAGTCACTTCCAAATCTTATTCCAGGAGTAGTGTTGAATTGAAACGCTTTCACGATAGCAATATAGATGATATAGGGTTTATTTCCTATATAATTTTACGAAACCTATTCTAAGCTCCTATCAACCCACAACTTTTTTTTAATAAGGCTTTCTTAAGAGTTTTTTACTTTTATACTTGAATGGTGTCTAAGGTTATTACCATCGCTCAACAAAAAGGAGGCTCTGGAAAAACCACTATAGCTGCAAATTTAGCTGCTGTTTATTCTTTAAAAAATAATTTATCCACGACATTACTCGACACAGACCCTCAAGGTAGTTTAGGTAAGTGGTTTCTTACTAGAAATGAAAAACTTAAAAATAAAAATATGATACAGTTTAAAACAGCAAGCCTCTGGGGTGCACAGTATGAGGCTAAAACGCTTAAAGAAAAATCTGATTTAGTAATAATTGATACTCCTCCCAAAATTGATGCTGATGGAAGACCAGCAATTGAAATAGCTGACCTTGTCATTATACCTATATCTCCCTCTCAAGTGGATTTTTGGGCCACGGAGTCCATAATTGAATTAGCGAAAAGAGAAAAAAGAGAGATATTAATTCTTATTAATAGAGCAAATGCTAAATCTAAACTTATTCAAGAAGCACATAAATTTGTTAATAAAATGAATGTTAAAAAAGCAAAGACAATTTTGGGTAATAGACAAATATTTGTATCAACTATGGGATTAGGGTTAACAGTAGTAGAAAAACAAAGAACTGGAAAAGGGTGTTTAGAAATGTTGGCTCTGGCAAAAGAGATACAGTCATTCTTGAAATTTTAAATTTTAATCAATTATATGAATGAAGAAATAGATAATGAACAACTCCATGACATATGCTCAAGATTATTGAAAGGTTTTATTAATTGGATTGAAATAAATGATAGTAAAGAAAAAGCATCAATTCTCGATAATGCTTTCCAATTTAAAACATCTATCCTCGAACAAGATAAATCAACGCTTCAAAAAAAATACTTTACATCACCACAGAATTTATCAAAAAAAGAAGCTGATGTTCTCTTACTACAGTGGAAAGATACTTTTTCCACATTAGTCAATTCAAATGTCGATAGACTATCAAAGGACTCTTTTAAGATATGGTTTTTAAGCTTAGCATCATATTCGATCCCAGAATTAGAAAAGGATGCAAACGTACTATGGTCCAAACTTTTAGAGGGTGTTGAATATTGTCATAAATTTTCTATCAAAGATGTTCCATATCCGCTCAACACTATTTCAAAGAACTAAATCAATGTTAAAATTCCCTATGTTTAAGACATTATTCACGGTTAGCATGTTTTTTTGTTTGAATGCACAATCAATTGAGCTTTTTGGTTATAAATTGTACGAGGACATTCTTAGGTACGAAAATGATGGGAGTATAAAATTAAATAAAGGTAATATTGAGAGCATTTCTATTAAAGAGGACAACGTCTTGATAGCAAACAAATATCTTACTGAATACATATTAAAATCAACAAAAACAGGAAATATTTACGAAATTCACGGCTCAAATAATCAATTACAACTCAGTCCTGTTCAGTGCCTTGACATTCAAGATAGCTTTATTAATTCATTTCAAAAGAAAAACACTGAATTATTTCAAACTGAAGTTAAACAGTTTCCAAATAAACTTAAAAGTAAAACAACTTGGGAAATTTATCTTAGTAATAGATCTAATAGTAGTGAGTTAATTTTCTCAGTTACTTGTGATTATAGCTTTAATAATAGGAGAATGGATATAATTTTAACTGATAGTACTTATTTGAGTAATGAAAATTCGACTTATGAAAATTTACTTGATGAAAATAAAGAAAATATTTCAAAAGAAGAAATTGATACTAGTGGAATTTAGTAACTAGAGATAACATATTTATAATTATATAAGACTTTATTTCTGATTTCAGCTGATCATAAGTTTCAGGTAATTTATCACTAAGCTCGAAAGCAAAGTCTATAATTTCATAAGCTTCATCTTTAGTCATATAAATTTCATTACATAGGTCATGGGCAAGTTTTTCTCTTATTAATATTAAAGAGGCTATTGATCTCTTTTGTTTTTTTTTCAAACTATTTTTTTGTTGGTTTTTTAAGTTTCATTCCGGTTCCTCCAAGTTGCATGCCACCAGAACCTTTACACAAACTTTTCTTTTCTTTGTCACACTTTTCTATCTTCTTCTCTTTTTTCTCTTCTTTTTTGGCAATCTCTTTTTCTTCTTCCTTTTCTTCTGATTTTATTTCCTGATTTACAATTTTTGTATCTGAGGAAGGCTCAACACTTTGAACTGTGTTGACAGATCCAACCTGAATATTGGAGAGCATTTCTAATATTTGATCTTGTTTAGATAGTTTATCTTTCTGTTTTGCCTTCCAAGATTTTGGTAGTTTTAAATCGATACAACTCTCAGAACCGCAAAAAAGGACATCCCCAGTTTCATTATCAAATAAAAAACCACCACAATTTTCAACACCTTTTTGAGTACAATTTGGGATATGCATCTCATACTCTGCATTCAAATTCACCGATAATAATGGCAAACTTAAAAGAAGTACAAAAATATATCTCATCAACTTATAATGTATCATTTGTAGAAAAAATTTTCTAAATCTTTTATTCATACTTAAAACTCTCTCCAGGTAATGTTGATTTCATAAAATCATTCTTGGTAATATTTTCTAACCATTTTTTTAATTTAATATTATTTTCTCCCCAAGCATCAGTAAATCTAAAAGATGTATAGTCTAATGCACAGGCAACAGATATTTGATCAATCGTTAACTTGTCAGTCACGAACTCATCATATTTTCTTTCAATCCAATCAATGGATCTTAAAATTTTTTTCTCATAACGTTCTATTGATTTATGTCTTTGCTCTAATTCTGGTATAGCTGACATTTCTATATAACGATTAACTGCATTTTCCATAATTCCATTTGAAACACTTATCATTGTCATACTTTCCCAATAACGATCTTTTGGATATATAGAGTCTTTTTTTGAAATACTATCAAAGTACAAACAAATATTATCACTGTCTGTAATCGTTTTATTACCAACTATTAAAGTGGGAACTTGTCTTAATGGATTAAATTCATCTAGAAATCTTGATTTATAAATATTTATCTTTTCTTCTTTATGAGCAACTTCTAATACAAGAGCAGATACTTTACATTTTCTTCCAAAAGGAGAGGTAGGCCCATTATATAAAAGTGGAGTATCTGTCATTTAATCTATGATTATAGCAACAGTGCCAGGGCTTACACCCTCTTGATCGTTCCTAATGTTAACTTGAGTTATCGTTCCACTAACTGGAGCGTTATGATTGACCTCTGATTTCATAACTTCCATAATAAATAATATATCCCCCTCACTTACTTCATCACCAACTTCTACTAAAACTTTCCATATGTTACCTGGAACTGACGTTAAAACTTCTGTAGACATATTATATTACACTTCCCATTGAGCAGATGGAGGTTTGTTCAGATCTCATTTCCTGTGCCTCTTGCACACTTATTTCTTTAAACTTAAATTTTTCATTTGGTTTAGCTTGTCCTAATTTCCAAAAAGAGGCTGATGGAACAGTAAAAGGTACAATAAATCCACCCATACTAGGCCCATCATTTACAAGTATTATTGGCGTTTGACCCGCCAAATTAATACCACCAATTGGGTAGCCTTGATCTATTATATTTGAGGGTTCATAGCCATGTTCAGGAGATTTATTTGTAGCTTTTTCGGTAAAACTTAAAGTGGGTCCATCCAACCTAAATCCAGTACGATCACTTCTTGCTTGAAGTTTCCACTCTGCTTTAAGAAAAGTGTCATATCCTTCGTCGTCAAGCCAATCATCATTTGGTCCCCGAACAACCTCAATTTCCCAAATACCACTATTGCTTATCTCTGGAATTGAGTCAGTTCTAATTTTTCTACCGATCTTCCCATTAGCTTGACCTAAAGGGACTCTTTGACCGTCTTTCAAAGCATGACCATCAATGCCACCAACGCCTGCTTTGTGAAAAGTTGATTGAGAGTTTAGCCATTTTTCTGACTCAATGCCTCCAGCAAAAGACACATAAGATCTTGCACCAGATACTGTAAATCCCATTTCAAGAGTTTGTCCAGATTTTATTAAAACACTCTCCCACATAGGAATAGAATTACCATTTATTTTGGGCTGCATATCAGCACCACAGACCGCAATGACATGATCTTTTTCAAATTTTAAAGTTGGACCAGTGTACTGACACTCAAGCGCTGCAAAACTCTCCTCATTACCTACAAGTAAATTGGCTAATCGAAAAGACCAACTATCCATTGGCCCTGAGGGAGGAAACCCTTGGTTAAGATAACCAACTCTCCCGGGATAATCTTGCACTGATGTTTCTAGTCCTTGTTTAATAACTTCAAACATTTAAAACTTCTTATTATAATCTAGTTTAGACAACCAGTTTTTATATTTTTTGATAGAAAATTTATGCTCCTCAATTAAATCATATCGATATGACTTATCCTCAACTTTTTTTTCAATCATTTCAAACTCATCATAATCACAAGGTACAAATTTAATTCTATCTCCCGGCCTAAATAGACAAATGCTATCTTTGAAAACATCAAAATTCTTGTCAGGATCCCAAATGGGTACAGGGGTTCTCCCAAAAATTTGATAACCTCCAGGTAGCCTATCAGGGTAAATAGCTGTGGACGATCCCCCCATACCCACAGTTCCTTTTGGTGTCCATGTTCTAGGTGGGTTATACTTTGGAGCGGTTAATTTGCACCTAGGGTCAAGCGGCATTGTAAATGGTAAACCAGGCCAAAAACCAAGCGAAGCCACCCAATACTCAGTTCCAGAGTGAACTCTGACAAAATGATTAACGTCATCTAATTGGTTTAATTCTGTAATGAACTCAGGATCTGGCTTTTTCATTGTGATTTTAGCTATATAGTCTTCAATTGCCTCTTTTGTCCATTTGTCAAGATAGACAGTCGGGAAATGAAAAAGTCTGCTATTTACAACAGTATCATCATTATCTTTCATATCTTTAAGCAATGATTTCAATTCATTAATTAAATCTTGATAGCCGATATCATCTGGATTGTAGTGAACTATCATTGAGGCAAAACATGGGAGTGTTTCGTAAACTCCCTTTATATTTGCTGTCTTAATTAAGTTTGACAACCCCTGAGCTTTAAAGTTCAATTCTAAATTCATCACATTACCAAATTCTATTAATAAATACTTATCACCGCCTGGTAAAAACTTTGGCTCAGGGTAAATTCCCTGAAATATCTCTGAGGTTTTATCTTTTGTATTCTTTGAAACTAAATTGGGATAAGTGCCATCCTCGTTTATATGTTTTTTTACAGAGAGTTTACTTACATTTAATTTAGGTTGAGAAATATTATGAGGATACATATTTTTGAAACTAGCATAATCGTCAACATCAAGTTGAGAGAATAAAATATCATCAAGTTTTTTTGATTTATCTTGAGATAAATGACTCTCTAAATTTTCAAATTTTGAAATCTCGTGATTTAAATAATTAAATTTTATATTATTGTTTTCTAGTTGCGATGATACTATCTTATTTTTTTTTAATAACTCATCTTTAGGATTGGTTAAATCTATTTTTTGAAATAAATCTAAATCTGTATTTTTATATTCTTGAACCATTGAATTTAAAAATATTTAACTTTAATTTTTTCTTTGCTCTTAGGTTTATCTGTAAAATCTACTACTTTGACATTTGTAGGCACAGTCGGTTTAATAATTTTATTTTGAATTTCTGCATTAGTATTTGCTTTTTGATTTGAATTTTGCGCACTTGATAAATTATTATCATTAGATTTCTTTTGAGTATGACCAAACATTCCTTCAAGAATAGTATTTGGATTAATATCCTCTTTCTCAAAGGTCTCAAATATGCTCCCATCTCTAAAAACTAAAACTCGATGACATAATCCTATAAATTCCTCGAGTTCACTTGATAGAAATATCGCTGTACCACCTTCATTTACAAAAATTCTTAAGTGTTTATATAAGTCTCGTTTTGCGCCAACATCAATACCTCTCGCTGGATCATTAAGTATTAGTATTTTTGGAGTTGTTGTGAAAGCTCTGGCAATCATGACTTTTTGCTGATTTCCCCCACTCAATGAGGTAATAAGATTATTCTTTGGACCTGTCTTAATACTTAATCTTTCTACTTCCCAATCAAAAATACCGTTTAATTCCATCCATTTAATAAAACCAATAAATCCACCTGATGTTTTAGCTTGTTTTCCTTTATATAAAGGTATGACCATATTTTCATATATGCTCATGTTAGGAAAAATACCCTCTTTTTTTCTATCTCCAGATACATATCCAACTCCACTTTTCTTGGCATCTAACAAGCTATTAACAGTAGTGTAATCTTTCTTGGTTCTTTCTCTTTCCTCATCAGACTGTTTAACAATTACTTCTCCGCTAAGTGGTTGATCGATACCTGCCAGAGCCTTAACAAAATTATCTTGTCCTTGCCCATCAAGTCCTGTGACTCCAAGTATCTCACCTTTTGGAAGATCAAAGTTAATAAGATCTCCATTTTCCCAAACTTTTAAGTCTTTAGCAGACAAAACTATTTCATCTGAGATTGAGTCAGGAGGTGTAGCTTTTATTTCTGATGCTGTAGAAAATTTTTTATCACCTGTCATAAGTCCAAGAAGATTTTTTTCAGTAATTTCCTCTCCTGCTAAAACTCCAACATCAACCCCATCTCTCATAACTGTTGCTCTATCGCTTATTCTAACTAGCTCTGCAATTCTGTGAGTTACAATAAAGATTGCTGCACCTTGATCTCTTAATGTTCTCATTTTTGCAAAAAGTCTTTCTGTAGAGTCAAAATCGAGAGCAGCTGATGACTCATCTAAAATTAGTACTTTAGGATTTCTTAAAAATGCTCTACCAATTGTTATCCAAGCTTTCATACCAAGAGATAATTGACTTGCTATTGTATATGGATCGACAAATTCACCGGATAGCTCTAACATTATTGAGGCAGCTTTTTCGACCCTATCTCGATGTGCTAATTTTTTCCCGAAAAAAGAGTCATATCCAATAAATAAATTTTCATAAACAGTAGCCTCTTCAGCTATCATCACTTCTTGAAAAACTGTTGCGATACCTATTCTTTGAGCTTCAATTGGGGAATTGGGTGAATGCCCCATAATAGAGACCTTTCCTTTGTCCAATGGTAAAACTCCTGAAATAACCTTTGCCAATGTGCTCTTACCACATCCATTACCACCGACAATGGCGTGTATTTCACCAAAGTTAGCTTTGAAATTTACCCCGTTTAGGGCTTTTGTAACACCAAAGGACTTTGATGCATCTTGAACATAAATATCTCCTCCGACCTTAGAGGAGTTAGACTGTGCCCCATTCCCGTTTGGGGCACTGTCCAAAGTTTTTTCTTCATTCATTAATTACTTAAATTAAAGTAATGCTTCTCCACGATCGAAGAAATTATTTAAGTATTCATCACTAGCCCAGTTTTCAATTCCAACAGTTCTAAACTCACTTGAGTTTCTGTCACAATCTTCAGGAACAAAGGACTGAATAGTCTCAACATCTTCTTCATATGGAGGAACTAAGATAGACTGGATTTTAAGACCCTGACCATACATAGTTCTTAAAAGAACATTCATTGCAAACTCTGCATCATCTCCTGGAGGCCATGCATAGACCGCTCTGTCGATAAAGTCTGGATTATTTCTCCAATAGCAGAACGCACCAATTTCTCCACCCAAAGCCATAGGCACCATTGGTCTTCCAGATGATTCTAGAGCGTTAAGTGCTCCGGACTCTCCTGAAGACTGAACAGCAAATCCGTCAACTTCAATTGTGTTAGCTGATAACCATTTTTGAAGTTCAGCTTGAGCAATTTGTGGTGTCCACATGTGTGCAATTTCAGCAACAACAGTAATGTCTGGATATTCTGCAAATCCATCTAGCATACCTTGGTGCTGTGAGTCAGATGCTGATGTTCCAGGAATTCCTTCCATGATAACAACATTACCTTCACCACCAATAGTTTCTGCTAACCATTGTGCAATATAATATCCGGTTAATTTATAGTTAACAGATGTACTGATAGCAAATTCTGAAGTTAAGTATCCTGTCATTGATGCAGTAGGAACACCTTTTCCATACGCATACTCAATAGTTGGATTTAATGCAACAGGATTTGAGCAACAGACTATTAATCCGTCAACTCCTTGATCAGTTAACTGTCTCATTTGTTGAATTTGAACCGCGTCTTTTAGGTTAGATTGTGTAACAACGATATCATTAAGAATACCTGCTGCTTTCATTTTTGGTAAATAGTCACCGTACAATCTCTCCATCACACCTTTTCTCCATAGATTACCTGCGTAAGAACTTGCATAACCGATAGTCCAAGGAAGTGGTCTATCACTTTTCCAATTTCTGTATACACTTTCACCAAGCGGTTGGTTAGGATCCATAAAGTCAGGATTATAAACGAAGTCTCTAATATCAGCTGGAATTTCGTCTAAAATGTCAGCATTTAAGTTACCTGCGACACCGACAAAACTAACAGCTAAAATAGCTATGAACTTTTTAAGCAATGTCATAGTTTTATCCTCCTTACTTATATATAAGTATCTATAATAATACCTATATTCTGAAAAATATAAGCAAAATTGTTCCAACATGTGGAAAAGATTTTCACATAAAAGCCTGATTTTCTGTAAATTATAAATGAGAGGAATTTATTATTCATGGTCGATTTGAATTGCGATATGGGTGAGGGTTTTGGTATTTACTCCTTCGCAGATGACGAAGAAATAATGCCTTATATAGATGCTGCTAATGTAGCCTGTGGATTTCACGCCTCAGACCCAAACACAATAAGGAAAACTGTCGGGCTTGCAAAAAAATATGATGTGAAAGTTGGATCGCACCCTGCCTATCCTGACTTAGTAGGATTTGGAAGAAGGCCGATGAAAATGAAACGTGATGAAATCAAAAATCTTGTGATGTATCAAACTGGAGCCATCAAAGCCTTTCTTGATGAGTATGGAATGCCGTTAAACCATATCAAACCTCATGGATCTTTATATGGTGTCTCCGCGAAAGAGGAAGATGTGGCTCATGGAATTGCTGATGCAGCTGAAATTTTTAATGTTGGTATTTTCGGAATGGTTAATACTTTTCACGAAAAAGTATACAAAGAAAGAGGAATAAAATTTTATGGAGAATTTTACTCTGACTTGGAATATGATGAAACAGGTTATTTGGTTATAGCCAAGGGTCGAAATAAATATTATCCAACTGATAGAGCTGTGGAGCGTTGTTTAAGAGCAATGAATGAAAATAAAGTTAAAACTGTTCAAGGAAACGATGTAGTTGTAGGATGTGAAACAATTTGTGTCCACTCTGACACTCCTAATGCTGTAGAAATCTTAAAGGCTCTGAGAGAAAAAATTTCCTCTGATAAAAAAATTCCACAAAAAACTTCAAACGGCAATCATACCAAAATGCCTTATATCGTTGATAAGAAATGAAAAAAATTTTAATTGCTAATCGCGGTGAAATAGCAAATAGAATTATAAAAAGTTGTAAAATATTAGGTCACAAATCTGTAGCTGTTTATTCAGATGCAGATAAGAATTCAAAGCATGTAAGATTATCTGACGAGTCTTATTATATAGGACCTAGTAAAGCTCAGGAAAGTTATCTTTCTTACAATAAGATTTTAGAAATAGCTACAAAATCAAATGTGGATGCTATTCATCCTGGTTTTGGTTTTTTATCAGAAAACGACACTTTTGCTCAAGAGGTTATAGACAGAGGTATCACATGGATTGGCCCAAAACCAAAATCAATAAAATCAATGGGAAATAAGGATATTGCTCGTGAATTAGCCTTAAATTCCAATATTCCTATTTGTCCAGGCATAAATAATGTTCACAAATTAAGTGATGAACAACTAAAGACAAAATGTGAAGAGATTGGCTACCCTTTACTTGTAAAATCAAGTGCTGGCGGTGGGGGGATAGGCATGAGCGTCGTCCAAAATTTCAAAGACCTAGCCAATTCAATTGAAAAAACTAGTAATCTTGCTGCAAAATCTTTTGGTAATGGAGATATTTTTATTGAGAAATTTATCACCAACGCTCGACATATAGAGATACAAGTTTTTGGATTTGGTGCTAAGGGATCTGTACATTTATTCGAAAGAGATTGCTCTATGCAAAGAAGATATCAAAAGATAATTGAGGAGTCTCCGGCACCAGAGGTAGATAGAGAATTAATAAATAATATGGCACAAGCCGCTGTAAAATTATCTTCTGATGTAAATTACGAAGGAGCTGGAACTGTAGAGTTCATATATGATGTTCAAGAAATGAAATATTATTTTCTTGAGATGAATACAAGAATTCAAGTTGAACATCCTGTTACAGAGTTAGTGACAAATAATGATTTAATTTCTATGCAAATAAATTTTGCCTTTAATAGAAAAAATAAATTTTTAAATCAAAATAAAATTAAAACTTATGGACATTCAATTGAATGCAGAGTCTATGCAGAGGATCCATCTCAAAATTTCTTACCATCTCCAGGAAAAATAACTAAATTAAAGTTCCCTAAAATACCAAATGGCATAAGATTAGATTGGGGATACGATGAAAGAGATGAAGTAAGTTTCTATTATGATCCGATGATAGGAAAAATTATATCTCACGACTTAATTCGAGACGATGCTATATCCAAATTAATAAAATTTTTAGAAAGCACTCAGATTGAGGGCATTAAGACAAACATCCCTTTTTTAATTTGTCTTCTTAAAGACAAAAACTTCATAGATGGTAAACACAACACTAAATATATCGAAAATAATTTAAACACTCTTATTAGTAAGATATCTTTTAAAAATGGCTTTACTAAAAATATTGATTTGGACTCAAAGAGAATTAAAATTGTTGAAACAGACAAACTTAAAGTAGGTCATAGAAGATCGCAGTCTGACAGAGGGGGTATCAAAGTCGTTTATTTTGACTAATTATAATGGTTAATCAACTTGTAGCAGCAATAAAACCCTCTCAAATTCCAGGTTCTGATCCCCAGTCAACAAAATACTTAATCGTTCCAATATTTATATTTTTTGCCCTAATGATTTTTGCAATGATTAGAGGACCACAAATAATTTCAGGCTCGGGTATTGGAACTGCAATTATGGTTTCAACACCTCTTATTCTTGCTACTTATGCTCTTACTGCGTTGGCTTTAGCCGGCAGAGTGACAGTCGATTTATCAATAGGACCACTTATTGGTTTTATTAATGTAACTACAATACAACTTTATGCTGCAGGTTACATTCAATCGCCAGTTGCGTATTTCATATGTGCTCTTGCAATAGGAGTAATTTACCAATTTCTTTATGCCTTAATCGTAATTTTTATCAGAGTTCAACCAATAATAGTTGCCTTAAGTATGTTTCTTGCTTTCTCTGGTATCAATTTAGTTATTTTACCAAGACCAGGAGGAAGAGCACCTGATTGGATGTTATCTTGGAGTGCTGGAACTGAGGTAGTACAACCCACACTGATACTTTTAATTTTTTCGACACTTATTTGGTATGCACTAACTCATACTGCTTACTGGCAACATTTAAAATTAATGGGTTCAGATGAAAAGTCTGCTTATACAAGTGGAGTGAGAATTTACATTGTAAGAATTGGTGCTCATATTATCGGTGGAGTTTACGCTGCACTCGCAGCTATTGCTTTTACAGGTTTGATTGGTTCCGGAGACCCAACTCAAGGTACTACTTATACATTGATGGCAGTTACAGCACTTGTATTAGGTGGGTCAAGTTTAATTGGTGGAAGAGGCGGTGCGTTTGGAGCTATTCTAGGTTCAGTTAACATTTATTTGATAAATTTTATTCTATCAACTTTTAGGTTTGAAAGATTTCAAAGTTTCGTAACAGACTTATCATATGGTGCGGTATTGGTGGCTTCTCTTTTAATACTTATTGCGCTTCCTTATATTCAAAAAGCATTCAAAAATTTATCAGTTTTTGTATTTTTTATTATTGGAACATTAAGTGCTGCTGCTGTTCAAATTCATATGAAATTTGATCAAGTAACCAGAGGGACTGTGGGAGGTTTTGGAGGTAAATCTAAAGATGCTGAAATTTTTGAAAAAGCTCTTGAGTCCGGGAGTGATTGTTTAATCACAGGTAAGGCATGCGCAGAGGGTGGAAATTCTACAGTTTGGATGTTTATTGCTATCGGAATAGCAGCTTTGATTTATCTCGTCTATTTGCTTGTTAAACATAGAGATGGCCCAACAGTGTCTTTTATTATTGCATCAATTGTTATTTTCTTCGGTTGTGTTTGGAGTGGCACAAGAGAGGCTTATTTCGTTAACGCTGATTTAGGTACCAACTTACAATATATTTTAAATTATGCTCCTCAGTATTTTACATCTGAATATCTAAGAGTTGGTGCAGGATTGCCTGATTTTTCATCTTCCTCGAGTGCTTTGGTTGGCCTCGCTTACGCTGTCGCAACTTTAGGAGGAATAGTTTTCTTTACATCTGCGATAGTCATAATTGCTATGCCAAGATTTAGAAAAGAAATCAAAACACAAACATTGGTATTATTTGCAATAGCAATTTCATTTATTGTATTTGCTGCAATATCTTATTACGGAATTGAGTCAAATAGACAGAGTTTCTTCGGCATAGATGGATACGCTGTAATATTAATTTTATTTTTACTTTTTTTACTCACGGCACCAACTCTTTTTTCGAATATCAATTTGAATAATGTTTTCATTATTTTCCTCGGTGTATTAGCAATACTCGCTGTATACTTTTTAGCCTCACCATCTGGAACAATTATTACTGATGATGGAAGTAAGTTTTACTCTCCAATTATTACAGAATTAATTGTTGGCGATACATCATCAATCAATTATACAAGACCTATACGAGGAGAATTTATCACAAGTGATGTTACTTGGCTTAAAGAAGCAGCTCTAATTATATTTGCAATATTTGTATTTCAATTTTTTACATATTTAACAATGGGAGCAAAAATATCATTTGCTAGATTCAGACCTTACATTGCTATTTTAAGTATAGCTGCATTAACATGGTCTGCGATGTTCTTCGCAATTGGTTATCCTTATTGGAAAATGATTTTAATTACTGCAATTGGAATAGCTATATCGCCTCTGATATGGCAAGCGTTTGGTGTTTATAAAATAAAATTAAAATCTCAAGAAGGACTTGAAAAATGGGGAGGTCTATCAGAAGATAGAAAAGTTTAGTAAATGGAGAAAAGAACTCATAATTTTTTAAAAGGACTTGGAATTCTTTTTGCTGTTGCTGCTGGGATAGGTACTGCAGTTCTTGGTTATGTAGATAGAACTGATTGGATACAGGTTGCATTTTACTCTGTAGCTGTTGTTGCCATTATTCTTTGGGGCTGGCATTTTTTCTTAGTTAGATGGTCTTATCGATCTTTAGTAAAGGAAGATGGATCTAAACCTCCTGAAACTACTGAAACCTCAAGTAAAAGAAGCCTTTTTTGGGACCTCATTGCAAAGAACTGGATAGCTGTTACGGGGTTTTTACTTCTTTTAGGCCTTTTTATATTACTATGTTTTTTGGTACCCGGGTTCTTCTCAGGTAGAACAGTCGTATCAGCAATCATATTATTAGGTTTTTTAATCTTAGCATTTCTTGCTTACAAATTTTTAAACATTAACAAAAGCGTAATTATAGGAGTCGCCGTACTAGTTGGTCTTTTTATAATAGGATCAGTTTCTATTGATGGCTTCTTATCATTACAGAATATTAAATCTATGTTAGTTTTTGCTTCTTTCTTAGGAATTGCAACAATTGGACAGACATTAGTTGTGATGTTAGGCGGCCTCGATTTATCAATACCATTTTTAATCGGAGCGACTAATTTAGGATTAATGTCACTTATTTCACTTGGAGTTCCTCCTTGGCTTGCGTTTATAGTTATTCTTGCATTTGGCACGATCGTCGGGCTTTTTAATGGGTTGATAAGTTTTAACCTCCAAGGTCAATCACTAATAGTCACGCTTGGAGTTGGCTTCATGGTAGTAGGTGGAGTACAGATATTGGTATCACTTCCTACTGTTACAGGTGGAACTGTTTTTGGTGTTGTTCCAGATTGGTTAAAAAATTTAGCCTCATTAAATGGAAAATTTTTTGGTCTTCCAATACCTCCAGTTATTCTAATTTGGATATTGATTTCAATTTTATTAATTGTTGGACTTAGACACACTAAGTGGGGAAGGAATCTATATGCTGTTGGTGGAAAAAGGTTATCTGCTGACAGATTGTCAATTTCTGAGAGAGCATATTGGGTTGGAGTTTATGTCATTAGTGGATTTACCTCCGCAGCAACCGGGGCAATGTTACTGGGTTGGAGTGGTGGAGGGTTCATTGGTGTAGGTGATCAATATCTATTTTTAACAGTGGCAGCTGTGGCTGTAGGAGGAACTTCCTTATTAGGTGGATATGGAGGATACGGCTTTACAGTAATCGGTGTTCTTGCACTGCAAGTAATTAGTACATTTTTGGCAGGTCTAGGCTTAAGTTTTGAGGGTCAGCAATTTATATTTGGTCTTCTTATTTTACCTCTTGTTGCTCTTTACTCCAGAGCACCCCATATTAGGGAGCAAATATAAAAAAATGTCTTTAATCAACAGATTTTGTTGTTTTTACAATGAATATTTATTTCAAAATATGAAACAAAAATTATTATTAGTTAAAGAGGACGGGTAATATGTACTTAAGAGGAATAAGTTTTAATGAATAAAATGCTTCTCCCTTACGACATTGTAGGGGGGTCTTTCTGGTTAATTTCTGTTGGCATGATTGGTGCCACATTGTTTTTCTTTTTTGAGCGTAGCAAAGTAAGCACAAGATTTCATACACCGATGACAATGATAGCTGTTGTATGCTTGATGTCCTCTATACATTATTTTTTCGTAAAAAACCTCTGGGTAGTCAGCGGCACCGCCCCGACTTTATTGAGATATATAGATTGGTTCCTTAACTTTCCAATGCTTGTGCTTATTTTTTATGCAATGCTTATGTCAGTTGTCAAAGTTAAACAAGGCATGTTCTGGAGATTATTGGTTGGAACTTTAGTTTTTGTTGTAGCAGGTTTCTTAGGTGCAGCGGGTTATATGAGCAAGACATTAGGTTTCATTGTTTGGTTAGCTGGATGGTTGTACATCCTCGGTGAGCTATATGTTGGAGAGGCCGGAAGAGCAAATGCTAGATGCGGAAACGAAAATGTACAAATGGTTTTCTTCTCGAACAGACTTATTATTACAATTGGATGGGCTATATATCCAATGGGATATTTCATAGAGCATTTGGGCGGGGGCATTGACCCCAATAGTGTTAATGTGATTTATAATTTAGCAGACTTTTTAAATAAAATAGTTTTTGGTTTAATAATTTACAAAGCAGCAATACAAGACATGAGAGTTAATGGAAAATAACATCAACTTAGGAGGTGATAAATAGGTATGAACATTACTAGTGGTGCAGATATTATTGCAATAATAATCTTAATAGCGTTAGCAATAGCAATTATAGTTTACTTGCTACATTGGCTGTACAGGCGTTCCTCAAAGGAAATAGCGTTTGTTAGAACTGGTATGGGAGGTGAACAAGTTGTGATCAGCGGAGGTGCCTTCGTTTTGCCTATTATTCATAACATTACCTCAGTGGGTATGAAAACTCTTTGTATAGAGGTTCAACGAAACGGGAGTAAATCTTTTATCACAAAAAATAGAATGAGGGCTGAAGTAACCGCTGAATTCTACGTTAGAGTAGCACCTACAACTGAAGCTGTCTCAATAGCCGCGCAAACATTGGGAAATAGAACACTAGAGCCTGATCATTTAAAAGAACTTGTTCAAGGTCGTTTTGTTGATGGATTAGGTGTTGTTGCCGCAAAAATGAGCCTTGATGAAATTCAAGAGAATAGATCTGAGTACATTAAAAATGTTGCATCTCATGTTGAAGAAGCAATTAAGCACACTGGTTTGGAGTTAGAGACCGTGTCTTTGACATCTCTTAACCAAGCTCCCGTGGGTGTATTCGACCCTTCAAATACATTTGATGCTGAGGGTTTAACTCAAATAACAGAATTTACTCAGTCACGTAAAAAGAAAAGAAATGATATTGAGAAAGATACAGAGGTAAGTATTCGAAATAAAAACCTCCAATCTATCAAGCAAACTCTTGAAATTGAAAAAGAGGAAGAATTTTCAAAGTATCAACAAAAACGTGAAATCGAACAACAAAGAGCTATTGAAAATACTGAGACAGTAAAAACAAAAGCTGAGAAAGACAAAGAGTCTGAGCTGGCTGAAATCTCCTCAGAAAAAGATATTGAGATTGCTAAGATTAGCAAGAAAGACTTTGTTGAGATGGAAAAAAGTTTACAAGAAACTAAACTTATCCAAGAAATTGAGAAAAGAAGAAAAGAACAAAATGAGTTTAAACAACAAACTTCTATCGAGATTAAACAGAAAGATATTGAGACAGAAAAAACTATTCTTGAATTGGAAAGAGATGTTGAATTCAGTCGTCTAGAAAAACAAAGATCAGTTGATATTAAACTTGCTGAGGAAAAAGCTCAAACAGCAAAAGAAGAGGCTAGAAAAAGATATGAGTCTGAAGAGGCTTATATTATGGCTGAGGAGCAAATTAAAAATGCAAAAACTGCTCAACAGAAAAATGTTGATGCGTTCAAAATTGCTGCTGAGCAAGAGACAAGAGTCTTAGATATTGAAAAGGCAAAAAGAATAGAAATTGAGGAAAAGCAAAAACAAATGGAAGTCCTAGAAAAATCTAAGTCAGTCTTAAAAACTAAAATGGAAGAAGAAAATGCTCGCGCTAAGGCTGTAGAAGCTGAGGAAAAAGTCAACACCATTAGAGATGTTGAACAAGCTGAGAAGACAAAAGCTCTTGGAGTAATAGACGCTAGTAAAAATGCTGAGAGGGAAAAGTTAGCATCGATGGCTGCGAAAATTAGATATGAAATTGAAGCAGCTGGCAAAAAAGCCCTAAATGAAGCGGAAAATGCTAGAAGTGATGCAAGTAGAAGAAGTGCACTTAGACAAAAACTCGCTGAAAAAATTGAGGGTATTATTAGAGAATGGGTTAGACCAATGCAAAACATTGACTCAATTAAAGTTGTCGATGTAAATGGATTACCTGGATTTAGTCAAGGAGGAGGAGCTGAGGGAAGCGGCAACGCTGATAACCCCTCTGCGTCCTCAGGTGGGTATTCCAAAAAAGGATCTTTAGCAGATAATGTTGTGAATTCTGCTCTTCGATATAGAGCACAACAGCCGTTCTTAGATAGTCTTTTAAAAGAAATTGGTATGTCGCCCGGTGAGGCAAGTAATATCAGGAATATTTTAGGTGACTACGATGATCCTAAGAAGGACAAGCATATGAGATTTGATGAACAAGCCACAAAGACACCCAGGAAAAAGAAATAGGTAATAAACATGAGTATAGATGTAAAATCCTGGGCAAAAAAATATAAAGAGCTTACTGAAAAAGATGAAACCATAAAAGCGATGGCTAAATATTATACTTGTTCATTTCTTTTCGACATGGGTAGTGTGAAAGTAATTATCGAGATGCATGATGGAAAGGTAAAAAATATTAATACCAACCCTGGAGGTTTAGATCCATATGACTTTGCATTAAGGGCATCAGAGCAAACATGGAGAGAGTTTGCAAAGCCTGTTCCAAAACCTATGTTTCATGGTATCTATGCAGCCTCATTTAGAGAAGACCTTAAAATAGAGGGCAATCATTTAGTCTTAATGCAAAATCTTAGAAACTTTACTGTTCAATTTGAATTGCTAAGACAATCAGGAGTCCCAGTATGATCAAGAGAATTGAAAGGAAAAATTTATGGCAGTAAAACATCATGACCCAATAGGTAGATACGTTACCATCGAGGTAGATGGTCAACAGTATAAAGTCTTTTATCTTTCAAATGGAAAAGGCACTCCATTAGTATGTCAGCATACTGCTGGATGCCACAATCATCAGTGGAGAGGATTACTGGAAGATGAAGAAATTACTCAAAATTATCAAGTTATCGCTTACGACCTTCCAAGACATGGTAAATCAGATCCACCTCATAATACAGAATGGTGGAAAGAGGAATACAAATTAACAGCAGAGCATTACTGTAATTTTATTGTAGAACTTTGTAAGGCCTTAGACCTTGAAAACCCTATATTTATGGGTTCTTCTTTTGGAGGAAACGTGGCTCTTCAATTAGCTCTGAAGTATCCTAATAAATTTAAAGCTGTGATCCCTGTCGAGGCTGCGCATTATTCCCCTGGCTTTTATATTGATTGGTGGAGGCATCCTCATGCCAATGCAGCTCAAGTGTGTGGTAGTGGTGTTTGGGATTTGATGGCCCCACAATCTCCAGATATGGATAGATGGTTAACTTGGCATTATTACACTCAAGGATCAGAGGCTTTTAAAGGAGACCTTCATTTTTATTCAGTTGATCATGATTTAAGAGATGAGCTACAAAATATCGATGGTCACAAGTGCCCTGTTATCATGCTGACTGGTACTTATGACTACCTAACCCCTCCCGAAGCAACAGAAGATACTGCCAGACAAATAAAAGGAGGAGTTTATATTGAAATGAGAGATATTGGTCATTTCCCGATGAGTGAAAACCATGAAGTCTTTAGAGTATATTTATTAGAGGCACTCAGAATTATTAAGGAAAAGACTGATTACAACTCTTAATTCAAGTTTGAGTTATGGTCGCTAATCTTTATTGGTTTTTTTTCTTTCTTGTCCTTTATATAAGCTTTTGTCTTTTTTGGGGAGCTAGAACTCTTAGAAAAAATAAAACCCCTGAGGCTTACTATTTAGCAGATAGAAGTGTGTCTCCTTGGGTATTCTTTTTCTCTGCAACAGTAACTACATTTGCAGGCATAACTATCATTTCTTTTCCATCATTAATTTATGCAGATGGATACCCTTTTCTAGCTACTGCTGCAATTGTAATAACAATTCCTCTCGGAAGTATACTATTTTTTAAAAGGCAGTGGATGCTAAGTAGAAAATTTAATTTTATCACTCCAGGAGAGATGTATTATAAATATTATCAAAGTAATACTCTTAGAATTGTAGTACTAATAATCGGATTATTTTTTGCTGTTCCATTTCTTGGTATAATTATTGGATCAACAGGTAATGTTGTAGAGTTTATTAGCGGAGGTGAAATAACTAGAGACTCTGCAATGTGGGCACTAACTGCTGTTGTCTTATTTTATATAGTATCTGGTGGATTTAAACCCATGGTGAGTGTAAGCGTTGTTCAATCATGGTTATTTTTTGTTTTTTTCTTAGCACTTGGTGTTGGTGTATTTAATTACTTAGGAGGTTTAAGTTTTTTTGAAGACCTATCTATGGCGAATAGCTTTGTATCTTTCGGAGCTTGGGGAAATACTGGAGGTTACGGAGGCGGTGATATTTCAGGATATTTCAACGTTCCTGGTGTAATTCAGTGGGTTGCGGGTATTGGAAAAAACAACCCATTAGGAGGACCTTGGACAGCAGTTATGATTTTATCCTTTACTCTCTCTTATATGGGTATTGTGCTTTCTCCTACATTTTCGATGTGGAGCTATTCAGTAAAATCACCGAGGTCATTTTATTTTTATCAAGTTTGGGGTTCAGGTGCTGTTGTTGGAATATTTTTATTTATATTCGCCCCTTTATTAGGTGTAGGAGCACATCTTCTTGGAGCTAATAGTATTGTTAATTCAAATGGTTTTGCCATTAACCAAATATTCCCTGAGTTAAGTCTACAAAATATATCATCTTTAATTTATGTGTTTGTTGAAAGCTTTAGTAATCTCTCACCAATTATTGTTGGATTTTTAGCAATATCCATAATTGCTGCACTGCAATCTACATTATCTGCTTTTTTAATGACTTCAGGCAGCATGGTGGCAAGAGATCTCTATAGACCATATATCGATAGTAACCCTACATGGAAAAGGGAGTTATTAGTTGCTAGGTTAGCGATGTTGTTATTAAGCTTAGCGGCACTGTATCTAGCAACTTTTTTTGAAACTTCTCTAATACTACTTGGTGGATTAGCAATCGCTTTTGGTTTCCAATTATTTCCTGTTTTACTTGGAATGCTTTGGTTTAAATGGATCACAAGAGGTGGGGCAATTCTTGGACTCATCACCGGATTAGGTTTTGTAACTTTAGCTGAAACTTTTGGTCATAAGCTAACAGGAAATTCTCTTCCTTGGGGGCGATGGCCACTAACAATCTACTCTGGGTTATGGGGTTTATTCTTTAATGTGATTGTATGTTTTTTATCCTCTATATTTGCAAGCAATGATACAGATAAAGAACATCGAGCGTCATTTCATAATTTTTTAAATGAACATATGGGTATTCACCCATCAAGAAAAAAAATAAAATCTCTTGCTTATGTCTTCTTTTTAATTTGGGCATTCTTCTCTATCGGCCCGGGTTTAATTTTCGGAAACTTAATATTTGGTAGTGCGGATCAAAGTTATGATAATTGGGTGATGGGAGTCCCTTCACTATGGGCTTACCAAATAATTTGGTGGGTAGCTGGTATATTTCTAATTTGGTTTTTAGCCAATAAGATGGACTTATCGACTTTGCCAAAAAAACCCATACTAAATGGTGATGAACATTTGGCACCTGACGATGTTGAGGAGCAAGGAAACTATATTGACAGAATGGGAGGAGGGTATGGTTGGCCACTTATATTAATAGGTATGGCTGTGGCAACTGTAATACTTTCCGTTTATGCATTATGATGATAATGTACCTAAAACTGAGGAGGAATAAGAATTTTTCGTATTGTGTTTCATTATTTGGAACAAAAAACTGTGCGAAAGGTTAACTATATCTAAAATAGAATTATGTCTGATTACAGCTATAAGCACCCATCAAACGTCCAATTGAATAAAGGGCATAAACACACTGATGATTTTATTACCAAAAAATACATATTAAAAATGTTGAGAGATCCTCAAAAATTAAAATCTCTAATTGAAGAGCATAGAGCAACTCCAATCGGAAGAGCTGCTACTCGAGACCACGGCGTTATTCAGCACAGTCAAGATCTCCAAACATTATTAGATAAGTTAAGAAGAGGAAGTAAAGAAAATGGTTTTGTAACTGTTTGTTTAAGAAGGCATGAAGATTATAGAGTTGGAATAACAACAGGAGTTAGAGGTGAGCCAGTTGAAATTACTGAAGACTCTTATTCATCTGAGGAAGCATGTGAACATGCAATATTTTTAAAAAGAATTAACAGACTACTTGAGGAGTATAGCGGGGAAGAGTAATGTTAAAAATAACAGGTTATAGTGATAAGTACTCAGCCCACCCTGGCGAAGAGGTTAAATTTTATATTAATGCTGAATACAATGATAGTTATGAAGTTCAATTAGTCCGCTTAATACACGGTGATACAAATCCTGAAGGCCCAGGATATAAAGAGGCCGAAATAGATGCTAGTTGCAATGGAACCTATCAAGGGAAAAACCAGAGAATACATGGTGGATCATATATCATCATGCCCCAACACGATAATTTAAATTTAGAAAGCTTCACTATGCAGGCTTACATTTTCCCAACCACCCCTGACAAAGGCAGACAAGGAATTTTCACCAAATTTAATGAAGAAGAAAAAAAAGGCTATGGCCTTTTCGTTAATGATGAAGGCTGTTTATCTGTAGAAATTGGTGATGGTTCTCAGGTTGTTACTGTCTCCTCAGAAAAAAAGCTTTTAAGAAAGGTCTGGTATCTTGTTATTGCAACATTTGATGCTCAATCGAGAAGGCTTACCCTTCATCAAGAACCTAGAGTTACATCTACAAATGGTGGCTTGGGTATGGCTATTTTGAATCCAATTGAAGAAACCTCAGCTATTATTGAGACCACTAGCTCAGTTTTACCTGCTGCTAATGACGCTCCATTGTTAATTGCTGCCACAACACTAAACAATAGATCAGGCAGACATATTTCTGGTGGACATTTTAAAGAGGTACCTCACCCTATTGAATTACCTGAGCAAACAAAGACATTTAATGGAAAGATAGACAGACCTAGATTATCTAATATTGCGCTATCGAAGGCTGAAATTGAAACACTTGCATCAAGCTATGATGAGTGTAATACCACTGTCAGGTCAACAGTCGTAGGTGCCTGGGATTTTCATGCGAATATTGGCAAAAACATTGCTTCAACAAAGATTGTTGATACTTCTCCAAATAATCACCACGGATTTATTATTAATATGCCAAACAGAGGTATGACAGGACATAACTGGACAGCGGATGAAATGGTTTTCCATCATAAACCTGAGGAATACGGTGCAATTCATTTTCATGACGATGATATAGACGATGCAAGATGGGATGTAGACTTTACTTTAAAAGTACCTGAGGGATTAAAAAGTGGTGTCTACGCTGCAAGACTAAGAGTAGACGGACGAGAGGAATCAGAAAATGAGGACTATATTCCATTTTGTGTTAAACCTCCCAAGGGGACAGCAACTGCAAAAACTTTATTCTTATTGCCTACTAATAGTTACATGGCTTACTCCAATGATAATCTTGGAACCAACTCTGTGGTAGCACAATTGCTTGCAGGTAAAGTGCCTGTGCTTGAGCCGGCAGATTTATATTTAAATGAACATAGAGAATACGGGCTATCAACTTATTCACTTCACTCAGACGGACATGGTGTATCAATATCGTCAAGACTAAGACCAATCCTTAATATGAGACCCAAATACAGACATTGGCTTTCTCCTTCATTATGGCAACTCAATGCCGACTTACATCTTACTGATTGGCTAGAAGAAAAAGGTTTTGATTTTGATGTTCTGACAGACGAGGATTTGGAACATGAAGGTATAAATTTATTAAATCGTTATAAAGTTGTGATGACTGGAAGTCACCCTGAGTATTCATCTGAGAAATATATGGATGCTCTAGAGTCATATCAAATGCAGGGTGGTAGATGCTTTTATCTAGGATCAGATGGATTTTATTGGATTAGTGAGTATCATCCTGACAACCCTAATATTACCGAAGTTCGAAAAGGTGAAGCAGGCACAAGAGCATGGACATCTAACCCAGGTGAATACAATAATGCTTTTGATGGTAAATATGGAGGTATGTGGAGAGCTCGAGGAAGAATACCTTCTAAAGTTTGTGGGTTAACTTTTACATCTTATGGATTTGACGTGTCCTCATACTACAAAAGAGAAGAAGATAGTTTCAAACCTGAATGTTCATGGATCTTTGAGGGGATTGGAGCAGATGAGGTGATTGGTGATTTTGGTTTAGTTGGTGGAGGAGCTGCCGGTTTGGAGTTAGACAGATACGACTTAGAATTTGGAACCCCACATAATGCTTATTATTTGGCTCGCTCGCAGGATCACTCTAATATGATGTTGCAAGTTAATGAGGAAATACACTTTGCTGTTCGTGGTTACTATGGTGGTGGTCATGAAAATCCAATGGTCAGAGCTGATATGATTTACTATAAAACACCTAACAATGGAGCAATGTTTGCACCAGGGTCTTTGGCTTGGTGCGGTAGTCTCTCACATAATAATTACAATAATAATGTCTCTAGAATAATGGAAAATACGCTTAAAGGTTTCTTAAAGGACGGGCCTTTACCTTAAACTATGAAAAAACAAAATATGCAGGAGATTCCATGGGGGAAAGAAACACTTGGCGCTCTGGATACTCCGTTAAATGAATTAGAAAAAAAAGCACTTCAAAATCTTGACATCGATAAATTAAACGATATGGCAGAGTGCCTTTTTGCTTTGAATAATAGACATTATGGTCCTATTCCTGGGACATATATGGTCATGTGTGTTGAACCCGGTAAAACCTGGTGTGTTGGACAACTCAGTGCTGATAGAGCAAAACCTTTTGTTCTTTTTCCTGAACTTGTTTTCGACTCAGTTGAAAAAGCAACAAAAGCCGCCGAAGCTCTTAAGGCTGAAAAAGCTGAGAGCGTACCCTGTAGAAATATCTAACGACATGGCTAAAGCCAATGTCATGATTGATAATCAAAAAACACGAGTTACAGAGTGGTCTTTTGAAGTTGGGGACTCTACTGGCCAGCATATTCATGAATACGATTATGTGGTAGTGCCCTTGTTAGATGGGGAACTAAAAATTGTTAATCATGATGGTGAGGAAACAATTTCAAAACTAGCAAAAGGTGGATCCTACTTTAGAGAAAAAGGAGTTAACCACAATGTATTTAATAACAATGATTTTATTTATAAATTTATTGAGATAGAATTTAAGTAGATGGAAAAAAAATTAAGCGTTAGTTACAAAAAATCTGATTTAGATAAATTTGATAAAATTATTACAAATAAACAAACAGATCAAAAAGTAAAAGAATATTCCATAAAAGAAGCAATTGAAGAGTCAAAAAAAGAATATAGTCACTTAACGAACTCACAAGTTTCTACTGACATGAGGCTCTATATGTTCCAGACCGGAACTCTAAAAACGAAAATGAAATATATTAAAATGAATCAATCTAATGAGGACTTTGAGATACCTGTTCCATGGTTTTTGATAAGACACCCAAAAGGGGATGTGGTCATTGACGGAGGCAATGCAAAAGAGGTCAGTGAAGATAAACATGCTCATTGGGGTTCTGTTGTTGCGGCTTATGATCCAATTATGGGAAAAACTGAAAATTGTATTGATCAACTTAACTCTATTGGGGTTAATCCAGCAGGTATAAGATATGTCTTACATTCTCATCTTCACCTCGATCACTCAGGTGGTGTTGGAAGGTTTCCTAATGCAACACACCTAGTTCAACAAAAGGAATATGATTATGCTTTTAATCCTGATTGGTTCTCAAAGCCTGCATATATAAGAAAAGACTTTGATAAACCTGGAATTAATTGGAAATTTTTAAGAGATAAAAATGATGATTTTTATGACTTATATGGCGACGGATCAATAATTGTAATTTTTACTCCGGGGCATGCACCGGGCCATCAGTCTTTTTTAGTTAATTTACCAAATTCAGGTTATGTATTGCTTACTATAGATGCAGCTTACACAATGGATCATTGGAACAATTTAACACTACCAGGTCTTGTTTGCTCTGCTGTTGACGTTGTTGACTCTGTGAAAAAACTCAAAAAAATTGCAAAAGACAAAAATGCTACAGTAGTCACAGGGCACGACCCGCATGCTTGGGAAGAATTTAAAAAAGCCCCTATGTTTTATTACGACTAGTTTATGTCTGATTATTTCAAAGATATACCGACAATTAAATATGAAGGTAGAGACTCTACTAATCCACTTTCATTTAAATTTTATGATGCTAATAAAAAAATTCTAGGAAAAACATTAGAGGAACATCTGAGAATGGCAGTATGTTACTGGCACACTTTTAATTGGCCAGGGGGTGACCCTTTTGGAGGACAGACATTTTTAAGACCATGGATGGAAGCAGGAGATAAAATAGAACAAGCAAAAGATAAGCTCAATAATGCATTCGATTTTTTTGAAAAATTAGGAATACCATATTTCTGTTTTCATGACGTAGATGTTGCTCCAGAGGGTAAAAGTTTTTTGGAGACAGAAAAAATTCAAAAAACCATTATCGATGAAATTTCAAAAAAACTTGAAACAAGTAAAGTAAAACTTCTTTGGGGAACAGCAAATTTATTTAGCCACCGCAGGTACATGTCTGGTGCTGCTACTAATCCTGATCCTGATGTTTTTCAATATGCAGCTGCTCAAGTGAAGATGTGTATGGAAAATACAATGTTTTTAGGTGGACAAAATTATGTTTTATGGGGAGGCAGAGAGGGTTACGAAACAATTTTAAATACTAATATGAAACAAGAATATGATCAGCTTGGTAGATTTTTGAACATGGTAGCTGAGCATAAGCACAAAATTGGTTTTAAGGGTCTACTCCTCATTGAGCCGAAACCCCATGAGCCAACGAAACATCAATATGATTTTGACTCTGCTAATGTTTTTGCATTTCTTCAAAAATACGGTTTAGAAAGAGAATTCAAGCTAAATATCGAACAAAATCACGCTATTTTAGCAAAACATTCATTCGAGCACGAGATTGCATATGCACTTTCCAATGACATCTTTGGGAGTATTGATATTAATAGAGGAGACTATTTAGTAGGATGGGACACAGACCAATTCCCAAACAATGTAGAAGAATTAGTTTTGCCTTTTTACTACATTTTTAAAAATGGTGGTTTTTCCTCAGGAGGTCTCAACATGGATGCTAAGATTAGAAGACAATCAATAGATCCTGAGGATCTATTCTATGCGCATATTGGCTCTATGGATACTTGTGCTAGAACTCTTATTGCTGTTGAAAAAATGATTAATGATGGAAGTTATGAAAATTTTTTAAAACAAAGATATGAACAGTGGGCCTCTGAAAAACAACTCATGACTTCAATGTCTCTTGAAGATATTCATAAAAATGTCATTGCTAAAAATTTAAACCCTCAACCAAAGTCCGGTCGCCAAGAATATCTTGAAAATCTAATTAATTCTTTTGTCGATTGAGTCGATGAAAATTACAAAATTTCTATTTGATTTAGGTAATGTTTTTTTTGATTGGGATCCACATTATGTATTTAAAAATATCATTCCTGATCAAACTAAAAGAGAATATTTTATGAATACAATCGCGTTCCCTCATTTAGATATGAGATGCGATGCTGGAGTAAAAATTGATGACGCAGTTAAAGATGCAATAAAAAATTTCCCTAATTACGAGAATGAAATAAAGCAATATTATCCAAATCACAGGAATATGGTTAACGGGGTTTATCAAGATACAGTTGATATTTTTCGAAAAATAAAATCAAGTGGTTACCCCTGCTATGTCTTGTCAAACTGGTCAGATGAGACTTATGAGGGTATGGAAGATCAACACCCATTCCTGAAAGAATTTGATGATAAAATTATCTCTGGTAGAGAGTTTTTAGTAAAACCAGACCCTGAAATTTATAAATTAGCGATTTCAAGATTTAATTTAACACCTGAACAAACTCTTTTCATTGATGATCGTATTGAAAATATTGAGGCGGCGCAATCACTTGGCTTTCAAACTATTCATTTAACTGACCCACTGACAATAAAAAGTCAAATAGCAAATCATATAATTGTTTAAATTAGACAATAAAATAGGCCTAGGATTGGCTTCTCTTGGGAGGCCCGGATATATAAACATTGGTCATAGTTCAGATTTAGGCAGCGACATATCAAAAAATTCTATGAGATCTCATTGTCACAAAGTACTTAGTCATGCTTACAAGAGAGGTATTCGATATTTCGATGCGGCAAGGGTATATGGAGATGCTGAGGAATTTTTATCTAGTTGGATTAGAGCTCAAAAACAATTTGATGGTTTTGTGGGGTCTAAGTGGGGCTATGAATATTTAGCAAATTGGGAAGTTCAGGCAGATCAACATGAAAGAAAAGATCACTCAGTTGAATTTTTAAAACAACAATGGGTGGAGACAAGACTTAATTTAGGAAAAAGTATTGATCTTTACCACATCCATTCAGTCAATTCAGAAAGTAAAGTCTTAGATGATATTAACGTACTAAAGGAACTTGAGACAATAAAAAAAAATGGGATAGAAATAGGAATCTCAACAAGTGGCCCAGATCAAGAGAAAACTATTAATGACCTTTTAATTAAGAATGAAAAACTTAATCTATTTTCTTATTTACAAACGACCATTAATATCTTTGACCAATCTTGTATTTCCATTTTAAAAGAAGTATCTGAAAAAAAGATCAATGTAATTGCAAAAGAGATTTTCTCAAATGGAAGACTAACTAATTCAAATAAAGAATTTCATCAAAACAAAATTAAAGAATTAAAGTCAGTTGCCTCATCTATGGATTTAACTTTGGAGCAATTGTCTTATCTCTGGGTTTATCGACTACCGTTTGTTAAAATTTGTCTAACAGGAGCATCAACAATCAAACAGTTGGATGAAAATTTAAGTTGTCTTGAAAAAATAGATACCGAATTGCCCTCTCTTGAGTCTTTTAGCCTGTCCACTCAAGATTATTGGGAAACACGAAAAAAACTAAGTTGGAATTAATTGAAACTTACCCAGCTTGAATTTGATGAGCTAGAGGCGATTGACCTTTCGATAAATTTAATACCTTCAAGTCCATCTTCTACACTTGGAAAATGGTGATTTTCCTCATTAAATTTGCCATTTTTCTGATCAATTAGCGCATTAGCTACATCTGTATAGATATTTGCGAAGCCCTCTAAATATCCCTCGGGGTGTCCAGCAGGAATTCTAGTAACATCTCCTGCATCGCTCATAGCACCTGATCCACCCCTTGTAATTTTTTGTTTGGGTTCTCCAAATTTTGTAAAGTAAAGGTAATTTGGATCTTCTTGACACCATTCTAGTCCGGCCTTATTACCATAAATTCTTATTTGTAAATGATTTTCATTTCCTGGGGCTACTTGAGAAGACCAAATAGTACCTTTTGCTCCTCCTTTAAATCGTATCGATATTTGAGCATTATCATCTAATTTTCTCCCAGGCACAAAAGATGTTAACTCTGCAGATATCTCCTCAGTATTGAGATCAGTTATAAACCTAATCAGATTGTAAGCATGAGTTCCAATGTCACCAATACATCCACCAGCACCTGATTGATTAGGATCAGTTCTCCAAGAGGCCTGTTTGTTTCCCCCATCATTAATTCTATTTTCTAAATCTTCGGTCAGCCAATCTTGAGCATACTCTGCTTGAATTACTCTTATTTCACCTAAGTCACCTCTCTTACAAAGAGCTCTGGCATTCCTAATCATGGGATAACCAGTGTAGTTATGAGTTAAAGCAAAAAGAACGTTATTGTCTTTTTTACATTTTATTAGTTCCTCACATTGATTAACATTCATGGCAAGGGGTTTGTCACAAATTATGTTAAAACCTTTCTCCATGAAAGCTTTAGCGATCGGATGGTGCATATGATTTGGTGTCACTATGGCTACAGCATCTATTTTATCCTCTCTGATCAATTCTTTTTCGACCATTTCAAGGTAGTCTTTATAATTCCTTTCATCTGCTATTCCAATATCTCTGCCAGAGGCTTGAGCTTTTTCAGGATTAGATGAAAAGGCACCAGCGACCAGTTCAAAGCGGTCATCAATTCTAGATGCTATACGGTGAACTTCTCCAATAAATGCTCCTGAGCCACCACCAACCATTCCTAATTTTAATTTTTTGGTCATATTATCATTCAATTCCAAGCATTTTTTTGTTTGCATCTTGATCAGTACCAGCATCGGCAAAATCATCGAAAGCATTCTCGGTAACTCTAATTAAATGATCTTTAATAAATACAGAACCCTCTTTAGCTCCGTCTTCAGGATGTTTCAAAGCACATTCCCATTCTAAAACAGCCCATCCATCAAAGCCGTAAGTAGTAAGTTTGGAGAAAATTGACTTGAAATCGACTTGCCCATCTCCTAAAGATCTAAATCGACCTGCTCTGTTCTTCCAAGATTGAAATCCACTATAGACCCCTTGTTTACCAGTGGGATTGAGTTCTGCGTCTTTCACATGAAACATTTTTATTTTCTCGTGATAAATATCAATATGCTGCAAATAATCTAAATGCTGCAAAACAAAGTGGCTAGGATCATATAACATGTTGCAGCGCTCATGATTGCCTACTTTATCTAGAAACATTTCAAAAGTTATTCCATCAAAAAGATCCTCGCCTGGATGAATTTCATAACATAAATTCACCCCACACTCATCAAATTCATTAAGAATAGGTTTCCACCTTTTAGCCAGTTCATCAAATGCAGTTTCAACTAACCCTTCTGGTCTTTGAGGCCATGGATAAACATATGGCCAAGCCAATGCTCCTGAAAAAGTAACATGTTCAGTCAATCCAAAATTTTTCGAAGCCTTAGCGGCCATCATTAATTGATCAACTGCCCATTGCTGCCTTGCAGATGGATTTCCTCTTACCTCTGAGGCTGCAAAACCATCAAATACAGAGTCATATGCAGGATGAACAGCTACAAGTTGACCTTGGAGATGTGTCGAAAGCTCAGTTAGATTTAAATTAAAACTTTTAAGAGTCCCTTTTATTTCGTCACAGTAATCTTTGCTTTCAGATGCCTGTTTTAAATTAATTAACCTCTCATCCCAACTAGGTATCTGAACACCTAAGTATCCCAAATCACTAGCCCATTTTGAGATATTCTCTAAATTGTTAAACGGAGCATCATCACTTGCAAATTGAGCTAAAAATATAGCTGGACCTTTTATAGACATCGCTTAACCCCCCTCCTGCGACAAACTATAATATTACAGTTAACTGCTATTTAAAATGTTTTTAAAAATATGAATAATCTGCATTTATAAATATGTAAAAAGACTGTATAATCAGCCAGTTTTGTTATTAAAGAGGAGGAATAATAACATGAAAAAAATACTATCTGTATTTCTAGTTCCTGTTTTTGCCTTACTTTTTTCTTTGAATGCTAAATCTGAGTCTTTGACTTTGGGCTGGGCCGCTTGGGATCCTGCTAATGCATTACAAGAACTAAGTAAAGAATTTACAGCTGAAACAGGCGTTGAAATGAACTTCGAATTTGTGCCATGGCCAAATTTTGCTGAGAGAATGCTTAACGAGTTAAATAACCAAGGTAAAACTTTTGACTTGTTAATTGGTGACTCACAGTGGATTGGACAAGGTGCTGAATATGGTCACTATGTTAAGCTAAATGATTTCTTTGATGCTAACGGAATTTCAATGGATGATTTTAACCCAGCAACTGTTTACGCATATTCAACATGGCCAAAAGGATCACCTAACTATTACGCTCTTCCAGCAATGGGCGATGCTTTAGCATGGGCTTATCGAAAAGACTGGTTTGATAGACCAGAGCTTCAAGCTGAATTTAAAAGTAAGCATGGATATGATCTAGGTGTTCCAAAAACTTGGGATGAGTTATATGACATGTGTACTTTCTTCCAAGGAAGAGAAATTGATGGACAAGTAAGATATGGTGCAGCTATCAATACAGAGCGTGGATCTGAAGGTATCACCATGGGTGTAACAGCAGCCATGTATGCATGGGGAATGCAGTACGAAAATCCTGATAACCCATACGAGATGGATGGTTACTTCAACTCAGATGCTTCTGTAGAGGCTGTTGAATTTTATAGAAAAATGTATGAAGACTGTGCACCTCCAGGGCATTCAGATGCTTATATGGTCGCAAATCTTGATGCATATAAATCAGGACAGGTTGCATTTCAAATGAACTGGTATGCTTTCTGGCCTGGCGTTTCTAAAGAAGACAGTGACGGAAGAGTTTCTGGTTTCTTTGCTAACCCATGTCAAAACGTATGTGCAGCTACTCTTGGTGGTCAAGGTATCTCAGTTGTGAGTTACTCTGATAAACAAGACTTGGCTCTTGAATACATGAAGTGGTTTGCAAAGCCAGATATTCAACAAAAATGGTGGGATTTAGGAGGATATTCATGTCATATGGATGTTCTTGGATCACCTGATTTCGTTGACTCAGCTGTTTACGCACAAGGCTTCCTTGACTCAATGGGCATCGTCAAAGACTTTTGGCAAGAGCCTACATTTGTTGAATTAATGCTTCCAATGCAGGAGAGAATTCATGACTACGTTGTGAATGGAAAAGGTTCTGCAAAAGACGCATTAGACAAAATCATTGATGATTGGACTGAAGTCTTCGAAGACGACGGTAAAATTTAATCACTAAATTAATATAAAGGGTGGGATTAATCCCGCCCTTCAATCTAAAACATATATGAAAAGTGCTGTTAAAAAGTTCAAAGGCTTATCTGATAAAGCAATAGCCTGGATTTTCATAGCGCCAACTTTAATTCTATTACTTGCTATAAATATTTATCCTCTCATCTATGCCATAAGGATGTCATTCACCAACTTTTATGCCAATAAAATAGGTAGAGAAGTAAAATTTGTGGGTTTAAAAAACTATAAAAAGATTTTAGGAAAAGAAGAGATATGGGAAAAGATGCAGATAACTGCCCACTTCGTTTGTTGGACATTAGTCTTACAAGCATTAATTGGATTGGGTCTTGCTCTTCTTTTAAATAAAAAATTTAAAGGCAATGAACTACTTACTACTTTAATAGTTTTACCAATGATGCTTTCCCCTGCAGTCGTAGGTGTATTTTGGACTTACTTATATAATCCTCAAGTAGGTTTATTTAATTACGTAGTTAATTTTTTCTATGACTTTGGTATTTTTGATATGATTGGTTCAAGCACTTTAGCCCCGTGGTCAATTGTGATTGTCGATACATGGATGTGGACACCTTTTACCATGTTAATTTGTCTGGCAGGATTAAGATCAATCCCAAATTATTTGTACGAGGCTGCAGAAGTTGACAGAGCTAGTAAGTGGCAGCAATTTATCCATATAACATTGCCATCTGTCCTTCCTTTTCTACTTCTTGCATTATTATTTAGAGGGATCGAGAATTTCAAAATGTTTGATTTGGTAGCTGAGCTTACTTCAGGGGGTCCAGGATCGGCGACTGAACTAGCATCAATCAATTTAAAACGTGAAGCATTTGAAAAATGGAAAACAGGTTACAGCTCTGCTTTTGCTGTAATATTATTTGTCACCATATTCGGCTTTGGAAATGTGTATGTAAAAGTTATGAACAAGATTAAAGAGCGATAATGGACACTTCAAGATCACCACTAGAAGCAACAGGATTTTCAAGGAAATTAGCTGCCACTATCATCATCGTTTACATGATCGTAACCCTTATACCGATCACATGGATGGTTGCTACAAGCTTTAAAAGTGTTGATAGTGCTATCTCTTACCCACCAGAGGTCTTTTTTGAACCATCTTTAGAGGGCTATGTGAATTTATTTACAAATCGATCAAGACAACCAAAGGATTATTTGGACTCTCTTCCACCACCAGATACATGGTATGAGGAGTTAGTTCGCAGTAGAGAAATGGTCATAACAGGTCCATCAAAATTTTTACCAAGGTACTCCAATTCTTTGATAATTGGATTTGGTGCCACGTTCTTTTCGGTATTTTTAGGCTCCTTAGCTGCCTACGCTCTTTCAAGATTTAAAGTCCCACTGAAAGATGATTTATTATTTTTTATTTTATCTACGAGAATGTTCCCACCAATAGCAGTGGCAGTACCTATATTTATTATGTACAGAAAACTTGGTCTCGGTGATACTCACGTTGGCATGATTATTCTGTACACTGTTGTAAATTTAAGTTTGTCAGTTTGGTTGTTAAAAGGCTTTATGGATGAGATACCAAGAGAGTATGAGGAGGCTGCGATGATAGATGGCTACTCTAGAATGCAAGCATTTTTTAAAGTAGTCCTTCCGCAAGCAACTACAGGTATTGCAGCAACAGCAATTTTCTGCATGATATTTTCGTGGAATGAATATGCATTTGCTGTTTTACTAACACAATTTAATGCGCAAACTGCACCACCATTTATCCCAACAATTATAGGAGAGGGGGGTCTTGATTGGCCTGCTATTGGAGCAGGGACAACATTATTTTTAATCCCAGTGATGATATTTACAGTTGTATTGAGAAAGCATCTTCTAAGGGGAATAACATTTGGAGCGGTAAGAAAATAATGGCTGAGAAAAAAAGTTTATTGAGAAGAATTTTTAGAAGATCCATTTGGGAAAATGCATCAACTGTTTTAATTTTATTGGGTGTATTTATGCTGATGCAGCCTTTTGCTATGTGGATGTATACATATTCCTTTATCGTTATTTTGGTGGGAACTATCGGATTTGTGATCACAAGTCATTTCCCAGATTAGCCATGGCAGAAATAGAAATTAAAAATTTACATAAATCTTTTGGAGAATTCGTAGCAGTGAAAAATTCCAATCTTATTATTGAAAATAAAGAATTCTTCGTTTTACTCGGTCCTTCAGGTTGTGGAAAAACTACCACTTTAAGAATGATTGCTGGTTTAGAGCTACCAACTTCTGGAAATATATACTTGGATAAGGAAGATGTGGGCTATCTAAGGGCCTCTCAGCGAGATATAGCATTTGTTTTTCAGCTTTTTGCACTCTATCCACACATGAATGTAAGAAATAATCTGGCTTTCCCACTGAAAATGCAAAAGCTCTCACGAAGCGAAGTAGATGCTAAAGTTCTGGAAGCTGCAAAGCTTCTCAGAATTGATCACTTATTAAAATCAAAAGTATCCTCTTTAGCAGGAGGTGATCGCCAACGTGTTGCACTCGGAAGGGCACTAGTCAGAAGACCTAAAGCATTTTTAATGGATGAACCTTTGGGCACACTTGATGCAGAATTTAGAGAATTGATGTGTTTGGAATTAAGAAAACTTCACGATGATATTGATGCAACTACAGTTTATGTAACACACGATCAACAAGAGGCAATGTCGATGGCTGATCGAATAGCAGTAATGAATGAGGGAGTGGTATTGCAGGCAGACTCACCAAAAGTTATTTATAATAAACCTAAAACAAAGTTTGTTGCCAATTTTATTGGATCACCTGGGATGAACTTCATACCAATAAAAGAAAAAATTTCGCCAAGTCAATCAAGTATTAAATTATTAGACTCATCATTAAATATCCCTGAACAAAAAGAAGGAACAGACTCCAATGAAAATTTTTTAGGTGTAAGGCCAGAGAATTTAAAACTAGTTTCTGAAAATGGTGTAAAAGGCAATGTCTTTGGTGTTGAGTATTTAGGTTCAAGAAAAATTCTTACAATTGAAACTCAACTTGGAAATATAAAGATTAGAGTTGATAGTGACACACAAGTTAATATTAATGAGCAAATTCAATTTGATACTCTTAATAATAATCAAATAATTTTTGATGGTTCAAATGATAAGGCACTTCAAAGTGAGTTTATGAGTTAATGTCTAAAGTAGAACTACAAAATATTACAAAAATATATGATAAAACTATTAAGGCTTTAGATGATATTAGCTTTACAGTAAACGACGGAGAGTTTTTTGTGTTATTGGGTCCAACTGGTGCAGGTAAAACAACAACATTAAGATCAATAGCAGGTTTAGAAAAAATTGATAAAGGAAAGATCCTTTTTGATGATGAAGATTTTTCAGAGGCTCAGCCTGCAGCAAGAGACACAGCGTTTGTATTTCAACAATACTCTTTATACCCTCATTATAAGGTTTACGACAATTTAGCTTTTCCTCTTCGATCTCCTCTTAGAAAAATCCCAGAAGATAAGATTAGAGAAAAAGTCACAAAAATAGCGGAAATGTTGAAGATTTCAGCTAAATTAGACAATAAAGCTACTGAATTATCAGGCGGAGAAATGCAGAGAGTTGCGATAGGTCGTGCTCTAGTCAGAGACCCAAGTATATATTTAATGGATGAACCCCTTTCATCCCTTGATGCGAAATTAAGGGAAAGTTTGAGAGTCGAACTAAAAAAAATCCAATTAAATTTAGGCTCTACAATTCTCTACGTCACACATGATCAAGCTGAAGCCACAACTATGGCAGATCGCATCGGAGTATTAGAAAATGGTAAGATCGCCCAGATTGATAAACCAGAAGATATATACAATAATCCAAAATCTATTTATGTTGCAAATAGATTAGGCTCACCAAAAATTAATATTCTCAACAGAACTTCTTTAAATACTTCATCACCAGATAAAGCAAGTCAACTTGGTCTAAGACCTGAGCACATTAAGATAGGAGAAGGTGAACTTTCTGGCTCAATTAAAACTGTTGAGTCTCTCGGTGCAGAAACTGTGGTAGAGCTAGATTTTAATGGAGCAGAAATTTTATCCTTATATCAAGGAGCATTCCAAGGACAAAAAGGGGACAAAGTAAATTTTGCAATAGATCAAAATAAAATTTTATTTTTTGACGAAAAAGGAATGAGCGTGCAATGAGTGTTAATTTTTTAATCCATAGAGCAAAAGAAATTCAAGCTGTAATTGATGCAAATGCAAGTGAAATAGAAAAATTGGACCAAGAAATAGGAGATGGGGATCATATTTTTAATGTCCAAAGAGGGATCAAGCTGGTTATAGAATTAGAAGCTGTAATTAAAGATTTGCCAATGTCTAAAGCTCTAAACCAAATAGCAATGAAAGTTTTATCTGGTATTGGTGGCTCATCTGGAGCCCTGTTTGGCACATTGTTTATGACCATGGCCAAAGGAAACGATATCGATAATGGTGTTGATTATAAAAAGGCAATCGAAATTTTTGCAGATGGCGTGGAAGCTGTAAAACAAAGAGGTAAAGCAGATGTAGGAGAAAAAACAATGATGGATGTTCTCATACCTGTATCTAACTGCCTTAAAAAAGGTGTCGAGGATAATAAACATGTTAAAGAGATACTTAATGAAGCTATAGAAGTGGCGGAAAAAGGGATGTTTTCAACAAAAGATCTTTTAGCTACAAAAGGGAGAGCTTCTTTTTTAGGAGAGCGAGCGAAAGGTCATATCGATCCTGGAGCTAGGTCTTCACAATTAATGATAAAAACTGTCTGTGAGTCAGTGTTAAATAGTTAGGAGGATACTATGAAAAAATTTATGAATTCAGCGGATGATTTTCTAAAGGAGAGTTTGCAAGGTTTTGGTGCTGCGCATCAAGATATTGTTAACTGCCACTACGACCCCAACTTCATCACCAGAGCCACTCCCACAAAAGAGGGAAAAGTAGCTCTGATCAGTGGAGGAGGGAGTGGACACGAACCCATGCATGGTGGCTTAGTCGGCTATGGTATGCTGGATGCAGCCTGCCCTGGATTTGTTTTTTCATCACCCACACCTGATCAAATGTTAGCTGCTGCTGAAAAAGTAGACAGCGGAGCTGGAGTTTTATTTATCGTTAAAAACTATTCCGGAGATGTAATGAATTTCCAAATGGCAGCTGAGATGATGCAAGGTCCAAATGAGTCTGTATTGACAAATGATGATGTTGCTGTGGAGGACTCTTCATTTACAACTGGTAGAAGAGGTGTTGCTGCTACTGTTGTTGTTGAAAAAATAGTTGGTTCTTTAGCTGAGCATGGAGGTAGCTTACAAGAATGTAAAGCCTTAGGGGATAAGGTAAATAAAAATTCAGGTTCTATGGGAGTTGCATTTTCAAGCTGCACTGTCCCAGCTGCAGGAAAACCAAATTTTGATATAGGTGATGATGAAATGGAATTTGGTGTTGGAATTCATGGTGAACCTGGAAGAAGAAGAGATAAAATGAAATCTGCGCAAGACATTACAAACGAGTTATTAGAAGCAATTAACGAGGACTTAAAGCCTGAGGCAAATGAAGAAATTCTTTTATTCGTCAATGGAATGGGGGGTACCCCTTTAACAGAGCTATACCTAATTTATGATAATGCTAAAAACATGTTAGACAAAAAAAATATAAAGATATCAAGGTCTCTTGTTGGAAATTATTGTACTTCTCTTGAGATGCAAGGTGCCTCTATTACTCTTACAAAGCTTGACGAAGAGCTTTTAAAGCATTGGGACTCATCTGTTCACACAGCAGCTATGAGATGGGGTGTCTAAAAATCATAAAGCCTTTAGATCTGTCTAAAGGCTTTTATATTCGTCTGATCACATTCATCATTAGTGATTATGATGATCTAATGTAACCTCGCCAACTACTGTCTCGACTGAGACCCTATTTTCTATATTAGTATTTAATCTTTTTTCCCGTGCAGCATCTGCTGCTTTCATAGTTTCAGCATCAGGATAAATTGTAACTGCCATTAATGTAACATCATCTATTCTAATGCCAATTAACTGACTTGCTTGTGGGAATTCTGTTGGTGCACTTTGTACGTACCCTTGTGTTTGTTCGTCAGCTGCCTCCTTTGAGTCCATTTTTACTGTTGTTACTCTTGCTATACTCATTTATTAACCTCCTTGGTTGTGAGCTAAATAATTTAGTTCTTAGTCAAGAGTACACTCTATTAACAATTAAATTAAATATTTTATAGACTAATTGACCTGACTATTTTGCATATCAAAAGATAAAATAATTTTTGTTAGATAATTAGCTATAGAAGTATATTAAGAAGCCGAAAATAAAAATAAAAATTAAAAAATAGCTAATTGCTGATTTTTTAAAGTATATCTCTGATTTAAACAGAATATTAAATATTTTATAGCTAGCAAATATTACTAGTGCTATTACGGCTAGAGTAATAAGCCATGTTCCTAAAAAATTAATTGAAAAAAGTTTATCTAAGTTTTGTTCCATTTTTTAATTTTACCTTGGTGGAGCCAAGGGGGATCGAACCCCTGACCTCTACGCTGCCAGCGTAGCGCTCTCCCAGCTGAGCTATGGCCCCAATCATGCGTAGAATAAGCATAATAGAGTATTCGGAATATATCACAAATAAAATTACCGACGTTTTTAACAAAGAAAATGTTATGATAATTGATAGAAAGGATAACTATGAAAATTATTACAAATGCAAAAATAACTAGAGGTTATGAACATTGGAAACAAATGTTTGAAGAAAATGAAAAACTGAGACAGGAATATGGTCTTAATGTATTAGCCTATGGACATCCAAAAGATAACAATGAAGAAATTTATACGGTTATAGAAGTAGAGTCGATGGATAAAATGCAAGAAATGTTAAAACTTCCTGAAATGATAAAACTTAGAACAGAAGCCGGAGTTGATCTGGATACACAAAAATTTATTTTACTTGAGGGTGGAAACTAAGATTGTGTAAGTAAGAAATACAAGCTTAAAAAAATTAAAAAAATTGATACAGATAAGCCCAATTTAAAAGCATTATCTATAATAGAATATTCCTTTTTACCAACATACCTTTTTTTAATGATGTAAATAGCTGCTGTAAAAATCGAAAAAAACCAAAATGTATTTATCACTAATTCTATGTTCATGTGCTCTTGTATGAATTTCTCTCTAAATATTTTTCACCGTTCTCAGACAAATACCAAAGATATCGCTTTTCATTATTTTGATCATCTTCCCACATAATTTTATTTGCTAGATTCATTCTTATAAGTTTTGCCCCTGTATCACTCACAATATTGAAATTTAGTCCTGTCAAAAATGAAATTTCATCCAAGTCAAAAGCATTAATCACATTTTTCGAAATTAAAGACTCATCGTTTATCTGTTTACCTGTTGTTTTTAATGTGACATGTCTTTTACATATTTTTTCCTGGAGACACTTCATAAATATGTAATCCTGAGTTTCAATATCATCACTATTCATAAACTTTGATTATTTAAACCAATCGCTATAAACACTGATTAACACTAGCGAGAAAGTCCCGTACCCTAAAACGATTATAATAAAATATTTAATATATATTCTTTTGGAACTAACATTTTTTGTTAATTTACCAAATCTTTTTTGAGTATAGATAAAAGCTGCCCATAGTAAAATTGCAAAGCCGTATGATGATAATAATACTTTAATTACTTCTGACATTTAAAAAGACAATGATTCTGACAATAAGTTTTCATTCAAGGGGCCTAAATTTTTAGGGTAGGTTAGTATACCATCAGATATATATTTATCATCAAATTGTGACACACACCAAGATAGCGAAGCTGGTTTGGGCACTAGAGTTTTATTATCTCTAATAGAGTAAAGTAAATTATCTCTAACAGCTAAGTCACCCATATATACTAAATAAGCAACTTTTGTCCGCCTTGTAATAAAGTTACTTTCGCCTTGGTTGAGACTTTTAGGAGGATTGTAGATTACTGGCTTTTTTTTGACATACTCATCTTTGAGTCTCTTTATTAACCAATTTCTCATTATTTTTCTGACCGCATGATAAGCTGCAAATTGTGGTTTAATTAAATATGTAGTTTGGTGCCCTATATTCAAAATTGTATTATTTTTAGAAAACTTGTAAGAGTAGCCGTCTCTATATCTTTGATGAAACTTTGAGAATTCTTTAGCCCAAGTTACTCCCTCAATTACCCTATCTTTAGTTTGAGAGGTGTATTTTTCTCTTGTTGAAGTGTCATGCAAAACTACATCTCGGAAAAAAGATAAGTAATCTAACTCATTCTTAAATTTTTCCTTATGAATTTGTTTTAATTCTTCCCAAGGTTTGATTTTTATATCTTGCACTTCTTTTGAACTTATATTATTTTTAATTTATACACAAACTATTAAATAATCTATGTGTAATTTATGAAAAAAACAGAAAAATTGTCAATAAAATCAACAATTTTCAAAAAAATAGAAAAATTATAAAAAGCTTCAAATTTAAATTAAATTTAAAAAAAATCATGATTAATTTTTTTTAAACTTTGGCTTCCATTTTAAAGATTTTTCTGTGATTATTAAAAATTTCTTTACACTAAATTTTATTAATTGCGTGTGTAAATTTCAAAGCATAAAAAATACCTAAATTTACTTGTAAATATCTAATTTTGTCAAAGATAACCCTTAAATTTACTAGGTTTCCAATTTTTAGGAGCTATTTCTAAATCCTCAAATTCAAAAGCTGGAGCAACTGTGCAACCAATTAAACTAAATAATCCAGTCGATTCTAAAGAAAACCATATATTACTTTCGACGCTGTAAATAAATCTATTTTCAGATCCTATTTCATTTATTTCATATTCTTCGCCATTTTTCGAAGTATATATTCTCAAAGGACTACCAGTATAAAAGTGTATTGTTTCGTTCTTCTTGATGCGATGCCAATGTGAATATTGCCCTTTTTCTAACAAATAGTATATGTGACTAACATCCTTATTTTTGTATACTTCGACGTAATGACCGCCTTCAGGATGAGGTATCATTTTATGGCTTTTTACAAGGGATTTAATTGTATCCATTTAAACTAAAAGTACATTTTTATTTCAATCAATCAAAATAGAAACTTATAAAGCAAAAATATTGAATTTATTGATTATTAATTGTTTTTCGTAATCTATTTCATTCTTCATCTAAAAAGGTATATTAATAGTAATATATGGCAATGGAAAACGCACAAACAATATCTTGTCCGAAGTGTGACTTATCTGTTTCTTCTATTTGTTCTAAGTGTAACAAAGAAGTAGAGGTATCTCAATTAGCTGATGGATGTGTAGTTCAAATCACAAAATGTGTTGAATGCACTAATACACCAGTTATTAAAGATATCTGCGCGGAAAATTAGTCCTCACTTTTAACTGACGCTAAACCTTTAATCAGTCTGTTAAGATCCAAAGATTACTATTAGACTAAAAAGTAGTATCGGAGATGTAATTAATGAAAATATTAAAAATTTTGGATGATGCAGAATTAATTCTTGTAGACTTAGAGGTAAATTTGGGGAAAGAAGTAAGAAACGCCCCAACTTTATGTGTCAGGTATAAAGGTAAAATTATACCTTTAAACACTGCACATGACGGTCGACCTATTCTGATGAGAGAAGAAAACGCCATCCCAAGTAAAAATTAAAATTATATGTTCACTGGTACTCTTTGGGTAGATTTAACTATTTCGCTCATACTTTTAGCAACTTTTTTTATGTGGATAATGAGGGGGGATTAAATAAAATTAACTCCTTAATGGAAATATTAACTAACAAAGAGGAAGTAAGAGAAAAACTCAAAAACAACCCCTTACAAGCTGCCCATTTACTCAGACTCAATGGATATGGTTCTATTAATTACGAATGTGCCTGTGGTGAAACACACGATGCTAATGGTAAAGATGTAAGTTGTAAAGGATCTGCTAAACCTTTTAAAGCTCTTCTTAAATGTTCAAACAATTTTGTAACGATGATAAAAATTGAGGGTTTTTTTCGAAAAAAAGCCATCTCAGAGTATGGATTTAAAGCAAGCATAATGGATTAAATTATGAAGTTTTTTTTTATATTATTTTTTATTCCAAGTTTATCTTTCGGCCAGAGTATAAAATTAGCTTGTCAAGAAACATCTCTTATTGATTACTCAAAAGTACAAATTATTGAATTTAAAAATGAGCATATAAATGAATTTGAATACTCATTTGACCAAAACCTCTTTGTATTAAAGGAGAGATTTCAAGATTTACAATATGATTACATGGGGGAAGATGACGTAAGCTATCATTTTAGAATTGAAACTGACTTCTCCTTTAACACCCTAATTCTATATAAAAAAATCCTTAGATATGAGAGAAACATATTTTATCCTGATAGTGTAAATTTGAAAAAAACTTATTACGGCGATTGCAATAAATCAGACAGTTTTTTTGCTGCTTTGAAATAGAATACAGAAAAATCACCTTTTATACATTTTTTGGTAATACATTTTCATGAACTAGACTTAAATACTATTTTTTGTATAGTTTTTTTATATGTCCGATGTTTATAGTTTAATGAAATATTTAACGCCCTATGAATTAGATCATATTAAGTTCTTGGCACATAACGACGAGATACCATACCAAATAATAAATTTGCAATATAATATTAATAAAAATGATGTAAAAAACTTGATGAGATTTATGTTAAATGACCAAGACTATTTAAAATGGAAAAAAATTTATAATAAAACGCATTGAGGAACTTCCTCAATTTTATTATTCACAATCTTTATTTAATTTTTTAGTCTCATTTCAACGAAATGCTGAGCTAATTTCTTACCAGATAACCAAGCATCTTGCATACTTGGACCTTCACACCAATCCCCAAAAGCATATAGATGCTGATCTATGGACTCAATGAATCTTTTAGAGTTTTGATCTCTTAGACTTTTCTTTGTATAAGAGTATCTCCATCTATGTGACTTCTTAAAAACAGCATCAGCTTTTGATTTAAAAGACTTTTTCATTTGATTTACCACATAGTCCTCTAAAACATAATTTTCTATGTTGTAATACTCTTTTGTCCAATCAGCTCTCATATTTACAACCCAGCACTCTTCATTAAAAAATTCGTGTTTAAAATTTTGATTCATTAAGAAACTAATTTCAGGTGTTAAGTGATATCCAAATTGAAAAGGAGCTCCTAATCTTTTATTAAATGCAATCATGACTGTCCAAATGGAGTCAAACTCTATTTCAGGAATATCGCTATAATCTATAAATTGATCTAACAATTTTTTTGATTGTTCAAAGGGCATGCTACAAAAAACATAATCATAAGGTCCAAATTTCTCATCTGCTGCGATTAAGAAATATTCATTATTATTGCTTTCAATGTTGGTTATCTGTTTTGAAAAATGCGTAGGGTAGTGCAGTGATTTATGTATCTTTATAGGAATTGATTCATTTCCATCTTTACCAACAATGACCTCTTTATCTTCAATTGGAGAATTTTGTGAGATATTTGAACAAAATTGACCTTTTAAAATTTTAATAGCATCAATTTTTTTTAAAAATTCATTTAAGCCAATAACACCATGATCTAATTTCAAATAGTGAGCACCATGATCAAAAGCATATTGCTCATGTTTTCTTGTGCTTATTCTTCCACCTGGTCTCCAGGATTTCTCAAAAAATGTAATATCAAGTGCAGGCAAGTGATATGCTAAAGAAAGGGCACTAAGCCCAGTTCCAATGACTGCAATTTTTTTCAATTTTATTACTTTTTTGTGCTTCTAGGTTTAATTTCATCAACATCTTCAATAGGACGAAGTATTGGGACATACCTAAGTCGAAGAATGATGACTGCAATCGCAACTAAGACTATTGCTCCTGCTTCGTAAAGAAGAAGCTCTGGGTTTGAGTCTTTACCTTGAAGTATAATAAGACGAGATAAAGCGGTAATAGCAATAAATAAGGGATATGTCATTCTTACACGATTGGAAACATAGTAGACTCGAACCATCCCAATAACTTCAACATAAATAAATAAGAGAAGTAGATCAGCTAACTCTACATACTGAACTTCTATCATTCTCATTATCTCAAACATAATGGCGGTAATAGTAGCTAATAATATTATTGCAATAACTGCTTTTTCAATGAACCCTACGAGATTTTCAACATTAGTCTTCATTACCATTCAACCATATCAATTTGTTTTGATTTTAGAAAGGTATTTGTCTTAGAAAAAGGCTTACTCCCAAAAAAACCGCGGTGAGCCGATAATGGGGAAGGGTGCGGTGCTGATAAAATAAGATGTTTATTCGAATCAATTATCTCTTTCTTTGATTGAGCAAACGAACCCCATAATATAAAAACAATATTTTCTAATTCATTACTGATAACTGAGATAACTTTGTCTGTAAAAATATCCCAACCAAACTTTTGATGTGAGAGAGGTTTTGATTTTTCTACTGTAAGAGTTGTGTTTAAAAGAAATACTCCCTGCTTAGCCCACTTATCTAAATTACCATTGTTGTAATTCACCTCTTTTTTTAAGTCATCTTGAAGTTCTTTATAAATATTCAACAGTGAGGGCGGTGGTTTTATATTTTCTGGTACAGAAAAACTGAGCCCATGAGCTTGGCCAGGTCCATGGTAGGGGTCTTGACCTAATATCACTACCTTCACCTTGTCTAAAGGAGTTAAATTAAATGCATTAAAAATTTGTTTTCCTGGAGGATAAAAAATAATTTTATTTTTTTTTAATTCTAAAAGTTTGCTTTTGAGTTTAATCATATAATCTTGATTAAATTCCTCTTTTAAATGTTTAAGCCAAGTATCAGGAAGTTGAATGGTAGGTTTTTCCATTCAGATTTTAGTTAATTTAAAGTTGCGTCTTTACTTCTGCCGTATTTTTCAAGCTTGTAAATAATCTTTTCCTTAAGTTCATGATTTTCTTCTAAAGCCATTACTAAGGCTTGTGTATAGAAAAAACATGCTGCTTCTATATCAGCCTTATCTTCGAAGTAATTTGCTGCTTCATAGTAAAGAGAACATACTTTATCCATTTGCTTTTTTTGAAAAGCATCAGCAATATCGCTATCTAATTGAAAAGTGTCTTTCATAAGTATCCTGAAATTAGCACATTTCATTAAAACACCAAGATTAAAATAATTTTCTAGAAATTATCCTTTGCAGAGCGCATTTTAGCAAATACCTCTGTTGCATCTTGCGTGTCATAAAATTTCATAAATTGATCTGTGTCACATCTCAAAAATGGATTACAGAGCAATTGGTCTGAGAGAGTTGTTGGAATTGTTGGTCGATGCTCTATTTCTTGGTGTGAGGCCCATTTATAATATTCATTAAGCTTCTCATTATCAGGGTCTATATTGAGGGCAAATTTTAAATTAGCCATCGTATATTCATGCCCACAATATACTTTTGTATCTTCAGGTAATTGTTTTAGCTTAGACAAACTGTTCCAAAAAACTTCAGGATTTCCCTCAAACATTCTTCCACATCCAATGCTAAATAGAGTATCCCCAGAAAATAAAATATTATGTTTAAGCATAAAATAATTTATGTGTTGAAGCGTATGCCCAGGTGTATGTATGACTTTATAATCATTTCCATGTATTTCAAAAATTTCCTGATCTTCAACTTCTTTATCTGGTTTTGGTATTTTGGAGTCATTTTTGTAACCTATGACTAAAGATTTAAATCTTGATTTAATTTCATTAACAGCGCCAATGTGATCATCGTGATGATGTGTAATGATTATGTGAGAAGCACTGCAATCATTCAGTTCAAGTATCTTCAAACACATATCTAGATCTGAGGGATCAACTAGCACCCCTTTTGTTTCATGAGGATTTTTAATTAAATATCCATAGTTATCATCTAATTGGGGAAACAAATACACATTAGGTTTTTGCATAAGAAATAGAATGTTATGTAAATCTCGTTAAAATACAACTATGGATATCAACGCATCCGATATTTATAGTTTTTATAATTCAAGACTAGGCACTATTGTTAAACGCAACATACGTCATCAATTAAACACCCATTTAAATTCTGTAAACGATAGTGTTATTTGTGGATATGGTTATACAAACCCTTTTCTTTCTTTTCTTAGTAAGCAAAATAAAAATTTACAAATATCCTCTATGCAGCCAGAATTTTTAGATGGTAATGTTAAAGAGAAATACGATTTCGAACACCAAATAATACATGAATATTTCTTACCTTTGGATCCAAGTTCAGTTGATGTGGTAGTATCTACTCATTTACTTGAGTTCGTTGATAAGCCCCAGAGTAGTATTGAAGAAATATGGAGAATACTTAAGCCAAACGGTTTATTTTTATCAATTATTCCCAGAAGGTCAGGTATATGGACTCGGTATGATAACAATCCTTTTGGGTTTGGTAGATCTTACTCAAACAAGCAATTTAAATCACTAATACAAGACTTTTTGGTTCTTGATTACAGAAAAACATTTTTACACTTTCCTCCATGGAATCATTATTTAAATTACAAATCACATCGAACAATTGAAAAAATAGGTAAATTATTTTTTCCTTATATGGGAGGACTAATGATTTGCGTATGTAAAAAGATTGTTTACGCAAAGAGTTCAAAAAAACAAAAAAAAATACCTATTAAAAATTTTGTGCCGACTTAATATTAATTTATATTGAGATTTAAAATATAGGATAAATTTTTGCTAGATATTAGTTATTACTTAATAGTTTCTTTTTCTATTCTTTTATTTGCAATTTCGAAATCAGGTTTTTCCGGGGGTGGATTGGCTTTAATTTCAGTAACCCTTTTATCCATAACTTATGGTCCTTTAACTGCAATAGCTATATTAATGCCAATGTTAATTGTATGTGATGTAATTGCTTTGTTTTTAAATAGAAAACATTTTGAATATAAAATTTTATGGTCAATTGCACCATATTCTTTATTGGGGGTTATTATTGGAACAATCTTGTTTAAATTTATTAATTTATCAATGATAAGTATTTTTATTGGATCAATTTCCTTATTATATGTTTTGCTTAATTACTTAATCGCAGACAACAGAAATTTAAAAAAAATACCCTTTTATGGAAGTAAATCTTTTTGGGGAGCACTAGCTGGGTTTACTAGTTTTGTACTCCACTCTGGAGGATTGCCATTAAATATATATTTTATGTCAATTTATAATAAAAAAGTGCAGTTTGTTGCAGGCGTAGTTTTTTCTATTGCTTTAATAAATTTATTTAAATTAATCCCTTATTTCTATTTGGAAATATTAAACTTTGAGAAGTTATATAGTTATTTAATTTTTTCACCAATTGCAGTAATAGGAGTAATTTTGGGACACTGGATGAATAGTAAACTTTCAGATAATTCTTTTTTTGCCATTATTAATATTTTTGTAGTGATAGGCTCGCTTCGATTAATATATTTGGGTTTAGTCGGTTTATAATATTTTTTCTAAAATATTGATTAATTCAAATTCATTTTTAAATTCATTCATTTGTTTTTTATCTATCAATAATTTGTATTTACCTTCTTTTTCCTCAAGACATATAGGCAGTTCATCTTTGTAATTTAAAAGATTAAATTCTTCTAATTCTTCAGAATGTAAAAACTTAAAATTATGTGATGAGTTCTCTATAAATTTCTTCCACGACTCGCGCATTTTCAGGTCATGAGTAATTTTACATAAATTGCAATCATAGGTGCTGGGGGAGGCATATTTATGGACTGTATCAAGAATATAGTTCCATTTACCACCTTTGGCGTTATAGACAAAAATTATATTTTTATTGTTCATTAGTAATATGGAAGAGAACTTCTTTACAAAATAAATTTGAAGGAATTTTACCGTTTTCAAATTTCTTTTGAGAAAGGACATCAAAAGTTGAAATTATTTTTAGATCTAAATCTGTTGCTAATTTTTTAAAATCTTTGATGCTACATGGGTGAATATAATCAGTATTATACCAGTGATCACTATTTGCTTTTTTTAAAAGTGAGTCAAAACTTCCTGTTAAAAGAAAATTTGAAATTTTACTCAGACGTGCCGAATTATTAAAGCTCACAATGATATTTTTACTTACTTTTTTGAGGGTGTTTAATAACTGGTCTGGTTCTTGAACTGCCTGAATTGTTTGAGTCAAAAGACAATAATCGAATTGATTAAATGGAAAATCTTCAACTATTAAATTTATATCACCGTGTATTACATCTAATCCTTTTTCCAAACATTTGATTACTTTTTCTTGACTTAATTCCACACCTTGAGCACTTATTCCTTTATTTTCTAGGTAAGTGATTAACTCTCCATCAGAACAACCAATATCCAACACCTTTGAGTTTTCTGGAATTAAATTTAAAATGATCTCATAGTCTTTTCTCATTTTATTCCCTTTAAAAATCCCTGAGCAACTTTAAAAAATTGTGGCTCATCTAATAAAAAACTATCGTGACCTCTATCTGATACGACTTCAGCAAAACTAACATTGGACCCAATAGAATTTAATAAAGATACTATCTCTCTTGACTCTTTTGTTGGAAATAACCAATCACTGGTAAATGATAAAACTAGAAATCGGATCGAATTACCAATTATAGTTTTTTTATTTGCAATAATTTCATCTTTCACGTCAAAATAATCCATTGCTCGAGTCATATATAGATAGCTATTAGCATCAAATCGATCAACAAAAGATCTACCTTGATAACGAAGATAACTTTCAACCTGAAAGTCTATTCCAAAGCCAAAAGATAAATCATTTTTTTCTTGTAAATTTCGACCAAATTTATTTTGAAAAGCTTTCTCAGATAAGTAAGTAATATGAGCTATCATTCTTGCAACAGAGAGACCATTCTCAGGTTTTTCATTACTCTCCAAATATCTTCCATTTTGCCAATTAGGATCCAACATAATGGATTGCCTTCCTGCCTCATCAAATGCAATATTTTGGGCAGAGTGTTTCAATGAACCTGCTATACTCATAATAGACCTCACACTCTCCGGATAAGTAGCAGCCCATTGTAGAACTTGCATTGCACCCATTGAACCACCTGCTACAGAGAGCAATTTGGATATTCCAAGCTCATCAACAAGTATTTTTTGTACTCTCACCATATCTCTAATCGTTATGGTAGGAAAATCTAAACCATATATTTTTGAGGTATCAGGATTAGTATCATTAGGACCTGTTGTTCCAACACAGCCCCCAAGAACATTAGAGCAGATAACAAAGTATTTATTCGTATCAATAGGCTTATCGGGTCCAATCATTAATTCCCACCAACCATTTTTTTTAGTTATAGGATTTTCCTCTGCAGGGAATTGATCACCAGTTAATGCATGACAAACCAAAATTGCATTATTTTTTTGAGCATTAAGACTTCCATATGTTTGATAAGCGATTTGAAAATTCTTAATTTTTTTACCAGAGTCCAATGGTAGCTCTTCTTGGCATTTCAGTAAGAAACCTGGATATTCAGTATTTGCAATTATTTCTCTCATTTTTAAACCTGTTCGAAAGATAACTGCGGGAGATACGCTTTAGCTGTTTTACACCCGCAAGCTGCTATCAAATCGGTGAAACTGGAATTTAAGGCTTTTTGGATTAATTTTCAATATAAAATGATGATATTTTCTTTATATAGTTTATTTATTATCAAAAAATTATGAAAAATAGCCAACCAAAAAATACCTACAAGGGTGGAGCAGAAGTATTTAAAGGGTATGTAAGGCTTTCATCAAATGAGAACAACTATGGCCCAGCTAAATCTGTAAAGTCATTAATAAAAAAAAATATTAAATTTTCAAATATCTATCCTGAGCTTGATGGAGAGAGTTTAATTAATCAAATTGCTAAAACTTATAAAATCAACAATAAACAAATTATATTAGGCGCAGGCTCAGATGAAGTTCTCCAAATGATATATGCTACTTTTTCAAAACCCAATGATGAAGTCGTTTTTACTAAATATGCTTTTGCTATGTATTCAATCTATGCAAAACACTTTAGATGCAAAGTAAAAAAATATGATGATAAAGAGTTTCAATTTAAATTAGAAAATTTAAGTAAAATGATCAGCTCAAAAACAAAAATTGTTTTTTTAGCTAACCCCAATAATCCTACAGGGTCTATTTTTTACAAAAATGAATTAATTAAATTTTTAAATAAAATAAGTAAAAAAACAATTGTTGTATTAGACTCAGCATACTGTGAATATATTAGAGATAAAAAATATGATGATGGAATGCAATTAGTTAAAAAATTTTCTAATTTGATTATAACAAGGTCTTTTTCAAAAATATTTGCTCTAGGCGGCTTAAGAGTAGGTTGGGGATATGCTAATTCAAAGCTTATTTCTCAACTCTATCAATATAAAAAGCCTTTTAATGTATCAAGATTGTCATGCATTGCAGCTCAAGAGTCTTTGAAAAATAAAAAATGGATTAATGACTCTGTAAAAAATAATTTTGTAAACAAATCTCTTACTTGCAGAGGCTTAAATAATAAATTATTTGAAACCATTGATACTCAGGCCAATTTTATCCTTTTAAAGTTTAAAAATTCATCAATAACTCAAAAATTTGTTGATTTTTTACACTCCAATAAAATTACAGTCAGATCATTGTCATCATATGGATTACATAATTTTGTTAGGATGACCATAGGAACAAAAAGTGACATGAAAAAGGCAGTAAAAACAGCCAATAAATTTAATGTTTAAAAATATTCTCATAATTGGTTTTGGAATGATTGGATCATCAATAGCAAGATCAGTAATTAAAAAATACAAAAATGTTAATATTTTTGCTTTTGATAAATCCAATAATCTTAAAATTAGAATTAATAAATCAAAATTAAATAATGTAAAAGTTTTGAAATCACTTCAAGAAATCAACAATTTAAATATTGATCTCATAATTATTTGTGTACCTATGCTCCAGTATCAATCTATATTCAAAAAACTAAGCAACATTAATTTAGATAAAACAATTGTAACAGATGTTGGCTCAACAAAAGTAAATATAGAAAAATTATATAATCAAAAAAAATATAAATTTAATTTTATTCCCTCACACCCAATAGCGGGTATTGAAAAAGCTGGACTGGAGAATGGATTTGATGGACTATTTACAAATAGATATAATATTATTTGTCCTTTAAAAAAATCTTCCAAGACAAACATAAATAAGATAGTTAAGTTTTGGAAGTCACTAAATATGAAAATAGAAATTATGTCTGCAAAAGAGCATGATAAAGTGCTTAGCTTGACTTCACATTTGCCTCATTTAATTTCCTATTCATTAGTTTTGACGGCAATGAAAAAAGAATCTTCACTAAATTCAAAGCTTGTAAAATTTTCTGCTGGTGGATTTAGAGACTTTACTAGAGTAGCAGGAAGTGATCCAGAAATGTGGAGGGATATATTTCTAGCAAATAATTCTCAAATTCAAAAATTAACTAATAATTTCATAAGTGAATTAAAAAAATTTTCTCAAACCCTCAATCAGGGAAATTCTAAGAATTTATTAACAAAATTAAAGAAGACCAAAAATGTAAGAGATAGAATTGTTAAGGCAAGACAGGCAGGAAAGTTTATTCCTAATGATTAAGGCTATTTATCTCCATTTTGAGTTTACTTAAAAATTCTTGCTTGCTTAATCCGGGAGGTATCGGTTCTTTAAACTCTACTGTTATGGAGCCTTTATGAATCTGATTATTTTTAGGCCAAAATTTTCCAGAATTTAAAGCAATAGGCACAACTGGCTTGTTCAAAGACTTGTACATTGAATAAATTCCAGGTTTTAAATCAGGTTGATCCTTAAAGGTTGTTCTGGTTCCCTCGGGAAAAATTATTACAGGTCTATGATCTAAATATTCAACTGTTTGCTGATTTACGTAACGAAGACTATGGATTCCTTGTTTTCTATCAATAGCAATCATTCCCAATTTTTTAAGATAGGTCCCAAATAACGGAATATTCAATAATTCTTTTTTTAAAATATATGCAGGATTATAAAAGAGTTCATTAAAGTATATTGTTTCAAACATTGACTGATGTTTACTTGCATAGAGATAACCCTTTTTGTGAGCAAAATCAGAATTAATTACTTCTATATTAATTCCAAACAATTTTAAAATTACTGTCATGTTTCTTGTAAAGAAAAGCACAAAAAATCTAAATTTTGTATATTTGAAGGGAAGGCCTAACAAAGAAATAATTAATACAATAGCTGTTGTAAAATAAAATGTTATTAAAAAACTAAATTTCATATTTTTTTATAAAAACTAATTTTGAGACAATTAACTTAATGTATTCCTCTACCAACTTTTCAAAAGGAATGACTATATCACTATTGCTCACAGAATAAGGAGTTACTTTCAAACCTGATAGTTGATTAAATAAAAATTCTGCACGTTGCATATGTAAATCTGAAGTAATTAATAAAATCGATTTTATTTTTTTTTCTAAGGCCCAATATCTTGTTTCCAACGCATTTTCATATGTATTTTTTGATAAATATCCAACCTCAATACAACATTCAACAATGTCTTGATCAAAGTTAAGAATATTCACTAATACAACTTCTGAATTAAAGGTATTATCAACACCAGAAATAAACAACTTATTTTGATTAGATTTTTCAATTTGTTTATAACCCTCAATTATTCTCTCTCCTTTCCCCCCTGTTAATACAACAATCGCATCAACATTAAAGTTACTTACGGGACCATGAGATAAATTATTTTTAAATTTTATTAAACCAAGAGTTAAAAATAATAAGATTAAGGCGATTATAATATTTACACGCTTTAAAAATATTATCATTACATGATCTCATTTTTACATAGATCTTCTAAGGTATCACGAGATCGGATAACACGATACTCATCTTTGTTGAATAATACCTCTAGAGGTCGAGGTCGACTATTATAAGTTGAGGACATAGAGGATCCGTAAGCACCAACATTCATAAATACTATATTGTCTCCAACTTTTATCTTGGGGAGTTCAATATCTTTTACAAAATAATCAGTAGACTCACAAATTCCACCTGCAATATCATAAATTTCAAAATCCTTTGACTTGTTTGAAACTTTTATTGGTGGCTTTATGTCATACAAAGCTGGACGTATGTATTCAGAAAATGAACAGTCAATAATAGCAATTTTCTTTTTGCCACTATTTTTTATGTATAAAACTTTACTGATAAGTTCACAACTATCAGCTACTATAAATCTTCCAGGTTCAAAAATAATATTATAATTTTTACCATTAAGTATTTTGTTACAATTATTTTTCCAACTATCAAAATTTATTTCTTTATCTGAGTGATCAAGAACAGCAAATCCTCCACCAAAATCTAAAGTATCAATATTTATGTTATTTTTAAGATTTTGTTCATCTGCAATTTTGATCAGATTTTCATATGAACCAAGTAACTTTTGATAATCAGTTATTTGACTTCCTATATGAACAGAAAGTGTTTTTAAGTTTACCCCCTCTAAATTAGAGATTGTATCAAAGTCAATTTGATCAATTGAAATACCGAATTTACCTCCTGATAAACCAGTAGTAATCTTATCCATGGTCGACCCATCAATATCGGGGTTTATTCTTATTCCAATATTTGTTTTTAACCCCTTACTTAAAGAGTAATCATTAATGAATTCAATTTCCTCAATATTTTCAACATTTATAGAGTGAATTTTCTGCGTGATTGCGTACTTTAAATCGAAATCAGTTTTTCCCGGCCCATCAAATATAATATCTTCAGGTTCAAACCCGGCTTTCAACGATTTAAACAATTCACCAGCAGAGACAACTTCAGCACCAAAACCACAACAATGAATAAGGTTTAAAATTGCAAGGTTAGGATTAGCTTTGACGGCAAAATTAAATTTTCTAGGAAACTCTAATTCTAAATCATTTAGAAAATTTATTTTACCTTTAATTTTATCCTCATCATAAAGATAAAAAGGACTAGAAAACTCTTTTAATATTTTATCCAGCATTATTCGCTCTCAGGGTAATCATAGTCATCATTAGGAGGAAATGGATATTGAGATTTATCTACAACACCCTCCGGTAATTTATTAGGTTTTTGGTTTCCACAGCCAATGATAAATATAGGTAATAATATTATTAATAAAAACTTGATCATCTTACTCTAAGAAATTTAATATATTTTTTAATCACTCTAGAAACCTCTTTTGGATTTGAACTCATGGGTGTTTTTTTTCTTAATAGACTGTTATTTATATCAACATATTTATAAATATTTTTATCAATTGATTTTTGAAATTTTTGGTATTCATCAATTTTTATTTGTGAGAGATTTTTATTTTTTTTCTGAGCATAATTTACTATATCAGCAATAATTTTATAAGAGTCTCTGAAAGGTATTTTCTTTTCTATAACTAGATAGTCTGCTAAATCTGTAGCTGTAGCAAAATAATTATTGCATAAATCTCTTCCAATAGATTTTTCAAAATTAGATTTGTTAATAACTTTTTCCATAATTTTAATACAGCTTATTAACTCGTCATAACAATCAAATATTATCCTTTTATCCTCCTGAAAATCTTTAAAATAAGTTAAAGGAAGGTTTGAAATGATATTTGAGAGTTCTATTGACTTAATTCTAATGCTATTCGTTTTTGATCTTACAAGTTCTAATGAGTCGGGATTTCTTTTCTGAGGCATTATGGAACTACCTGTAGAATATTCACTACTTATATTAAATAACTTCATAAAATTACTTGACCATAAAATTAGCTCAGATGATAATTTACTTAAATGAGTCGCAGTTAAAGAACTAGCATGTAGAAAATACATGCAAAAATCACGATCACTTACACCATCCATAGAATTATTTTTAGATTTTGAAAAATGTAAACTTTTATTTAATAAACTTATATCTAAATTATAATTACTACCTGCTAAAGCAGCACTGCCTAATACATTTTCATCGCTGTTATTTATACAAAAATCAAAATAATTTAAGTCTCTTTTAAACATCTCTAAATATGCAATTAAGTGATGAGCCAAAGATACAGGTTGTGCAACCTGCAAATGAGTAAATCCAGGAATAATAGTTTTTTCATTTCCGCGAGCTTGATTTAAAATAGACTTCATTAAATTCTTGATCTCTTCTTGTAAATTTTTGGAGGCTTTGATTGTCCATAATCTAGTATCAGTTGCTACCTGATCATTACGAGACCTTCCAGTATGAATCTTATTAGCTACATTACCTATTTTTTTATTGAGGAAAGACTCTACATTCATGTGAATATCCTCATTTTTCTTTGAAAATTTTAGTCTACCTTTTTTATGATCATTCAATATTGAATTTAATCCTTTTTGAATAGTAAGAGATTCTTTTTTTGAAATAACTTTTAGTTTTACTAAAGCTTTTACATGTGCACTTGTAACAGCAATATCCTCTTCAATTAATCTTTTATCAATATCAATTGAGCTATTAAAATCATCCATTAAACTGGAAGTGCTTTTATTAATCGTGGTTGATAGTATTTTACTTTTCTTATTCATGATTTTAGTAATTTAAATTATCTTGATAAATATATTATCGCAGCGAATACTAAAACAGCAATACCTTGAAACAATACTCTCATTCGCATAAGTTTGTTACTGTGTTTTTTATTAAAACTTCCATTTTTAGCCATAGCTATTACACCAATTACAACCATGAGAAGAGCTAAAATCATGGATACAATTAAAACAAAAGGCAATACAGTAGATGAAAACATGGTAAATAGTTATCAAATTATCTATAAATGTCTAATTATTAAATTTAAGAAGAATTGATGAAGAAAATTGTATTATTTTTGCATGGTTATGGGTCTAATGGAAATGACCTAATTTCCTTAAAAGATTATATATCTTTGGAAAAAGAAGAAACTGAGTTTATATCTCCTAATGCCCCGGAACCCTGTGAATTCAATTATTTTGGGTATCAGTGGTTTCCATTAAAAGAAAGATCAATTGAAGAATTAAAAGAAGGTCTAAAATCAGCCTTCTTTCATCTTGAAAAAATAATTGAAAAAATAATTCATGAACACGCAGTTGATGAAACTCAGATTTCTATCATTGGTTTCTCTCAAGGCTCTATGTTGGCGACATATTATGCTCTTCAAAAAAATTTAAATTTTCATAGTATCATTTCATTATCAGGATCATTGCCAAAAGAAATTTTAAATGATTTGAAAATATCTGAAATCAAATCTAGTTTTTTAATTTTTCATGGAAAAATGGACGATGTCGTACCATTTTATAGGGCAGTTGAGACAAATTCGTTTTTGGAATCAAAAAAATTTTCTAGTAAACTGGTTTTAGATGATAACTGCGCACATTCAATTAGCCCAATTGCTTTAGATGAGATTAACAAGCTGTATGAACACTGGAATTAATAAACTATTAAACATTCTCTTTTTTGGATATGTTAATATTAAATCATGATTAACTCGAATCATTGTCCATCTTTAGTACTAAATGCAGACTACCGGCCACTTAGCTATTTCCCCTTATCCATCTGGAGTTGGAAGGATACGGTAAAAGCAGTTTTTCTTGATAGAGTTAATATAGTTGAAGAATATGATCAAAAGGTTTCATCCCCATCATTTGAAATAAAACTCCCTAGCATTATTGCACTCAAAGACTACATACCACATAGTCATAAACCTGCATTTACAAGATTTAATGTTTTTTTGAGAGACGATTTCACATGTCAATATTGCAATGATAAATTTTCAACAAAAGAATTAACTTTCGATCATTTAATACCTCGTTCAAAAGGTGGATTGACAAATTGGGAGAACGTTGTGACTGCATGTTCAAAATGTAATTGGACTAAAGGAAGTAGGGATTTAAGTCAAGTTGGTTTTAAATTACTTAGAAAACCTAAAGAACCCTCGCAATATTCTTTAAGATTAAAAAGTAAAAATTTCCCTTCTGATTATCTTCATTCGAGTTGGAGAGATTATTTATATTGGGATAGTGTCTTAGAGAAGGATTAATATTTTTTAGTTATTTTTATCGCAGTATAGCATAGCTGTTTTATTGTTTTAGCTAAAAGAACATATCCAGTTGTCATTTCAGCTTGGTGTTCGACACCTGTATCATGATGTTCTAGTTCATCTTCTCTAAACTTTTTTACAGTCTTCAATAAATCTGGTTTTAATTTTCTTTTAGATAGTTCCTTGGCTTGTTCCTCATAGTGTTGACCGATGACCTCTTCAACAGCAACGGTACATGCCATTGCAGCTTTTTTCCCCATCAATGCAGTGCCTAATCCAAGGGCATAACCTGCTAAATTCCAAAATGGAAATAAAGCGGTTGGTTTTACATTCTCTTTTACTATGTACTCATCAAAAGTAGATTTGTGGATTTCTTCTTGGTCAGCCATCTCCTTAATTTCTTTACCAAATTCTGTGTTTTCTTTAAAAATAGCTAATTGTCCTCGATATATTTGCGTTGCTCCATGCTCACCTGCGTGATCAACTCTGATAATTTCTTCAATTAATTTTTTATCTTCACCGCTCAGTGATTTATTTTTCTTTTTTGTAGGCATTGAAAATAATTAATAACAGAAAAGTCATTGAAAACAAGAAGTTATAAACTGATAATGGAATACCAAAGTAAGGTAAGTTGGCATCAGAGCATGTAGTAATTAATGTATTAGACATTAATTCTTCTTTTAATTTTGTAATATCATTTGGAAGCGTGGCAGCTTCACATCCGGTGTACTCAATAATTCCAAATGTTGTAAGAGAATGATAACCGGAAATTCCTAATTCAACAAGAAGTAAGATAGTTAGTAATATATAAATTAAATTGAAATATCTCTTAATAAAAAAATAAAATACACCCAATATCAAAATTGAATAATATGGAACTCGTTGATATACACACAATTTACATGGGCTATGACCATATGCATATTGTAATATTAAAGCAAAAGACATAGCTAGCAGCGAAAACAAAAAAACAAGAAATAAAATATAAGTATTTTTAATCATGATAAAAAAATAAATAAATAAAAAAGACTATTCCAAGAGGTATGATTATAAAAATTAATAGTTTATTTCTTTGTAAAATTTCCATACCTAATTTTCCAAATTGTTTAATGATAAAAGCAATAATAAAAAACCTCAACCCCCTAGATAACAATGAAAGGAGTATAAAATAGATAAAATTAAATTGAGCATATCCACTTGTTAAAGCTATAACTTTGTAAGGTATAGGTGTAAAACCACCCAAAAAAACTGCAAAAATACCCCAATCATTATAAAAATTCATAAATGCACCCTGCTTGCTTACATCAAAATAAGATTGGGCAATATCAAAAATGAAATACCCTATAATATATCCAAAAGCTCCACCAATGACTGAAAATATCGTACAATTGAGTGTAGTCGCTAAAAACTTTTTAGGGTTAAAATAAACGATTGGTATTAAAATTAAATCTGGAGGAATTGGAAAAAAAATACTTTCTATAAAAGCAACTAAAGATAAAAAATATTGTGAATATTTTGATTTAGATTTTTTTTCAACATATATATGTAAATTCTTCCAAATCATATCGATTAGTTATTATTTAGTATTTAACCTATAAGGTAATACCAGAGATAAGCAATTATAATAGCTGGGATTGCACTGTAGAGTGTTGCAACTATTGCTGCCTTTGCAGATATAGCTATCGCAGGGAAAAGTGCATCACCGTCGTTAGATATAGAGTTTCCTATTTGTGCGGACATAGGAATTTGACCACTCACATACATGGATGTGATCATAATTTGAGGACCACAGCCAGGAATAAAACCAATTAGTACAGCCATAAGTGGAATGAATGGACCAAATAGTATTAATGATTCAAATATTAAACCATTAGTTGATAAATCAATTAATTCGTAGACAACAAATGAAATAATCACCCAAACAGTAACAAAGCAAGTTGTATCTACAACTTTTCTATAGGAATTTTCGTGTATTGATGCCATTTGAATATCTGTTAGTGGATTCAAAACCCACAACAAGACACAATATATCGCCAAAATAAATGCCATTACTTCAACCACATTAATTCCAATAAAATTAAAGTTTAGTTCAATGTTAAAAGCATTTAACATTCCCAAAATAAATCCAGGTGCTAAAAATAAAAACCAAATATAATAAAACTTATTTGATATTTTGTTTTTAGGTAAATGGGTTGTATTTACATTCTTATTAATTTTATTTTGTAAAAAATTTTTTGTAAAAGGTTGAGCAACATATCCAGATATTATACCAACTATAAAGGTTACTGGTAGTATGATTAAAGCAGCCTGGGGTTTTGTTGCAATGAGAAGAAAGGCTGCATCGCCCATAGTACTAATAAGTGCTGCGAGCACACCTCCAAAAGAAACTACTTTTCTTGTAAATAAGCTCATTACCATTATTGCTCCACCACAACCAGGTATAACTCCTAACATAGAGCAAATAGGAATTTCAAATTTCTTATTTTGTAAAATTAATTTTTGTAAATTAAAATTTCTCTTTTCAAGAATAACGAATAGAAGAAGTGTCACTCCAACAAAACTAGATACAGCTATGTAGGCGTCACTCGATGATGAAATTAAAATACTTCTAGTCTGTTCAGAAAATAAAAGAAGGAGAATACATATAAAGAGGAAAATTTTTGAAAATCTTAAATATTGAAATTTTCTACTTAATTCTAATACTAATTCTGTCATATTTTTAGCCTAGGCTAAACAATATAGATATAACTAAATATTAGTCAAACAATTCTTTACTTTTAATTGTTAACAAAATAGATTGAACCAGCTATGAAAAACACTAGATCTAGTGAGCCATATCAATTTTCAAATATTAGAAGTCAAAATAAGAATGAAATATTAGAGGATTATGTTGAGGCTATTCAAGAAATTTTAAAAAATAAAGGTGATGTTAAAAATGCTGATTTAGCTCAACATTTTGGGGTGTCACAAGCTACTGTTAATAAAAATTTGAAGCGTTTAATAAGTTTTAATTTAGCAAAATCTGAACCATACCGTTCGATTTTTTTGACAGAAAAGGGAGAAAAATTAGCCACACAGTCAAAACAAAAGCATGAAATTGTTTATGATTTCTTAATTAAGTTAGGTGTCTCCAGAAAGACTGCAGAAAATGACAGTGAAGGTATTGAGCATCACGTTAGTGATGAAACACTAAAGTTAATGAAAAAATTTAAATAATTATTTTTTCGTTTTTGACAACATTCTTTTTTCTAGCACATTATCGAACAAATAAATTACGATAGAAAGAAAACAAATAATTGTTAAAGCATGCAAACTTCCATACTCAAACATTTCATTTGACGAATATTCGTATAGGCTAGTAGCAAGCGTATCAAAATTAAAAGGTCTTAGTAGTAAAGTAATAGGTAACTCTTTAACAGTATCGACAAATACTAAAAAAAATCCTGCTAATATACTCAACTTTACCTGAGGTAAAATTATTCGAAAATATGTTGTTGACGATCTTCTTCCAATTAATCTTGACGCATCATCAACTGATTTTCCAATTTTTTCCATACCTGAGTCTAAAGAATTATTTGATAAAGCAATTAATCTAATTATCAGAGCTAAGGACAAGCCCAATAAAGTGGTAGACAAAGATAATGTTGTCAATCGATCAAAATAAAATAAAAAGAAAAGCACTCCTAAAGCTATTACTACACCTGGTATTGCATATCCAATATTTATTATTTTTTTGTAATATATAATTTGATTTTTTTTAGTAAATCTTGAGTAATAACTAATAAATACTGAGATTATAGCACATCCAATTCCAGCAATAACTCCAAGCACGATTGAATTATATAGTGAGTTAAAATAGTTATTAAAATCAATAAAGTTTAAATTATTTAAAAAAGTATAAATTACAAAAATAAGAGGCAGAATAAAGCCAAACAAAATAGGTAAGGCTCCTAAGATTAATGTAATTATCCCAATGAACTTTCCTAATTTATATTTTGACCACTGAATATTTTCATAAGTATTATTATTGAATTTCCTTTTACCTCTTAATTTTTGCTCAAAAAAATATAAGAAACTCATTACTAAAATAATAATTAAGGCCAATAGGAAAGCTAAAGGCAAGTCATTTAATATCGCTATATAATGAAAAACTCCAACTGAAAGTGTTTGTAAACCAAAAAAATCTGCAACACCAAAATCATTTACTGTTTCCATCAAAACTAATGCTAGTCCCGCAGCTATTCCAGGTAGGGCCATGGGCAATCCAATTTTAAAAAAACATTGATAGGGATTTTTACCAAGAGTTTTTGCAGCCTCTATATATCTTGTTGAGAAATTTATGATCGCAATCCTAGTTAGGATATAAACATATGGAAAAAAAGATAAAGAAATTATTAGCGAAGCCACAATACTATTTCTTATTGAGAGACCATCATAAAACAAAAATTTGAGATTTATAAAACCACCTGGCTCCAAAATTTCGGCATAAGTATATGCTGAAATATAGGCCGGAACTGCTAAGGGCAGTATTGCAAATATTTGTAAAAATTTTCGCCCCCAAAATTCGGTCATTGTATTTATCCATGCCAATGGCACACTGATGATTGTTGTAAAAATACTTACCATTACTATGAGTTTAGTAGACCCAATTAAATATCTATTAATGTAAAGCTCATTGGTTAAAAAAATTGCACTCAAACCATTTGTTATAACTAAGGCTATAGGGGTAAGTAGTAAGAAGCTAATAAATAAAAAGAAAAATAATTTAAATAAATTTACTGTCATAAAATTATATAAAAAACACAGCCTAGTAACAATAGAGCCATGACTCTATTAAAATAAATAATTTTTCTTTTATCATTTAGATATTTTCTAAATGAGTGTCCAATAGCAGCCCAAACTACAGCACTAGTTGATGTTGAAATTATAAAACAAATAAAGATTAAAATAAATTCCTCAAAATATGAGAATTTATTTTGTATAAAAATTGCAGAACTAGACATGGAAACACTTACAGCTTTAGGATTTATTAACTGAAAAAAATAAATATCTTTAAATGTAAATCTTTTTTTATTATTATTGTCTGAAAATTCAGTTGAAATAAAAATTTTATAAGCCAGATAAGTTAAAAAGATCGTGGCTACAATTTTTATAAAATTCTTAAAATATGGATAGTTTTCATAAATCTCTCCTATTCCTAATAAGCAAAGAGTTAAAACCGATAAAAATCCAAAAAAGACACCTAACATAAGTGGAATTGTTGCTTTAAAACCATAATTAACAGCGTTTGTTGAAAGAATTATATTATTAGGTCCCGGTGTAATGGCAGCAGTCATTGCAAAAGTAAGTATGGGCGCCATAAAGTAAATGTATTCCAAAGTATCGAGATATTATTCTTAAATTTAAATAAATACACAATTAGTTATCAATTTGCCTAATTTGTCTTAATAATATAAGTAAATAAGATTATTTTAAGGCGTTGTGGCGGAATGGTAGACGCGCCGGATTCAAAATCCGGTGAGGGCAACCTCGTGAGAGTTCGAGTCTCTCCAGCGCTACCAACAATAAATAAAATTATGAAAAATATTAAAAATTTAACGGCCGTTTTCTCATTATTTGCCACAGGTATTACGATTGTAACAAATGGAACAAATAGAAAACAATTTTTTGGTTGTACAGTCAACTCTTTCTCAAGCCTTTCTCTTGTCCCTCCAAAGTTTTTATTTTGTCTTGGAAATGAAAATTTAAATTTAAAAAGTTTTAAATTAAATAGTCCTTTAAATGTAAATTTTTTAGCTAAATCTCAACTTAATTTATCTAATAAATTTGCTGGATCATTAGAGAAGAGGTGGGTGAATACAAAATATAAAATTGCGAATAATAAAGTTCCTTTCTTTCCGGAGTCTTTGGGACTATTAGAGGCAAAAGTTGAAAAAAAAGTTATATCAGGCGATCATACAATAATCATATGTTTAATAACAAACTGTATAAAATTAAATACCAAAAAACCCCTTATTTATTATAAGAGCAAATATCACACCGTTTAATTCTTTCTATGAAATATATCAATAGTAGTTTTGAAGAAATTAATATCGATGAAAACCTGTGCTTAACAATAGGTAACTTTGATGGTATTCATAAAGGCCATAGAGAGATAATTAAAAACTTAATACAAAAAACTAAAATATGTAAATCTAAATCTGCTATTATATCATTCACACCACATCCAAAAATTTATTTTAAAAAACAAAATAATTTTATGATTAATTCTCAATTAAAAAAAAAAGAGATTTTAGAGAGTTTAGGTTTAGACTATTTAATTGACTTACATTTTAATAAAAAATTTACTCAACTAAATCATCTAGAATTCGAAGATAAAATTTTATTAGAAAAGCTTAATACCAAAAAAATTTTAATAGGAAGAGACTTCCAGTATGGGAATCAAAGAAAAGGAAACATAGAGACCTTAAGAAAATTTTGTGAGAAAAATAATATTCAACTAAACGAAATTGATCTCATTTTCGATGAGCAAAATAATAACAAAATTTCTTCAAGTAAAATAAGAGAAAATCTTAATTTAGGAAATATTGAATTAGCAAATAAAGATTTGAAAAGAAAATTTAGTATTTCTGGTAAAGTTATCAAAGGCGATCAGAGAGGTCGTTCAATTGGTATCCCCACAGCCAATATTGAGTACCCTCTCAATACAATTATTATTCCATACGGTGTTTATGCTGTAGAGACCACGATTGATGGAAATACTTATTTTGGTATTGTTAATTTTGGTATAAGACCAACTTTTAATAAAGAAAAGCCAATTGTTGAGGCCTATTTGTTTGATTTTGACAATAATATTTATGATAAGAATATAGAATTATTTTTTTATAAACAGATTAGACAAGAGAAAAAATTTAATGGTATAAAAGAATTATTAAATCAAATCAATTTAGATATCGCTGAAGCAAAAAAAATATTAAATTATGGAAATTAAAGACTCTATTACTCTTCCAAAGACTGGATTTTCTATGAAAGCTGACTTGCCTAAAAAAGAGCCGCATATTTTAGATGAATGGCTTAAAAATGACATATATAAAAAATTAAGAGAACAATCCAATTCTAAAGAAAAATTTATTCTTCACGACGGACCTCCTTATGCAAATGGTCATCTTCATATGGGTCATGCCCTTAATAAAATTTTAAAAGATATAATTGTAAAATATCAACAACTTCTTAATAAAAACTCTATTTATGTTCCAGGATGGGATTGTCACGGACTACCTATTGAATGGAAAATAGAGGAGGAATACAGAGCTAAAAAGAAAAATAAAGACGATGTACCTGTGATTGAATTCAGAAAACAGTGTCGAGATTTTGCTAATAAGTGGATATCTATTCAAAAAAAAGAATTCCAAAGATTGGGAGTAATTGGTGATTGGGATAACCCATACACAACTATGCATTTTCATGCTGAGGCACAAATAGTAAGAGAATTAGGAAAGTTTCTCAAAAATGGTGGTATTTATAAAGGACACAGACCAGTTTTATGGTCAGTTATAGAAAAAACAGCACTTGCAGATGCAGAGGTTGAATATCATGATCATAAATCAACAATAATATATGCTTGCTTTCCAATTTCAAAAACTGATAACGATAAATTAAAAGAGCACTCTATTGTTATTTGGACAACTACTCCTTGGACTATACCAGGGAATAGAGCTCTGGCAGTTCATAACGATATTGAATACAAATCTTTAAATTTAAAAATAAATGATGGAACCAAAAACGTTATTATAGCTAGCGATTTGGTTGAGTCATTTATTAAAGAAAATAAAATTGAGGAATATAAAGTTAATTTTTCCATCAAAGGTAATGAATTAACAAATACTTTTTGTAAACACACTTTATACGACTCTGGATATAATTTTGAAGTTCCTATTCTTCATGGTGATTTTGTAACTACTGAACAAGGTACTGGCATAGTTCATATTTGTCCAGTACATGGGATGGATGATTTTATTTTGGGTAAACAACATGATTTAGAATTACCCATGACAATAAATGAAAGTGGAATATATTATGATCATATTCCTGTATTTAATGGCCAACACATTTTTAAAGTTGATCAAAATGTTTGTGATGAAATAAAAAAAAACAATAATCTTATATCGCAAGGTATTTTAGTTCATAGCTATCCTCATTCTTGGAGATCTAAAGCCCCCTTGGTATATAAAAATACATCACAATGGTTTATCTCAATGGATACAAACGATTTAAGAACAAAAGCACTTAAAGCTATTGATGAAACTGATTTTTTCCCAAAACAAGGAAAAAAAAGATTAAGAAGTATGATACAGGACCGTCCGGATTGGTGCGTGTCGAGACAAAGAGTTTGGGGTGTGCCTTTACCAATATTTGTCAATAAAAAAACAGGTGAACCTCTGCGCGATCAAAATATTATTGAAAAAATTGCAAAGATTTATGAATTAGAGGGAGGAGATGCCTGGTTTAATTCCGAACCCTCAAGATTTTTATCACCTGAATATGACCCAAATGATTTTGAACAAGTAAAAGATGTCGTTGAAGTTTGGTTTGATAGTGGTTCAACTCATTCTTATGTATTAGAGGCTAGAGAGGATCTTCACTGGCCAGCATCGATGTATTTAGAGGGCTCAGACCAACATAGAGGTTGGTTTCACTCCTCATTACTTGAGTCGTGCGGAACAAGAGACAAGGCACCTTTTGAAAGTATTTTATCACATGGCTTTGTTGTGGATGGTAAAGGTAGAAAAATGTCTAAGTCAGTCGGAAACGTTATTTCCCCAGATGAAATAATCAATAAATACGGCGCAGATATATTGCGTATTTGGGTTGTTGCATCAGATTATTCTGAGGATTTAAAAATTGATAATCAGATTATCAACTACCAAATAGACTCTTACAGAAAAATAAGAAACACACTAAGATTCCTTTTAGGAAATCTTAATAACTTTAATAAACAAAATTTAGTTGACCCAGAAGAAATGCCTGAATTAGAAAGGTATCTCTTAACGCGAATTTCAAGCCTTAATGAAAAACTTAAAGAATTAGTTTCAAAACATGATTATCATGCGATTTACACTGCTTTACTAAATTTCTGCACTCTTGAGCTATCAGCATTTTATTTTGATATTAGAAAGGACTCTTTATATTGTGATGATATAAAAAGTCTAAAAAGAAGATCAACTTCAACATGCCTACATATTACATTTGAGTTTTTAACAAAATGGCTCTCACCAATACTTTCATTTACATGTGAGGAAGCATGGAAATCTAGGAGTTATAATAACGATGAAAGTATTTTACTACAAAATGTTAGAGATGATGAATTTACATATAGGAATGTTTCACTTGAAAAAGTTTTTGATGAACTTAAAAGAGTTAGAAAAAGTGTTACATCAGCTTTAGAGTTGAAGAGAAATGAAAAATTAATTGGCTCAAGCCTTCAAGCAAAAGTTATTTTATTTTTATCTCATGATACAAGAAAAATTATTAAAGATTTAGATCTAGCAGAGATGTGTATTGTTAGTAATGTAGTAATTCAAGATTTAGCCAATAAATCTAGGGAAGCAATAAATTTTGAGGATGAAGAGGTTTATGTAGAGATTAAATTATCTGATGGAAAAAAATGTGAACGTTGCTGGACAGTTCTAACAGAAGTATCAAATAATAAAAATAATTTGTGTAATCGATGTGAAGATGTTTGGAAATCTTTTCAAAAATAAATCAAATATTGGTTTAATTTACTTATTTGTTTTTCTTGTGATCTTAGATCAACTTACAAAATACCTTGTAATACAAAATTTTGATTTATATGAGTCAGTAGAACTTCTTCCAGTTTTCAATTTAACGTTTATTGTAAACTATGGGTTTGCATTTGGGTTTTTAAATAACCCATCTATAAATCAAATATTAGTCTCAATAGTAATACTATTGATAATTATATATTTTTTATATTTACTATTAAAAACCCAAGATAAGATATTTAGATTATCACTTGTTTTTATCTTATCAGGAGCAATCGGTAATTTTATAGACAGAATAATTAGGGGTTTTGTTATTGATTTTATTGACATATATTTAGGAGCACTTCATTGGCCAGCATTTAATATAGCTGATAGCTGCATATCAATTGGATTTGTAATATTGATGATAAATATTTTATTTTTAAACAAAAAATTATGAAAAATTTCTTTGTAATAGTATTAATGATTTTTGTAATTTCTTGTCAAAGAGAACTAAAAAATCAAGTAGGGATGAGTTATAACAAAAAATTAATTATTCCACCTACAAGTGATTTACCCCTTCCAGGCTCAAAGGAGATAAATAATAATTTAAAAACAAACGACAACACTGTTATTAATTCAATCCTTAACCAAACTCAGGCAAAAAACGCTGACCCAGCAATCATTGATAAGATTGATGGTGATAGTGGATATAAGACTGATGAAAATCTATTTCAAAAATTATTTAAAGGTAAAAGTAAAAGATAAAACTATATTCTTCTTAGGAGATAAATTTGTTAGTCAAAAATAATTCAAAAAATTTTAAATTTAACTTTAATACTAATATCAAATACTCAATTAATGAATTTCTTTCATTAGATATGTTTAATCCCATTAATCAAAAAAATTATTTTGATATATATAATTTAGATTTATTTGGAAAAAAAAAATTTAGAACTCATGTATTTGGCATGGGTGGATCTTCATTAAGCACAAAATTACTAGCACAGTTTTTAGATCCTAATTCGTTAGGTAAAAATCTTTTTATATTTGATAATCCTTCACCAATAAAAATAAAAAACTCATTGCAAGATTTAAAGATTAATAAAAATGACAAATTTATATTTATCTCTAAATCTGGAAATACAATAGAAATTAAATATTTTTTACACATACTTATTAAAATATTAAATCAAAAAAAAGTCTCAGATATATATAAAAAATTTATTTTTATTACTGAAAATAGTGAAAATTATATGAAGAGATATGCAAAAAAAAATAATATTTTATGTTTTGATCATGATCCAAATATTGGAGGAAGATTTAGTATATTTTCAATAACAGCTCTTTTACCCTTACTGTCAATTGGATTTCCATTATCTAAAATTTTAAACTCATTTAAAAAAGCTAAATCGTTAATGAAAAAAAATCACTCTAAATTATCCAAAGAAATTTTTTCCTCCATTGGATTTGAAAAAAAATTTAAATTAAACATTTTAGTAGGTTTGAGTTATCATGATAAAATTAATATAGTAAACGAATGGTACAGACAAATATTTGCTGAGAGTTTAGGTAAAAACAAAAACGCAAAAAATTATATTTCTTCTTATGGCTCTATAGACCAACATAGCCAATTTCAACTTTATATAGATGGACCCCATGATAAGCATTTCAATTTTTTTAAAATATCTACACCAAAAAACAGTATTTCCTCTAATTCTAATCTCATCAAAGGTTATAATCTAATGAGCGTACTAGAAGAGGGAGCTATAAAAACTTTGCAACAAAAAAATTTTTTAGTGTCACAAATCTCAATTAATGATGATTTCAATGATTATTGTTACTTATTGATATATTTAATCTTTGATATCTACTTAAGGTCAATATATGAAAAAATTAATTTTCTTGATCAACCTGCAGTTGAGATTTTAAAAAAGAACACAAAAGTATAAAGTGATAAATTATTTGATAAATTTTTTTGGTGTAAATTCTAAATTACATTTATTAAAAATATTTATAATTTTTGGACTAGCAGGATCTCTTTCAGTTGTTTTATCAGAACCATTACTTCAACTAGTATCAATAGAAAAATTTATTTCAAATAAATTTTTTTATTGGTTAATTAGATTAATAATAATTTTTCCTGTATATCAATTTGTACTAATTGGTGTTGCTATTGTATTTGGAGAATTTAGATATTTTAAAAAATTTTTTATAAAATTTATTAATTATTTCAAAATTTATTAAGTTCTAAAAAAAAATAAATTTTTATTTTTGTATTGCTTTTTTAATATGAGATTATCTAAATTTATTAAATTTGAACTTTCCAATATGACTAAGTTATTTGATTGAATATTCATCAATATTTTTTTTTGAATTAATTCAAAACCATGATCATACGGAGGATCGATATAAATTACATGGCAGTTATTTAAAATTTCCATTTTTTGTTTATAAGGATCAAAATTAGTTATTTCATAATTTATATCATCAACTTTTTTTAGAAACTCTTCAATTTTATTAGTATGTTTTTTTTCGATATCGTTAAATATTACTTTTTTAACACCCCTAGATAATGCTTCTATACCAATTGAACCTGTTCCTGCAAACAAATCACATAAAATAACCTGATTGAGGTCTATATTCAGATCATTATTATGTAATAATAAATTGAATATATCCTCTCTAATTCTTGTTAAGGTTGGTCTGTAATTGTTTTTAGACTCAACTAGTATTTTTCTCCCCTTATATTTACCGCTAATAACTCTCATTAACCTGCATTGCTTTGTACTCACCATATGTTATAGACTTTAATAGAAAACGACCGTAAGAGATCCTTTTAAGCTTTTCTACTTTTAAATTAAATAATGAACAAATATTTCTTATCTCTCTATTTTTCCCCTCAGTAAGGTTAAATCTCAGTACATGTTTGTTTATATTAGAATGAACTAATCTTACATTAGGTTTTTTATATATTTCTTTGCCATAAATTTTTTTATTCATTGATTTAAGCTTATTTTGATTAAATGTACCAATTACATTAACAAGATAAGATCTTTTAATATTTGATTTAGGAAGTTCCATATATCTTTTAAAAGAGGTCTCTTTTGTAAATAGTAATAAACCCTCAGAATTATAATCTAATCTACCAATATAGTGATATTGGTGATATTTCTTAGGAAGAAAGTCATAAACAATTTTTCTATCTTTTTCATCTTTTTTGGATGTTATACAACCTCGCGGTTTATGAAATAGTATTATATTAAGTTTATTGGATTTAAGTTTTTCAATCTCGAAAATATCTTTATCAGTAACTGATATAAATGGTCTTGTTTCAATATTACCATTTAAAGTTACTTTTTTATTTTTTATTAAACTTTCTGCTTGGTTTCTCGAAATTTTAAATTGAATTGATAATTTTTTACTAAATGTTATCTTTTGCATGATCTGTAAACAGCTTTATTATACTTTTATCAAACTCTGTTATTAAAAATTCAGGATGCCATTGAACACCCATACATAATGGATGTTGATTATGATGAAAAGCTTCAATTAGATTATCAGACGCATAAGCATCTACTATTAAATTTTGACCAATTTTATTAATGCCCTGATGATGAGCGCTATTAACAAAAATTTTTTGACTATTTTTAAATATCTTAAGATTAGATTCATCACTTAAAAATATTTCATGACTAGTCTCATCTCTTGGATTGGGTTGTTCGTGTTCAATAATTGACTCAATATCTTGGATTAAACTACCACCAAAAAATACATTAAGAAGTTGGCACCCTCCACATATTCCCAAAATAGGTTTATTACAGGGAAAATATTTTTCTAATATTTCAAATTCAAATTTAGTCCTATCTTTTATGGTTTGAATTTTATCTGACTGAATATTTTCACCGTAATATTTTGGATCAATATCAAAGTCCCCTCCCGAAATGAGTAATCCATCTAAAAAATCTATATTTTCTATAGTTTCTGTTATAGGCAGTATTATTGGTGTACAACCAAATTGATATAAACAGTCTGAATAATGGCGTCTTAAAGCAAACCAAGGATATTTAGAATATGTGTTTTCTTTTTCCTTATAATCAGTTGTAATACCAATGACTGGGGATCTATTCACAATGAACAATCTAACAAATTTTATACATATTGTACTTAGTCAAAGTAAATTAGCTATGGAAAAAGGTGAGATTCCTATAGCATCCGTAATAGTTGACCCGATCGATGAGAGGATTGTTGCTAGATCTTTCAATCAAGAAATTGCATCAAATGATCCAACAGCTCATGCAGAGATTTTATGTATAAGAAAAGCATGTAAAAAATTAAATCAGAAGAGATTAGATGGCCTCATAATGATATCTTATTTAGAACCATGTAATATGTGCAAAGAGGTTATAAAATCCTCAAGATTATCTGAGGTCTATTTTTTATTTAAAAATGAAAACCCAAGTAGAAAAACTATATCGAAGGTAAAGTATAGATTAATTGAAAATAATGAGGAAAATTTAATAAAAAAATTTTTTAAAAATAAGAGAACTAAATATTAGCACCAATATCAGATCTATAATATTTTTCAGGCCAGTCGATAATATCTGCTATTTCATATACTTTATTCCTACATTCGAGATAATTATCTCCGCATACAACGATTGATAGAACTCTTCCTCCATTAGAAAAGACTTTGTTGTTTATTAATTTAGTCGCTGCATGAAAAATATAAAATTCATCATTATTTTTAAATTCATTTAAATTTCTGATTTCAGTATTTTTAGGGTAATCTCCCGGATATCCTTTTGTTGCTAAAATTAAACAAATAGATTTTTTATTTTCAAACAATTCAATATTAGCGTATTTTAAATTTTTTGTTGCAGTTGAATGAAGTAAAGATAAAAAATCCGACTTTATCCTAAGAGAAATACTTTGAATTTCAGGATCTCCAAATCTAGTATTGTATTCTAGCAAATATGGTTGATTATGTTCATTGACGATTATTCCAAAAAATATAACACCTTGAAATGCTATGTTGTCATGCTTTAAACCCTCTATAGTTTTTTTTACTATTTGATCCTGAATTATCATATCTAGATTATTATCTAAAATAGGGGCAGGGCTGATAGTACCCATTCCTCCAGTATTTGGTCCGGTATCATTATTTCCAACTCTCTTATAATCTTGGGCGGAACCAATATTTATATATTCATCACCATCAGTAATTGTAAAAAAACTCAATTCTTTTCCTTCAATAAATTCTTCAATTACAACTTTGTTATTTTCTTGATTAAATTCTTTTTTTATAAAAATCCTGTCACAAGCCTCTATTGCTTCATTTGTATTTGTGCATACAAATACTCCTTTACCAGCAGCTAATCCATCATATTTTACAACAATGGGCCCATTAAAACTTTCGAGATAGTTTTTTGCTTCATCAAAATCAACAAAAGTTTGAGACTTTGCAGTTGGAATATTGTGAGACTGACAAAATTCTTTCATGAACTCCTTGGAGGATTCAAGTTTTGCGCCCTCAGAGTCAGGACCAAAAACATTTAAACCCTTATATCTAAGTTCACCCGCAAGATTTTCTGATAAATAGTTTTCTGGACCTACAACAACGAGGTCTGGCTTAATTTTAATACATTCCTCAACAATATCCTCTTTGGTTGAGATATCTTTACACTCTGCAATTTGGCTAATTCCATAATTTCCAGGAAAACAAAATACTTTTTCACAAAGGTAGGACTTATGAAGAACTCTACACAAAGCATGTTCTCGGGCACCAGATCCTACAACTATGACATTCATTTATATAACATAATAAAGTATATTTATTTTGTGAATAATATTCCTGAGTACACTGTATCACAACTGAATAAGTCAATAAAAGAGTTATTGGAGGGAAACTATTCTTATTTAAAGTTAGTTGGAGAGGTAGGATCAATAACTATTGCTAGTTCTGGACACGTTTATTTTTCAATTAAAGAAAACGATGAGGTTATATCTTGCATATGCTGGAAAGGAAGCTATGAAAATTTGCAAGTTCAAATTGAAGAGGGAACTGAATACAGTTTTTATGGTAGGATAACATCTTATTCTAAATTTGGGAGATCTGTTTACCAACTCATTATTGATCAGGTTGAGTATAGTGGCACAGGATCAATATTAAAGCTTATTGAAGACAGGAAAAAAGAATTATCTTTGCTGGGTTTGTTTGATGATGATAAGAAAAAAAAATTACCTAAGTATCCAAAATCTATTGGTGTGTTAACATCGTCCTCTGGTTCAGTAATTCATGATATAATACATAGAATTTCTGAGAGATTTCCAGTTACTCAAATAAAGGTTTTCCCAATTTCTGTTCAAGGTAAAAATTCTCATATTGAAATTATAGATTTTTTAGATCTTATTGAAAATCATGACTCAAAAGACTTTTTAAAGCCAGATTTGATCATATTTGCTAGAGGTGGAGGTTCTTTGGAAGAGTTAATGCCTTTTAACGAACCCGATTTAATAAAAAGAGTTTTTAAATTAAAAATTCCTAATATTTCAGCTATTGGTCATGATACTGACTATACCTTATTAGATTATGTCTCAGATTTGCGTGCACCAACACCTACTGCAGCAGCTGAAATTGCAGTTCCCGATAAAAATTATTTATTAAATCAAATTCATGATTTACAAGTAAAATTAAATCAATTTATCGAACAAAAATATTTATCAATAGAACAACTATTATTGAGATTCAAAAATTCTGTAAATTATTTTTCAAATTCAATCAAAGATGTTGAGATCAAATTAAGTAAAATAAATGGTGAGAATTTAAAGATTGTTAATAATTCCTTTTATGATAGATCAAATTTATTTAATGATACATTGATTAGACTACAAAACAATACCCCAAAACAAAAAATATTAGAAATACAAAGTAAGATTGGATACATAAATAATAATAACAAAACTTTAATTTTAAATAAATTTAATATTTTTTCTCAAAAATTATATTTACTAAATAAGATACTTAATACTTCTTCGATAGAAAAAAACTTAAAAAAAGGGTATGCAATATTGAAATCAAAAAATCAAATTATTAAAAGTATACAAACTTTAAAAAAATTAAATAATTTTGATGTTACTTTGAAAGATGGAGTAATGAGTGTCAAAAAAAAATTATAATTTCCATCTTTTATGCACCCATAGCCATTGTGAAGGAGAACGTGTAATCCATTTTTCAAAATATTTTTTGTGAATCATCTCAACTAGGCCTTTTACATCATAGTTTTTATATTCTTCATAACGTAAAGGTTTTTCAAAAATTATTTGAAATTTGTTATTTTGATTTCTGATTGAGTATACAGGACATATCATTGTTTTGTATTTAATAGCCAAATTAGCAAAACCATCTGTTGCAAGTACTTTCTTTCCAAAAAAATTTATTTCTAAACCACTACTATCTCTTTGGTCAATTAGAAGAGCTAAATCTTCATTTTGTTTGAGGGCCTTAATCATGGATCTCGCACTCTCAGAGCCTTTTTTATAAAAAAAAGCATTATTTTTCCTTCTATTTTTCTGAATGTAGTTATCAATCTTCTCATTATTTGCGTGTCTATAAACTGAATGTAATGTGAAACCATTACGTAAAATAAAATTTCTTGTTAGTTCCCAGTTTCCAATATGTGCTGATATAAAAATTTTAGGACCTTTGTGAGTTTTTATCTCGTCCATGATATGGATATTATCAAAATCTATATTTTTCCAATCAAATTTATTTAAGTTAAAAAATTCAAAAAAAACTTTACCTGTCTCTTTTAAATTTTCCTTTGTTAATCTTGAATTCTTTTCATCATTAAGGTTTAATACTTTCAAATTATTTTTTATAATCTGCTCGTATTTTGTATATTTTCCAAAAAAACCAACTAAAATTCCTCCAACATTTGAGGCAAAATTAAAACTAAATAATCCTAATATATTTTTAAGTATAATAAAAAATACTAACTCAATATAATTTCTAAAAACTTTAAATATATTTTTCAATTTCCGTAGTAAATCCTATATTGTTATCAGATACAATTTCTCCATGTATTATTCCAACAGAGCTTTTAAATTCATTAGGTATCCTTACATGATCTTTCTCTGTTGTTATTAAAAAAGCATCATTTTTATTTGCTTGATCAAGTAATAAAAATATATCATCGACAGTATATTGATGATGATCAGGAAACTCTTTTGTTAACACTAAATTTAAATTTTCAGATTTTAATTGGTCAAAAAATTTTTTATTAAAACCCAAACCCGCAAAAGCTATCAACTTTTTTTCTTTAAATTCTGGGTTGATTTCTATTTTATATTTCAAAATATGCTTAAAGTGACTGTCATTTAAATCATTACATACTTCTGTATTGATTAAAAAAAATATTTGTGATTTTCTAATTGCCTTTTTTACTGACTCTCTTAGTGGTCCAGAGGGAACTAAAAGTCTATTACCAAATGATTGGATAGAGTCATAAACATAAATCGATATATTTTTGTATACATTGTAAGATTGAAGTGCATCGTCAAGTACAAGTATATTTGCACCATCTTCCTTTGCTGAAATCATTGCATGAAATTTATTTTTACTAACCCATGTTGTAAAATAATTTGACATCATCAAAGCCTCATCTCCTACAAAATTAAAGTCCATATGAGGTTTTACTTTTATAACTTCATCTACTGTAGTAGATCCACCATAACCTCTTGAGATAATATGAGGAATGTATCCCATCTTCTTTAATTCTCTACAGATGTACAGTACTGAGGGTGTTTTGCCTGAACCACCAATTATAGCACTTCCAACTGCTATCACTGGTAAGTCAATTTTTTGAACTTTTGATAGTTTTCTTTTTATTAAATTTCCTACTGACCAAATTATTGTTAAAGGAGAGAGAAGAAGTGCATTTAAAGAAATTGTTTTTTGATACCAAAATTTTGGAGCTTTTAACATTTATCAATCATTTCAGTAATATTTTTTAAACTGTTTTTATTATTATAAATAAAATTTTCAATTTCCTTTACATGATGAAAGTCTTCTTCTATTTGTCTGTTAATTTCATTACTTATATCTTCTAAATTATCACTATTCATTGTTTTGCAAAGGTTAAGTTTTTCGAGATCATGATAAATTTCTTCAAAATTTTTATTAAATTCTCCTGAAAACACAAAGCAACCTCTTGAAATAGGTTCCAGAGGATTCTGTCCGCCATGTTTAATTAAAGAACCACCCATAAATACTATTTTTGAGCGCTCAAAAATTGACATAATATCCCCAAATTTATTATGCACTGTGATTTTTTCTAGATTTTCAGAAATAATTTTTTCACATAAATTATTAGAGAATTGAATGTGACGCGGTATTATAATTATTTCAAATATTTTACTTAAATTTAATCTTTTTATTATTTGTATAACTTTATCATATTCATTTAAGTGAATACTTGCAAAACAAACAATCTTTTTTTTAGAGTCTAGTATATTTGGATTAATATTAAATTTTAAGTTCCCAAAAAAATAAATTTTTTTACCAAATAAATTATTTATGTTCACTTGATCCTTTTTACTTTGTGCAAAAATTAGATCGTATTGTTCCCCAATTATTTTACTTAAATTTGGATATTTTGACCACCTGACATAACTTGTATCCGATACTCTGCCATTAACTAAGATATTTTTTAATTTTTTCTTTTTTGAAATTATTAGCCAATTTGGCCAAATTTCTGAGTCGATCCATAAAATTTTTTTAAAATTTGTTTTAGATAAGAAAATATTTACATTCCAAAAAAAATCTAAAGGAAGAAATATGCTAATAAGGTTGGGGTATAATTTTTTTGACAATTCAAAAGATGACAATGTAGAACATGATAAAACAATTTTTTTATTATTGAGACTATCCACTAAGAATTTAATAGAATTTAATTCGCCTATGCTAGCAAAATGAATTAATAAATCACTTTGTCTGATTTGTGTGTAATTTTGGTTTGCAAATATTTTTTGTTTATATGAAAAAAAATTTTCTTTTTTACTGAATACTCTAATTAAACCAATAAATAAAATCACTGGAAAAAATACAAGTTGTAATAATCTATAACTAAAAATGAGCATCAATTATTTTTAAATTTTTATTCAAATTGTCTATTATGTATGTATTAAATGAATTTTCGTCGAACTGATTTGGGTTTATTATTTCTTCACCCCAAAAAAAAATACCTTTACTGAAAGGTAATGGTATTTTTAATTTATCCCAATTATTAAGACGAAAAAAACGATTGGTTTTAAAAGTTAGTAGAGCGATCTTTAAGTCAAACTTTTTAGCTAATTTGTAAATATTGGTGTTAATTTCATAAGGTGGTCCATGAGGTGCATCTGGTGTGATATAAATGCACTCTCCTTTTTCCACGGCTAAAGTAATTTCTTTTATTAGAGCAGTCGGTTTATCTTTTTCGCGTAAGAGAGGATCTAAACCAAATTTTCTTTGAACTAAAGTACTTATTTGACCATCTCTGTGAGATGTTGCAACGGGTCTTAATTTTGGTTTAAATTTCCAACTAAATGTAGAACCCATAAGTTGGTTATGCCAAATAAGTACTATGATTGATTTATTATCTTGTAATTTTTTTCCTATGACTTCTTCGTTTACACTTGACCAATTACTTGTTTTTTTTATAAGCGATAATGACAGATAAATTAAATTTACAAAAATAATCTTGAAGAATTTATTCTTAGATAATTTTTTAAGCATTTTTTTTAATCTGTTTTTGATAAAGATTATGATAATGTTTTTTCTTAGCCATTAAGGTTTTATGAGATCCCTTCTCAACAACCTCACCATTTTCCAAATAGTAAATTTCATCAAAATTTTTAATTGTGCTTAATCTATGTGCAACTACGATCATTGTAATTTTAGGCAAATGATACAAATTATTGAATAGCTTAGACTCTGTTTTAAGATCTAAATTTGAAGTTGGCTCATCTAATAATACAACAGGACTATTTTGAGCAAGAGCTCTCGCTATTGAAATTCTTTGCCTTTGCCCCCCAGACAATTTAATTCCATTTTCTCCAATTTTAGTATCCAACTTTAAAGGTAGTTTATTTGCAAAATCATTTACACATGCAATATTAGCAAAATGATTTATATTTGATTGATTGTGACCAGAATTATATTTTATATTTTCTGAAATAGTACCATCAAACAAAACTGTATCTTGGCTAACTAGGCTAAATATATTTCGTAGACTATTTAATTTTAATTTTTTTATATCAATATCATTTATTGTTATGTCACCTTTAGTGATATCGAATAATCTCAAAAATAAAGCCATCAGTGTTGATTTACCTCCTCCGGAGGGTCCGACAAATGCAACTTTTTTTCCTGCTTTAAGGTTAAAATTAACTCGGTTAATTATATTTTTATTTGTATTTTCGTATTTAAAAAAAACCTCTTTAAAACTCAAAGTCTTGAAATTTTTTATTATCTTAGATCCTCCAATTGTCTCGTTTTTAAAATCTATAAATTCAAATATTCTGGATGCAGCACCAAGACCACTTTGAAGTAAAACATTCACATTTATTAGATTTTTAAGTGGTGCATAAGCTAACATTAGACTTACTAAAAAACTCATCAATTGCCCTGCTGTCATATTTTCGTTAATTACAAAAATCCCCCCACCAAATATTGCTAAACCAGCTGCCATTGAACCCAATGTCTCCGTGAAAGGTCTGGATCTAGCAGTGATTTTTTCTTGTTTAAAATTCAATTCTCTAGCTTGCTCAATTTCTTTATTAACTCTTTTGATTTCAAAATTTTCTGCATTGAAAGATTTCACATTTTTGATTCCTCTAAAGACCTCTTCTAAATTTGAAGCTAAAGTTCCAACTTGTTCTTGTAAGTTTTTTGTGACTCTTCTAATTTTTTTACCTAAAACTCTTATTGGAACAATGGCCAATGGAAAAATCACTATAGAAATGCATGCTAATTTCCAATTTTGATAAAACATATTTCCTATTAAAACAGTCAAAGTTAAAGAATCTTTTATTAATGCAGTATATGTGTTGGCCATTGCCCCACTTAAGTAATAAGTATCTGTAGTAATTCTCGTAATTAATGATCCTATTTTATTTTTGACAAAAAACCCATAATGCACATTTATTATATTTTTAAAAACATCACGTCTGAGTTTTTCAATAATTCTATGACTCATAAATTGTAAAGAAGTAATTTGGATATAAGTTACTAACCCTTTTATTATCCCAGTAATTAAAATAGCAATGGGTATAAAATATAAATAAAACCTATCAGCATTAATTAAAACATTGTCAAGAGCTGGTTTAACTAACCATGCATGAAAACCTGTGCATAGAGCTGCAATAATCATACATAAAATAGCAACAAACATTCTTAATTTAAAATTAAGAAATAATTTAGAAATTCTTATAAAATGTTCTTTAGACTCAGACATTAAGGTGACTTCCTATTATTATACTAAAAAGTATGCTGATACCGTAATAGTTATTGCGACTAAAGTATGAACCAGCCTTTTCAGGTATATTTTTCCAAATAAAATTGAGATCTATAATGTTTATAAAGAAAATTGTTGCTAATAAGACATAGTATAAAAAACTAAAATTCAAGCCACTTCCAAAAACTGCCAATAAAAAATATTTAAAAAAAATCATTAAATTTAAAATGATCATTCTACCAGCTCCAAAAAATAATGTGCTAGAGTATAGTTTTAATTCTTTGTCTTCTTTTTCATCCTGAGTAGCATAAATAGTATCGTAAGTGAGTGTCCAAAAAATTAGTGAGACATATAAAATGAGAACAGATAAAAAGGGTAAGTTTGAGCCCATTGCCACCCAGCCAATAAAACAGCCCCAATTATAAGTCAAAGCTAAAATTAACTGAGGTAAGAAAAAAAATCTTTTTGCTAAAGGGTATAAAATTATCAAAGGAGTGATAAAAAGCCCTAAGACAATAGCTTCATAATTTAATTGTAATAAAATTATTAAACCTATTATTAAAAGAAAAAATAATAGTATAAGTGAATTCTTTAAACTTATTTGTGATGAGGCTAAAGCTCTATTTTGTGTTCTACTTACTTTCCTATCAAAGTCTTTATCAATAAAATCATTTACTATGCATCCAGCAGATCTCATAACCAATGAACCTATAAAAAAAATTATAAACAAAATTAAAATATTATTAGATGAACCATTTGTTGAGGATGCTAAAATGAAACTAATTGGGTAAAAAAGTAGAAGAAAACCAATAGGTTTATCTAATCTAACTAAAAGAATGTATGGATGTGTGAAAGGTGGAAATAATTTAAAAATTAAATTATTCTTATAATTGTTATTCATGAAGAGAGTTTTTTATAATTCTATTATAAAGCAGGGTAGCACTTATGAGCTAGAAAAAAAGTATTATATCCATCTTGTAAAAGTTATAAGGCTAAAAATAGGAGATGAGATCTCTTTGTTTAACAATATTTCTGGTGAATGGAGGTGCGAAATAATAGATATAAAAAAAAATTTTTTAAAAGCGAAATCGATAAGTCAAATCTCAGCACCTCGAGCAGAAACTTTGATAGACTTAATGTTTTCTCCCATAAAATACCAAAACAGTGAATTAATTATAAGACAATCAACTGAGATGGGTGTGAGATATCTATTTCCTACATCATTTAATAGAACTATAAACACAAAGATTAATCTTGATAAGTTTAATACATATGCAGTGGGTGCTGCCCAACAAAGTGGAAGATTATCAATACCAAACATAGACAAGTTAATTGACCTTAAAGATAGGTCTAATATCATGTCTAGTAAAACAGTGCTGATGTTCGATGAAAATCTCAAAGGAATTCATCTATCACAAGCAAAAGTTAAACCAAATAGTGAAATTTTAGTTGTTATAGGACCTGAGGGAGGTTTTGAGGAGGAGGAAAGAGCATTTATTTCAGACAGTTCAAAATATTTCTTTAATGTGAGTCTAGGCCCAAACATTCTAAAAGCTGACACAGCAGTTATTGCCGCACTTAGTCTAACATTTCACTATTTTTCAAAATTATAGCGGGTTTAAGCGACATCCTGTCAATATACTGTACAAAAAAGATTAATAATATGTCTTAGATGAAGTCAATATTTTCGGTATTTTTTTTTCTTGTATCCTTAAAGGCGTTTGGAAAACAAGCCACTGACTGGCAGCTAAGTTTTCAAAATCCTGCTACAGATTTGATGGGCAGTGTAGTTGGACTCCATAACATAATTTTGATTGTAATGACTTTAGTTACTTTATTTGTCTTATTTCTTCTTTTCTATGTCTCTTTTCGTTTCAGTGCAAAAAGAAACCCAATTCCATCTACAACAACTCACAATACAGTTGTTGAAGTTTTATGGACTGCAATACCAATTGTAATCCTTGTAGTTCTTGCGATACCATCTTTTAAGCTTTTATACCAACAAGAAAAAAGCGAAAATTATGATATGACTGTTAAAGTCATTGGTCATCAGTGGTATTGGGAATACGAATACCCCGATCACGGTGACTTTTATTTTGAAAGTTACATGGTTCAAGATGCAGACCTTCAGGAGGGAGACTTAAGACTCTTGACAGTTGACAATCCTCTTGTAATTCCTGCCAATAAAAATATTCAAATACTTATAACCGCCGGAGATGTTTTGCACAGCTGGGCCGTACCCTCAATGGGATTAAAAACTGATGCCGTTCCTGGAAGACTCAACGAAACATGGGTCAATGTTAAAGAACCAGGAATATATAGAGGACAATGCTCTGAAATATGTGGTACTGGTCATGGATTTATGCCAGTTGTTGTAAAAGTATTACCCGAAAGCGAATTTATTGCATGGGCTAATGAAGCCAAAAACAATTACGCAATCAATGAAGATATTAAAACTAACGAAACAAATGAGGAAATCATTATTTCACAAAATAATTTAAGACAATTAGAGGAGAATAATTTATGAGTTCAGATTCATTAGCTATGGATGATCATCACGATCATAAGCCAGGTTTTTTCACAAGATGGTTTTTTTTCTACAAACCATAAAGATATTGGAACATTATACCTAATTTATGCAATTGTAGCTGGTGTAGTGGGCGGTGCACTTTCAGTCATTATGAGAATGGAATTATCTGAACCCGGAATGCAGTTTGTTGCAGATGGACAAATGTGGAATGTAATTATCTCAGCTCATGGATTACTAATGATCTTTTTTGTCGTAATGCCTGCATTGATAGGGGGCTTTGGAAATTGGTTTATTCCACTAATGATTGGCGCACCTGATATGGCTTTTCCAAGATTGAATAATATTAGTTTTTGGTTATTGGTTCCTGCATTATTTTTAATATCAGGTTCGATGTTTGTTGGGAGTGGTGCTGGAACTGGTTGGACTATTTACCCACCTTTAAGTTCTATTACAGGACACGGTAGTCCTGCTGTAGATATGGCCATTTTTTCACTCCATTTAGCAGGTGCTTCATCAATACTTGGTGCCGTCAACTTTATTACAACCATTTTGAATATGAGAGCACCAGGGATGACGATTCATAAAATGCCTCTTTTTGTTTGGGCAATGTTAGTTACAGCATTTCTTCTTTTACTTGCTGTTCCAGTTCTAGGTGGGGCTATTACAATGCTTTTAACAGATAGAAACTTTGGAACAACTTTTTTTGATCCTGCCGGTGGAGGGGACCCCGTTCTGTTCCAGCATTTATTTTGGTTTTTTGGTCACCCAGAGGTATACATTATGATTTTGCCAGCTTTCGGTATTGTCTCACATATTGTATCTACTTTTTCAAAAAAACCTGTATTTGGATATTTAGGTATGGCCTATGCAATGGTTGCTATTGGATTTATCGGTTTTGTTGTTTGGGCTCATCACATGTACACAGTAGGGTTTAGCGCAAATGTTAGAGCTTATTTTATGCTTGCTACAATCGTCATAGCTGTACCCACAGGTGTTAAGATTTTTAGTTGGATCGCTACAATGTGGGGTGGATCTATAACATTTACAACCCCCATGTTATTTGCTCTGGGATTCATTTTTCTTTTCACTCTAGGTGGGGTAACAGGTGTAATTTTAGCAAACGCAGGTATTGATGTCGTTTTACATGATACATACTATGTTGTTGCCCATTTCCATTACGTATTAAGTATGGGAGCGGTGTTTGGTATTTTTGCGGGAATTTATTATTGGTTTGGTAAAATGAGCGGAAAAAATTACTCTGAGTTTTTTGGTAAGTTACATTTTTGGTTGTTCTTTTTAGGAGTTAACTTAACCTTCTTTCCTCAACACTTTTTAGGATTAGCAGGTATGCCTAGACGTATTCCAGATTATCCAGATGCTTATGCTGGATGGAATATTATATCCTCAATTGGGTCATATATATCATTTGCTTCATTTATTCTATTTATTTTCATAATAGTTTACGCATTATTTAAAGGTAAAAAAGCAGAAGCAAATCCATGGGGTGAGGGTGCGAAAACACTTGAGTGGACATTACCGTCTCCTCCACCTTATCACCAGTTTGATACATTGCCCGAAGTAAAAAATTAATTTGTGTTAGAAAAAAAGCATCATCAAACTTTTGTACAGACAGAACAAAACCTGTTCTTTTTGCAAGTTGTTAATTTTTTAAAACAACTTTATGTACTAATTAAACCTGGTGTAATTTCTCTTGTAATATTTACGGCTTTATGTGCGATGTTATTAGCCCCATCTGATAAAAGTATATTTATAAAAGGAATTGCTCTAACCCTTATAGCAATGGGAGCATCTGGTTCAGCTATTTTAAACATGTGGTTTGATCGAATAATTGACTCTAAAATGGATAGAACAAAGTTTAGACCTATCCCTTCAGGAAATATCTCAGCAAATACAGCTCTTGGGATTGGATTAATTTTTTCTTTTTTTTCTGTAGTGGGTTTATTTTTCTTTGGAAATATTAAGGCCTCAATATTATTAGCATTTACAATTCTTTATTACTCAGTTTTTTATACAATGTATCTGAAGCACAAAACTGCACAGAATATAGTAATTGGTGGTTTAGCAGGCGCTCTTCCTCCAGTGATTGCGTGGATAAGTATTTCAAGTGAACAAATTTTCTACCCGATTATATTATGCTTAATAATATTTTTATGGACACCTCCACACTCTTGGGCATTAGCTATATTTAGAAACCAGGATTACTCTGATGCCGATATACCGATGTACCCCGTTAAACACGGTATAAAAAAAACACTTTTTATGATGAATATTTATACTTTTTTAATGGTTGCATCAGTAAACTCTCTATATTTTTTTAAATACGCTGGAATGAGCTTTTTTTTAGGCTCCAATCTTCTCAATGCATATTTTATTTACAAACTTTTTAAACTAAATAAGTCACAAAATATTAAGAAAGACTCAATTAAACTTTTTGGATATTCAATTGTTTATCTTTTTCTTATTTTTGCTTTAACAGTTATTGATAAATATTTATTCTAATGAAAAGAAAAAATAAAAATTTATTAGTCTTGGCTCTACTTTTCATGCTCGTAACAGCATTTTATTTTATTACAATATTTAGAATTAAATCTGGTATTTGAACGTATCAAATAAAAATAAAACATTAATTTTTTTAATGTTGATACTTGGATTTATGCTAAGTCTAGTAATTTTTTCTGTGCCACTATATAAGCTTTTTTGTGACCTAACTGGATTTCAAGGTTTTAACAAAGAAGTAAAAATTCAAGAACAACACCAAAATATTAACTTGGGGGAACTCGATATAAAAGTTATTTTTTCAGCTCAGGTAAATGAAGGTTTGGAATGGATGTTCGAAGCTCCACAAAAAATGAATATTACAGAGGGTGTAAAGTATGATGTTGTTTTTAAAGCTAAAAACAATACTGATGTTAGCTCAACAGGTACGTCTATATTTAACATTTTACCACCTAAAATTGGCCCATACTTATATAAGATTGAATGCTTTTGCTTTATTGATCAAACGATAAAGCCAAATCAAGTTGTTGAGTTTCCTGTCACTTTCTACTTAGATCCATTGATACTTGACGATCCTGAGGCAAGTAGGACTAAGAATGTCACTTTGTCATATACCTTTTTTGAGAAAAAAGAATGAAATATTGTGTAAATGGTTGATTTAGTATTTAAAGACTCTGAAAAGAAACATAAATTTCATCTTGTAAATCCTAGTCCTTGGCCAATAGTTGGTGCTTTTTCAGCTCTTTTTCTAGTTTCAGGAGCTATTTTGTATATGCACTATGAGATGCTATGGCCTATGTTGGCAGGTCTTGTTCTAATACTTTTTACTATGTTTATGTGGTGGCGAGACATAATAAAAGAGAGTACTTTTTTGAAAGTACATAATTCAATCACTGAGATTGGTCTTAGGTGGGGTATGGCTCTGTTCATCACATCAGAAGTAATGTTTTTTGTCGCTTTCTTTTGGGCTTTTTTTGATGCAAGTCTATTACCTAAAACATTTTTAGCTGAGTACAAAGAAGTTTTTACAGGCACTCTTGGAATAGGAGTTTGGCCCCCAAAAGGAATTGAAACTTTTGACCCACTAGACATCCCATATTTAAATACCTTGATTTTACTTTTATCAGGCACTACCTGTACATGGGCACACCATGAATTAAGAGAGGGTAATAATAAAGAGGCTCTTAAAGGTTTATATTACACAGTTTTTTTAGGTTTCATATTTTCACTTTTACAAATATATGAATACCAACATGCAACTTTTGGTTTTACTGAAGGTATATATCCTTCAACTTTTTTCATGGCAACCGGTTTTCATGGTTTTCATGTATTAATTGGTACTTTATTCTTATTAGTCTGTTTATTGAGAATAAGAAAAGGTCATTTAACCCCAAAAAGACATTTTGGTTTTGAGGCAGCTGCATGGTATTGGCATTTTGTTGATGTTGTTTGGTTGTTTTTATACATAAGTATCTATTGGTGGGGAAGATAAACCAAACATTTTTATCTTTTACATTTAAACTAAAATTTTATTTATGAATAAGTCATCATTAACATTTGTATTTATAGGAATTTCTATTTTAACCTTTATCTTAGGTTCGTGGCAACTTTACCGGTTAAATTGGAAAAATGATTTAATGGATAATATTCGTAATTCAATTCTCAATCCCACTTTGTTTTCAGATGATCTGAATTACAATAATTTAGTTACAGTAAAATTAGATGATAATTATACAATTCTAAATAAACCAATTTATTTAGAGTCAAAAACATTTAAAGGAAAACCAGGTTATCACCTAATACTTCCGGTAAAGTACAAAAAAAGTATATACAGTGTCATTAATTTTGGATGGTTTTTAGACAAAGATGTAGATCAAGTTCAAAATATCATTCAAAGATATCAATCAATCGACAACCCTAAAGTATACTTAAGAGATTTTAATTCAGATAAACCTTTTTTTACCCCAAAGAATGATTTATCTAATAATACTTGGTACTATGTTAATAAAACTGATTTTAGTCAGTTTCATCAATATACATTCCTATCTAAATATTATTTTGTTCTGCTAGATGATAGGGTATCTAAATATACCTTTAATCCTCTTATATTTTTGAGAAATAATCATTTGAATTATTCAATAACTTGGTTTTTGCTTAGCTTGTCAAGTATCGTTATGCTGTTAATTATAAGAAGAAAATATGAATAAACTTAAGGAGTATTTTAAAAGCTACTATGTTTTGAATGATGTCAGTGGTCTTTTATTTTGGGATAATGCAACTAATTTGCCAAAAAAAAGCGTTGAATCTAGATCAGAGCAAATGTCTATTTTATCTAAATTTACAGATAGAATATTTAGAAGCGAAGATATTCAAGAAGAAATTCAAAAAGCTGAAAATACAAAATTAAGCGAAGTAGATAGTATGTGTTTAAAATTAATGAAGAGCATTATTGTCAAAGAAAATGCTATTGACCCAGATTTGAAATCTCTACTGATAAAAAAAAAACTAACTTGTGAGCATTTATGGAGAGAGGCTAGATCAAAAAATGATTCTTCGGTAATTGAAAAAGATTTCAATGATCTATTAGATTTAGTACATGAGGAAGCTAGTCAATTAGCTAAAGCTACTAATCTATCACCTTATGACTCATTAATTTCAAAATATGATATGGATTATGACTCATCAAAGATTGACAAATTTTTTTCAGTAATTGAGAGAGAAATAATACCTAAATATTTGGATATTAATAAAATTAAATCACCTCATGTTTATAAATCAAATATTTCAGACTCAAAAATATTAAAAATGGTGAAAGTAAAATTAGAACAACTCAACTTTGATTTTGACAGAGGTAGAATTGATCAATCTCATCACCCTTTTTGTGGAGGAGCTACAAATGATGTAAGGATAACAACCAGGTTTGAAGACAATATATTAGAGTCCTTATCAGCATTATTTCATGAGACAGGTCATGGAGTTTATGAGCAGAATCGACCTAATGAATATCTTTATGAGCCATTGGGTCAATCTCGAAGTTTAAGCGTCCATGAAAGCCAATCTCTTTTTTTTGAAAATCATATCTTTAAATCAAAGGTTTATTTTAAAATTATAAACAATATTTTTGATAACTCTAAAGATTTGGAAAAATCGTTTTTAGAGCACTATCATAATGTTAGAGTTAATCCTATAAGGGTCAGTGCTGATGAATTTTCTTACCCGATCCATGTTTACATTAGGTATAAAATTGAAAAAGAGATATTTAAAAATAAAATTTACTTTAAAGATATAAAAAATTTATGGAACGAAAACTATTTAAATAATTTGTCAATCAATCTAATTTCAGAAACAGAGGGGGTTCTCCAAGATATTCATTGGTATGAAGGTATATTTGGTTATTTCCCTACTTATGCACTTGGTGCTATGATAGCCTCACAAATTAAATATAATTGCCCTTTATTTGATATTTTTTTAGACAACCCTAACGAAGAAAATATAAATAATTTAATCATTTGGTTAAATACTAATATCCATCAAAAAGCCTCTTTATATTCATCTGATGAAATGTTACAAAGCATTTCTGGCGAGAATTTAAACTCAAAATATTATTTAGATCATTTGGTTGATAGATTTGTTAAATGAAATATATAAGTACGCGAGATGATAAAAAAGAGTACTCTGCTGAGCAGGTACTCAATTTCGGTCTAGCACCAGATGGAGGTCTATTTATTCCAAATGAAACTCCAAAATTTAGTAATAATCAAATAAATGCATTAAAAGGAAAAAATTATTTTGAAATAGCAAATTTTATTTTAACCCCTTTTTTATCAGATTTATTTGAAGCTCAAATAATTGAAAAGATTATCGAAGAGGCATATTGTAAATTTGATAAAGAAATTGTTTCAATATCTAACATAGGTGACAACGATTTATTAAATTTATTTCATGGTCCGACACTAGCTTTTAAAGATTATGCTATGTGTTTGTTAGCTAAGATATATGAATACTATTTAAAGAAATTAGATAGAAAATTAGTGGTTATCGGAGCAACTTCTGGCGATACCGGTTCTGCTGCAATTCAAGCCTTTAAAGATATTGAAAATATTAGTATATTTATTTTACATCCTCATAACTCCACATCTCTCTTCCAAAGAAAACAAATGACAACTAGTGGAGGTAAAAATGTTTTTAATATTGCCCTAAATGGAAGTTTTGATGATTGTCAAAATTTAGTAAAAAAACTTTTTAGAGATAAAGATATAAATAATGAATATAGCTTTACTGCAGTGAATTCAATTAATTGGTTTAGGGTACTACCACAATCAATTTATTATGCATGGGCATATCTTAATCATAATATTGATAATTTTGTTGTACCAAGTGGTAATTTTGGAAATATATATTCTGCTCATTTGCTAAAGTCAATGGGATTTCCAATAAATAAGTTAATTGTTGCGACAAATGAGAATAATATTTTACATCGAATTATAAGCAATAATGATCTACATCTTTACAATGTTGTAAAAACTAATAGCCCCAGCATGGATATAACAATATCAAGTAATTTTGAAAGACTTTTAGCAGAGCTTCTTGGACCAGGAGAAACAAAAGAGCTTTTTCAAAATATACAAAACAATGAACATAATAAAAAATTAGAAATTTCTATTCATAAGTTATTATCTGAGAAATTTTTATCTGAGAGTGCAACTTCTAAAGAGGTTGAGAATCAAATTAAAATCACATATGAAAATCACAAAATTTTATTAGACCCTCATACAGCTGTTGGCATAGTATGTGCGAAAAAATTAAATTTAAAAAAAGCAATGTGTCTTGCTTGTGCCCATCCAGTAAAATTTCAGGAAACTGTCCAAAAGGCATTAGGTAACAATGTAAAATATGATAAAAACATAGAATTTCTTAATGATGAAAAATTTGCAATTTTAGACAACAATTACAAGGAACTAGGAGATTATATAGAAGCACATGCCTAATATTCATAAGCTTAAAAATGGAATGACCTTGATAACAGATTATGTAAACACTGTAGAAACAGTAAGTGTAGGAATGTGGAATAAGGTCGGGGCAAGAAATGAGCGAAAAGAAATTAATGGTGTTGCTCACTTATTAGAGCACATGGCATTCAAAGGAACAAAAAATAGATCAGCTGCTCAAATAGCAAAAGAAGTTGAGCTAGTAGGTAATTCTCACAATGCCTATACTTCAAGAGAAATAACTGCTTATTACATGAGTGGTTTAAAGGAAAATGTTGAACTATCCATAGACGTAATTAGTGATATATTGCAGTTTTCAACTTTTGACTCTAAGGAACTCGATAAAGAGAGAGGCGTCATATTACAAGAGATTGGAATGTATGCTGATGAGCCAGATAGTATTGTTGCTGATAAATTCGACGAGTTAGCTTACCCGAACCAACCCATGGGTAGGTCAATCTTAGGCACGGCTGAAATTATAAAGTCTATATCAAGGGATGAAGTTGAGGGTTTTATGAAAGGATTCTATAACCCAAAAAAAATGGTGTTTTCTGTATCAGGAAATTTTGAAGAGGATAAAATAATTAAACTTGTTGAAGAGAAATTCCAAAATCTCCCTCATGGCGACGACGATTATATTCCAAAATCTTCTTATGTTGGTGGAGAATACCGCCAAGAGAAAAATTTAGAACAGGTAAAGTTGTTACTAGGTTTTGAGGGTGTAGATATTCATTCAGACCTTTACTATGCAACAAGAGTTTATTCAACACTTCTTGGCTCTGGTATGTCTTCAAGATTATTTCAAGAAATTCGAGAAAAAAGAGGTTTAGTCTATAGCATATACAGCAGTGGTGATTTCTTTTCTGACTCAGGTATTTTTTATGTCTATGCTGGCACAGGACATAAGGAAGTTAAAGAATTAATACCCGTACTTTGCGATCAATTAAATATTAATGCTAACACTTTTACGCAGGAGGAATTAACGAAGACTAAAGCTAAATTTAAAGTAGGAATTCTAAAAGGAGAGGAAAGTATCTCAACAAGATGTAGATCTAATGCTTCTAGTTATTTAATGCACAATAAGGTTAGATCTCCCGAGGAATTTATTTCAAAAATTGACTCTGTGCAATTAGAGGACCTTGAAAAAGCAAGAAAAAAAATACTAGACTCAAATTTAACTCTCTCATCAATAGGACCTATTAGTAACCTTGAAACAGCTGAACTAGTTAAACGAAGACTCAGTTAGAGTTTCTGCTGCTTTTCTAGCAAGTGTATCAACTTGGTTATTGAATTCATCGATATTATGTGCCTTTACCCAGTTCCAATTAATATTTTTACTAAGGTTTAATTTATCTAATCGTTCCCAAAGCTCTTTATTTTTAACTGGCTGTTTTCTTGACGTTTTCCAATTATTTTTTTTCCAATTTATTATCCATGTTGTAATACCCTGTTTAACATAATTGCTATCTGTGTTAATTGAAATGTCTCTATATTCTTTTAAAAACTCTAGTGCTTTAATAACAGCAACTAGTTCCATTTTATTATTTGTGGTGTTAAGTTCGAAACTAGATCTGTGGCAAATATTCTTTTCTCCCACAATCAAAAATGCCCATCCTCCGTTACCAGGATTTCCTAGACAAGAACCATCTGTATAGACACTAATCAAAAAAAGTCCTGTATATTGTACTTTTCATGAAATTTAAAAATTTCAAAAAATTCTAGAGGATTTTTATGTTTTACATCTCCTTCAATATTAAAATGCAAGTCATAAAGTCTTGTTAAGAAAAAACGTATAGCACTTATCTTTAAATAAAAGTTTAATTTATCTTTTTCCTCAATATTTAATTCAAAGTTTTGCATGTAAGATGATAGAAAATTTAAATAATCATCTTCTGAAAATTTATTGTTTTTAAAAAACCAAGCATTCACAAGAGTAGCAAAATCATAAATTACAGTATCAGTACAAGAAAAAAAGAAATCTATAAAACCTGAAACTTGGTTATTTAAAAAAAATATATTATCTTTAAATAAATCAGCATGAATATTAACTTGTCTTAAATTATATGGAAACTTATCTTGAAGGTAATCAATATTTTTAAGAATATATTTATACTCTTCAGTATAAATCTTAGGGTTAACATTAGAAAACTTTTCGGTTATGTATTTCCAAGTAGGTAGTAACATCATATTTTTTCTGAAAAGTTTTGAACTATTTCCAGCTTGATGCAAATCTGCTATCGATTTTCCTAATGATTTTAATTGTTGATTATTTATATCTTTTAAAGGTCTACCTTCAACAAAAGTATATATGCAGCATGGTTTCCCTTTAATTTTGAATAAGTTTTTATTGTCTATAGTTATGCTTAACGGACATGTAATATTGTTATCGTAAAATAATTTCATAAGATTGTTGAAATATGGTAAGTCAACTTCTTTAGTTCTTTTCTCAAAAATAGTTAATATATATTTTTTAGAGTCAGTCAAATTTACTAAATAATTTGTATTTTCTACTCCCTCTTTTATACCTTCAAGAATCTCAATTTCTCCGATGGGTCTAAATAATTCTTGGGCATCTTTATAAGATACTGATGTGTAAACTGCCATTTTATTTTTTTATTTTTTAATTAATGTATATATGATGCATAATATCCAACAATGAAAAATAATAAATTTATAATATGTTTTATATTAACTTTTTTTTTAGTTTCTTGTTCAATATCAAATCCTTTAAAAAAAGAATTAAAAGTAACCAATAAAGATTGTCCTCAATCTCTAATTTTATATGAAGCGAGATCTCTTAATTTAAGTAATGCCAATATTGAACTACAAAATGACTATAACCTTAGTTGTTATCTGTTAGTAGATAAAAGTATAGTTGAAATTTCTACTGACTATAAAATAAATGTACTTTTGTTTGAGGAAGAGAAAAAAACCTATTTAGTGGATTTTATGATTTTTGTCACAAACCTAAGTGAAGATAATATAATAGCTGAATTTCAGTACCCAAAAGATCTCAAACTTGATAGGGAGGGTTACAAATGGCAAAATTTTGATTTAAATGAAAAAATTCAAATTGATTTAGATACTTATGATGAAGGTATAAAAATATTTTATGCTATTAATTAATTGATTTTAAATCAGATACACTTTTAATTATTATTTTAGATCTATTATCTTCTGAAAGATTGGAAAAATAATTCTCAATAATTTTATTTAATTCTAATGAGGCCTGACTTTTGATAGATTGAATTGCAGATAATTCAATTTGTTTAATTCGATCTAAGGAATTTTTCTCTTTTGATTTGATAGTTTGATTAGTTTTCTCAATAATATTTTTAGAAATAGACTCAGCTTGTGACCTTGCGTTAGATATAATGTCATCCACTTTATTAGATAAATCTCTAGTTTGTTTTTCTGCATCTTTGAGTTTTTCTTCTGCTTTATTATAAGTTTCTAAGGAATTATTTATATTAAGCTTAATTTCTTCAATTTTTGAGTCTATACCACCAATCATCATACTTTTGAAAGGCTTCATCATGAGAATAACAAAAGTAATAAAAGAAATTAATAACCAGAATTTAGGATCTTGAAATAAATAGCTCATTAAAGATTGATGTTACTCTTTTCTATATTTGTTATTTTTGACAAAAAATTTGTCGCTGAGTCTTTAAGTTGGTCATTTAGTTCAGATATCGCATTATCCTTTTCTTTTGAGACTCTTTCTTCAGTTTGTTTGATTTCAAGTTGGATCTTTTCTTCCGTAGCTTTAATTAAGTCTTCACTTTCTTTTAGAGCTTTATCTTTGGCATCATTAATAATTTGTGATGCTTGGTTCTTTGCCTCAGTAAGTTTACCTTCGTAGTTTTCAATTATTGACTCAGCTTTTTTGATTAATTCATCTTGTCTTGAGATATGTGATTTTACAAAATTATCTCTTTGATTCAAAAAAGCTCTAATTTTAGGAAGTGTTATGTATGTTAATACTGTAAAAAGTATTACAAAAAAAACACCCAGCCAAAAAAGCTGAGATATAAAAAACTCTACTTGCTCTAATTGAGGCATCCGTTAGTCAGTCCTTGTTAAGAAAACAGAATTACTAATGCTATGACCAATGCAAATAAAGCAATAGCTTCAACTAGGGCAAAACCTAACATTGTCATGGTAAAAACTTCGTTTCTTGCAGCTGGATTTCTTCCAACAGCAGTAATAAAAGCAGCAAAAACATTGCCAATACCAATTCCAGCACCGATCACGCCGATCACTGCTAAACCTGCGCCCAAGTATTTTAGTCCTTCAACTAGTTCCATATTTACCTCCTTATGTTCATCTAGTGTAAGTGTAAAGCGTCGTTAATATACAAACATGTTAATATTGCAAAAACATATGCTTGCAAAAATGCAATTAATATTTCTAAACCTGTTAAAGCTATTATGAATACTAATGGCAAAATTCCAAAAAAACCTAGTGCAGAGACAAATCCTGCAAAAACTTTAAGTAAAGTATGACCAGCAAGCATGTTAGCAAAAAGTCTAACGGATAAGCTTATTGGTCTAGAGAGATAAGATATAATTTCAATTGGTATCAATAAAGGAAGCATATATACGGGCAAGCCAGGGATAACAAAAAAGCTAAAAAATTTTACGCCATGTTTTACAAATCCTAAAACTGTAACGAAAATAAACACACCCATTGCAAGAGCTAAAGTCACTATGATATGGCTTGTAAAAGTAAAGCTATAAGGAATCATACCAAAAAGATTTCCAAATAAAATAAACATGAACAAAGTAAAAACTAAAGGAAAGTATTTTTTGCCCTCTTTACCTACAGTGTCTGCTAATAAACTATTAATAAAATTAAAACCAAGTTCAGCAGCAACTTGCATTCTGGTGGGGTAGAGGTCACTTAAAGAGTTTGTTTTTTTTGCTTTTAAAAAAGGCACTGTAAAAAAAATTAAAATAAACGCTGTTGTAATAGTCATCCATAGAGCAGAATTAGTAAAAGAGATATCAAAACCTAGAAAGTTAATGTCAACAATGGATTGTATTTCAAACTGTTTTAGAGGACTTTCACCCTTAGCCATGAGGTAATAAAACAGATTTATTTAGAGTTTTCTATGCGACGTATAAGCCTGTAAATATTCAATAAACCAGCAAAAAAACCAAGTATTATCAACGTTATTAAACCAATAGGTTTGCTATCAAACATCTTATCAATCAACAATCCAATAACAACAGAAACAATTAAAGCGCCTAATAATTCAGTTGAGATTCTATAAGCAAAGCTAAGACCTTGCATACTTGGCTTTTTACTATCATTTTCTTCATCGTTTGCCATTATTCAGCGTACTTTACAGCTTCTTCTAATTCAACAGAGACTATTTGAGAAATTCCCTCCTCGGGCATTGTAACACCATAGAGTCTGTCTACTCTAGACATCGTCATTCGATTATGAGTAACAATAATAAATTTGGTTTGAACTTTTTCTGAAATTTCTTCAACCATACTACAAAATCTATCCACATTATTGTCATCTAGAGGAGCATCAACCTCATCCAATATACAAAAAGGTGATGGGTTCGCTATAAACACGGCAAATAATAATGAAATTGCAGTTAAAGCCTGCTCACCTCCAGATAATAAAGTTATATTTTGCATTTTCTTACCTGGAGGACTGGCAAATATCTCCAAACCAGAATTTAAAGGATCTTCATCATTTTGGATAAGTTTTAGATATGCTTTACCTCCACCGAATAACTTAGTGAATAGTCTCTCAAAATTTTCATTAACAATTTTAAAAGCTTCTTTTAGTCTCAATACACCTTCTTTATTAATTTTATTAATTGCCTCATGTAACTTTTCTATAGATTCTTGAATTTCATTTTTATCTTTAATTGTTTCATCAACTTTTTCTCTTAATTTTACATATTCATCTTCAGCAAGTAAGTTTACAGCACCAATTCTCTCCCTTTCAGCGTTTAATCTTAATAATCTTTTCTCTGATGTCTCTAAATCTTCATCTCTTTTGAATTTATCTACCTCATTTTCTAAATTTAATAAATCAACATTAATTTTTTCTCTACATGATTGAGCGAGCTGAGTTAAATTATTTGAATAATTTGAAATTTCTGACTCCTTTCGTATTAACTCCTCCTTTACAACAGAGTAATTTTGTTCTTTATTTCTCAACTCTTTTGAGAGGCTTTCTAAAAGATTTTCTTGCTCTTGTAATTTATTGTCAAAAAGTTTTTTTTCGTCATCTAGTTGCTTAATTTTATTAAGTAAAAATTGTCTTTTGCTATCAATATCTCCTGGATTGTTTTCAGAAATTTCTAATTCTTCTTTAGCAGTTTTTATTCTTTGATTTAAGTCCTCAGTTTTTTGAACAGTGACCTCTAAAATTCTTTCCCACTCAAGCACTTGCTTTTTAAGATCATTTAGCCTCTTTTCTTTTAATTCTGACAGTATTGTTGAGATATTAGCCTCATAACTACTGGAAATAAAAAGTCCATCCCAACGCCACAAATTACCCTCTAGATCGACTATAGCTTGTCCAATATTTATTTTTGTATGATTTTCTATACCTTCTTTTTTTGAAGATACAATGGCAACATTATTAAGTTTATTTATTACTTGGTTTGGAGCTTTAATAACTTTAGAAGCTGGTTCACAATTAAAACTAAACTCTTTATTGACCTGCTCACTTGAGTGCTCACTCCAATAATAAATATCATCAGGTTCCAATGATGCTAAAAGTTCTTTACCAAAAATAGCAGCTACTGCATTTTCGTATTTTTTATCAAAGGAAATATTGTTTAATAAACTTTTATCAGATTGATTGACGTTGCTGCCTCGATTTTCAGCTTCAAATTCCTTAGAGGATAAATCTTCAATATCTTTCCTAATAGTTTTGATTTTATTAGTCGTTTCTTCAAATTGTGTTTGCTCAATTTGTAAGTCTTGATTCAATTGTTTTACACGATGCTCGAGATTTATTTTGTGCTCTTCAAAACGTAATTCTTCCTGTTTAAGATTTTCTACAGTCATATTCAACCGATCAAGTTCACTATTCAATGAGTATGATTTCTCTCTCATTGGTGGAATTTTAACTTTTAAATCCTCATAAGCTTGATCTTGAATTGATACATCACCCTGGAAATCAGCGAGTTTTACTTTTATTTTATCTTTTTCTTCATTAAGTCTCTCAAGAATAAGTTGAAGTTCATTTCTTTTTACAAAAAATACAGACGCTTCCGCATTCTTAATTAGAGTTGATATATTTCTAAATCTTTCAGCTTCTTTAGCTTGTTTTTTAAGAATAGCTAATTGTTCTTCGTATGTTTGAATAACATCCTCTACCCTCAATAGATTATTATTGGCACCTTTCAACCTCAACTCTGCATCATGCCTTCTGGACTGCAGACCAAGTATTCCCGCAGCTTCCTCTAAAACCATTTTTCTATCTTCTGGTTTCGCTTGGGTGATTGCTCCAATACGACCTTGACTAACTATCGAAGTTGATCTAGCTGATGTAGAGGCGTCGGCAAATAGCAATTGAATATCTTTTAATCTTACCTCTTTACCATTTATGAATGAATTCGTTCCTTCTCCTCTCCATATCTTTCTAGCAATTTCTAATTGTTTTGATTGAAATTTATTTTCTAAATCACTTCCATCAATATTTACAAACAAACCTACTTCGGCGATATTCCATGAGGGCCGATTGTCAGTTCCATTGAAAATTAAATCATCAATCTCTTTGCCACGAAGTTGTTTGGCAGAGACCTCTCCTAAACCAAACCTTATTGCTTCAACTATGTTTGATTTTCCGCAACCATTGGGGCCAACTATACCAGTAAGACCATTTTTGATTTCAAAATCTGTTGGCTCTACAAAAGATTTAAAACCTTTAATTGAGAGTTTATCTAAAGATAACAAATTAATTATTCAATTTTTTATTTATTATTTTTATAAATTCTGATGCAGGTCGATTACCCTGAACTTTCTCACCATTAATTAAAAATGTTGGCGTACTCTCAACACCAAAAATGTTTTGAGCATCAACTTGAAGGGATAAAAGTTCATTATGAGAATTCTCATCTTTTAAGCAAGATTGTAACTCTTCATCCCCAAGACCATGTTGCAATCCATAGCTATTAAGTAATTCAATAATTTCTTCTCCAGAACTTGCTTTTGTCCAAACATCATAGTTTTGATAGACAGAGTCAACATAGCTTGTACGAACGTTTTCACTACAATTTGCAATAATTGCTCCATAAAAAGCAGCTTGATTTAAAGGAAAATCAATTAAGTAAAAATTAATATTTTTATAAACGCTACTTTCTTTTAATTCTTTAAGCGTTTCATTGTGAAATGCAGCACAGTGTGAGCAACTGAATGATGAAAACTCAATAATATCAACTGAATTTTCTTCAGACGATTTAACAAGAGGTTGAATGTTGTTGTCCTCTAAATAGTTTTTGTATTCATAAATTTTTGATATTGCAGGATTTGTTGATAGTGCAACCAAAAAAAATATCAGACTAATTTTTTTCATATAACTTTTTATTAATATTTTCAAAAATAGATCTTACTTCCTCGTCTTTTATATCATTAAATTTTTGATTATTAAGAGTTTTTCCTTCTGCTTTCATTGATAAATTTGAAATTTTACTTTTTTCTAAATTCTTATCAGAAAGATCTTGAAAAAATAGGATTTTATTTACTTTCACTCCAGTTACCTCCTCAATTTTTATGACTATTTCATTTGTACTTGAATGCATTTCGAAAGATTTTTCTGGGCTAACTCTTAATTCAAGAATTACAGATTCTGTTTTATTATTTATTATAGTTTTTTTTAATTGAACAAATTTATTGTTATTGCCAAAAATATACTCCCAGTTTTTTAGAATAAGAGTATTTATTTTTAGCTTTTTTTTATTTACCTTATTTACAAGATGAAAAGCAATATCATTGAGCTTGGAGAACTTTTTCATAAAAACAAATTTATCCCTTTAATCCTACATTGGTTTAAAAAAAATCAAAGAAACTTATATTGGAGAAGGAATAGAAATTTATACTTAACTTATTTATCAGAAATTATGCTACAACAAACAACTGTTAAAACAGTAGAAAATAAAATATTAGAAATTATAAATATTTTTCCAAGTTTTAATTCTTTTAAGAATAAAAGATTAGAACATTTATTAAAAGTTTGGTCAGGATTAGGTTATTACAAGAGGGCAGAGAATTTATTCAAAGCAGTAACAATTATTAACAATAGCTATAATGGTAAATTACCAGATGATAGAGATAGTCTTATCTCTTTGCCTGGTGTTGGGAAATATACTTCAAGCGCGATATTAGCTATCGGCCATAATAAAAAATCATTCCCAGTTGATATTAATGTTAAAAGATTAATACAGAGAGTATCTGGTTTAATGCTCTATGATGATGAGATCGAAGAAATACTTAGTTTAGCTTGTAAAAAAAAGATTTCTTATAGGGGTTTAGCTGAGTCGATGATGGATTATAGCTCTATTATTTGCAATAAAAATAGCCCCGAATGCTCCAAATGCATATTTTCTAGTTTTTGTAAATCAGCTTTCCAATCATTTAAAAATAATAAAAATGTAAAAAAAAATAATAAGGAAATAGATTTCTATTTAATAAACTCTCCTTTACATATTTGTTTTATAAAAAAACCTAAATTTCAATTTTACAAAAACTTTATTCATTTGCCCTCAAATTTGGACAAAGAATTTATAGCAAATTTAAATTTAAAAAATAAAGAAAAAATCAAAAGTTTTAAATTTACAATTACAAATAATCTCTTCCAAATAAATGTTTATAAACTTAATATGAAAAAATTAAAAATTAACAATTCAGTATGGATAGAAAAATCGAAAACTAATCAGCTTGCATTACCAACACTCTTTAAAAGAATATTAAATTAACTCCTCATCTTCTTTCTAATTTCATCAATACATATTAAATTCTTTTTTTTATCCTCATAATGCCAATAATCCCATCCATTGAAACTCGATGTCTTATTTACTTTTGCAGCAATTTTATGAATTGATCCTCTCTCATTTTTATATGAAATACTCCCATCTGGTAAAATCGTAGCTTTATAGCTTTTCTTATTGTTATATAGTTTAGCACCTGGCTTTAAATGCCCATTGTCAATTAAACTTGCAAAGGGTATTTTTTGTGTTGGTTTATCTTTTTCATTAATCTCTAATAAATCATTTTTTAAAGATTTAATTTTTTTTAATCTTTTAATTGCTAAATTAAAATAACCATCATCTTTTTCAAAACCTATGTAATTTCTACCCAAATATTTTGCTTCAGCACAGAAACTTGCTGTGCCTGCAAAAGGTTCTAGTACTAGATCTCCTTGTATTGATGACTGAATAACAATTTTTTTCATCAAAGCTAAGGGTTTTTGAGTTGGGTGAGCTGTTTGGTTTTTATTGTTTTTCAGCCTTTCTTTGCCTGAACAAATTGGGAAGTTCCAAATACTTCTCTCTTGTCTGTCTTCATTTGCAACCTTTAAAGTATGATAATTAAATTGATACTTAGATTTAGGTTTTTTTGAACACCAAATAAGAGTTTCATGCGCATTAGTAAGTCTAGTTGCCCTAAAATTTGGTAACGGGTTAGATTTGGCCCAAATCACATCATTTAAAATCCAAAAGTTTAAATCTTGGAGAATTTTTCCAATTCTAAAAATATTATGATATGAACCAATAACCCATAACCCCCCATCAGGCTTAAGAACTCTTTTACATTCAGTTAAATAAGAAAAGGTAAAATCATCATAGCTCGAGTAACTATCAAATTTATCCCAATCCTGATTGACACCATTGACAATGGAATGATTTGGTCTAGTTAAAACTTTGTTTAATTGTAAATTATAAGGAGGGTCTAAGAAAACTAAATCAATTGTCTGATCTTCAATTTTAGCTAATAGATCAAGACAATCACCTAAATATAGGTTATTTGATTTCAACACGTATGAATCTTAATATTTATAGAGAATCTTGTGTAAAAAAAACTTACTCTACTGTTGATAACTAAGTAGATAACTTTTTGATAAGTTTACTTATTGGTTGATAAGTGGTCCTGTGATATTTGCTGACCCCGTGTGTATAAATAGCGCTTAAGTGAGACTTTGTACCGTACCCAGCATTTTTATTCCATTGATAATTACCATCTAATGAGTGGAGTTTCAGAAGTAATTTGTCTCTGAAGACTTTTGCTATAATTGAAGCTGCTGACACCTGATTAATTTTATCATCTGCTTTAATTAAAGACTTCACCTTATAACCTTTCATTTCGCTTGGAATAAATTTTCCATCTATGATGATCGTATCTGACTTTTTTGACAATAAAATTATCGATTGTTTCATGCTTTGCAAAACTACATTGTGAATATTAAATCTTTCAATAAATTTTTTTTTTCCAAAAATAATTTGATAATTATATTCGAAACCTTTATTTAATCTGAAATATTCATATATTTCCTCTCTTTTTTTTTTATTTATTTTTTTTGAATCAGAGACACTAAATGGAAGTTTATCAAATAAGGAATTTTGTGATCTAAAAGCACAAATTATTGCACTTCCAACAAGAGATCCTCTGCCAACCTCGTCGACTCCAACAACATATTCACTCATCAAGTCTAGGTATTAGTTCGACAAAATTACATGGCTTGTGTCTTATGTCTAATTGATGAAAAAGAATATCATTCCAAGCATCTCTAATAGCAGAAGTAGATCCAGGTAAACAAAAGATGTAAGTTTGATTTAATAAAAATGCACTCGCTCGAGATTGTATAGTTGAGGTTCCAATTTTTTTATAGCTTAATTGTCTAAACAATTCACCAAATCCTGGAATTTCAACTTGAGATATTTTTTTTAAGGCATCAATAGTATTATCTCTTCCCGTCAGACCAGTCCCACCTGAAGTGATTATTACATCGTGTTCGACAGATGCTGTTAATTTCTGAATAATAGGAATAAAGAGCTTAGGTTCATCTTCAATAATCTGATAATGGGAAACAGAATGTCCTTTTTTTTGTATCAGTTCTTTTAATGTATTACCTGATTTATCATCACTTTCTTTTCTTGTATCCGACAAAGTGATTACAGCAATATTTATTTGTTTAAATGTTATTTTTTCATCAATCATTAATCAAGATAGTATTAGTGGCTATGAGTTCATCAGCATAATTGAATGAATTATGATTTATTAATTCATAAATAACAAGATTAGTTAGAACTCTCTCAACAAACATTCTTGTTTCTCTTGATGGTATAGACTCAATTAAAAGAAAACTATCATCATTAAATGTAGTTTTTTTCATCCATTTTGAAAGATTTCCTGGCCCTGCATTATATGAGATTAAAGCCTTCAGCAAATCTCCATTGATATAATTTATAGATAATAAATTTTGAAGGTAGAGGCTACCTGTTTCAACATTAATTTCAGGATCATACAATATTCTCGGATTAGATTTAAATTTATGTTTTTTATTTACCATACGAGCAGTTGACGGAAGAATTTGCATCAATCCATATGCACTTTTACCACTTTTTGCAAAAGCACTAAACTGCGACTCTTGTCTAATCATGCTAATAATAATAGTTGGGTCAATATTATTGAAATTATAATCTTGGATCCATTTTGGTGTTGGATATAAAAAATCTATCGGGGCGTCATCTTTAAACAAGTATTTTGCTGTTTTTATTTGCAAGGAACTCAGATCATTTTTAATAGAAAAATTTAGGATTAGTCTTTTAAATCTTTCATTTGTAATGTTTTGAAGTCTATTTAATTCAATCTCTGCAATTGGAAGTTCATCGATTTCAATTAAGGCCTGAATTCTCTCACCTAATTTGGTATTTAAAAATGACTCAAGATCCGAGCTCATTAAAGAGGTATTAAATTCAAAGTCTTGAATGGTTTTATCTAAAATTCTACAAGATAAAATTGAGTATATATTAAAACTTGGTTTGCAAGATTTATTTAGAGCTTCTAAAGATGCTTTGAAAGTAATTTCATCATTAGCGTCTTTTGTTGAGGATAAAAATGACCAATAAGCACCAGCATCCCTTAACCACTTGTTATCTGAAATTTTTGAGAGTATTAAAAATTGTCTCGAGGCTTTTTGGTATTTCCCTTTTCTATAATATGAGAGACCTTTAATCCATAAGCCCTCATCGTATGGTTGACTCAAGAAAGCTTCATCATTTAAAACATTTATAGCCTTATCATCTAAATCTGCAAGGTAGTAGCCATTGGCAATTTTGGAAAATAGAAAGGATTTTTCTTTTTGATTAAAATATTTTATGTGGTGGTTTAAATACTCTAATGCTCCAGTAGGCCATCCTCTTCCAACTCTTGATCTTACAGTATTATAAATACTAATTTTTTTGGAGTAATTTTTATTCGAAAATATTTTATTTGATTTAGTGGAGACAGTTTCTTGTGACTTATCTTTTTGAAAGATCTCATCAAAAAGTGGGTATGAATTTTTTTTTGGTTTTTTTGCCCCATCCGGCATTCTTCTTACTCCCAATTTATAAATCCTTCTAGCTTCGTAATGATCATTATATTCACTCAACCAATCTCGGAGCTCTAAAAAACTAGAGCGATGTGCTGTTGGATGAAGAAGTTTTAAAGCTTGTACATGGCCCAAAAGAATTAAATCATCTAGTTTTGCTATATCTTTATCACCTTTATCAAAATTTCCATTTCTGTAATCATTAAAAATACTTTTATAAAGGCCAATATCTTTAGAGCTAAGAGCAAAGATGCTCTGTGAGTAAAAAAACGTTACAATTAATAAAACGATAATTCTCATTCTATCCACCAAGATGCTTTTTAATTTCTTTTAAATCTTCCCAAGCATCTTTCTTAAGTTCTGGATTGTTTATTAATAAAGATGGCTCATAAAGCACACGGCATTTTTTGGGTACTACGTCATTCGGGGTGTTGAAATCAAACCACTTTCCACGAAGAGACATGGAAGACAAATCTGCAGCCAATAACATTTTGATGCAATAATTTGACATAATTATTAAATATTTTGGGTTAATCAATTCAATCAACCGATAATTGATAAGTTGTAAAATTGAATTCATTTTGTGGTTATTATCAAATTCACTTAGTCCCCTTGGTATATAAGACACTAAGCTTATTTGTTTCCTATCTAATTTTATGGAGGAAAGCATTTTATCGAATAACTCACCACTTGCTTTATCTATTATCTTTTCATCAGTAATGTCACATTTACCGTAAAAAAATAAGATCTTCGAATTTTTATCACCTTCTACAAGATTGATTGGTTGATTAATATTTAACTTTAATAATTCATTTTTTAAAAAATCCTCTATTTGCTCAATACTGGTTGCTTTGCTTGGACTATTGATAATATCTATATTTATTTGGTTATCGGAATCATTTTGAGATTTTTTTACTTTAAATTCCTCCAGATTCATCAATTCCAAAAGAATATTTTTTTGGTAGTCTTGGTTATTCATGATTAAAAAATTATCTTTTAGTTTATATTTTATATGTTTTTTTGGATTTATTGTATATGCATATGGGTCTCAATTAAAAAATACTTTCGAAAATCAACTTCTAAGTTCAATTTATTCTGAATACAATAATGATTATTTAATTTGGGAAAAATTACCCAAATATAATTTTTCAAATGACCATACTTCAACCTTACTAAGTAATATTATCATAGGAAATTATACTTTTGATAATATTAGTGAAATTGAAAGTGGGTTTATTCATGAAATTGTTCTTTTTTTAAAGAATCTTGGTGATGACAAATGCTTAAATATTCCTGACAAAAAACAAATTTATATTTTTGAAGAGGCTATACTAAAAAGCATAAATTTTTGGATGACTTTTTGTAATAAACACAATGTTCAAAATAATTTAGAAAATTTGAATGAAATTGATAGTCGCTTTACAAATTTAAGATATATCAATAGTATTTTTTACTATCATCTTCAAAATGACCTCAACAATTTAAAAAAAATTAATGAAGAAATAACATCAAATAAAGAAACACTCTCTATCTTTAATTCTAAAGAAATAAATGTCATGGATAGTATTTTCAATTATCATAACATTAATTTTCCACTGTCAGATTTTATTAAGTCATCAACTACTTTTAATAATTTGTCTATAGAATTAGATCAAAATTACGTAGTTAAGGATTATGAAGACATAATATATCTTCAACTATTTCAAACTAGCAATTATTATTTTTATGCGCGTGAGTATAAAAAAGCACTTGCTTTATTGTCTTATTTAATCGAAATAAATCCGGATAATAGTGATTATTATCTTTATAAAAAAATTTCATTTTTAGCAGAATTAAATCCAAGTAAAGAAATACTAAAATTAATTAAAAATTTTAACCCAACTGACAAAAATTTTAATTTTTTTAAAAACTACCTTTATATCTCAACATCATTTGAATTAGACACTGATATGAGTGACTTATTGTATTTTATAAATAATAGCGATCATCAAACTGATTGGATAAATCTAGAGTTATCATTTCTTGTTGCGATGGAAATGTACTTTTTAAATGATAATAGTGGTGCTTTAGATTTTATAAACGAGTGTTGCATGAGTATTTTAGAGAATTCTGATGATGCAATTCATCTTTTTAAATATGGTATTTTGTTAGAGAGAAATAATGAAATTAAAAAAGCTGAAGAAATTATCCAAAAAAGTATTGATATATCTAAAAGTTCATATCCTTACATATTAAATTATCTTGCATATTTATGGGTTGAGAATGATAGAAAATTAGATCTTGCAGAAAGTATGCTTCAAAAGGCAGTAAAAGACTCAAATTATAATGATGGGGCTATACTTGATAGTTTGGGATGGCTTTATTTTAAGAAAGATAACTTAGATTTGGCAGAAAAATGGATTTATGATGCTTATCAACTTGAACCCTCAGAGCCAGAAATAATAGATCATTTATCTCAAATATATTATGAATTAGGCAGATACAAAGAATCAAAATTCTTAGATAATAAAATTATACTATTTCATAAAGATTATTTTAAATACGAGGAAGTTTTAGGCAGAAATGAAAATAAATAAATTAACAAGCTATGCTAAAATAAATCTTGATTTAAAAATTAAATATTATGACAAAATTATCAAAAAACATAAGATTTCTTCTAAAGTCGTTCTTTTAAAATTAAATGATTTAATTAAGGTATCTAATTCTACAAAGTTACAAATTACTTATTACGATCAAAATAAAAAAATAATCAAATTGAAAAATGATATTATAAAAAAATCAATTCTATTTTTTGATAGAAAATACAAAACTAAAACAAAATTAAAATTTTTAGTTTACAAAAAAATACCAGTTGGTTATGGATTAGGAGGCGGATCCTCAAATGCAGCATCAATTTTAAAATTTCTATATAAATATCATCAAATTACTTCAAAAAACTTTGAAAAAGATGCACCTTTAATTGGTTCAGATGTAATTATTTTTAAAGATAAATATCCAAAAATAATTGATGGATTAAGTCAGTATAAATACCTCAATGCAAAAAAATATTATTGGAGGAAAGTTTACTTAATTTTTCCTTCACAAAAAAATTTAACTAAAAAAATTTATAATTATTTTAAAAACCATAATATGGGAGCAAAAAAACAACTAATATCTCAAAATAACTTAACTAGTTCATCCATGTTGCTAAATAAAGAGTTTAAAGAATTATTTATGTTCCTTTTGGATTATAGGAAAGATTTCTTAAAATTTGGCATGAGTGGTAGTGGATCTTCAATTTTTGTATCTTTCAAGAAAATCGCAAAAGAAAGGTCGATTTTTAGGGAGATTAATAAATTTTATCCTTCAGTTAGAATTGAAAAATCCTCTTATTTCGGATAAGTTCTTTAAATCCTGATGGGGCGTAGCCAAGCGGTAAGGCACCGGTTTTTGGTATCGGCATGCGTAGGTTCGAATCCTACCGCCCCAGCCATATCTAAGCTATAAATTGAAATAATATGAAACAACTTTTATTTTCACTTAAAGAGGGATCAGTTAGTTATCATAAAAAAGAAATTTTAAAGGAACTTGATATAAATATTCATCGAAAAGATTTTATTGCGCTTGTTGGTAAAAATGGGGCTGGGAAATCAACCCTAATGAATGTCATATCAGGTCAACATGATATTGATGCTGGTGAAAAATGGAGTATTGATAATTTTGCTGTAAATTATTTCAACCAAAATTTTGTATTAAATGATGATAATAACACCGTTGAGCAAGAAATTTTATCTGTAATCAAAAATCAAGATAATAATTATGAGATAGATATATTTTGCAATAATTTAAGTATTGATAAAAACAGTTTAATTAAACATTTATCTGGGGGGCAAAAAAGGAGAGTAGGGCTAATCAAAAATTTAATCAAACCATCTGACCTTTTGCTATTAGATGAACCAACTAATCATTTAGACTTGGACACAATTGTTTGGCTAGAAAATTATTTAAAAAAACTAGATTGTGCAATTTTATGTGTAAGTCATGATAGACAATTTCTAAAAAACTTTACAAATAAAATATTATGGATAGATCGATCTAAAATAAAAATAAACTACAAAGGTTATAGTGATTTTGATAATTGGTCTGAGACTCTTTTATCACAAGAAGAGAGAGAACTACAAAATAGGAAGCAATTTGTCAATTTAGAGGTGAATTGGGCTAATAAAGGAGTTAAAGCAAGAGTTAAAAGAAATACAAGAAGGTTAGAACAAGCTAAAGACTTAAAGGAAAATTTAGACAAAGATATTAGCGAATTTAAAAAAGCTACAAAAAAGATTGAAATTAATCAAATTTATGAGAATTCAAAGAATTTTAAAAATGTTGCAGAGTTTCACAATGCAGAATTTTACTATGAAGAAAATAATAAAAATTTTATTTTAAAAAACTTTAATTTAAAAATAAGCAAAAAAGATAGAATTGGTCTTTTGGGAGGTAATGGATCTGGAAAAACAACTTTTTTAAAAATTTTACTTAATGAACTGAATTTAAAATCGGGAACTTTAAAATTAAGAAAAGAGTTAGAGTTTTCCTATTTTGATCAATTAAGAAATGATTTAAAAGACAATTTACCAATAAAGAAGGTCTTAGTCCCCTCTGGTGGCGATTACTTAAAAACGCAGGGTAAAGAGAGACATGTATGCAGTTATTTAAAAGATTTCCATTTTGATCCATCTAAAGCAAATGATCCTGTCGGGAGTTTATCTGGTGGAATGAAAAATCGACTACTTTTATCAAAAGTCTTATCAAATCCTAAAAGTGGCTTAATCTTAGATGAGCCTACTAATGACCTTGATATTGATACTTTAGATTTAGTAGAGTCTATACTTTCTAATTACAACGGGACTCTCGTAGTTGTCTCACACAATAGAGATTTTTTAGACAAATTAGTAAATAAAATATTATTTTTTAAAGGAAATGGTGATGTTTTGTTATTTAATGGCGGCTATCATGACTTCTTAAAAAACAAAGATCTTCTTGAAAATGATACTAATAACTATTCTCAAAATGAAAATAAATCTGAAAAGAAAAATATAAATTTAAAAAATTTACATAAAAAAAAGTTAACCTTTAAATTACAATATGAGCTTAATAATTTACCCAAGCAAATAGACCTTTTGAAAGAAGAAATTGTTCATTTTGAAAAAATCATAGAGGCACCAGATCTTTATAAAAAGGACTATGAGTTATTTATTAGCACAACTAAAAAATTAGGCTCTCTCCAAATAGAATTGGAAAATAAAGAGCAAAGATGGCTAGAACTCATGGAATTAAATTAGAAGATGAATTTAAAAAAAAAAGTTGAAGAAATCTCTAATATTTCTCATTTTGATGAAATCTGCAGTATGCTTCCATTTGAAAAAAAGGATATTTATCTTATTGGAGGAGCTACTAGGTCTTTATTATCGGATAATCACGAAAACAAAGATATTGATGTAGTTATTCCAGAATTAGATGATCGAACGGTCGATAAAATTTTAGATAAATATGATAGTGCAAAATATTATCAAGCTTATAAAAGTATATCGTTCGAATTAGGTGATTTTGAGTTCCAGATAAATTCATTTAGAAAAGATGTAGCCCCATCTGGAAGACATTCAAAAATTGCTAATGCCTTGAGTATTAAAGAGGACTCTTTAAGAAGAGATTTTACATTTAATAGCATATACATAAATTTAATCGGGGAGGTGTTCGATTTTTATTCAGGTGTTGAGCATTTTAAAAATAATTACTTGAAGTTTATTTTTGACCCAATTGTACAAATCCAAAAAGATTATCTAAGGGCAATAAGATATATCAGGTTTCTATCATTATTTGAAAATACAAAAACCTTTCCAGCTGATTTGGAAGCTATAATGTTACTCTCAAAAAACATTACAGATTTTGTTAAAGAAAAAAAAATATCACAAGAACTTAATAAGATCTACAATATGCCATTTCCAAAAAATACCATTTCTTTTTTAAAAGAGAATAATGAGCTGAGGCAATTTTTAGATTTTTTATCTTAAAAATCAGCTTTAATAGATGAAACTATAATTGCAACAGAGGTAGCAAGATTTAATGATCTTGTTTTGCTGTTTATCGGTATCTTTATTTTGTTATTGACAGTATTATGAATTGTTTCTGGCACACCTGCTGTTTCTTTTCCAAATAAAATAATATCATTATCTTCAAACTCAAACTCGTAAAGGTTATTGTCGGTTTTAGTAGTGGCTAAGATTATTCTGTTATTATTTTTTTTTGAGTATAAATAAAAATTATCCCAATTTTCGTGATTTACAATTTCACAATGGTCTATGTAATCCATCACAGCGCCTTTAAATCTTTTATCTGTCATAGAGAAAGGCAAAGGTTTGATTATGTGAAGGGGAAACTCTAAACAAGCAGCGGTTCTGATAATCACACCAAGATTTTGAGGCATATCGGGCTGATAGAGACAAATTGCAAATTTATGCGTCATGATGACTACTACTTATGCTACATCTTACCAATAAAATCTACTTAGATTTAAACTCAAATGTCAAATAGTAAAAAACCAAGAAGAGATTTTATTAAATTATCAGCAATGACTCTAGGAGGGGTTGGTGCTGCTAGTTTACTTATTCCTTTTATATCAAGTATGAATCCAGGCAAAGATACTCTAGCCTTGGCATCAACTGAAATAGATTTATCTCCCTTGGAAGAGGGCCAGAGTTTGACAGTAATATGGAGAGGTAAACCTGTTTTTATAAAGCATCGAACAAAAAGTGAAATTGACAGTGCTAGAAATATTTCTTTAGAGGATCTACCAGATGCAGAGGAGGACTCTGCAAGAGTTCAAAAAGATAATTGGTTAGTTGTATTAGGTGTTTGTACTCATTTAGGTTGCGTACCTCTTGGACAAAAAGCTTCGGATACAAAAGGAGACTATGGAGGTTGGTTTTGCCCTTGTCATGGTTCTCATTATGATACTTCTGGCAGGATAAGAAAAGGACCAGCTCCGACTAACTTACCCGTTCCCCCTTACGTTTTTTTAACAGATAACAGAATAAAGATAGGATAATTTAATGAGTTCAAATGAATTACAAGGTTATAAAAAAACACTAAATTCACCATACACTGGTATAAAAGGTTGGATTGACTCTAGACTTCCTCTTATAAGAATGATGGAAGCAGAATATTTGAAGTTTCCTGTCCCAAAATCACTCAATTACTTTTGGTCATTTGGTGGTATAGCCATGTTTTGCCTTATAGGACTAATTTTAACTGGAATTTTTTTAGGGTTTCACTATAAGCCCTCAGCCGATGATGCCTTTGACTCTGTTGAAAGGATCATGAGAGACGTTAGTTTCGGTTGGTTAATTAGATATTTGCATGCCAACTTAGTTTCCTTTTTCTTTATAGCTACTTTTATTCACATTTTTAGAGCTCTTTATTTCGGATCATACAAGGCACCCAGAGAGTTGGTCTACATTTTCGGTTTGACCATGTTCATGCTGATGATGGCAACTGCATTTCTAGGATATACACTCCCATGGGGTCAGATGTCTTATTGGGGAGCAACAGTTATAACAAATCTCTTCTCAGCTATTCCTGTTGTAGGAGATGCTATACTCACATTACTCCTTGGTGACTTCACTGTTGGTGACTCAGCTGTTAACCGTTTTTATGTTCTTCATTGGCTATTAGCTTTCGCAATTGTCGGTTTAGTTGTCTTTCATGTAATTACATTACACATGACTGGTTCTAATAATCCAACTGGAACAGAGCCACAAAGCTGGGATGAAACAGTGAGTTTTCATCCATACGTAACTATTAAAGATCTAAATGCTACAATATTTTTCTTTATCATTTTGGCTTTTATTCTCTTTTATTATCCAAATATTTTAGGTCACTCCGATAATTACATTAAAGCTAACCCCATGGTAACTCCTGCACATATTGTGCCTGAGTGGTACTTTCTACCTTTCTATGCAATACTTAGAGCTATTCCAGATAAACTAGGTGGTGTGATAGCTATGTTTAGTTCCATACTAGCATTAGGCTTATTACCATGGCTTGACACATCTAAAGTTAGATCATGTTTATTTAGACCTATCTGGAGATACTGTGTTCTCTTGTTTGCAGTAAACTTTTTGGTTCTTATGTATGTTGGAGGTAAACCTGCTGAGGGTCTTTATGTACTTATCTCAAGAATTGGAACTGCATATTGGTTTTTGTTTATATTTGTTTTAGCCCCTCTAGTAGGATTTTTAGAAACACCACGACAACCGCTAACTATTACAAATTATTTGCAAAGTAAAAAAGCCTAATATGAGAAAAGCTTTACTGGCCATTTTTTTACTTTTTAGTTTCAATTTATATGGTGCTGGAGCAAAAATTGATATTCCAAAATATGATTGGTCTTGGAAAGGATTTTTCGGAACGTACGATCGTGCCTCAGCTCAAAGAGGTTTAAAAGTTTATAGAGAAGTTTGCGCTGGATGTCATTCCATGAATTATCTATCTTATAGAAATTTAGCGGATCTTGGTTTTAGTGAAGATCACATTAAAGCCATTGCAGCCGAACATTTAGTGTTAGATGGGCCAAATGACGAAGGAGAAATGTTCGAAAGAGACGGAATTCCTTCAGATCAGTTTGTTAATCCATATCTAAATGAAAAGGCCGCTAGAGCAGCGAATAACGGCGCTTACCCGCCTGATTTGTCTTTAATAGTTAAAGCCAGACCTAAGGGTGCTGATTATATTAAAGCACTATTGCTTGGTTATGTTGATCCACCAGAAGATATGAAAGTTCCAAAAGGTCAACACTACAATAAATATATGGCAGGTAATTTAATTGCCATGACATCCCCATTATCAGATGGTCTTGTTAATTACGATGATGGAACTGAAAGCACAATGGATCAAATGACAACAGATGTTACAACTTTTTTAGCATGGGCAGCTGAACCTAGTTTAGAGGACCGAAAGAGAATGGGTTTAAAAGTAATACTATTTTTATTGGTATTGTTCGTCTTAGCTTATATTTCTAAACAACAAATTTGGAGAGATATTAAACATTAAATAAGAAGTGGATTATATCGCCATCTTTAACTACATATTCTTTTCCCTCTAACCTTAACTTTCCATTTTCCTTTGCACCACTTTCTCCTTTGAATTGAATATAATCCTCATATGAAATCGTTTCAGCTCTTATGAAACCTTTTTCCATATCACTGTGAATTTCTCCAGCGGCATTGGGTGCTAACGTACCTCTAATAATCGTCCATGCTCTTAGTTCTTTCTCACCAGCAGTAAAAAAATTTATATAATTTAAAAGTTCATAACCTTTTTTAATAACTCTTTTAAGACCTGTTTCTTTAAGACCTATACTATCAAGAAACATTTTTTTTTCTTCATGATCGCTTATTTGTGAAATTTCAGATTCAATTTTAGCACTTACAATCAATGTCTCTGAGTTATTCAATTTAGAATATTCTTCAATAGACTTGGTGTATGCGTTTCCATTTACAGATGAATTTTCATCAACATTACAGACATATACAACAGGTTTAATAGATATAAGTTGAAAGATATGCAAAAATTCAATCTCATCTTTATTTAAGTTGTTCAAAATTCCTTTTTCTTTAGAAATAAGATCTATGGCTTTTTCAATTATTAATATCTTTTTCTTATCATCATCTGTTTTTTGAGTTTTTTTTAGTTTCTGATAATTTTTTTCCAAAATCTCTAGATCAGATAATGCTAATTCTGCATTAATAATTTTGATATCTTCGAGAGGATTAATTCTATTCTCAACGTGTTGTATATCATCATCTTCAAAACATCTTACAATATGAAATAACGCATTAACTGAGCGAATATGAGATAAAAAAGCATTCCCAAGACCTTCTCCTTTAGAGGCTCCTTTAACTAGACCTGCAATATCAACTATTTCAAAAGCTGCAGGAATTATTTTTTGTGGGTTGCATATTGCAGCAATTTTTTGAATTCTATCATCTGGCACTCTTACTAAAGAGCTATTTGGATCAATTGTTGCAAAAGGATAATTGGCTGCTAGAGCTTGCTCATTTTCGCATAAAGCATTAAATAAAGTTGACTTACCAACATTTGGTAGGCCTATAATTCCGCACTTCATTTAAATGCCTAAATTAGATAAATGTTTCGATACAAATATCTGCGATAGGTTTAAGTATATAACTTCAAATAATAAGATAAGCTTTTTCTTTTCTTCTGTATTAAAGTTACCCAGCACATGTTTGGTCACCTTATCTTTATCACCAGGATGTCCAATTCCAATCCTAAGTTTCCAATAGTTATCTCCAATTTTACTACTGACACTTCTTAGCCCATTATGACCAGCGTTTCCTCCCGCAAATTTAATTTTTACCTCCCCTAAATCCAAGTCTAATTCGTCATATAAAACAAATATCTCATCTGTCTTACTGAGTTTATTTGTTTTGAGGCTCAGTATACCGTCTCCAGATTCATTCATATAACTTTCAGATAAAGCGATTTGACATTTTTGCCCATCAAGAGGAAAAGAATTAGAAAGTTTAAAGTTCTTAAACTTTTTTAAATTAAGTTCTAATTTATCGACTAGAAATTTTCCAAGTAGTAGTCCAGCATTATGTCTATTATTTTTATGTTTAGTTGTTGGATTGCCTAGGCAATATAAAGTGAGCATATAGATAGACTATATTATTCGGCTGCTTTTTCTTCTTCTTTCTTATCTTCGGTTTTTTCTGCAGTTTCTTCAGTCGTCTCTTCGGTTTCTTCTGGTTCTGGTTCTTTTTCAACCTTTGGAGCCTGAACTGTAGCTAACATAAAATCTCTACCTTGAATAGTGGGCTTCATTCCCTCACCCAAAGTCACAGAACTTAATCTGATATCATCACCAATTTCTTTACCCTCAAGAGAGATAACGAATTTTTCTGGTATATTATTGGCAAGGCAAGATAGCTCAATTTCTCTTCGAACAATGTTTAAGATACCACCTTGTTTTAATCCAGGAGATAACTCTTGGTTAGTAAATTCAATTGGAACTGATATTACTATTCTTGTTTTTTCATCTACTCTTTGAAAATCTACATGTATAGGGTTGTGTTTAACTTTATGTCTTTGAATACTTTTGACAATAACTGCTTCTTTTTTATCACCAAATTCGACTTCAAATATTTTTGAATAGAAGCCACCCTCATCAAATCTTTTTTTAAGTTGAATAGTGTCGACTGCGACCATCACAGGGTCAAGGTTACCACCATAAATAATAGATGGTATCATGCCCTCTTTAAAATATGGGTTAGTATTTCCTTTTTTTCGCTCTTTAGCTACGATATTTCCACTGATTTTCATAGGCTGAGTTTATACAACAAAATCCTAGATTAATCAAACAGAGAAGATATAGAAGTTTCGTTATTAATACGCTTTATAGCCTCACCAAAAAGCGGAGCTACAGATAAATACCTCATTGATGAGGGTACTTCAAAAGTGGGTTTGATTGTATTGGTACAAACCATTTCCTCTAAAACTGAATTATTTATGTTGTCTAATGCTTTTCCAGAGTAAACACCATGAGAACAGTACCCATAAACCTCTTTAGCACCGTTTTCTTTAAGAGCCTTAGCCGCATTGCAAATTGTTCCTCCTGAGTCAACCAAATCATCAACAATTATACATTTTTTTCCATCAACAGATCCTATGACATTCATAGCATTAGACACCCCTGGAGCATCTCTACGTTTATCAATTATAGCTAAGTCAGCGTCGAGTTTTTTTGCAAATGCTCTAGCTCTTAAAACACCTCCGACGTCTGGAGAGACAAATACAAGATTATCATCTCTTTTCTTTGATTTAATGTCACTCATGAACATATTAGTTGCATAAAGGTTGTCTAAAGGGATATCAAAAAAACCTTGAATTTGACCTGCGTGTAGATCCATTGTTAAAACTCTATTTGCACCGGCTGTGGTAATTAGATTGGCTACCAATTTTGCTGATATAGGAGTTCTTGGTCCAGTTTTTCTATCCTGTCTTGCATAACCAAAATATGGCAAAACAGCAGTGATTCTTTTTGCAGATCCACGTTTTAGAGCATCAATCGCTACCAATAATTCCATTAAATTGTCATTAGCGGGGAATGAAGTTGATTGAACTAAAAAAACATCTTCTCCTCGGACATTTTCACCAATTTCAACAAATATCTCTTTATCAGAAAATCTTGTCATAGTTACTTCAGATAATTGAATTTTTAGATACTCTGAAATCTCTTTAGATAACTCAATGTTACTATTTCCAGAAATAATTTTCATTAGTTAGCTTGGTTATATAGTAAATATATATCCATACAAAGTTAAATTATAGATACCAAGCTTAAATTTCTCCCATAATCTCTATATTTGAGATGAATACTTCTTCGATAGCTAAAATATTTTATGTTTTTAAAAGTATCTATTTTTGAGTCTACAATTTCAGAAATACCTAAACCGTTCAATTTATGTTTAGCAAGTTTAGGAAGGTTAAAATAATATTTACCACTTTTTTTAGTCCACAAACCTTTAACTTGAAATTTCATATTACTTATGAATTCTCGAGATACCTCGTAAGAGTTCTTTCTTATACAAGGCCCAATAAAGGCCGTTATATTTGATTTTTTGGAGCCAATTTGAAGCATTTTATTTATGGTATTTTTGATAATATCTTTTTTCAAACCTCTCCATCCTGCATGGCAAATTCCTATGACTTTATTTTGGTAATCAATAAATATTATTGGCAAACAATCAGCAGTAGTAATTCCGAGAATAAAATTATCATCTCGTGTTACAACACCATCACAATTGTAAACTGATTTATTTTTTCTAACTATTAGACATTTGCTTGAATGTGATTGGTTAGGAATAATTAATACTTTTTTTTCTTTAGATATGAGATTTTTAGCAATTTCAATATTTTCTTTTACATTATTTTTATTATCTCTAGACTTTAATCCACAATTAAGAGAATTATAAATTCCCTTTGATTTTCCATTTTTATTATTAAAAAACTTAAATTTTACTGATTGTCTAATCATTTTTTAAAGGAGAGATTCAAAAATACTTGACCCATATCATTAAATTTTTCTCCACTAATTAACTCTATAATTTCTCTAATATTCTTGTTACTTGATTTTAAGTATTCGTTTGGGAGATTATTAAAAATTAAATCTTTTTGGTTTATGATTTGTGGATTTTTACTAATAAAAAAATCCCTTAATAACTCAAAATTGACCCCAAAAGAATAATCTACATTTTCAAATTTATCAAATAAGTCTAATTTTTTATGGCTCGATAATAATCTAAGTGTGCTTTTTAATGGCAATTTCAAGTAGCCGTAATCAGTTGTAGTAAAAAAATAATTTTTGCAATTTAAGTTTTGAATATCACTTAGGATATTCAAAATTAAATTTGAATGCTCAAGTATATCATTATCTTTAAATTTGTATTTTGAATAGCTATCAATTAATTCTCTAGACATCGCCACACTATCTTGAATTAAAAAATATTTATTATTTTCTTTTGATATTTTTATTTCATTAAAATTTCCGTTATAAAATATAAATTGCTTAGATCCAAAGGCATCAAAAAATTCGTTTGAGTAAATGAAAACAGTATCTTCGTTATCTATTTCATAATCATAGATATTTTCTATAAAATTAACTTTGACATCTGATCTTTCAAAAATTTTTCCTTTAAAATAATTACTTCTTTCTAGTAAAGTAATCTTATTAACATTGATATTCTTTGATCTAAGATAGTGATAAATATCTAATGTAAGTATCCCATTACCAGGCCCTAACTCAAATAAATTTACATTTTTTGCCTTTGGAAATTCTTTTAAAAACTGATTGGATAAGGCTATGCTAAATAAAGAGGATATCTCGGGAGATGTTATAAACTGACCATCTATGCCAATTTTTTCAATATTTGGTTTATTATAGAATCCTGAGTCTCTATCAAAATTTGAGATTTCAACAAAATCTTGAATATTGATTGAACCAACTGATTTGATGATGGTATCTATCTTTGTTTGTATTGACATAAATATAGAAAATAAAAACCAAGTATTACAATTGGAATTGATAATAGTTGACCCTGAGATAATAAATTAAATTTTAAGCCTACTTGAATGTCAGGCTCTCTAAAATTTTCAATTATAATTCTTGATAATCCATAATTTATTAAAAAGAAAGATGATATAAAACCATTTTTTAATTTACACTTATAATAGAATAATAAGAGTAAAATAGCTGGTATTAATCCTTCAAATACAGCTTCATATATTTGGGATATATGTCTATAAAAATTCTCATTTGGGTAACGAACGCTAAAAAAAAATTCTGTTGGCTTTCCTATTAGTTCTTTATTTAAAAAATTAGAAATTCTTCCCAAAAAAATTCCAACTGGAGCAGTTATACTTAAAAGATCAGATAGTTTAAAAATAGAAATATTTTTTTTAATTGAAAATATAATAGTTGTTAAGATAATACCAATTAAAGCTCCGTGAAATGACATACCACCCTGCCAAACCTTAAATATTTCAAAAGGGTTTTGATAATAAAAATTCAAATTATAAAAAATTACATAACCTAATCTTCCACCAATTATGATAGAAATAAATAGATAAAAAAATAAGTCTTCAAGTTTTTTTTTATCCAAGCTAAATTGTTTTAAATTATTTAATGCAAAAAAATAAAAGTAAATAAATCCAAGAATATAAGATATGCTGTACCATCTTATGGTTAAACCGAAAAGCTCAAAAGCCACTGGCGAAAAAAAACTAGGATATTCGAACACTGTAAAAACTAATAATACAACTTATTTGCCACACAAAGATAAACTTTATCTTAAGTTATCAAAAATACTTTATAATTCAGTTGAAGTTGTTCAAATTTATAATGATTTCAAATCAGATTTTTACAGATTAAAGAAATATTTAATCAACAGAAAAGATTAAATTTAAACAAAATTAAGCATTTAAATACAATATATAGTGTTTACTAAGGTTACTAATGTGATACATATTGTGTATGTCTCAAAAAAACATTGATTCTGGCCCTATTTCTATTCTTGAGGATATTTTCAATGTTAAACAACCATCTAAAAACCAAAAAAAAAATAACGATATTTCCCTTTTAACGGAGATTCATGAACAAAAAGTAATTATGGATTTTCAATGGATTGATGATTTAAAAGTTCTTATATCATCATTTAGCATTGACAATTATGAATATAGTTTTCTTACCACTCACATGAATAAAATTAACAATAATTTGGTTATCGGGACACTCAAACAAAATAATAATAAAATTATTTATAGACATAGTCTCCCAATTTCAGGAAAAGTAACAACAGAACATATTAGAAGTTATTTAGAAAATATATTATCTGAATTTAATCACTTAGTTTCCGTTTTGCTTAAAGGAGATAAAGTCGTCGAAACTACTCAAATTTTAATTAATCAAAAAATTGTCGGCCACGCATAAGCCAAAAATTCTTTTCATAGGCTATGGACATTTAGCTAAATCTTTAATATCAAAAAAATTATTAAGCCTTGCGATTATACACACCTTAAATTCAAAAAATGTGATAAAAAACATTAATTTAAAAAAAAAAGTATTAAAATCTAATAGTTTTTATAATTATATTTTTCTTCTTATCAGACCCAATACTTTTCTTAATCTTGGAAATAAATTTCAAAAATATTTATACAAAGACACATTAGTAATTTCTTGTATGGCTGGTGTTAAATTATCAACGATTGAAAGATCTTTAAAAACAAAAAAAATTGTGAGGATTATGCCAAATGTAATGGCATTAAATAATAAATCCCAAACTCATATTTATGTTAAAAATAAAAATTTGATTAATATTGAATTAAAAAAAATATTATCTTCCTTTGGTACAATTATAAATGTTAGAAATGAAGATCAAATTAATTTTGCCACATCAGTCTTTGGCAGTGGACCAGCATTTATTGCATATATAGTAAATATTTTTGTTAAAGCTTCAAAAAAACTTGCTAAGCCTTATAATATGAATGAAAAAGATATAATAGAGTTATTTAAAAATGTATTAGACACTAACAAGTCATCTAAAATGTTAGATGCATTTGTAAATTCTATTTCTAGCAAGAAAGGCACTACTCATGCTGGTGTCAATTATATAAAGTCACAAAAAATTGAGAAAATAATATATACTACCCTTTATAAGGCTTATAAACGTGCTAAGGAAATTGATAGTGAACAAAAAAAATCAAAAGCTTAATAAAAAAAATTTAAAAAAACTTAATACCATCGCTCATTTAAATAACTTTAAATCCAAAATTAAAACAATTAATTCAGAATACAAAGACTTCAACATTTTTATTAAAGATTTTGAATACTTCATTTCGACAGAATTAAAGTCTCCTGCCAAAAATCTTTCATCGCAGGATAAGATTTTCGAAGGTATCATCAATAGATTAGATTATCTTAATAATTATAAAAATATCACGCTAAGAATTTATTTGGAGTCTCAAAAAAAACCAAAATATTTCTTATATTTAACTAGAAATATTAATGATTATTTTAATTCATTTTTGAATACTCACTTTGAAAAAACAATAATTAACATAATTTATCTTTATGCTTTTAATATTTGGATTGAGGATAATGAGAGTATGGACAAAACTATGTCCTCAATTGGGCATGCATTTGATAAATTAAATAAATTGAAGACATTTATAAGAAAGAGATGATTAGCTATTCTGATTTTGAAAAAGTTGACATCAGAGTAGGCACAGTTGTTGAGGCTAAATTAAACCAAAAATCAAATAAACCAAGTCTATATTTAGTTATAGACTTTGGTAACGAAATTGGTGAAAAAAAATCCTCAGCACAACTTACAAAACACTATCTACCTGATGAATTAATTGGCAAACAAGTAGCTGCTGTTATAAATTTCCCTCCCAAACAAATTGGCAAAATGATTTCGGAGTCATTAGTTCTAGGTTTTCCTGATAATGATGGTTATCCAGTATTAGTAATGCCTTCGATTAAAATCCCAAATGGAGGAAAACTATTTTAAACCTAAACTTGTAATACAACAGTTACTTTTAACCCACCGTGTGATGATTTTTGGAAATTTAACTCTCCATTGTTTAATTTTATCAGCTTTTGAACAATAGACAGTCCTAACCCAGTGCCTTGATTTAATTGATCAGAGCCTTTGACAAAAGGTCTTATCAGTTGTTCTTGAGACAAGTTTGTTCCTGGACCATTATCTTCAATCTCTATTTTCCACTTATTATTCAAAACACTCGAACTTATAAAAATTTTTTCTGCAAATTTATCAGCATTATCAAGTATATTCATAATTGCCCTTGTAATTTGATTTTTTCTGATAAATATTTGATTTGATTTATTTTTTAAAACTTCAAGTTTTAAATAATTTTGAGCTAAATTTAATATGAAATTGGATGTATTTACTTCGTCTAAGTTTTCATTTTTTTCATTTTTAATAAAGTCTAGATAATGATTAAGCATTATATTCATTTCTGAAATATTTTGAGAAATTGATTTCTTTAGTGTTTCATTATTAATCTCCTCAATCATTAAATTAATTCTAGTAAGTGGTGTCTTCAAATCATGGCTAATACCAGCTAACATATTTCTTTGATTTTCTAAGGTACTGTTAATGTTGTTATGCATGTTATTAAAGTCTTTGATTAAGCCTCTGACTTCTGAAGATCCTGTTGGTTTTAAATTTGGAGTTTCAATTCCCCTTCCAAAACTTCTTGTAATAATTCCAAGTCTTTTAAGTGGTTGTATTTGTTTTTTTATAAATAAATATGAAATTAAAGATAAAATAATACTTACAGCAATTGTCCATAGAAAAAATCCACTTACAGTTTTAGTTTCTACTCTTTTCTTTGGTATCAAGTAGAAATAATCTAACTTTTTTTCATCAAAAAATATAAAGTGTGATTGATTTTGTAAAACTTTAAAATTTTCAGATATTTGGCCAAGTGAATATTTAATTCTTTTTTTAAATATCCAATTTGAAACTTGTTCAGCTTCACTAATATTGAAGTTATCAGTTCTTATAATTTGTAAAGTATTTGCAAAATTATCAAGTGATGGTGAGTCTTTCTGCATTTCTAAAATTTTAATTTCGTTAGAAATTGATTGAGCACTTCTTTTTAACACTAAGTCCCAGTGTAATTCAAAAAATATTACAATTCCTACTATTTGAACTAATACTATAGGTATTGTTATAAGATAAACAGATCTTACTAAAAGACTCTCTGAAAGATTAATCCATTTAAACATCAAATGAAAATTTTATATCCTTTTCCATGAACTGATCTAATTATATCATTTAGATTACATTCTTTTTTCAGTTTTAATCTTAACCTAGAAATTTGCATATCACCGCTTCTAGATAAATAATCTAGTCCTAATTCTGTATTTAATAAGTCTCTGGTCAAATATTGATGCGAATTATTTATTAAAAGTTTTAAAATTTTTATCTCATTACTTGAAAGATTAATATTTTGTTTTTTAAATAATAGTTGTTCTTTTTTTAAATCAAATTCGGTATTATTGCCAAAATTGACAACATCAAGTGATTGTTTTTTTGAAATATTTTTTTCTATCTTTAATAACAATTCTCTTGAGTCAAAAGGTTTACCAATATAGTCGTCAGCTCCTAGTTCTAACCCAGTAACTCTGTCATCAACATTACTTAATGCGGAGAGAAAAATAACTGGAGTGTTAACTCTATTTTTAATTGTGTTTTCATAAAAATCTAAACCAGTGCTATCAGGAAGCATCACATCTAAAATTATTAGATCAAATAAAAATAATTTTACTAATTTTTTTGCCTCAACTATGTTTACAGCTTTAGATACCACATAATCATTGTTAATTAATAATTTTTCTATAAGAGCTTGAAGTGTCTCATCATCTTCAACTAAAAGTATATGCTTATCATTCATTACAAAGACTCTATTATATTAATGAAACCTGACATATTTTTAGGGTCAGTTTTTTTAAAGATCTTTATAATTTTTTCATTTATTCTGTCAGTTGTTTTTTGAATTACTTCCTCCCCATTTTGAGTAATTGATATATTTTTATTATCTAATTTTAATACATTCTTTAACTGTAAGTCTTTTAATATCAAATTTAAATTTTGTTTTTTTAAAAAAACTTTATTAGCTATATCAATTTTTTTCCTAAATCCTTTTTTAATTTCTAAAATAACTATTAATTCATTAAATGTTAAATTATTTAATTCACAACAAATCTGAATTTCTCTTTGAAGGGATTTATAAGATCTATGTAAACCTAAAATTATTTCTAAAATATTTTCTTTTTTAAAATATAAAGTATCAGCAAAACTTAAACTCATGAAATTCAATATAATTATATTGTGAATTTTAATAAATAATATTACATTATTTCGGATTATGGAAATTATCCCCTTTGACAAAAGAATTGGTTTTATTTGGTATAATGGTGAGTTTGTCGAATGGCAAAACGCGACTACTCATGTATTAAATCATGGTCTTCATTATGGGAGTTGCGTTTTTGAAGGTCTCAGGGTTTACGGGGAAAAAATTTATGAACTAGAAAAACATACTGATAGACTATTTTTTTCTGCACAAAGAATGGGTATAGAAGTACCATATTCAAAGGATGAAATAAACAATGCTCAAAAAGCTACGATAAAAAAAATGAACATAAAATATGGATATGTTCGCCCAGTAATTTGGAGAGGTAGCGAAATGATGGCTATCTCTGCACAGAAAAATAAAATTAATGTAGCTGTTGCTACTTGGGAATGGCCTAGTTATTTCACTAAAGAAGACAGATTAAAAGGCATATCTCTTCAAACAGCTGTGTGGAAAAGACCACCCCCAGACTGCATACCGACTGATACAAAAGCTGCTGGCCTGTATATGATCTGCACTTTAAGTAAGCATGAAGCTGAAAAAAATGGTTATACAGATGCCTTGATGCTTGATTATAAAGGTAGAGTAAGCGAGTCTACTGGCTCAAATATTTTTTTGGTTATTAATGGTGAAATTCACACCCCAGTACCTGATTGTTTTTTAAATGGAATTACACGTCAAGCTGTTATCGAAATTGCTAAAAATGAGGGTATGAAAGTTATCGAAAGAGATATATATCCAGATGAAATAAAAAATGCCGAAGAAATTTTCTTAACAGGCTCTGCAGTAGAAGTAACCCCAGTAGGAAAAATAGATAATCAAACTTTTAAAGTTGGAGATATTACAGCTAAGATTTCAAGTCTGTATATGAAAGAGGTTGACCCCAACTACAAAGATAATTAGTTAATAATATCTTTCCATTTTAACATTTTTTCATTATCAAAGTTTTTTTGTAATACCGTTTCTTTTTCATCATTATCTAATAAATGAAATTTCCAAAAAGCTACATCTATCTTTAAGCTATCAATCACAAACTCACAAGCTTCTATAGCGTTTGCACGATGAGAAGAAGCAGTAATAACTAAGACAATTTTTTCTCCTAAATCTAATTTTCCTATTCGGTGAATTATTAGACATTCATTTAGTTTCCAACTACTTAATGCTTTACTTCTTATTTTTTTAAGCTGAACTAATGCTAATTCTTCATAACACTCCAAATAAATTCCTTTTATTTTCTTATTTGATGAGTTTAAATCAGATCTGACTGTTCCTAGGAAGAAACTATATGCACCATTTGTATCGGATGAAACACATTTAAATTCTGTTTCTAGATCAAAATTATTATTAGTAATTTTAATCATTATCCACCTGTGACGGGAGGTAATAAAGCTAATATATCACCATTATTTAGTGCTTGATTATCATCATCTATTTCTGTCAAGTTTAAAAAATATTTTACGCTCTTATCTTCAAATATTTCTTGAAATACAGGGTCTTTCGAAATGAGATTATTTTTCAATTCTTTAAAACTTATAGTTTGATTAAATTCAATTATGTCATGACTTTTTTTAAGTTTTACTCTTATCCAAGAAAAATATTTTAATGTAATATTCAAATATGTTTGAGACCTTTTGCTACATAATTATATCCAGATAACAAAGTAATAATAGCAGCAAGCCATAATGTGACTAAGCCTAAATTCCAAAGAAAATCATTTAATTCAAAACCTAATCCTATTATGAGAATAGATAAACTAACCATTTGAAATGTAGTTTTATATTTAGCTAGTTTGCTTACTGGCATATCAGTATTTAATTTAGCTAAATATTCTCTCAACCCTGAAATTGCAATTTCTCTTAATAAAATAATTATAGCTGGGATAACATGAATATCTGCAATTACTCTTGTGTCTATCAACACTATAATGACAGCAGCTATTAAAAGTTTATCAGCAATAGGATCAAGTAAAGTACCAAGCTTAGATGATTGATTTAATGTTCTGGCTAAATACCCATCAAAATAATCAGAAATAGATGATACTATAAAAAGTAAGCCTGCAATAAGAACTACTTTAGAATTATCAGAGAATAATAAATATAAAATTATGGGAATTAAAACAATTCTTACAAAGGTAATAATATTTGGAATAGTATAAATTTTAGCCATTTATCTTATCCAATATAGCCTTAATATTTTTCGAATTTAATCCTTTTATTTGAGTTAACTCATCTTTGTTAGCTTTCTTTAGATTTTGAACACTTCCAAAAAAATTAATTACCCTCATTTTTTTTATTTTCCCAATGCCAGATATATCATCTAAAAAACTTGTTTTTAGTGAGTCGGACATCCTTTTCATGCTATTTTTTTTGGATAATTTGTGAGCTTGATCTCTCATTTTTTGTATAAAAGCTTCTATTTGAGGGCTATCCTTCAAAGAAAGATTTTTTTCACTTAGAGTATGATATCTGTCAAATCTAAAATCTCGTTTAAAACCTTTAGACACCCCAATTAACTTTATACTTTCACTAATACCGCTTTCATCAATAATTTCTTGGCAAATTTTCAAATAAGGTTGACCCCCGTCAATAATTATTAAATCTGGTAAAATTTTGTCTTCTTTGGAGAAACGAGATTTAAATACCTTTCGCATTAAATCTGCATCACCAAACTTTTTTAAATCATAATCTTTAAATTTATATGTTCTAGAGTCTTTTATACTAAAACCCTCTTGATTAAATACTACATATGATGCCACAGCATAGTTGTTACCGAAAAAACTATTATCGTAAGCCTCAACGCGTTCAATGTTATTATTAATATTAAACCTATTTTTCATTAAGGTTAAAATTTCTTGATTATTAATAAACTTTTGTTTTTGAAGATTTACTTCTTTATCATTTCTTTTTGCCGTAAGTTTCGAAATTTTCAGAACACCATTAATTTTGCTACTTTTTAGAAATATATCAATTTTATAATTATCTCTCATAATTGACTTTAATTCATAATATCCGTTAATTTTTTTTGAAATTATTATTTTATTAGGTCTGAAGTTTTTTAAATAAAATTGTATAATTAAAGAGGTAAGGTCTATATCATCTTCAAATTTTTCAGAATAGTAAATTAAATTTCCACCAAGATATCGCCCATACCTAATGAAACCGATGTATATTGAGAAATGTTTTTTATCATCAATATGGATATAGTCATAATTTGTATCTTGAGTACTGATTTTCACTTCCTCTCTGATGATAAAATTTAAAGATTGTATGCTATCTCTTATCTCTGCTGCCTTTTCATAGTTTTGACTTTCGCTAAAATAAACCATTTGTTTTTCCAATTTATCAAATATTTTTTTTTGGCCTCCTTGAAAAAATTTTACTGTATCATCAACTTGATTTTTGTATTCATTTTGGCTAACTTTATTTACGCATGGAGCGGAGCATTGTTTTAAGTCATAAAGTAGGCATGCCCGTTTTCTATTTTTAAACTCTAAGTCACTACAACTCCTTAACTTAAAAGATTTCTGCAAGATTTTTATAACTTTGTCTGTTTTTAGCGCAGAGGTAAATGGACCAAATACTTTATCTTCGTTAGAAAATTCATTTCTAAATCTTGTCAGTCTTGGAAAGTCACTTTTAGTAATTTTAATCAATGGAAAGCTCTTATCATCTTTTAAACGAATATTATATCTCGGTGAAAATTTCTTGATAAGTAAAGCCTCTAATAATAATGCATTTCTTTCAGACTCTGTTAGTTCAAAATCAATATTTACTGTTTGTGAAACCATTTTTTGAAGTCTTCTTGGAAGTTTTGGTAGATTACCGTAATTAGATAATCTCCTTTTGATATTAATAGCTTTTCCTATATAGATCGGGTTATCTTTTTTATTTTTAAAAAGGTAAACCCCTGAACTTTGAGGTGCTTCTTTTATTCTGTTTTTTAGAATTTCAAGCCCAATCATGCTTCTATATTACAGACATTTTATAAATCACAAAAAAAATTAATAAGTTTCTAATCAAAAAATAGATAGTATAAATAACTAAATATCAAATTAAAACATGGACTGGGATAAACTTAAAATTTTTCATAATGTTGCACTAGATCTTAATATCTCAGAAGCAGCAAATAAAATGAATATAAGCCATTCATCAATAAGTAGACAGATTAGTTCACTAGAGAGAGATTTGAAAGTATCACTATTTAAACGACATGCTAGAGGACTAACATTGACTGAACAAGGTAAAATTTTATTCAAAACAGCACATGATATATTTGGAAAGATAGCTCTAACTGAGTCTCAATTAACTTCTTCTAAAGAAAAACCTACAGGCTCACTACACATAGCTGCCACTGTTGCCTTTGGTACCACATGGCTTGCCCCAAGAATAGCAAAGTTTTCAAACTCATATCCTGATATTGATATTTCTATAAGAATTGAAAATAAATATACAGATCTTTCCTTGGGTGAAGCTGATGTAGCTTTACGATTAAAAGAGCCTACACAAATGGATTTAATTCGTTTTCCTTTGTATGAGTTTCAATTTAAAATTTATTCCTCACCAGAATACATTGAAAAATTTGGTATACCAAAAAGTCTGAGTGATTTATCAAAACATACAATAATTGCTTTTGGTCATGATGTTGAGCCATCTATACCAGATGTAAATTGTATTTTGGATTTAATTCCTAAATCAAAAAAAACCAAGACTATTTATATATCTAATATGTATGGAGTTATGAGAGCTATTGGAGGAGGAGCGGGTATTGGTGCCTTACCAGAATATATGAAAATATCTAATAACAATCTTGTTCCTATTTTACCTAATGCAAATACTCCAAAGACAATCATTTATTTTACTTATCCTCCTGAATTGAAGGGCTCTAAAAAAATTGAAGCTCTAAGGGATTTTTTAGTGAGAGAAGTAAATAAAGAAAAAAAAGTTTAGTCTTTTTTTATAAATTTCTTATTACAGTAGTTACACACAATTTCTTTTTTTTTACCAAATTTAAAATAAACAGCTGGATGACCTAAATCACCACTCCCACCATCACACATTACTATATCAGTATTTTTTGAAACATATTCCATGGGATCTGCTATTTTGTTTTGATCACTCATAACGAAACGAGCTCTGAGACTAAATTCGTATATTTTTTCGGGTCGTCAAGGCTCTCACCTTCCATTAGTTTCGCGTGATCATAAAGAATTTCACAGAATTTGTCTTTTTGATTTTTATCTAAAGATTTTAATTTATTAACTAATTCATGATTAATATTTATTTCTAAAATTCTTTTTTCATCAGAAATATTTTGATTATTAGCGGCCATCAGTTTTTTTAAATGCATATCCATATCATTCTCATCAGCTACTAAACATGAAGCACTTGTCGTTAGTCTTTTAGAAATTTTTACATCTTTAACTTTATCTTTCAAATTGTCTTTTAAAAATCCAACAAAATCTTTATCTTCTTTTGGCTCTTCTTTGTCTTTTTTTGACTCTTTTTTATCCTCAATATCTATTTCACCTTTAGTAATAGATGTAAATTCATAATCTTTGAATTTCATTTTCATTGGCATCCAGAATTCGTCAACTGGATCCGTAATTAACAAAACATTTATTTTTTTATTTTTAAATAGTTCCATTTGAGGGCTATTAATGAGGTTTTCCTTGTTTTCACCGGATATATAATAGATTTTCTTTTTATCATTTGAAAAATCAGTCAAATATTGATCTAAAGTTATCATCTCCTCTTTCTCAGAGCAGTTAAATGTTGAAAACTCAAATATTTGATCATGAAAGTCATTAAATTCATAAAGTCCCTCTTTTACAACAGGTCCAAAATTCTTCCAAAAATCTTTAAATTCATCTGGTTTCTTTTTTTTTAATTCTTGAACTTCTTTTAGAACTCTTTTTGTAATAGCATTAGATATTTTATTGATTACGGCATTATTTTGTAAAATTTCTCTTGAAATATTTAAACTAAGATCTTCTGTGTCTACCACACCTGGCACAAATCTAAGCCAAGCTGGAATTAATGCATCTAACTTATCAGAAATAAATACTTTATTCACATATAGCTTTAACTTGTTTTTCCGATCTGGATGGTAAAGATCTTGAGGCTGCGATTTTGGTAAATATAAAAGGGCAGTATAATTTACAACTCCCTCAGCTTTAAAGTGAATAGTTGTTAAAGGCTCGTCATAATAGTTTGAAACTTGATTATAAAAAGATTTGTAGTCATCTTTTTTAATTTTTGATTTATCTTTTAGCCAAATGGCTTCAGCAGAGTTTACTTGTTCTTCAGTCTTATTATCTTTTTTCTTATCATTTTTATCTTCTTCGGATGTTACAAAAATGGGAAAAGGAACAAAATCAGAATACTTTTTTATTATTTCCTCTATTTTATATTTACCTAAGAACTCTTTCTCATCCTTCTTAATTGATAATGTAATTTCAGTTCCAATTTCATTGTATTCCGTTTCCTCAATTGAAAATGTACCTTTGCCATCTGAAGTCCATAGGTAACCACTGGATGAGTCATATTTCTTTGATCTAACTACTACTTGATCTGAGACCATAAATGATGAATAGAAACCAACTCCAAATTTACCAATTTGATTAATATCTCCCTTTTTATCACCCATATTTTTAATAAACTCTTCCGTACCAGATTTAGCTATTGTGCCTAAATTTGCTTGCATATCTTTATCATCCATGCCAATCCCATTATCTTTTATTGAGATAGTTTTATTTTTTTCGTTAAGATGAATTCGAATTTGGAATTTATTTGTTTTAGGGGCGTTGGAGTCAGTCTGACTAACATATCTAAGCTTTTCGCAAGCATCTGATGAATTTGATATTAATTCACGTAAAAATATTTCCTTTTCGGTATAGAGTGAATTGGCAACTATATCTAGGAGCTTTGATACTTCAGTTTCGAATTTTACAGTTTTCTTTTCCGCTTGTTGTTTAGTCATTTTTTTCTAATATCCTTATTATAAGTAATGTTTACAAATGATAATACTGAGTGTTCTACAAAAATTTCTGTCATTTCACAAAGTAAATTTGATAAATGGTTGTTAACACAGTCATCTTTTACTAAAAATTGGGCTTTATCTAATAATTTCAAGGCAGAATCAAGAAAAATTCTCAAAATTCCCTATGAAGACGGAAGATTGAAAGAGGTCATATTAGGAGAGGGCACAGATAAAAACCTAGAGGCAATTAGTGCTTTTTCTGCATCAAATATTGGTAACTATTATATTTCTAATAAATTTGCCAAATCAAAGGAGTCAGAAATACACAGAGCATGGGCTTGGGGGAACTACAAGTATCAGTCTAAATCCAAAAAAAATTTATTATACATAAAGGATCAAAAGGAATTAGAGTTTTTAATTTTTTACTCAGATTGTATAAATTTTTCTAGAGACTTAATAAATAGCCCTGCAAATAAATTAAACCCATCAACTTATTACTCAAAAATTAAAAATAATAATTTGTTTAAAAGTTTTAATTTTATTGATTACACTGAAAAAGAAATAAATTCAAATTTTCCTTTGACATGTGCTGTTGGTAAATCTTCCTCGTCAAAACCAAAAGTGATTGAAATAACAAATCGAAAACTTTCAAAAAAAGATAAACCATTGGTTATTATTGGAAAAGGCATTACATTTGACACAGGTGGTGTAAACATAAAACCAGGTACCTCAATGAGAAATATGAAAAAAGACATGGGAGGATCTGCTATCGCTATATCATTATTTTTGTTAGCAAATTATTTTTTAAAAAAAACTAAAATTGTTTTAATTGCCCCAATCGCTGAAAACGCAATATCATCAAAATCAATGAGACCTGGTGATGTATATTCATCTGTATCAGGAAAGTCTGTCGAAATTGCTCATACAGATGCTGAGGGAAGACTTTTGTTAGCAGATGCAATAGAAAAAGCATCTTCTTATAACCCATGTATGATTATTGATTTTGCAACGCTTACTGGAGCAGCAAGAGTAGCTTTGGGTGAAGACCTTCCTGCTTATTTTTGTAATGATGAAACATATGCAAAAAAAATCGAAAATTTAAATAAAGAAAAATTGAGATGTTGGAGATTACCCTTGTACTCTCCTTACTTGTTTAAAATTAAATCTCAAGTAGCAGATCTCAGTAATGCATCTTTAGATGGTATGGCTGGATCTATTACAGCAGCACTTTTTCTTCAAGAATTTTTAAAATCTCCCAATATACCTTGGTTTCACTTTGACACCTTTGCTTGGTCTCAAGATTCCAAAGGAGCTGCATTACAGGGATTAGATATAATGAGTGATTTTTTAAGGAATAATTTTAATTAGTGAAGTACTTCCTGATATTTTTTCTATTATTATCAGGTTGTATTACAACCGATAGGTCTTTTAACACAGCAAATATTTGCGATATTTTCAAAACAAATCCTAAATGGAAATCATACGCAGAAAAAACAAAAGAAAAATGGGGAGTTCCAGTTAGTTTGCAATTAAGCTTTATTAAACAAGAGTCCTCTTTTGAAAGAACTGCAAGGCCTCCGAGGAAAAAAGTATTGGGTTTTATACCTGGTTTAAGGCCATCAAGTGCTTATGGTTACAGTCAGGCCTTAGATGGAACATGGGAGGAGTATAAAGTTTCAACAAAAAACTTTAATGCCGATAGAAAAAATTTTAGAGATGCTAGTGATTTTATAGGTTGGTATGTTGATGGAAGTTACCGTCTGTTGAAAATTGATAAAAGTGATGTTTACAATCATTACCTTGCTTATCATGAGGGCAAGGGTGGGTACCAAAAAAAATCTTATAACAAAAAAAAATGGCTTTTAGAGGTGGCAAAAAAAGTAGAACGTCAAGCTAAAGATTATTCTAATCAAATAACAAAATGTAATTTTCATAAAAATAGTGTGTTTTAATTGTTACAAAAAACAGATCTTATAAATTATTTCTACTCCAATTTTACTGATCCTGAGTATAAAGGCATTGGAACTGAACATGAAAAATTTATCTTTTATAAAGATAATAAAAGATTTCAATTTGATGGAGAGGTAAGTATACAAAATTTATTTCAATTTTTCTTATCAAAGGGTTGGCAAAAAAAAGAATACAATAGTTTCAATCAATTAATATCTTTGTCTAAAAATGGTGCTAGCATTACTTTAGAGCCAGGGTGTCAACTAGAATTATCTGGTAAAATTTTAAAGAATGTTCATCAAACATGTACGGAGTCTTATGAACATTTAAGAGAATTAAAAGAATATGCCGAATTAAATGAATTATGCATTTTAGGACTGGGATTTGATCCAATAAGTAAATTAGAGGATTTAACTTTTATTCCAAAAGAGCGTTATAAAATTATGAGTGAATATATGCCTAAAGTTGGCTCAAGAGGATTAGATATGATGACTCGAACATGTACTGTTCAAGCAAATTTAGATTATTTTAATGAAACAGATCTAATTAAAAAATTTGTTGTTTCTAATAGAATTCAACCAATAGTTATGGGTATATTCTGTAATTCGCCCTTTCGTGAGTCGAAATATAATAATTTAGTGAGTAATCGAATTTATACATGGCAAGACACTGATGATCAAAGATGTGGAATAAAAAGATCATTTCTCAACAAGAATTTTTCTATTGAGGAATATGTTGACTTTGTTTTGGAAGTAAAAAACTATTTTTTAAAGATAAATGGAAAACAATATGACACAACAGATTATACTTTTAATGAATTGTTAACTAAAAACACCGCAAATAAAGACCTTTCAAATTACAACATATCAATACAAGATTGGATAAATCATCTCTCAACAATTTTTACAGAGGTAAGATTAAAGTCATATATAGAGCTTAGAGGTGCAGACGCTGGGAAATGGGAGATGATTTGCGCTCTTCCAGCATTTTGGGTTGGTATACTTTATGATGATGAAAATCTTGAACTTCTTTGGAAAGAAACTAGTTCGTGGCAAGAGAATGATATTTTAAATTTGTATCTAGAGGTTCCTTATAAAGGACTTAACAGTAACTTTATTAATTCTCCCTTATATGAGCATGGTAAAAACCTTCTTAACCTCGCTAACAAGGGATTAGAAAAAAGAGGTTATCTAAATTCTGAAGGAAGAGATGAAAGTATTCATCTTGAAAAATTATATAATATTGTTGAAAAACGAAAAAATCCTGCAGATTTGTTAATTGAAGAGTTTAAGGATAAAAAAGATATATTATCATTATTAAATAATACCTATTATTGAATTTGCTATGAAATTTCTTTTTCAAATGGATGATCCCAAAAAAATAAATATTAACGAGGACTCTACTTATATGTTAATCAAGGAGTCTTTAAATAGAGGTATAGATTGTTATTACAATGATCCAAGATGGGTATTTAGTGAGATTAATAAAGTTAATAAAATTAAATCTTACGTTTCTAGATTAAGTTTGAAAAAAAATAATCAGCTTTCGTATCAAAGAAAGATCCTAAAAGAAATTGATTTAGAACATATGAATGCCATTTTTATTCGACAAGATCCACCCTTCGATTTAAATTATATTTCCAATACCTATTTATTAGATCAATTAAAAAAACCTTTAATTTTAAATAATTCAAAGGAGATTAGGAACTTCCCAGAAAAACATATTATGATGAACTTCCCAGAATTAACTCCCCCGACGTTGATATCATCAAATATAGAAGCCATCATAAAGTTTATAAAGAAGAATAAAGAGGTTATTATAAAACCCGCTTATGGAAATGGAGGATTAGGTATTCAAAAAATTAGCCATAATAAGAATAATCTCAGTACGTTCTTAAAAAATTACATAAAAAAATTTTCGAATTGCCCAGTAATTATTCAAAGATTCCTTAAAAATTTCAAAAAAGGAGACAAAAGAATTATTCTCATAAACGGGGACATTGCTGGAGCTGTATTAAGAGTGCCTAGAACTAATAGCATAAAGGCAAATTTTCATGCAGGTGGAAGAGCAGTAGAAACCAATATCACTGACAAAGATAATTACATTTGTAAAAAAATAAAATCATTTTTGGTGAAAAAAAAATTATTTTTTGTTGGTATTGATGTGATAGATGGCTATTTAACAGAAATAAATATTACATCTCCTACTGGAATTCAAGAAATCAACAGATTAAATAAAAGTAAGATTGAAAAAGATATTATTGATTTTGTTTTAAGATCACTGAAATAAATTTTCAAAAAGCTTATTTATATTTTTTTGAATTAAATCTTCTATAGGTTTTTTTACAGTCCCATCAGGTATGACTCTTTCATAGGAATAATTTCCATTTTGATATTTTATAACAAAATCCTCATTGTCAATAATATCAAAAATTGTAATTTTAAAATTATTCAAAGCTAATTCTAATTCTGCCTCTAAAGTCTCTCCGTCTGGTGATGTTAAAATTAAGTTTTTTATTTTAAATTCATTCAAATTATTATTTGAAATTTGTCCAGAAATAGAACTACTTTGATTAATGAAAGATTTTGCTAATGTGTTTAATAATTCATTAATTTGTTCAAAATCCTCAATGTCTTGAGATAGAGATTGAATAAATAAAACTAGTGCAAATTCCTCTTCAGTAATATTAACATTAATATCACCATCTATGTTTCCAGATATATTTTCAATATTTTTAAAATTAACAGGTTCAGAAACATTTATAGATAGATTAATTTTTCCTTTAATACGAGATGTATTTAAAAATAAAAGATCAAAATTAGATAAATCTAAATCATTTAATTTGACTGTACCAGTAAACATCTGATTTTTAATTGATCCAGAAATATTTGAAATTTTATCTTTATTTACTAGATCTAAATTTTCTATCAAAAATAGATCACTGACTGGATCAACGTATAAGTTTGACTCTAAATAATCAAAGTCAACAAGATCCACAATATTCGTAAAATCTTCTTCAGTTAATTCAGAGATGATATTTAATAGTTCTGTTTTATTTAAATTTTCAATTCCAATATTCAAAGAGGCATTATTAAAATTATTAAGATCTAAATTACCGTCAATCAATAAATTCGAACCTTCCAAATTAATAAATTGAAGATCTTCAATAGCTAAATTTGAGCCATTAATATGACCTCTCGCGTTGATATGTTCCGTATTTAATGTTTTTAATAATCTAATTAATGAGTTAGATGGAATTAACTCAAATTGTCTAAACCGGTTTAATTGAATATCTAATTGTAGACTATTGATATCATCAAGCCCATAAGTGCCGCTAATTTGAATAATATTTTCATCTTTATTAGTTATATTTATTTGATCAATTGTAAAAATATTATTTGCGAAATTGCTGGATAATTCAATTTCATCAAATTCAAATTGCTTTACTAATTCTGAATAAGGTAAAAATTCTAATAATACTGATAAGTCATCTTTGGAAGTAGAGTTAAGACTAGCATTAAAGTTAGCATTATAAAAATCAAGATTTTCAATAGTTCCGTTTAAATCTAAGTTTGTTCCTTGATCAGAGACATACAAGATTTTATTTATAGTTAAATTATTTGAATTGTAGTTTAAATCAAAAGTTTCAATTATTCCTTGAGGAATGTTTATAATTTCATTGAAAATATTTATATTACTGATTATTTGAAATAAATTATCTGAAGAGATATTTTGACCTTTAATTGATAAATCAGAACTAATGAAATTGCTTAAATTGATATTCCCATCAATATTAATTTGTGATTTGTCAGCTAAAGTAATAACTAGGTCTTCAATATTTAAATTTTCTTTTACATATTCACCTTTTATGTCAAGACTTTGAAAATTTATTTTTTTTAAAAACTCCTGGTAATTTTCCCCTAAAAGTAATACTAGTTCATCTATTTCAAGATTTTCTATGGAAAAATCAATTTTATTTATGTCTGCGTCAGTTGTATAAATATCAAAATATAAATCAGAGCCTTTATATTTAAATTTATTTGATATTATTCTTGTATTATTGCCCTCGTTAGAAATCTTTAATTTTAAATTATCGATATCACCCTCTAGTAAAATCGCATTATTTACAAAATTTGAATTTACATTTTCTATTCTTGCTTGGTTGAGTGTAATTGAAATATCATCTGCGTTAAAAATAGATCTAGAAATTTCAATATCAGAAGCTGCAAAATCAGTTTGGATTAAATAATGATTAATTTTGAAATTTGAGTTATCTATAGAGAGAATTGGTTTAGGCATAATTTTTAAAGTTTGATTTGATAAACTGTTCAATGTAACAAAACCTTTAGTTTCTCTTTCGACCATTTCTTGGGATAAAATATTCATAGGCAATCTTAGAAAACTAAGTCCAAATAAAATCACTAAAATTAAAAGTATTGCTATGGGTATTAGGACTTTTAATTTTTTCATTTTTTCATTCTACAAATATAGGAACACAAAATAGATCATATAGGCTAATATAAAGCCAAGAGAAATTAATTTTCCAGCCAATTTTAAAGAAATAATTATAAAAAATAATAAAGAAGTCACTAAAAATAGCCATTTATCAATTTGACTAAGTAATTCATAAAAATTTATACTTCCATTGATTAGCACAGCAATAATCGTTATTCCAAATATGTTGGCTATATTTGATCCGAGAATATTTCCAATTGCCAAATTATTTTGTTTTTTCACAATTGATAAAATTGTTGCAATTACCTCAGGCAAAGAAGTACCAAAAGCAACAATTGTTATTCCAATAGTAGTTTCTGCAACACCAAATATGCTAGTTAAATCTTTTGCATAAACAATAAAATACTTAGAACTAAAAAATAAAACTATAAATGCTAACATTATTTTTAAAATAATAAAAAAAGATGAAGAATGTGTTATCTCGGATATTGTATTAGTTTCATCAATTGGTTTTTTTAATTCAAAATAAATAAAAAAACAAAGTAATCCAAAAAGTAAAACACCGTACATGTAGCCAATATTAAAATTAAATATTATGAAAATAAAAAAAACGATTGAAAAAATTAAAAAAAATAAAAAAGTACTTTTATCCCTTTTATCAGTTACTAACCTAGTAATGGGATATAACATAATACCCCCTACCAATAAAATATTTGCAATATTACTTCCAACAAGATTACCTGCTACTATTCCAACGGAATTTAACTTTAATGCTTGAAATGTTGCTGCAAACTCAGGGAGGGAAGTGCCAATAGCTATAATAAATATTCCAACAAGGATTGGCCTAATTTTATAAACGTGCGAGATTAATATTGAATTTTTTATTGCAAAATCACATGACCATATTAATAGAGCAAGACTTATTAATACTCCTATTAAACTCTCAATCAATTCACACCCATTTGATCTTTTTTAAGTTTCCTTATCTCATCTCTGAACATTGCAGCTTTTTCAAAATCTAAATTTTCAGCTGCAGATAACATTTTTTTCTCTAATTTTTGAACATGTGTTTCAAATTTATTAGGACTCAATTTATCAATTTCAGATGTACCCACAGTATAGCTATCTTTTTCATAGATGCTCTCGATAATTTCACCAATATTTCTTTTCACTGATTGAGGGGTAATGTTATTTTTCTTATTAAATTCAATTTGTTTATTTTTTCTGTATTTTGTTTCCTCAAGAGCTGCTTTAATACTTTTAGTTAATACATCCGCATATAAAATCACCTTTCCATCTATATTTCTGGCTGCACGACCTATAGTTTGGACCAAACTAGTTTTTGACCTTAAATAACCCTCTTTGTCAGCGTCAAGAATGGCGACTAAACCACACTCAGGAATATCTAGTCCTTCTCTGAGCAAATTAATACCAATTAAAATATCAATCTCCCCAATTCTTAAAGAGCGAATAAGTTTTATTCTATCAATAGTCTCAACATCAGAGTGCATATATTCAGCCTTTAAATTATGTTCTTTTAAGTAATTGGTTAAGTCCTCGGCATTTTTTTTTGTAAGAGTTGTAATCAATACTCTATTCTTATTATTGAGTGTTATTTTAATTTCACCCATCAAATCTTCCACTTGATTGACAGTTGTTTTGATCACACACTCAGGATCAATTAGACCTGTGGGTCGTATGATTTGTTCAACATACTCATTTTTGACTTCATTCAATTCCCATGGGCCGGGAGTTGCAGATAAAAAAATAGTGGGGGGACGCATCATATTCCATTCTTCAAAAGTTAAAGGTCGATTATCCAATGCAGATGGAAGTCTAAATCCATAATCTGATAAAGTTTTTTTTCTAGATCGGTCACCTTTATACATTCCATTTATTTGAGGCACGGATACATGAGACTCATCAATTATAAGAAGCGAGTTTTCTGGAATAAACTCGTATAGAGTTGGTGGTGCCTCACCTGGTTGTCTTCCACTTAAATATCTCGAATAATTCTCAATTCCTGAACATGTTCCCGTTGCCTGTATCATTTCCAAATCAAAATTAGTTCTCTCTTTTAATCTTTGAAATTCAAGCAACTTTTTTTCCTTATCAAACTCTTCTAGTCTTATTTTTAAATCTTTCTTAATTTCTTTAATAGCGTTCTCTAATCGTGGTTTTGGAGTAATGTAATGACTATTTGCAAAGATTTTTACTTCTTCGAAGCTTTGAATGAATTCACCTGTGAGAGGATCAAACTCTTTAATATCTTCCACCTCGTCTCCAAAAAAACTTATCCTCCAAGCTATATCCTCTAAATGCGCAGGAAAAACATCAACCCGATCTCCAGTTACTCGAAACATACCTCTTCTAAAATCAATATTATTTCTTTTATACTGTAACTCTACTAATTCTCTCAGGAACTCCATTAAATTAATGTTCTGTCCTTTTTTTATTTCTAAAGTCATTTTAGAGTAAGAGTCAACGGACCCGATGCCGTATATACATGAAACACTCGCTACAATAATTACATCTTCTCTTTCTACTAATGATCTAGTTGCTGAGTGTCTAAAACGATCTATTTGCTCATTTATAGAGGACTCTTTTTCTATGAATGTATCTGATCGAGGTACATAAGCTTCTGGTTGATAATAGTCATAATAACTCACAAAATACTCAACTGCATTTTTAGGAAACAATACTTTTAACTCCTCATATAATTGAGCAGCCAAGGTCTTATTTGGAGCCATAATCAATGTTGGTCTATTATATTTTTCAATAACATTTGCAATTGTAAATGTTTTTCCAGAGCCTGTTACACCCAATAATACTTGGCTTTGTTTCCTTTTTTTTAAACCATCAATCAATTTTTTAATTGCTTGAGGCTGATCTCCTTTAGGTTTATTTTCACTTACTATTTTAAATGGCATGCTTGTAGAAATTTATAAATAAGTTTATAGATAACTAAATAAAAAAAATGATTTCAAATAGAGTAAATAACATAAAACCATCATTAACAATAGCCACCAATATGAAGGCCCAGGAACTGAAAAGAGCTGGTAAGGATGTGATTGTTTTAGCAGCCGGAGAACCAGATTTTGATACACCTGATCACATTAAAAGCGCAGCTATTGAGGCCATAAATAAGGGTTTTACCAAGTATGTACCAGGTAAAGGAACACCAGACTTGCAAGTTGCAATTCAAAAAAAATTTCAAAGAGATAATAACTTAGATTATGAACTTGGTAATATTACAGTTGGAGTTGGTGGAAAGCATATAATTTATAATGCTTTCTCAGCAACTATTAATCAAGGTGATGAAGTTATAATCCCTGCTCCATATTGGGTGAGTTACCCCGATATTGTAATTTTAAATGATGGAAAACCCATCATAGTTGAGTGTGGTGAGCAAAATGGTTTTAAAATCACACCTGAGGATTTGGAGAAAAATATATCTTCAAAAACAAAATGGCTAATGCTAAATAGCCCAAGTAATCCGACTGGATCTATGTATACCAAAGAGGAATTGGTGGCTATAGGAGATGTTCTTAAAAGTTATGAAAATATTTATATTTTATCAGATGATATTTATGAAAAGATTGTTTACGACACCAATGAGTTCAAAACAATAGCTGAAGTTTGCCCATTTTTAAAAGAAAGAACGTTAACGATGAATGGATTATCAAAGTCTTATTGTATGACAGGCTGGAGAGTAGGCTATGCAGCAGGTCCAGTCAGTCTCATCAATGCAATGAACAAAGTTCAATCACAAAACGTATCTTCAACAGCATCAATATCAATGGCAGCTTCTGTTGAGGCATTAAATGGCGATCAAAGTTTTATCATATCAAACAATGAATCTTTTCTTAGAAGGCGTAATTTAGTTGTAAAACATTTAAATGAAACACCTGGATTGTCTTGCAGAACTCCAGAGGGTGCTTTTTATGTTTTTGCTTCATGTAAAGGAGTTTTAGGTAAGACAACGGAGTCTGGTAAAAAACTCTTAACTGATGGTGACTTTATGGATTATCTTCTTGAAGAGGTGGGTGTTGCAGGTGTACAAGGTTCTGCATTTGGACTAGAGGGTTTCTTTAGAATATCTTATGCAACCTCTGACTCAATATTAGAGGATGCTTGCCAAAGAATTAAAACTGCTTGTTCTAAATTAAGTTAATTTACTATTAGAAATAATTTTAGCTATTCGAAGAATATTTGTATTTCCAACTTTCCCAAAAGGTACTCCAGCTGTGATTATTATTTTTTCACCATGTTTTAGAATTTTTCTTACCTTTGCTATTTTACAGGCACGGTCAACCATCTCAGTTGATGATGAAATTTCATCTACAACATCCATAAAAGTACCCCAAGTTAAAGCATTTTGACGAGCAACTTTTTTATTAGTTGTTAATCCTATTAAGGTCACATCAGGCCTCATCCTTGCGACTCTTAAAACAGATCTTCCTGATTGAGAAAATGTTGCAATACAATTGCATTCAGCAATGTTGGCTACTTCAAGTGCCGCAGTAGCTATAGCCTCTGTAGATGTTTTTACAATATTCAAATTGTAATTTTGAATATTAGCTAAATATTTAGGATCACTTTCAACACGTTTAATTATTTTATCCATCATTTCTACAGACTCTTTGGGATAATTACCAGCAGCTGACTCTGCAGATAGCATTACAGCGTCTACCCCTTGAAATACTGCTGTAGCGACATCAGAAGCCTCTGCTCTTGTTGGAGTAGGTGAGTCAATCATACTCTCAAGCATTTGGGTTGCAACAATACACGGCTTTCCATATTTTCTACATGCAGCTACCATTGTTCTTTGATGAATTGGCACATCTTCTGGGTTGGTTTCAACACCCAGATCTCCTCTAGCAACCATTATTCCATCAGAATTTTCAGTTATCGATTCAATTTCTTCCATGGCAGACGGTTTTTCTACTTTAACCATTACTTTAAATTTTGCAGGAATGAGTTTTTTTGCTGATAATAAATCTTTTGTACTTTGAATAAATGAAAGAGCTATCCAATCAACATCAAGTTTAATAGCTAGCTCTAAATCTTTTTTATCTTTTGGAGTAATTATTTTTAAATCAAGTTTTGTATCTGGAATATTTAATCCTTTGTTATTAGAAATCTCTCCACCATCTGTAACAACACATTTAATTGCAGAAGCAGATTTTGATTTTACTTTCAACCTTACCTTACCATCATTCACTAAAAGCCTTTGTCCGATTGCTATAGATTTGAAAATTTCTTTGTGAGGCAAGTAGACTCGAGAACTATCACCGTCTTTTTTATTTTGATCAAAAGTAAATATTTGGTTTTTTTTTAGTTGTTCTTTGACATTTAGAAATCTACCAACTCTGAATTTGGGACCCTGTAAGTCACCTAAAATACAAATATACCGATCATGTTTTTTTTCTAAATTTCTAATAATTTTAACTTTTTTTTTGTGATCCTCGTGGTCACCATGACTAAAATTAAGACGAAATACGTCAGCACCAGATAAAAATAATTTCTCAATAGTTTTTTCAGTCTCACAGGCTGGTCCTAATGTTGCAACAATTTTGGCTTTACGGTTTCTAAGTTTCATTTGATTTGTTTAGAAATTAATAAATAACATGATATTAGTAAATTACCATGAGTAAAATATCAAAAGAGCAAGAGTACAAAATTAAAGCCAACGTGCTTGATCATTTAATTAATCATTTAAGAGAGAGGACTGATGTACAAAATATTGACCTGATGAATCTTAGTGGATTTTGCAGAAATTGTTTATCAAAATGGTATGTAAAATATGCAAAAGAGGAAAACTATGATCTAGACTATGAGGAATCAAGAAAGATTATCTATGGAATGGCTTACTCTGAGTGGAAAAGTAAATATCAATCAGAGGCAACAAAAGAACAAATAGAACAATTTAAAAAAAAATAGTTTAGATGACCGAGAAATTGCCGAACTGGAATTTAGGAGATTTTTACTCTTCTATCAAAGATGAAGGAATTGATCTTGATCTCGAAAAATATAAAAATCTCTCCAAATCTTTTAATAAAAAATACAAAGGAAAATTAATTCAACAAATTCAAAATATTGAAAGCATTATAAAAGAGTTTGAGGATATAAATGAATTGGGAGGTAAGTTAGCAAGTTACGCCTCTTTAATTTACGAAACAAATATGAACAATAATGAAATTGTTCAATTTTATCAGGGGATTTATGAAAAGCTTACTGATTTAAATTCTAATTTAATTTTTTTTAAAAATGAAATTAATATTACAACTGACTTAGAATTTGAAAAATTTTTATCAAATGCTGGTAAATATAAAAATTGGTTAATAAATATTCGAAGATTCAAAGAACATCAACTCGATGAAAAGAGTGAAATGATTTTTTTAGATAAAGATTTAACCTCAAACTCATGGATTAGATTCTTTCAAGAGCAAATTAACGATTTAAAATTTAAAATTGATGATAAAGAGGTAAATAGCTCAGAAGCATTAAATTTATTATCTGATCATAACGCAATGATCAGAGAAAAAGCTGCTGAAAGTATAGAGGATGTTTTCAAATCAAATGTAAAAACTTTTACTTTTATAACTAATACTTTAGCAAAAGATAAAATTATTAATGATAAGTGGAGAAAATACAACTCTCCAACAGATTCAAGAAATTTAGCGAATAATGTTGAAAATGAAGTTGTCGACGCACTTACTGAGAGTGTTACTTCCAACTACAAGAACATCTCACATCGTTACTATAAAATTAAGGCCAAACTATTTAATCAAGAAAAATTAAATTATTGGGATAGAAATGCGCCTTATCCTAACTCACCAAATAAAAAGATAAATTGGTCTGAGGCAAAAGATATTGTAATCCGTTCATATGCTAACTTTGATAAAAGTTTTAAAGATATTGTATTATTATTTTTTAATAACAGTTGGATTGATGCAGAATTAAAATCAGGTAAATCTCCAGGAGCATTTGCAGCTTCTACTATACCATCAATACACCCTTACATTTTGACAAACTTCCATGGTAAAACCAGAGATGTAATGACATTAGCTCATGAACTCGGACATGGATGTCATCAATATTTGTCTGCTAAACAAGGTTTGCTCTTATCCAGCACCCCACTTACTCTAGCAGAGACCGCAAGTGTCTTTGGAGAGATGATGACTTTTCGAACATTACTTGAAGATAGTGATAAGAGTGCCAGAAAATATCTTTTAGCATCAAAAATAGAAGATATGATTAACACTGTTGTTAGGCAAATATCATTTTTTGAATTTGAAAAGTTAGTTCACAATGAGAGAAAAAAAGGAGAATTATCATCTGATCAACTTTGTGATTTTTGGATGAAAACACAATCAGAAAGTCTTGGGCCTAATATTGAATTAACAGATGGATATAGATATTTTTGGACATACATACCTCATTTTATTCACACTCCTTTTTATGTATATGCATATGCTTTTGGAGATTGTTTAGTAAATATTTTGATTCAACTTTATGATGAGGGCCTACCAAACTTTAAGGAAAGTTACATTAATCTTTTAAAAAGCGGCGGCTCGAAACACTATAGTGAAGTTTTAAAACCATTTAATGTGGATCTAAAACAAAAAAATAGTTGGGAAAAAGGCCTCTCAATGATTTCAGGTTTAATTGATGAGTTTGAAAAAAGTATTTAGTTTAAAATGAAAGAAGAAAATAATTTAGTATCAAGAGTAAAAAGGTACTCAAAAGTCACAACTTCCATGACTTCTTTAGCTACGAAATTTGCAGGTAAAAAATATTTAAATTTTGATTTAAGTGATCAAAAGTATGCGGCTCAAATTACAGAGATTTTAGGTAATTTAAAAGGACCTTTGATGAAGGTAGCACAGTTAAGCGCTACTATTCCTGATTTACTGCCTGAAGAGTATGCGAGAAAATTAGCTGAATTACAGTCAAATGCACCTCCGATGTCATGGGTGTTTGTAAAAAGAAGAATGAAAGCTGAATTAGGTGAAAATTGGCAAAATAACTTCAAAGAATTTAATCAAGAAGCAAGTTTTGCTGCCTCTTTAGGTCAGGTTCACAAGGCCAAATTGAAAACCAATGATTATGTAGCGTGTAAGCTCCAGTATCCTGATATGTCCTCAGCAGTAGAAGCTGACTTAAATCAATTAAAAATTATATTTAAGATTTACTCTAGTTATAATAAATCAATTCAAATTAGAGAGATCTATAAAGAAATAGAAGCAAGACTAAAAGAAGAATTAAATTATAGTTTAGAAAATAAACATTTAAAAATTTTTAAATTTATTCATAAAAATAATTCTTATATCAAAATTCCAAATGTTTACGAAAAAATATCTACAAACAGACTTTTAGTTATGGAATTTCTTAATGGCAAAAAATTAATTGAATACAAAAACGCACCACAAAAAACTAGAAATGAATTAGCAAAAAAATTATTTATGGCATGGTATTTACCCTTTTATAAATACGGTATAATTCACGGAGATCCACATTTAGGTAATTACTCAGTAGATAATAAAAACAATATAAATTTATTTGATTATGGCTGTGTAAGGATATTTCCACCTAAGTTTGTTAAAGGCGTAATAGACCTTTATTTTGCCCTTAAAGAAAAAGACAATGAGAAGATAAAAACCGCCTATCAAGTATGGGGGTTTAAAGACATTGATGATAAATTAATGAATGTTTTAAATAAATGGGCATTATTTTTGTATGATCCAATTTTAAAGAATGAGGTTCGAAAAATACAAGACTCAGATAGTGGTATTTATGGAGCTAAAATAGCTAGTGAAGTCCATAAAGAGCTCAAAAAATATGGAGGCGTTAAACCTCCAAGAGAGTTTGTATTTATGGATCGAGCAGCGGTTGGTTTGGGGTCAATCTTTATTCATTTAAAAGCTGAAATAAATTGGTACAAGCTTTTTCATGACTTAATTAAAGATTTTTCAGTTAAAAGTGTGGAGTCCAATCAAAAAAAAGCATTTAAATTTGCCGGTTTATGAAGACTTTCAACAAATGTTTAATAAATTTTATAAATCTTAGACTTAACAAATTAGATTTATCTGATATACAACATACCTTCTAAAAGGAACAAGTTAATGATAATAGGCGCAGTTAAAGAAAAAAAAAAGTTTGAGAATAGAGTTTCTATTTCTCCTGATGATGTAAAAAACTATGTAAAAGCTGGTCACCAAGTATTTATTGAAAAGGGGGCAGGTTCACTTTCAGGTTTTAATGATAAATCGTATAAAGAGTCTGGAGCGACTCTATCCACTTCAAAAGAAGTTTTTAAGAATTCTGATATTATTTTAAAAATAAATTGCCCAACTCCAGATGAATCTAAATTAATAAAAAATAATTCTATGGTTATTTCTCAAATCAGTATACAGAACAACCAAGACAGTATTAAAATTTTAAATTCTAAAAAAATATCAGCGTTTGCTTTAGAACTAGTCCCAAGAATTACTCGAGCTCAAGATATGGATATTTTGTCCTCTCAAGCAAATTTAGCAGGATATCATGCGGTTATAGATGCTGCTCAAGAATTTAACAGAGTATTACCATTATTTATGACTGCTGCTGGTAAAGTTACTCCGGCAAATGTTTTAGTCATAGGTGCAGGTGTTGCAGGTTTACAAGCTATAGCAACTGCTAAAAGATTAGGTGCTATTGTTTTTGCTACAGACGTAAGAATAGCCTCAAAAGAGCAAGTTGAGAGTCTTGGTGGTAAATTTGTTATGGTCGAGGATGAGGAGTCTAAGAATGCTGAAACGAAGGGTGGTTATGCAAAAGAAATGAGTGCAGAGTACCAAAAAAAACAAGAGGCTTTATTGGCAGAAACTTTAAAGACAATGGATATTGTAATATGTACTGCTCAAATACCAGGAAGAAAAGCACCTTTAATTTTAAAAAAAGAAATGTTGGAGAACATGCAAAATGGTTCAGTTATTGTTGATCTAGCTGTAGAGTCAGGAGGGAACTGCGAATTTAGCCAAGTTGGAAAAGTCGTTTCAAAAAATGGTCTTAAGATTGTAGGTCATGCCAATGTTCCTGGCAGAGTAGCAAATAATGCCTCAAGCCTTTTTTCAAAAAATATTTCTAACTTTTTAAAATTAATGAACTTTGAAGATAAGAAAAAATCTATGATTAATAAAAGTGATGAAATTATTAAAGCTACAATGATTTGCTCAGCGGGAAAGATTTTAATAAAATAAAAAGGAGTTACTATGTCAGAAATTTCAAATCAATTAGAAAGTTTATCATACAAAGCACAACAAATTGCAAATGAAGCAAGCCAGTTAGCATCTAGTGTGGCCGAAACATCTGGAGGCCATAGTGACTTTATTATTTTTGGTATAACTGTTTTGGTATTGGCTTGTTTTGTGGGTTATTATGTAGTTTGGTCGGTTACACCAGCTTTACACAGTCCTTTAATGGGTGTCACAAATGCTATTTCGTCCGTAATTATTGTTGGAGCTTTATTGGCCGCAGGTCCTGTTGATAGTAACATTTCTAAATATTTTGGTTTAGTTGCTGTAACTCTTGCTGCCGTTAACATATTTGGGGGGTTCGTTGTAACAAATCGAATGCTCTCCATGTTTAAAAAGAAACAATAGGTAAAAAATGTCATCTTTAACAACTGCAGCATATTTAGTTTCATCGGTTTTATTTATACTTTCTCTTAGAGGGTTATCTCATCCCTCAACTGCAAGGAGAGGAAATTTTTTAGGAATTTTAGGGATGACTATAGCCATAGTCACAACACTGTCCAATCCTGGTGTACTTAGCTATAAAGAAATTGGAATAGCTTTTTTAATAGGTGGTTTGATTGGAACATCAATCGCAGTTAAAATTCAAATGACTGCATTACCACAATTAGTTGCTGCTTTCCATAGCTTGGTAGGATTAGCTGCTGTGTTTGTTGCTGCCTCTGCATATTACAATCCTAGTGCTTTTAATATAGGTACTGTTGGATCTATTCCAATGGGAAGTTTAATAGAAATGTCAATTGGAACAGCAATAGGTGCTGTGACTTTTACAGGATCTATAATAGCTTTTGGAAAACTCCAAGGTTTTGTCTCAGGAAATCCTTTAGTTTTCAAAGGTCAACATTTTATTAATTTACTTTTGGGTTTAGGAATTATTGCTTTAATTGTTAAGTTTTGCATCGATCAAAACCAAGAATTATTTTGGCTTATCGTTTTTGCTTCATTTGTTATCGGGGTGCTTTTAATTGTTCCAATTGGAGGAGCAGATATGCCAGTTATTGTCTCAATGTTAAACTCATATTCCGGATGGGCCGCTGCTGGAATTGGTTTCACTCTATCTAATAACTTATTGATTATTACTGGCGCACTGGTTGGTTCGTCAGGAGCTATCTTGAGTTACATAATGTGCAAGGGAATGAATAGATCTTTCTTAAACGTTTTACTTGGAGGATTTGGTGGTGAACAAGCAGCTAGTGCTGGCGGAGTAAAAGATGATCGTCAAGCAAAACAAGGTAACGCCGCTGATGCTGCTTTTATGATGAAAAATAGCAAAACAATAATCATTGTTCCTGGTTACGGAATGGCTGTTGCTCAAGCACAACACGCACTTAGAGAGATGGGTGATTTACTTAAAGCAGCAGGTGCAGAAGTGAGATATGCAATCCATCCTGTTGCTGGAAGAATGCCGGGACACATGAACGTGTTACTTGCAGAAGCAAATGTTCCTTATGATGAAGTCCTAGAACTTGATGAAATTAACAGAGATTTTTCTGAGACTGATGTTGCATTTGTGATTGGCGCTAATGATGTAACAAACCCAGCTGCAAAAACTGATAAGACTAGTGCCATTTATGGTATGCCTATTTTAGATGTGGAAAATGCTGGTCAAGTATTTTTCGTTAAAAGAGGTATGGCTAGTGGATATGCAGGTGTTCAAAATGAACTATTTTTCAGAGACAATACATTAATGCTATTTGGAGATGCTAAGAAAGTTTGTGAAGATATAATTAAAGGACTTGAGAACTAGTCGAATTTCTTCTTACGCATAAGTTTTTTAAATCTTTTAATTGATTCGGCTTTTTCGCGAAGCTTTCTTTCTGATGGTTTTTCATAATTTTTTCTTAACTTTAATTCTTTGAAAATACCTTCTCTTAAAAGCTTTTTTTTGAGTACGCGTATAGCGGCCTCAACATTATTATCTCTGACTTGAACTTCTATTGCCAATCTAGTAACCTCATAAAGGCGTAATTTATATATAAATATGAAGTCAAAGCAAGAAAAATTAGCTAACTTATTTGTTAATGAAGTACCCAAATTTGGTTGGTCTAGAGAAACTCTCTTACAATGTGCAAAAAAGCAAAGAATTTCAACATCTGTTCTAGCAAAATTATTTCCATCTTTTGAATACGATGTTCTAAAATTCATAATTGCTCAAAATAACATTCAAGTTGAGAAGAATTACAACTCCTTCAACAACTCACGATTGAAAACTAGAGATAAAATTAAAACAATCATGGAGTTAAAATTTGAAAATAACAGTCATCTCAAAAAAGCATTGCCTGAAATGCTAAAATTTCTTTTGAGGCCTGGTAACATATTAATGTCCATTAAAATGCTTCATGAAAATAGTGACTTTATATGGAGTTTATCAGGTGATAAATCAAATGATTTTAGTTACTACTCAAAGCGAGGTTTGCTTTCAATGATTTATCTTGCCACATTAATTTATTGGCTTAACGACAAGTCAGAAAAAGATATTGCTACCAAAAACTTTATCAGCAAATCAGTTGATGGAATAGTTGATGGGGTTTCAAGACTCAAACAATTAAGCATATTAAAGAATTTAGCAGAAAACTTCATGTCAAGATACGCATCAAAAAGAACATCTTAAACTAATAAATTTTCTTCATCTAATATTTTAATTCATTATAATAGTTTATGTAACTAAGGAGGATTGATGAATTTGCAGAAGACTATAACGCCTATTGATAATTCTATTTACCTAGAGAGAGAATTAGCCTCAGATAGTAAAATTAATTCAGTCATAGATAAAGCATCAACAAGTTTTGAAATTTGGAAAAACACATCTGTTGATGACCGAATTAATATTGTTAATAAATTTATTGATAACTTAATCGCTCTCAAAGATGAAATATCAAAGGAAATTTGTTGGCAAATTGGAAGGCCAATATCTCAATGTGCAGGAGAATTAAGAGGCTTTGAAGAGCGCTCAAGACACATGGTAGATATTGCTAAAGACTCATTACAAAATCTTCCAGCCACTCAAAACGAAGAATTTGACAACTATATATACAAAACTCCTCTTGGGGTGATTTTTGTAATGGCCCCATGGAATTATCCAATTATTACTGCAACTAACACAATTGTTCCTGCTATAATTTCAGGTAATAGTTTAATTTTAAAACATTCATCTCAAACACCAAGATGTGCAGAACTAATTTTTCAAGCTTTTGAAAATACAGGGATACCTGAAGGTGTTTTCCAATTTATTCATACTGATCATAAAGCGTGTGAAAAAATAATCTCTGACTCAAGAATAGCTCACGTTGTTTTTACTGGCTCTGTAAGAGGAGGTCAGGAGGTAAAAAAATATATAGGAACACGATTTATTAATGCTGGTCTAGAATTAGGAGGGAAAGATCCTGCCTACGTTAGAGCAGATGCTGATTTAAAACACGCAATTGAAAACCTTGCAGACGGTGCACTATTTAATTCTGGTCAATCTTGTTGTGGTATAGAAAGAATTTATGTAGATAAAAAAATTTATAAAGAATTTATAGATGGCTTCAAAAGTATTACTCAAAATTATAATTTAAACGATCCCTCAAAACCTGACACAAATTTAGGCCCTGTAGTAAGACAATCAGCAGCTAATTTTATCAGAGCTCAAATAAATGAAGCGGAGAGCAACGGAGCAAAACGTCTTATTGATGAGAGTAAATTTACAATATCCAAAGAAGATAATTGTTATGTTAGCCCTCAAGTAATGGTTGATGTCAATCATGATATGAGATTCATGATGGAGGAAACTTTTGGCCCTGCTGTTGGAATTATGCCCGTAGATGATGATAAAGAAGCAAAAAATTTGATGAATGATAGCCCTTATGGACTAACTGCATCTATTTGGACAAAAGATTTGGAGTTTGCTAAAGAATTTGGAAAAAATGTTCAAACAGGAACTTTCTTCATGAATAGATGTGATTACTTAGATCCGGCACTTGCATGGACTGGCGTAAAAGACACTGGTATCGGTTGCTCACTTTCAGTATTAGCATTTGACCAATTTACAAGACCACAGAGTTTTCACATGCGCAAAGTAGTTTAGAGCAATGGTCTACATAGTTATTAATAAAATGTTAAAATATTTAATTATTTAGTTTTCGATTATGAGCATTACTTTTAAAGAATTAGAAAAAAAAATAAAATCAAAAGAGATTGATACTGTTTTAGTATCTCTATCCGATATGCAAGGTCGACTAGTGGGAAAAAGAGTAACAGGCAAGGCTTTTTTAGACTATGTTCACAAAGAAACCCATTTTTGTGACTATCTTTATACTGTTGATATGGACATGTATACAGTGCCTGGTTTTAAATCATCTTCTTGGGAGACTGGCTACGGAGATATGACTGTAAAGCCTGACCAAAGAACCATAAAGGTTTTACCATGGTTAGAGAAAACAGCTTTAGTTCTCGGCGATGCTTTTCAACATGATGGAAAGACTCCTGTTTCGCATTCCACAAGACAAGTTTTAAGAGAGGCAATTATAAAAGCTAATAAAATGGGATTTGAGCCGATGTTAGGTTCAGAATTAGAATTCTTTCTTTTTAAGCAAACTTATGAAGATATTCATTCTAGTTATTATAAAAATTTAAAAGAAACATCATGGTACATAGAAGATTATATGATATTTCAAACTTCAAAAGAGGAGCCTTTTAATCAAGAGTTAAGAAATAGTTTATTAGACTCCGGTATATATGTTGAGTGCACTAAAGGAGAGGCCTCACCTGGTCAACAAGAAATTAATGTAGTTTTTACTGACGCTCTTAATATGGCAGATAACCATATTTTAATTAAAAATGCTGCAAAAGAGATTGCTTTTAAACATAATCGTGCAGTTAGTTTTATGGCAAAATACAAACAAGATTTCTGCGGAAGTTCCTGTCATATTCATAATTCTTTATTCGATAAAAAAACAAAAAAAAATATTTTTTCCGATACTAAAGACAAATATGGAATGTCTAAAATTTTTAAAAGTTATGTGGCTGGACAAATTTTATTTTTGAGGGATTTATCAATTTTTTTAGCTCCAAACGTAAATTCTTATAAAAGATTTCAAGAGTCCTCTTTTGCTCCAACATCTGCCGCCTGGGGAATTGATAATAGAACAGCAGGATTTAGATTAGCAGGACACGGAAGTTCAATAAGAATTGAATGCAGAGTTCCTGGGGCAGATGTTAATCCCTACCTTGCTTTTGCTGGATTGATTCAAGCAGGTCTGTATGGAATTGAGAATAAATTAGAACTTGAAGAGCCATTATCTGGAAATATATATCAAAATAGAAAGGCAAAAAATGTTCCTGGTACACTTTATGAAGCAATTGAACTCGCTAAGAAATCAAAATTATTACCAAAAATTTTCCATTCAGATGTTTTAGACCACTATATTCATGCTGCAAAATGGGAGCAGAGTGAATATGATAAGTCTGTAAATGACTGGGAGCACCGTCGTTATTTTGAGAGAGGATAAATAGGGTTATAAATGCAAAATATGAATTGGAACTATCCAACAAATGTTTGGTTTGGAGTTGATAGATCAAAAGAAATACAAAAAGCTTGTGATACTTTAGGTATTAAAAATCCTTTAATTGTCACAGATCCTGGATTATTACAAACATCAATTATTGATGAAATCAATAGTGGTCTCTCATCAAATACTCAAATTTACAGTGATGTTCAAGGAAACCCAACTGGTTCAAATGTAACTAATGGTGTAAAAGTTTTTTTAGAGGGAAATCACGATGGTGTCATAGCCATAGGTGGTGGATCTGGAATGGATGCTGGCAAAGGGATAGCATTCTTAGCTCATCAATCAAGACCACTTTGGGATTTTGAAGATATTGGAGATTGGTGGACAAGAGCAGACTCAAGTGTAATCAAACCTATAATAGCTATACCTACGACTGCAGGAACAGGTTCCGAAGTGGGAAGAGCGGCTGTCTTTTTAAATGAAGAAAATCATAAAAAGAAAATAATTTTTCACCCAAAAATGTTACCACAGATTGCGATACTAGACCCATCTTTGACATTAAATTTACCAAAAAGTATTACAGCTGGAACAGGAATGGATGCTTTGGCACACTGTATTGAAGCTTATTCATCTCCTTTTTATCACCCAATGGCAGAGGGCACAGCTTTAGAGGGTTTAAGACTAGTCAAAGAAAATATTCAAGAGGTTTATCATAATGGAAATAATGTTGAAGCAAGATCGCATATGTTAGTTGCATCTATGATGGGTGCAGCTGCATTTCAAAAGGGTCTAGGAGCTATTCACTCTGTTACACACCCAGTAAATTCCTTATACAAGACTCATCATGGAACAACAAATGGTACAGTTATGCCATTTGTTTTGAATTATAACCGTAGCACTATTGAAGAAAAATTTACTAGATTGGCAAATTTTCTAGATATTAAAAATGGCTTCGAGGGTATCGTTGATTGGATTATTGAATTAAAAAAAGATATGGAGATACCTGAAACACTTAAAGATATGGGTGTTAATGAGGGAGATGAGATTAAATTGGCGCCATTAGCGCAAGAGGATCCAAGCACTGGTGCAAACCCACTAGAGATGACAGTAGAAAGATTTCAAGAATTAATATTAAACTGTATTTCCGGAAAATATTAAATTTTTAGAAATTGTTGGTGCGCTTTTTTTGAAATTGATGCAACAACATCACCATTTGATTGAAAATTTAGAGGATTTCCTCTCCAATCACTTATTATACCACCGCTCTCTTCTACAATATTAACTAAAGGGATATAATCATAAGGTTTTAAGAAAGATTCTACTACTAAAGGTATTCTTTTTTCAGCCAAAAGTCCGTATTGCACACAATCACCACCAAAGGTTGCATATTTAGTTTTTTTAATCAGAGCATTATATTTTTTACTCTTATTATTTGATTTGAAAGCTGTCATTCCAGAGGTACTAAAATATAATTTAGATAAGTTTAAATTATTTTGAGATTTCTTAATTTTTTTTCCATTACAATAAGCACCATTGTCTCTAATTCCAATCCATGTTTTTTTTATATCAGGACAGTTAATAATTCCAATTACGGGTATTTTATCAATACATAAAGAAATTAATGTGCCAAAATTACTATTTCCATTAATAAAATTTTTTGTTCCATCTATTGGATCGATTACCCATACAAATGGAGAGTTATTTGATTTATTTTTGTATTCCTCTCCGTATATATCGTGACCAGGATATTTTTTAATGATCATTGATCGCAATTCTTTTTCAATTTTCATGTCTATTTTAGTTACGGGTGATTTATCCGATTTGAAATCTATTTTTAGTCGATTGGAGGGTGTTTTTTTTATTATTCTTTCTGATGTATTTACAAGTTTTTTAGCAAAGTTTAAATATTGAGATAAATCTTTAAGTTTTAAAGGCATTTACAAAATATATAGAAAAAAAGCATTACTACTAATAATTTTTAATTTAAGCTATTTTTAAGCTTCTGAAAAATAATCTCAAAATTTTTTGATGTCTGAGCACCATTTATAACAATTTGTTTATTTATTATAAATGTAGGAACGCTATTTATACCCATCTTTCTGGCCTGAATTTCCTCATTAGCGAGTGGCTCAATATTTTCTTGATCTGACAAATAACTTTTAAAATCTTCAGCACCAATTTTATGTTTTATAGCTATATCTAGCAATACATTGGGGTCACCTATGTCTTCACCATTTAAGAAATAAGACTCAAATAAATTATCTAAAACATTCTCCTGTACACCCTGTTTATATGCTAAAGCTATAAGTCTATGTGAATTAAAGGAATTAGGGGTTGTCATAATAGAGTCAAAGTTAAAATTAATTCCTTCTAAAATTCCTTCATCATAGATGTTGTCATAAATCGTCTTCGCTGCATCAACACTTCCAAATTTAGAAATTAAATATTCTTGCCTATCCATACCATCAGGTGGCATTCCTGGATTTAATTGAAAAGGCCTCCAAGTTTGTTTGAATTTTGTATCTTTGTGATTACTAATTGCTTTTTCTAATCTTTTTTTACCAATATAGCACCATGGGCAAACAGTATCTGAAAATATATCAAGTTCGATCATAAGTTTATTTCAATATTCATGACATAAAAAAATATAAATTCATAGTCATTAAAGTTAAAAATCTGATAAGATCGATTATGGGAGATTCATATGATAGAAAATTTTAACGGAATATTTTATTTAGTAATTTTTTTAATTATTTTAGTGATGAATGCTTTTTACGGTTATAACTGCTTGTTTAATACCAAAAACTTCATAAGCAAATATGGAGTAGATGTGACAGCTGCATTTTTTGCAAGGTTTGCTGGTGCTGTAATTGTAGGCGCTGTATTAATGCAATTATATATTTTATTTAGAGGCACAGAGGCTACTTGGGCATTTTTTAATTTTATGTTTATAATCATGACCATTATAGCAATATCAGCTTTTTACACTGGTGAGATAGATAGATTAGGAAGAACTGACAAGTATTCAAGAGAGGGATGGCTATCAACAGGAGGTCTAGCAATAGGTTGGGCTATTCTTTGTTTTGGACTTGCAGATAAGATTTATATTTAACGACTTCTGATAAAATAAATAAAAATTAAAGAAGTTAAATACATTATGACGCTGTATGTGGCAGCTGGTATAATATACAGTCCACCACCAAAAACACTTGTGCCTACAAAAATTGCTAATGTACCATTTTGAAGTCCACACTCTATTGAAATAGCTTTTTGTTGTGAGGTTCCTGTTCCAAAAAATTTTGCCCAGTAAAAAGCAATTATCATCATTAATAAATTGAGAGAAAGGACTACCAACCCAGTTTGAGCAAAATACTCAATTAAATTTTCTCTCTCAGCTAAAATAGCTCCAATCAAAACTAAAACAAATAAAGCAATTGAAAGTATTCTAGCAAACTTCTCAATCCTCTTCGTTAAAAAGGACATGCTAGCTCTGAAAGTCATCCCAATTAAAACAGGTAATGTCACAATCAAAAACATACTTATAGCTATTCCTGTAAGTGAGATTGATCCTAAAGAATTGTCAGAAATCAATCCCATTGATATCCCCAAAACTATAGGCACAGAAATTACACTTAAAAGGCTCATTACTGCAGTTAAAGATATTGATAAAGCAACATCCCCTTTAGCAAAAGATGTAAGAATATTAGAAGTTACTCCACCTGGAGCAGCAGCAATCAATATTAAACCTATAGCTAATTCAGGTTGAAGTGGCCAAACCAAAACAATTATTAAAGCAACTATTGGAAGAAAAATTAATTGGCTAATTAAACCTATAATAAAATTTTTAGGTGCCTTTACTACTCTGGCAAAATCTGAAAATGTCAAACCCAAGCCTAAAGTAAACATAATGAAAGCTAAGGCTAAAGGTAGAATTACATCAGTTATGAAATTCATAGATAAATATTAACAAAAACTCAAAATAATTATATCTCATAACCGAGACTTTTTTCCTCTAAATCAATCAGCTCTTCAGGATACCCCTCAGCTCTAAATGCTGCATTGTATTTATTTTCAAGCCTTTTTACGACCATAGAGGACCATGCACGATCACCAAAAGTTTTTCTTGCATCTTTAATAATATCAAGAACTAAAGGTGAAATTTCTAATTCAACCCCAAGTTTCGTGGCGAGATCCTGAAAAAGCCCTACATCTTTCTCAACTAAGTCCATTGTAAAATTTATATTATATGAACCGTTTAATATTACCTGACTCTCAGTTTCATGGACAAATGAGTTACCTGAGGAAGCTGCAATTCCTTTGTATGTTTTGTTCAAATCAAGATTTGATTTACTAGCTATAGTCCAAGCTTCTCCTAATGCAACTAAGTGGACAGTAGCCAAATAATTAGTAATAACTTTAAGAACGGATGCACTTCCAAAACCACCCGTATACAAAATTTTTCTTCCAAGACACTTTAATATAGGCATAGCTTTATCAAATCCTTCTCTACTTCCTCCAACAAAAATAGAAATATTACCAGTTGCTGCTCTATGACAACCTCCACTAACCGGGGCTTCTAATGCTATTGCATTTTTTTTCTGAATTAATGATGCATGTTTTTTTAGTTGATCATCATCAGTTGTACTCATCTCAATCCAAATTTGATCTTTTCGTATTGTATCAATAATACCATCCTCTGACTCTAAAACTTCTGCACATATCTTGGGGGAGGGAAGACAAGTGATTAAAATATCAGAATTCATCACAAGATCTTTTATTGATCTAACTGTCATAGCACCCTTTAATTTAAATTCATCCATTAATTTGTGATTTTTATCTAAAACTGATATTTGAAAATTATTTTCAAGTAAATTATTTGCCAGTTTTCCACCTACATTACCAAGCCCTACAAAACCTATTTTCATAACTACTCCCTTTGTTTAATAAAAATACTATTACTTTATTTTTCAATATTAATATTTAATAATTCTTATAAAATTAAATAATGTCAATATACCTTAGAACAGAAAAAATTATTCCAGATTGGACAGACTATAATGGTCACATGAATTTAGCTTTTTATATCCACTTATTTGATCAAGGTTGGGATGTGTTACTTGATAGATTTCAAATGGGTGGAGAGTCAGCTAAAAATGAAAAAAGATCAACATTTGCCGTTGAATCTCACACTAAATATATTCAAGAGTTAAAAGAGGGCGATGAAGTAGATATAAACTTATTATTTTTAGACCGAGATAAAAAAAGATTTGTATATCAATTGGAAATTGTGAGTAAAAGTGGAAATTTTAGAGCAGCTACATCTGAAGTTTGTTCTCTTTATGTTGACCTAAGTATTCGTAAAGTGATTGAAATAGAGGATTATAAATTAAAGTTAGTAGATGATTTCATTAATGAAAATAAAAATCAATTTTCACCAATAGAATTTTACCTCTTGGATAAATTAAAAAAATAAATGAAATTTGTTATTTTTATCTTGGGTATTGCGGGTATAACAATTTAGTATATCAAAAAATAAATTGTAATTTTGAAAGCACCTAATTTTAAATTACCAAGTACCTTAGGTATATTTCAACTAAGTGACTATCTTGGAAAAAATATAATTTTGTATTTTTACCCCAAAGATAATACGAAAGGTTGTTCTATTGAGGCTAATGATTTTAATAATTCTCTTAATACTATTAATAAAAATAACGCTATTGTAGTAGGTGTATCTAGAGATACAATTAAAAGTCATGAAAAATTTAAAAAACAAAATAAGTTAAATTTTGATTTATTGTCTGATGAAAAAACTACTGTTCTAAAAAAATATAAAGCCTGGGGGCTAAAAAAATTTTTAGGCAAAAGTTATTACGGTATAATTAGAACTACAGTATTAATTAATCAAAAAGGTAAAATTGTAAAAACATGGAATAATGTTAGAGTCAAAGGTCATGTTGATGATGTACTTACGGAACTATTAAACTTAAAATAAGATAAAAACTTACTCACAAATTATAAACAGAAAAATTTATTTTTTTATTTTTTATTATTGTAAAAAAAAATAAATGAAATAATTTTATATTTGTAGAGGGTAGGAAACTTCCCAAAACAAAGAAAAGGACCGAAGAAGTAGAGGTTACGAAGAGGGAAACCAAAGCGTAGTCGAGACAACTGAGGTCCTTTTCTATTTTTAAAGCCTTTATTATTGTAATAGTCACACTTATAAAAAAAGTTATAATTAAACGTTGAAAAAAATATCCTCATATCTTTTTGTTTTTTTGATTTCTTTTAATCTAAATGCATTTGCTGGACCATTTACTGATGATTTTGCAAAATGTTTAGTTACAAAAACAACATCACAAGAAAAAACTGACCTAGTTAAATGGATATATGTTACAATTTCCTTTCACCCTAAGTTAAGCCAAATGTCAAATCTTACTGCAGAGGATGTAGAAATGGCAAATATTAGAGTTGCTGACTACATGACAAATGTTTTTGCTTATAAGTGTAATGATGAGTTAAATCAGGCTATTAAATATGAAGGTGAAGAAAGTATTTTTTATGCTTTCGAACTTCTGGGTGAATTAGCAATGGGAGAACTAATGCAGGACCAAGGGGTAACAGCTGCTAGTGAATTATTCATACAATATGTTGATCTGAGCATTTTTGCTGATTTATTTTCAGATTTTTAAAATCAAATCGAAAACAAATTTATTAGCAATAATATAAAAAAACTAATAATGTTAAATCTCACTTTAAAATTTCAAAGAATATTAAATTATTGTGAATAAAATACTTAATCCAAATATTTTTTTAATAATTATTACCTTCATTTTGTTAAGGTTTATTGATAGTGACTTATTTTTTAAAGGTGCAATATTTATTGTAATTAGCATTACATTAATTTACCTTCCGCAAAAAAAATTTAACAAAATTAGCTTATCATTATTGGTAATAATGATGCTTGTATTTTCGTTTGCTAACGAAAAAAAAAAAATTATAGAAATAAGCGGACCTTTAAAAATAAATTATCAAAATGAAAACCAATATAATGATCTCTTTGGAGAAGAGAGATTTTCTTTTATTTTAGATTATTACAAAAGTAATGCAGAAAAATGTTATCTAAATACCTTAGATTGCTTTCAAAATAATATTATAAAAGATAATTATCTTTCACCAGATCAGTTAATATTTAGTACTAAAAATTCTTACTCCAGAAAAGTTGCAGAAATCGATTTCCAAAACTTAGCAGATGCTAGAATGTCTTTCATTAATTCAAGCTCTGGTAATATAAATTATCGTAATATATTTAAATTGGATACCCCTTATTTTGTTGAGTACCAAAACCTTGAACATATAGAGTCTTTTTGTTTCAAAGGATTAGGATACATAGAGACAATTGATTTAAAATCCCATGGTCTTATTCATCAGGACCATAAATGTTTAAACAAATCTATAAAAAGTTTTACTGGATTTAATTTGCCAAACTATAATTTACAAATCTCTTCCTCTGAAAAAATATATACAGAATTCCTTGACGAACTAGCACTATTAATTTTTTTAATTTTTATGATTTTTAATTTAAATTTTAAAAAAATAAGTCACAAAGAATTAAAAATATACATACCAGTTTTGATAAGCACCTTTTTAATTTTTTATATATCAAGATTTGATAATTGGTTTAATGTTTTCAATCTATTTAATTTCTATTTTTTTGGTTTTGAGGGCGGTGACGGCTCTTTCTATATTAATAGTGCACATGTACTTTTTGAGAGTTTTGCAGATTTTAAGATTATTGATTTTTTGAGAGCTGGCGAGGATGTATTTTATTTTACTCCAGGTTCAAGATACTTTTTATTTTTAAACCAACTAATATCAGGTGATTTCTATTATTTATATTTCTTCTTTCTTTTTTTTCTTCCAAAAATTATAAATAAATTTTTAACTAAACAGTTTGGTGAAAAAGTTGGGTACTATTTGACTATCTCTTTTTTACTTTTCCCTTTTCTTCATCATCTTGGCATTAGTTACTATCAGTACATGAGACACGCCTACAGATTGTTTCCAGAACCTCTGGGTTATATGTTTTTTATTGCTGGTCTTACAATTTTTTTACATAGCTTTAGGGAAAATTATTTAAAAATGAATTTATTATTTGCACTTTCTGTATTTTTAAGACCAAATTTAGTCTTGACGATATTTTTAATTATGACCATAAAGACTTTTCGTGAAAAAATAAATGTCTTTAACTTAAAATACTTTTTTCCACTTTTTTTAATTTCTTTAATTTATATTTTTCCATTGATACATAATCTATATTTTGGAAATTCTTTCATTTTATTTACAGAGTATGGTTCAAATATGATGAAACTAGGTAAAATATATGACAATACAGAATTTTATTTTAATAAATATAAGATTGTAAATTTATTTTTTTTAGTTTTGGTACTCATACCTGGTTTAAATATTTACTTAAAAATTATATTAATTTCACAATTCTTTACTTTATTTTGGTTTGAAACGCTTGGTAGATATTATTGGATATATTGGTTGGTTTCTTTAAATTTATTATATAATACCTTTCAAAGAGCACATAAAAATAAATGGAAATTCCAAAAAATATAAAGTTTATAAAAGATGACAGTGTTATCTTTATAAATAGAAAGCTAGAAAGTTTTAATACTTTTCTTCTTATTGATTTACTTCATCATATTGAACCGAGTCTTCAATTATATTTTGTAAAAAAATTGATAAATAGTATGAAAAGTGGAGATATTTTAATTATTAAAGACATTTTTCCTAAGAGCTTTTTAACCAGATTTTGGAACGCCTTTCATGATTTTATTATTTCTAGACAATTAATAAATTATTTTGATTTTGATGCTTTAGAAAAAATTATGTCAAAAAATACAATAATATTAAATAGGTTTCATAAAAGAATATTTTTATATGATCATTTTTTCTTAGTTATAAAAAGAAACTGAATTTCCAAGGAATATTATGAAGAAGATAAATACTAAAATAGAATTTATTTTATTTTTATATATAAAAATAGTTATATCTTGATCTTTATTTTTATTAATAAATAGAAAATTGATAATAATTAAAATTATTAATAACAAATTAATAAATAAAAGTTCTTTATAAATAAAAAATTGGTCTTTAGAAGGATCAATTGAGTAAATTAAAAAAACTAAAATTCCAAAAAAACTAAAAAAAAGTTGCAAAATTTGAACTTTTCTTTTGTCTTTTTTTCCGTAAGGTCTATTAAAGTAAGACTTGTCAATTTCTACAAGTCTCTTATTGGAACCAATCATTAAAAATATTGAAGTACAAAATAATATAAAGTACAAACTTAAATCAACCTCAAAAGCAATCGAGCCATAAATAATTCTAAGTACATGAAAAAAACTCAAAATTAATATGTCTAAATACTTTTGTCTCTTAAAATAAAAATTATAAGAAATTGATAATAAAAAATAAAAAAGACAAACTATAAATATTTCTTGATTAAAAATAAAAGTAAAAGTTATAAGTATGAAAAAACTAATTATACCAAAAAAGTAATATAATTTTTTTTTGTCAAGATTTAAAATGTAATTTAGTTTTTTATTTTTTATATCTTCTTTGTAATCATTTAAATTATTAAAAAAATAAATAATTGAAGATAGAAATGACAATATTAAAAAATAAATAATGAATTCTAGAAATTGAATTTTAAAATAAGAGTGGCCAACTAAAACTGGAAGAAAAATAATTAAATTCTTAATCCAATGATGTATTTTAAATAAATAAAAATATTCTTTCATAAACTTCAAAATCTTATTGATTTAATTATAGATTAATTCAAGGTATTTTAAGGAAGAATATTAAAAAAAATAATTAAAATTTACTCTGATGACAATAGAAATTTTTTTATGGGCCTCACTCCCCTCTATTTTAATTTCATTTTATGTGTCCCGCAGAGATTTGTTTCCTGAACCTCCTAAAATGTTAGTACTTTCAATTACTTTAGGTTTTTTGATTTTCATTCCACATTCTCTTTTTTTTAACATAATACATGATTATTATTGGGAAATTTATGAAAATAATCTTAGTGATATTAATTTCATTTTTTTACTAGAGACATTCTTTGCAGCGGCTTTTGTTGAAGAGTCATTAAAGTATTTAGTTTTTTTATTTTTCGTATCTAGATTTAATGCTTTTAATGAACCAATGGATGCCATTGTTTATGGTGTCTGTATTTCACTTGGATTTTCATTAATGGAGACACTAGAGTGGTCTTATATAATCTTCAATGAGGAGGGTGAAGCAAAAGCTTTGTCAGAAGCCCAAGCTAGAGCTTGGTCTTCAAATACTTTACATGCTGGATGTGGAATAGTTATGGGCTATTTTTTGTCAAGAGCATTTTTTATAAATCAAAATAATTTTTTAAAGTTGATATTAGCCCTAATTATTCCAACTTTAATTCATGGTATTTATAATTATGCTATTGTCAGTGGCACAATAATAGTCTCTATTGTGGTATTAATTTTTTGTGCTTCCTTAGTTTTATTAGGTTGGAGAAAAGCAAGGCAGAGACAAAAACTAAAAAAAATGGAAACTGAGGACAAAGTTTTATCTCTAAATTTATTTAATATCTCAAGCTCAATTATATTAAATTTAATTTTAGTTTTATTAATTATTAAAATTTTTTCTTAATTTTAATTAATTCAAAACAATTAAAATTTGCTTTTTAGTGTATTATAAAGTGTATCCATTAAAAATTTAATACTTAATTTTCCAACCTTGTTTTTGAAGAGCTTTGATTAAGATTTCTAATCTTTCATCTCTAGACATTTCAGGTTTTATTTCAGTGAGAAATATATTTTTTGAACCTGTGTCTTTCTCTCTTTGTTTAATATAATCCTCTTTAGACTTAACCTTGTAGATTTTGATATTTTGTTCTGACATTATTAACCTCATTTCTTTTATTTACTGTCATTAATATTTATTCCAAAAATTATTCCTGTTTTATACTTTAGACTGAATAAATCCTTAGGTTTCCTAGCAATTATAGCTTTTATGAATCTAACCATTTTTACAATCCTTTGGTTTATAGGGAGCTTTCAAAAACTTTTTAAGTTTATGATTTGATAATGGTTTTTGATGAACTTGGATATAAGAGCGATGAATGGGTAGCCCTAATTCTTTCCATTCTTTCAGTGTTAATTTTTTAATTGGCATTGTTAACCTCCTTTGGTTAAAACAAGGCAACTAATGTGGGAATTTAAGTTTCACCGTTTTAGCTGCATTTATAAAGCACCCGCAATATTGTGTAAGTAAATCGGTGCAAACTAAAATTATCAATAAGTAGTGTATTTGTAAATATAAGATTGAGATAGAATTATTTGATTTTTTTAAATAGCTCCCATCATCACGGCTATTCCAGCGCCACCACCCATGGCAGCCAGTGTTTTCCCATATTTTTTGATTTGCTTTCTAAACCAGTCGTAAATTTGTGATACTTCAATTTTATTCAAAGATTTTTTAACAACAATCAATACCACTAAACCTATAATGATACCCAATAATGGGCTGGCAAATAAACTAGCTGTCATAATAAATGACCCCATACCCAACAGTCCTTTGACAGTTCCCTCTTTAAAAGCTTTTTTATTTTTATTTTTTGTATATGACTTAGCCCAGGACACTATCGAAACTATCAATAAAATTGGATTTGCACCAACTGCGCCAGCTAATATTAAAGATGATGCTAAGTTTGCAAACTCTTCTTTTTCGTATTTATTCCAACCAAACATTAAAGCTACAACACCCAAGGTTGCTCCAAATATCTCTGACAGATTGACACTTTGAATGTCTAAGAGCCAGCTCCTCTTGATGGCAAAATACTCATTCATATATGTAGCGAATTTATCGAATGCTTCTTTATTATCTATATTGTTTAAAGGTATCCCCATTGGGGTTTGCAAATCTTTAAATAAAGACAGGAAATAGTTTTTTAGTTCCTCAAAATTTGTATCGTCAGGGAGAGCTTCTTTAACTTTCTCCCACATGTGCAAAGGAGTATGGCTTCCATCGAAGTGTCTATGTGTAAAACCGCCTATGTGTGTGGCATTATAAAATTCATCAATTTTTGCGTCATAAATTGTTGCTTCATCATCGATTATATTTGAGAGAGATTTTTCAACTTTTTTACCGAACGGTACAGAAAATAGCCCTGCAATTCCCAAGGCAGCTTGCCTTAATTTTTTAACAAAATACATCTTTAGAATGGAAACACACAGTCGTGTCGTTTCATATACTCCACCTCATAATCAACTTTACTTAGGTCTTTGTCATAAGCATCTTTCATGTCTTTATCTAAAGTACTTTCATTTAACAAAAACTTATCAAAGTGTGTCCACAATGTTTCACATGATAGTCCTCTTATATAACCTAAATTTACTTGTTTTGCTCCACCAAAAGGACTTGGTCCCTCTTTTTTCATATCCTCTAAGAATTTTTTTCTTCCTTCAACAGTTTCAAAATCTTTTGATAAATTTTTTTCAATTTCATAATTCATACTCACGATACCAACGTACCTATAATCAAAAGGCTGGTTATCTTTTTTCAGTTTCATTGTTTCTATGGTAAGGTCGAACTTCGTGGCTTCAATTAATTCTTCATAAGCACCTATTTTATAATTTTCTCCTAGATGAAATTTCCAAACCATTAGGGCGTAATCCTTTTCTAGGTTTGTTAAGTAAAGGTAATGTTTCTTATGAGGGTGTAAATTTATTTGAGTTTCGTCATCATACTCTTTTGAAAAAACAAAATAGTCATCAGTATCTCCCTCGTGCCCCATGTTGAACTTAAAAGGTATTAATACTTGCTTAAATTTTGTCTTCTTTAATTCTTTTGCATATTCATACAAATCCAAATCATCATCTTTATCTGGATTAACTACATAATCAAAGTTCAGTATTTCATCTACAAAGAGATTGTCTGATGTATATTTATTTGATGAGGTAACTTTATTCCCTCGTAAGTATTGCTTACCTTTATCAGACAAATACCAAAGAAAAGTATGGTCATTATTAGCTTTATCTAGCCATTCTAGTGTATTTGTAAAACCCATATTCACTAACTTCGCACCAGAACTCTGCACTAAATCCTTATGAAGTCCTGTTAAAAAAGCTATTTCATCTAAGTCAAATGCATTAACAATCTCATCTTTTGCCCTCCAATGTTTTTCACCAAAAATATCTTTCCCTGTCTTCATATTTACATGTCTTTTGCATTTTTTATCTCTCAAACATTCCATGAAAAGATAATCTTGAGACTCAATAATATACTTTTCGATAGACATTTTTTAATGATAACCAACATATTTGATATTCTCAATATTGATTTCCCCTAATGATTTTAGAAATATCTTTAACGCACTATTGCTCGGAACATCTTTCCTCTTTTTGTTATGCTACCCATATTTACACCTCCTAGTGTATCCAAAAGTGTATCCAAGGGGCTACTGTGTGAAGAGCTTTGGTAAATTAACCTTGATAAATATGGTGCCGCCGAGAAGAATTGAACTTCCGACCCCACCCTTACCAAGGGTGTGCTCTACCACTGAGCTACGGCGGCATCTCAAAGAAACTATAAACTATTAATACATATTAAAAAACATTAACAAAAGGCAGCCAGCTGTAAGGTATTTAGAGATTTCATAAATAATTTTCCATTTATTATTATTTTGACTCAAACGCCATGTAACAAATGTAATTGCCAAAAAAACAAATGAAACAAACCACATTAAATTTGGGTTTCTTGTTAATTCAATAATAACTGACATGATTAATTCACAAGGTAAAACTTATCTACCAGATAGTTTATTAACAAGACTAATCCAATCATAAATAACCAATAAAGTTTTTTGTTTTTTCTAATAAAGGGTATCCCGATAGCACTGTATCTAAATAATTTATGAAGTCCCCACACAATTAAGGGGATTAAAAACAACCAAAAAATAATTTCCCAAATCATTTTGTAAATTTAATTATTTCTTTTTTAATAAGACTATCCTAATTTTAATATTTGAACCAAAATCTTTATTGTTTGGAAGATAATTTAAAGGTCTTGATATATAGATTGAGTTAAAATCAGTTAATTTTTCCAAGACATTATCAAATTTTAATTCTTCCCATAAATCTACTCTGTGTGTAAATATAAAATAACCATTTTTTGCAAGATAATAATAAACCAGTTTAAAAAGTGATTGATGATTTTTACAATATGTCATTGCACCAATAAGACTTACCACACTGTACTTATTTACTATTTGAATTTTATTCTCAAAACTCTTTTTATAAAGATATCTATATTTTCCATTTCTTTTAGATATATCTAATATTTTTTTTGAAATATCAGATCCATCACAAATACAGTCAGGGTAAACTCGTAATAATTCATCAACAAAAAGTCCTGTGCCACATGCTAAATCTAAAATAAATTTTGGTTTTGTTTTGATATATTTCTTTAAAATTTTAACTGATTGTAATGGTGCTTTGTAGTTCCATTTATTCAATGTCTCATCATATGAACCAGACCAATTATCATAATATTTTTCTATGTCTTTTTTGTTACCAATGCCTTGACGAAGAGATTTCATTTAAATTTAAAAACTAGCTAATTTATTATTATTTCCAATTAATTTTCATAATATTGTAATTATTGTAAAATAATGATACTAAAATTATATGGATAATAATAAACCAAAACCTGATTGTGGTTGTTCTTGCTCATGCTGTTGCACATGTGGCGACGGTTGTTGTCAATAAATAATTTTAATAAGAACAATTATTCCTAAAATAAAACCGAATATTACGTCTACGTATTTTCCTTTTTTTCTGGCCATTAGATAAAAAGAGATTAAAGCCAAAGTAATTACTACAATACTCGATAAGTTTGTTACAAAAGAAGAGGGCTCCATTTATTATTCTTCCCATTTAAAACGATCGAATGATTTAAAAATTTCAAATATTCCTTTTTCCCATTGTTTAGATACGTATTGATAATCATCATCATTAATTTCAAGAGATTGTTGGTAAACTATTTCTGATATATTATTTTTATATACAACTAAGTCGATAGGCGGACCAACAGATAAATCTGCTTTCATTGTACTGTCCATACTTATTAAAGCACATCTTGCTGCATCTCCAAGATAAGTGTCTGACTTAACAACTCTGTCTAATATTGGCTTACCATACTTTATTTCTCCAATGACAAGATAAGGTTTAAATTCACTTGATTTAATAAAATTACCTTGAGGGTAAACTAAATATAACTCTGACTCCTGATCATTTATGTGACCACCAACTATAAAAGTTGAACCTAATTCAATAGTCTCTTGATTAATACCATCTGGTGAAGAATGTTTGACATTTAATCTCCCAATGTATTTTGCGATTTCATTTAAATTAAATAAATTATTTAAATTATTACCATTTTTATCATCTTCTAAATCTTTAGTAATAGAGTTAAAGACTGCTTGAGAAGTAGCTAAATTTCCTGATGTTAAAATTATTATATTTCTATCAATGCCCTTATGGACATACATTTTAGAATAAGAGTTAAAGTTATCTAGGCCTGCATTTGTCCTTCTGTCAGATGCAAAAACCATCCCCTCATTTACTTTTATTCCTACACAATAAGTCACATTTTAATTAAATAGCTAATTTTTTAAAAATACAAACGAATATTTACATACCTTCAATCTAAACTATGCATAACCACAAATAAGCATTTATTGTATTTTTAAACAGTGACCATAAATTGGAAAAATTACAATTCAAAAAATAGCTATGATGAGTATTTAACCCCTGAAAAAAGTCTTAGAAAAGAAGCTAAAGTAATTTCTAAAATATTAAATAGTTACTCAATCAAAGATTTAGAGAAAATTGAACAAAATTGCCAAAGCACAATAAGTTCTCGTGGCATTAATTTTAAAGTTTACTCAGCTGATAAAAAAGCTGCGGAGGAAAAAAAATGGCCATTAGATATTATTCCAAGGATTATTCTTAAATCCCAATGGCTTAAGGTAAGAAAAGGGTTAATACAAAGGTGCAAAGCATTGAATCTTTTTATAAATGATGTCTATAATCAAAAAAAAATATTTAAAGACAACATTGTTCCAAAAGAATTAGTATTTAAATCTCAAAATTATCTTAAACAATGTGAGGGTTTTCATCCAAAAAAAAAGATTTGGTCTCATATTTCAGGAATAGATTTAATTAGAAATATTGATGGAAAATTTCTAGTATTAGAGGATAACCTTCGTGTCCCCTCAGGTGTTTCATATATGCTTGAAAATAGAATGGTAATGGGGGAGGTATTTCCTGAATTATTTACACGTTATAGAGTTTCACCGATCAATCACTATTGCAATAGACTCTATCATTGTATGTTAGATGCAATACCTTATAAAAAAAATAACCCAACAATGGTTGTATTAACACCAGGTGTTTATAACTCTGCATACTTTGAACATTCATTTTTAGCACAGCAAATGGGAATTGCTCTTGTTGAAGGAAAAGATCTCTATGTCGAAAATGACAAAGTTTATGTAAAGACAGTCAAAGGAGGTTTAAGAGTTGATTGCATATATAGAAGGATTGATGATACTTTTTTAGATCCCAAAGCTTTTTTTAAAGGATCTTTGTTAGGTGTAGCAGGTTTATACAAATCTTACAGAAAAGGTAATGTTGGACTTCTAAACGCACCTGGAAGTGGGGTAGCAGATGATAAGGTAATATATTCGTATGTTCCTAAAATAATTAAATATTATTTAGATGAGGAGCCTAAATTAGAACAAGTAGAGACATATTTATGTCACAATAAATCTGAGAGAGATTACGTAATATCAAATATCTCAAAAATGATAGTAAAACCTGCTGATGGATCTGGTGGTTATGGTATTATTGTAGGACCTAAATCTTCTAAATCTGAGAGAGAGGCATATATAAGGAAAATTTTACATAATCCAAGAAACTTTATTGCTCAACCTTTAGAAATATTATCAACCACCCCAACTTTGCAGGGGAATTTAATTGAACCTCGACATCAAGATTTACGGCCATTTATTCTTTCTGGAAGAGAGACATACGTAACTATGGGCGGTTTGACTAGAGTTGCTCTTAAAAAGGGAAGTACGATAGTAAATAGTTCACAGGGTGGAGGCTCAAAAGACACTATGATTGTAGAAGATTAAATTTATATCTTTTGTTTTACTACTATAGTCTGATTTAAATTTTCAATCTCAAATAGTTCCTCATCTCCATTAGTCCATTTAATTTTAATCTTAAACTCATTTTCATTATCTCTAATTCCATAGTGAGCAACAGGCTCCATTTGACATAGATATCCTGATCCGGCATCAATTGTTTTAGAATGTGTTCTTTCGTTTGTATATAAAGTTACAGTTGCTCCTCTAGCGGGTGCCCCATGGACATTTAAAGGTCTAATTCTTAAAAAAGATCTTTTCTCATCATTATGATATTTAAATAGGGTCAACGGTTGAGCACCAGTCTCACCATGAGATAAAAGAAGCTCAAGCACCCCATCATTATCTATATCTGCAACTGCTGCTCCCGTTCCAAGACCATTTGGCTCAAGTGCTTGTTCTAATTTAATTTCTTTAAATTCACCGTTTTCAATTATTTTATAAAGTCTATTTGGTTGACCTATGTTATTCAAAAACACTTCATCATAACCATCATTATCAAAATCTGCTGAAATTACTGTTCTAATTTTTGATGGCTCATCAAAAGTAGAGTCAGCAATGTTTTTAAATTTATCGTTATCTAAAACGTAGGCTCTGTTAAAACCTTCCCAATTACCGTTTAGAATATCAAGTCTTCCTCGATACAGAATGTCAGATAATACAGTTCCTCTTCCATTTTGATAGATATCTTTGACATTCATTTGACTAGCGACGTCTGAATAATTTCCATTTTGATTTAAATAAAGAAAATTCGGACCTCTTTCATTAGCTGCAAACACATCTATTTGATCAGATATGATATGACCAGCAACTACTGCTCTACCTCCTGTAACTTTATCAAGTCCCAGACTTGCAGCCAGATCTACAACTCTATTATCAATAAACTCATAGTATCTTGTTGGACCACCATAATTAGCAACATAAATTCCGTAATTTCCATTACCTTCTCTGTCGACACAAACTACTGATCTCCCTGCTGTTAAATTCAATTCGCTTTGATTAATTTCTTTTTCGAATAAGTCCTCTATTGCATACTGTGAATTTATTAAAAGCCTATCTGAGTACATTTTCTTGCCACTGTAGGTATCGGTGTTAAGAAAATAAATTTCCTCAAGACCATCTTTGTCTATATCACATGCTGCAACTCCAATTGTAGATCTCTCTGGGTCAGAAAAAATATTATCAGTAATTTTATTTTCAAGTATTTCTCCATTAAAACCTAAAGCAAGATTACTAAATCTAAATCCAGTAACTATAAATTCGTCATTACCATCATTATCAAAATCAGTTACAGCCACTCCGTAACTTAGTCTAGGACTTTGATCAGGTAATAAATTACTAATATTTTTGAAATAGCTTTTTTCTGCAAATACATTCATAGAATAAAAAATAAATAAAAATAAAAACGGAAATTTATACAATTTCATATAATTGTTACTATTTTTTTGATGATCTAGATTTAGATATGATTTGTAACACTTTTAGTGTACCAAAAATTGTTAACTTTAGACAAAAGTAGTATTATTTTATTTGTTATCACTATCTTACTTGTATTGATTGTGGATAAAAATTCTTACTCTTCTGAAAATATCAAAAATGAAACTTACTATTATGATACACTTGCCGAAAATTGGATTGACATATTTCCAGATGGAAATAGGAATGCTGCAGGACCAAAGTTTTTTAAATATCTTATAGATCAAGACCTTAGTTTTGACGATTTTGTTGAATTCAATAAAAGATATTGCCCAGTGTCTGGTTCATTGATAGCTCCTGGATCTGAGCCAGCATTTATAAGTATGAATGAGGTCGACTCAAATAATAAAGTATGTGGAGATATGTATCGTTGTTGTTGGCCATGTGTTTGTGACTCAATGAAATATGCAAAAGCTATGGAAATATCATATAAATTTCAAGGTATTGAAGAAAAATTTACTGTAATGACTATTGATAACCCCTGCGGTAAAGTGGAATTTCCACTTGAGGTAAATCGAGATTATTTTTGTATTGGCGAAAAGATGAATCTAGATCAAGTCTTTGCAGTTGATCAAAAAATGATAATTGGCTTATTACACAAACCAACTAGTTGTAATAGCAGTGACCTTTTAGCAATTAACAGCCACCCTGTAGTAGGGGAACAATGTAAGATTAGAAACGCCACTAAAGAAGAAGAACTTATCTCAGGGATGGGTGATATATTTATAAAGTTATCCAAATAACTGTATAAAAAAATTAATTTTTTAAAGCATAATCACCATATATAATTGTATTACTGCTTTTGAGTCTATATTTTTTTAAGACTTTTACAGACTTATATTTTTTTCTTAGTTTTCTTAACTCTATTGAAGCTTCTTTTCTATATTTTCTATTTTTCCACCAAGATGAATTACCAACTTCTAAAGTAATTATTTTAATCATTAAATATAATAAATATTAAAAAAATATACCGAGATATTTTTGAGATACTGACAAGAATTAAAAAAGTAAAAAACTTTACTCTCAATACTCCTGCTGCGATAGTAAGTGGATCTCCAATGATTGGTACCCATGCCAATAACAATGACCAAATGCCATATTTTTTAAAATAAATTTCACTTTTTACAATTTGCCTCTCATTTGCTGGGAACCACTTCTTATTTTTGAAAATTAATATTTTTTTTCCTAAATACCAATTAACTGAAGAGCCAAGAATATTTCCAAAACTTGCAACAATCAAAAGTAAATATTTATTAAATGAGTCTGTTAATAGCATTGTTGATAAAACTAGTTCAGAGGAGAGCGGGAGAATTGTAGCTGCTGAAAAACTAATGATAAATAATTGAAAATATGAAATTAATATTATCACATCATTAACATTTAAATATAAGTTTCAGCTTTTAAAATATCTAATATTAACATAAAGGTAAAATAACCTGCATTTATAAATACTATAAAACTAAACATATAAACAATCTCTTTAGAAACATTTTCACTTACGAAATTTGGAAAAAAATACTTTCCAAGAAGAAAACTTATTTCGGAATATATTATTGTTATTGTAGCTGCAATAAAAAGAACGTAAGTAAATTTACCAAAAAAATTTACGACAAATAAGCTAGCAAAAGCAATAAATAATAAAAAAAGAGAAGAATAAATTGATAAATTTGAAACTGTTAATTTTTTTTTATAAATTTTTCTTGTTAAAAGTAGAATAAAAAAAATTATTGTTAAAATAATCGAAACTATAAAAACTTTCGTGTTATAAAGAGAGTCTGAAAAAAAAAGGTCCAAAAATTATTTTTTTCTAATTTTTCTAATAGTCATTATTGAAAGGAACAATACAAAGAATATTAAAGCAAATGCTCCAATTAAAAATATCCATTTCATAAATTAATTATACAAATTTTGCTTTAAGTTGAAAGTTATGATCTCAAAACCCTTAGGTTTTTATTCGCAATTACTAATCCGTATTTATCTTTAGTGAAAATTAATTTATCTTCAATATTCTCGCCTATATCTAAAATTACCTCTGATAAAGGGTTTAAAACTTCATCTTGTAATAATCTTTTCAAAGGTCTGGCTCCAAATAATGGATCAAACCCTTTTTCTTTTAAATAGTTAAAGGCTTCATCAGTGAAACCAATTGAAATGCCTTTTGAAGAGACTCTTTTTTCGATTAATTGAATTTGATTATTTAAAATCGCACTAATATTTTCTTTTGATAATTTGTTAAATAAAATTATGTCATCAATTCTGTTTAAAAACTCTAGTCGAAAATGATTTTTTAATTCTTCAAGGGCTAAGTTTTTTTTTGTTGTATAGTCAAAATTATCATCAATAGGAATTTGTGAGCCAATGTTAGAAGTCATAACGATGAGGGTATTTTTGAAATTGATTATTTTTCCTTTTGAGTCTGTTAACCTACCATCATCTAAAATTTGAAGTAGAATATTAAATACATCAGGGTGTGCTTTTTCAATTTCATCAAACAAAATTACTTGGTAGGGGCGTCTGCGTACAGAGTCAGTTAACTTTCCACCATCATCATAACCAACATAACCCGGGGGAGATCCAATAAGCTTACTTACTGAGTGTTTTTCCATGTACTCAGACATGTCAAGTCTTAGCATTTGCTTTTCGTTATCAAAAACATACTCTGCCAGTGCTTTTGATAATTCAGTTTTTCCTACACCCGTTGGTCCTAAAAATAGGAAGGAGCCTAAAGGTTTATCAGGATCTTGAAGACCTGCTTTAGAAATCTTAATTGCCTTCGAAACTTTCTCAATTGCATCTTGTTGGCCAATAACTCTTTTTTCTAAGAGTTTTTCTATGTTTATTAACTTATCTTTTTCACCTCCGATAAGTTTTTCTAAAGGGATCCCCGTCCACTTTGAGACAACACTTGCAATATCATCAGCATTAATCACTTCATTTATTATTGTAGCCTGCTCTTTTTTATTTAATTCTTCATAATCTTTTTGAAGACTTGGGAGCAAGCCATACATGATTTCACTTGCTTTTGTTAAATCACCACTTCTTTGAGCTCTTTCAAGGTCTTCCTTTGCTTGATCAATTCTTTCATTTAAATTTCTTTTTGTATCTAGAATCTTTTTTTCTGACTCCCAAGTGCTATTGAGTATATTTAGTTTTTCTTGAATAACTGATATTTGACTTTCAATTTTTTCATTTTTTTTCTCATCTTTTTCACTATCTTTTGAAAGAACATTTTTTTCCATTTGCAGTTTAATCAGGTCTCTGTCAAGTTGATCTATTTCCTCAGGTTTACTGTCAATTTCCATTTTAACTTTACTCGCAGCCTCATCCATTAAATCAATAGCTTTATCAGGTAGAAAACGGTCAGTTATATATCGATCAGATAATTGGACTGATGATAAAATAGCCTCATCACTAATTCTTATCCCGTGATGGATTTCATATTTTTCTTTTAGGCCTCTCAAAATAGCAACAGCATCTGCTGAAGAGGGCTCATTAACAAAAACTGGTTGAAAACGTCTTGTTAGAGCTGCATCTTTCTCAAAATATTTTTTATATTCATCTAAAGTTGTTGCACCAACACAATGTAATTCACCTCTAGCTAATGCTGGCTTTAGCATGTTAGATGCATCCATAGCCCCATCTGTCTTTCCAGCACCAACAAGCGTATGAATTTCATCTATGAATAAAATAATTGATCCGTTTTGCTTGTGAATTTCTTTTAAAACATTTTGAAGTCTTTCTTCAAATTCTCCACGATATTTGGCTCCAGCAAGCAATAATCCCAGGTCAAGTATTCGAATAACTTTATTTTCTAATGAGCGAGGAACATCTTTATTTACGATTCTTTGTGCTAAACCCTCTATCAATGCAGTTTTACCCACGCCAGGGTCCCCAATTAATATTGGATTATTTTTAGTTCTCCTCGATAAAACTTGAATAGTTCTTCGAATTTCCTCATCTCTTCCAATAACTGGATCTAACTCTCTTTTTTGTGCCTTTTGAGTTACATTGATTGTATACTTTTCTAAAGCATTAAAATTATCATCAGAATTTTCACTTTCAGACTTTCCATCTTTTCTAAACTCTTGTATTTTTGTTTTAACTAATTCAGGACTAAGTCCATTTTTTTTTAATATCGTTTCAATTTGATCATCTGATTTTATGCAACTTAAAAACAATGAGTCAATCGATACAAAACTATCTTGATTAGACTTTGCAATTTTTTCTGCACCTTCAAATAGGCTCAATAATTTAGGATCAGCATAAATTTGACTATTGTTTGAGCTATTTGCTTGTTCTTTAGATAATAATTCATAAATAGTTTTTCTAATTATATCTATATCAATTTTTTCAAAAATTTTGTTTATTAATTCATGATTAGAATTTAATAATTCATTAAAAATATGAATAGGGGCAATTTTTTGATGTTTTTTACTTAATGCTAAATTTTGTGCAGAATTAATAATTTTTTTTGAACTATTAGTATATTTTTCAAAATTCATCATATAATTTATTTGGTTATAATTTATGAAGAAACAAGACCTAAAAAAAAAAAATTTTGAACAACAAAAAAAAGATAAATTAGCTCAAAAATTAAGAGAAAATTTAAAAAAAAGAAAAAAAATTAAGAAATAAGTTAATGCAAACGGTAGTAATAAAAGGTCCCTCAACCTTGAAAGGACAAATAAATATCTCTGGTTCAAAAAATGCCTCTTTGCCTATAATCATTTCGACTCTGTTAGCAAAAGGTGAGTGTCTTATTCAAAATGTACCTAACCTTAGAGATACAAGATTTCTTATTTCAATTTTAAAAGATTTAGGTTGTGATATTGATTTTCAAAAAAATACTCTATTTATAAGAAGTTCTGCTATTACAAAAAAATCAGCTGATTATGAATATGTTCGTCAAATGAGAGCATCTATTATTATTTTAGGACCTGCTATTACAAGATATAAAAAATTTAAAATTGCTCTTCCTGGTGGTTGCTCAATTGGCACAAGGGGAATTGATTTGCACTTAGATGCTCTAAAGTTAATGGGTATAAAAATTTCAATAAGAAATGGTTATGTAATAGCTGAAAGAAAAAAAAATAATTTAATACCTATTGATCATAAATTTCCAAAAATTAGTGTTGGTGCAACACAAAATATTTTAATGGCAGCAAGTCTTGCGAATGGAAAAAGTACATTAAAAAATTGTGCCATCGAGCCTGAAGTCATAGATTTAATTAATTTTCTAAACAAATGTGGCGCACTTATAAAAGTAAAAAATAGAACAATTACAGTTAGAGGTGTAGAAGAATTAAATCTTCAAGATTACAAAGTAATACCAGACAGGATAGAGGCTGGTTCATATATTTTAGCAACTATGGCAACAAAAGGTAGACTCAAATTGAATAATTTTAATCCAAAAGACCTAGCTCTTCCTTTGAAAGTTTATAAAGGAATGGGTCTAAAAATAAAAAAGCTATCTAATTCTTCTTATGAAATTTATTGCAAAATACTTAAACCAGTAAAAAAAATCTCTACTAAAGAATTTCCAGGATACCCTACAGATTTACAGGCTCAGCTAATAGCAACACAACTTAAGTCTGGTTTAAAGTCGAAAGTAGTCGAAAATATATTTGAAAATAGATTTATCCATATTCCAGAACTTAGAAGATTTGGAGCGAATTTATCAATTAAAGGAAAAACAGTTACAATTGATAAAACATCAAATTTACTGGGCGCAGAGGTGATGGCGACAGATATAAGGGCTAGTTTTTCTCTTATAATCGCAGCAATGATATCTGAGGGAAAAACAGTAATAAGTAGAATTTATCACTTAGATAGAGGATATGAAGATTTTGATTTAAAATTAAAAAAATGTGGCGTAAACATTATTAGAAAAAAATGAAAAATCAAAATTTAATTATTGCCTGCCCTAAAGGTAGGCTAGAGGAAAAAGTTGTAAAATTTCTATCCGAAAGGGGCTTAAAAATAGAAGAAGCTTTTTTTAAAGATAGTGTTAGAAAATTAACATTTGATACTAATCTTAACGAGATAAAAGTAATTAAGTTAAAACCATCTGATATTCGATCATATATTATGCTAGGTGCAGCGGATATTGGATTTGTTGGATACGATGAGATTCTTGAAAATAGTGCACAAAATATCGTTCTTTTAAAAAAGACTAATATAGGTAAGTGTAGAATATCTATAGCTTCAAATAAAAAAAAAATTAATTTTTCAGAGAAGAAAATTTTTAAGGTAGCAACAAAATTTAAAAATATCTCTGAGAATTACTTTAAAAATTTAAATATACAAACTGAAACAATTAAATTAAATGGTTCTATCGAACTTGCAGTAAAATATGGAATAGCTGATTTTATCTTAGATTTAGTTCAATCAGGCAAGACATTAAAAGACAATCAGCTTTATGAAAATGTAGTAATAAACAATGATATCTCAACTGTAATAATTGGTAGTTATTTTGCATACGATTTAAAGAAAAAATTTATCAAAAAACTTTTAACACAAGGTTTATAATGAAAGTTGTAAATAAAAAATGGATTTTTGATAATCTCAACTCATCTATCAATACTAATTCTAATGTAAGTTTTACGGTAAAAAAAATTATAGAGGACATAAAAAAAAATAAAGATATAGCTTTATTAAAATATATTAAAAAGTTTGAGAACAAGAATGCAAATTTAAAAAATATAATCATTCCAAAAAAAACTTTAAAGGAAGCTTATAATTCCCTCCCAAATGAAAGTAGAAAGTCTCTTAAATTAGCTTACAAAAGAATTTTTTATTATCACTCAAAACAAAAAAAAATATCATATTCATTCAAAGATCAACTTGACTCAAAGTTTTACATTGAATGGAAACCAATTGAAAATGTTGGTTTATACATTCCTGGTGGTTTAGCTTCCTATCCTTCAACTGTATTAATGACAGCTATACCTGCAAAAATAGCCAAGGTCCCAAATATTATGATTTGTGTACCTTCTCAAAATGGCCAAACATCTAAACTAACCCTTGCAGCTGCATATTTATGTGGAGTAAATGTGGTTTACAATGTTGGTGGTGCTCAAGCAATTGCTGCTCTCGCTTTTGGCACAAAAATTATAAATAAGGCAGACAAAGTATTTGGTCCAGGAAACCAATATGTAGCTGAAGCAAAAAAACAATTATTTGGAGTTATAGGTATAGATTTACCAGCTGGCCCATCTGAAGTTCTTGTAATCGCAAATAATAATTCTAATGCTACTTGGATAGCCTACGATGTTCTTGCCCAAGGCGAACATGACCCTAATGCAAAAACATATGTTTTATCTAAATCTAAAAATATTTTAATTAAAGTTAAAAATGAACTTAAAAGAATTATGGAAGAGACAAAATTTAAAAATGTTGACCAATCTGTAAAAAATAATTGCAATTTAATTTTAGCAAAGAGTCAAAAGGAAATATACGAAATTTCAAATTTTATTGCTCCAGAACATCTTCATATTCATGAAAAATTTAATAAAAATATATTAAAAAATATTAAAAATGCTGGATCTGTATTTTTAGGAGAAAAATCCCCTGTGGCTTTGGGAGATTATACAATTGGAACTAATCATGTATTACCTACAGATCAAACCGCAAAATTTTCATCTGGTTTGGGTGTTGAAGACTACACAAAAAAAACAGTTTTCATTGATCCTAGAAAAAAAACTCTCAAGAAAATTGCAAATCATACAATTAATCTTGCAAGACAAGAAGGTTTAGAAGCGCACGCTTTATCAGTTGAAATTAGAAAGATCAAAACATAAGATACAATATTATGTCCAAAGAAGATGCAATTGAATTTCAAGGCGTAGTTTCAGAGTTACTGCCAAATGCTATGTTTAAAGTTAAGCTTGATAATGATCACGAAGTCATAGCCCATACATCTGGAAAAATGAGGAAAAATAGAATTAGAGTTCTTGCAGGAGACCGAGTAACAGTTGAAATGACACCATATGATTTAACTAAGGGCAGAATTACATTTAGGTCGAAGAACTAATGAATAATTTTTTAAAAGGAGCGATACCATGTCAACAAAACTTATTGTTACAAACTACAAAAATTTTAAGTGCGGAGTTAAACTAAATGAAGGGGAATTGGTTAATATTCGCTTTCAACCCAACGAAGATGTTAAAATTGGTGATATCTATAAAGTAAAAATTACAGAAATTTTACCTAATGATAGTGGTGCATTTGTCTCTTACGGTAACGGAGATCAAAGGGGTTTCTTTAAAAGAATAAACTTTCCTAATGGCGATAAGGCACATGAAGGACAATCTTTATTACTTCAAGTTAGAAGCATAGGATCCAAAGATAAAGTTCATCTTTTTACGAACAATGTAATTTTAACTGGTAAATTTATAAATTTATTACCATATGGTGACGAAATTATTTTAAGTAGACGAACTAGAAAAAACTTAGACACAAATCAACAAGATAAAATAATGGATGCTCTAAGTGAATCTGAAGTAGGATTGATAGCTAGGCATAATCTTATTCCTGAAAACATTGAAATAGCTCAATCTGAGTTGAATGATTTAAATAATCAATGGAAAGAAATAGAATTAAATGCAAAAGAATTAAGCGATGAGGGTCTTGTTTTCCAAAATACATATTTTGATCAAAATTTCGTTTGTGATTACTCTGATAAAAATACTGATCAAATCATCTTTAGTGACAATGATAGATTCGAAAGAGTAAAAAACTGGGATGAAAAACTAGACTCAACTTTTGCAAATCTATGTGAAGAGATGTCTAATGAACAAATTGAAGAGGTATTTAATTTAGGTGAAAAGATAGATTATTTAATCGGTCATAATTACGATTTACCTAGCGGAGGTAATATCATGATTGGTAAAACAGATGCACTTACAGCTATTGATGTCAATACAGGCTCAGCTAAAAGATTTGATACAAATAGAGAAGCTATTCAATTAATTTCTAAGCTTATAAAATTAAAAAATATATCTGGAAAAGTAGTTATTGATCCCGTAGCAAGTGATCAAAATACACTTAGAAAACTTGTAGGTATGTTAAAGAATGAATTTAGGGACGATTTAAGTATCACAAATGTTTATGGGTATACCAGGGGCGGGCTTTTAGAATTAAGTAGATCTAGAAACGATCGTTCTATTGATGAGTTAAATCTTCAATAATATTTAGAACTGGTGGCCAGAGACGGAATCGAACCGCCGACACGAGGATTTTCAGTCCTCTGCTCTACCGACTGAGCTATCTGGCCATAGCGCATAATTCTTATTACAAATAGTTTCTTTTTACTAGTAAAAATTAGTTATTTGTTGAACAGGACATATCATTTCCACAACAGGTTGGAGATTTAATTTTACCGTGATCATTTGGACACTTGGATATCTGCACTTCTGATCCATTATCTAGCTTAAGCACATCATCAACTAAAGGTGCATCACATTTTCCGCATGTTGCATTTACTGACATTCCACAATTTGAACATTCGTAAGTTGCCATATTTTCTCCTATAATAAGATCCTATAAATTTAAAATGAAAATGAAATAAAATTATTTTCAACTATATATAAAGATTAGAGGTTATTAATGACAAATTTTGAAAAAGTTAGGTTATTTATGAAAACATACGGTCAAGAGGTTAAAGATAAAGCTGGATTTAGTGACGCAAAGACCAACAAGTTGAGAATAGACCTTATCAAAGAAGAATTAGAAGAATTAACTGAAGCAATGCAGGGTAAAAATTTACTTGAGGTGGCAGATGCATTGACTGACATACTTTATGTCACTTATGGAGCAGGTCATGCTTTTGGTATTGATTTAGATAAATGTTTTGAGGAAGTTCAAAACTCTAACATGAGTAAATTAGGTGAGGATGGGAAACCTATATATAATGAGGCTGGAAAAGTAATGAAAGGCCCAAATTATTTTAAACCAGACCTTTCAAAATATTTAAATTAATTACTTTGGCATATTTGTAGCACCAGTTTCTAAAGAAAAGATTTTACCATCTTTGAAAGTGAATACCGCCATAACTGCCTGTGTATTACCATCTGAAAAAGTTACAAATGAGTGCTCAATCCCAATTTCATCATTTTCATAAATAATTCTAACCTTATCTCTGTTAATATCATCGCTCATTGCCCACTGTATAACATCTTGTTTAGTTAAAACTTTTCCAGAAGCATGCATTGTGAATTTATAATCATCATGAAGCACCTCATTCATGCCAGCTTCATCTTTATTCATAAAGACCTCATCATATTTTTTTAATATTGACATTTTCAATCCTTTTTTTATTAGTCTAATGAGACTTGTGTTAATTCGAACAATTCAATGCTTTGTATACATTCATCATAAATTGGCTTCATCACAGGGTTAGTTCCTTTAACGATACCCATCATTTCCTCTTCATTATGAACATGAACTTTAAACATGATACCGCTTTTATCAGGTAAAATTCCAGGAACTGTTTTTTCGACATGTGCTGCAGCTTTCCTCATTGCCATCCCTTCATCAGATTGAAAAAAAGCCATAAATTTTTCAAATTTGCCCTCACCCTCTTTTAATCTACCAATTGCTAACATCATTTTTTCCATGATTACACTCTCCTTTATTAAGTTTAATTTAGCTTATTATATAAAAAAAATATTAATTTTTTATTAATACATTATGCAAATAAAGCATAATTAAGTTTCATCCAGCATAACTCAAAGTCGTAATTACAATTATGAAAACTATTTTTAAAATTGGTTCCAAAAGTCATACACTTAAATATCAAAGAAAAATGTCAGAGGGTGAAGTAAAAAAAATGAAATCCTTTGTTACATCTAAAGGCACAAAAATAGAAAAAACAGGTAAGTTTAAGATAATTGATGTTAGTGATCATAAAGACTCTAGGACATACAAAATTATTTTATAAAATTTACAAATTTAATGAAAAGGGCGTTTTGTTTCCTAACACATCTTCCCTAAGCCGCAGTATATAACAACTTTTTAAAAGTGTATGCATAAAGTGTATGCACTAATTTCTCGTTGTTGACGAATTTGCGACTTCTGTTTTATATAAAGTATACAAATAAGTCTGAATCTATGTTAAAAATTATATGTGATAAAAATTATTTTTTCGTTCTTACTTGTATTTTCTTTTAATTCCTTTGCTTTAGATATTAGTTCCCCAGCGTTTAATGATGGTGATAATATTCCTAAAAAATATGGATGTAAGTATAATGGAGGTAATAATATATCTATCCCATTAGAGTTTTCAGATATTCCAGACGATGCAAAATCTCTTGCACTAATTATTGATGACCCTGATGCAATGAGTGTTGCTGGTAAAATATGGGTGCATTGGATTTTAGTGGATATACCAACAAATACAAAAGAACTTAAAGAAGTTAAAGATGGGAAATTAGGTATTGGAAAAACCGGAAGAAATAGTAATGGCAATAAAAATTATGGTGGACCTTGCCCACCCAACGGAGTTCATGTATATAATATAAAAGTTTATGCCTTAAACATTGAAATAAACAAAAGTTTAGGCGAAATGACACAAAAAAAATTCGAAAAAAAATATAAGAATGAAATTATTAGTTCATCTATGATTTCAGGAAAATATAAATAACCTCTTCTTACTAAATTCCCTCTCTTTGATTTATCGCTTAGAATGAAACTTCAAAGTGTATGCAAAGTATATGAAAAAGTGTATGCAACTTGTTTTTCAAAAAGTGAGAGGAAATAATAACTTTAATTAAAAAGGGGCGTTCTGTTGCCCGGCCGCCCCAGAGCCGCGCTTACCTAATTAGATTAAGCAGCGAGTGCTAATTCATTATCGTTAGCAATTATTTTAAGTTTCTATTTCGAAGAAACGCTTACAACGAGCAAAAACTATATCCTTCAGAGCACGTCAAACCTATATCACCCCCATAAAATTTTTATGGTGGAGGTGTCGGGTACCGCCCCCGAGTCCGATACACCTATTACATATAGCGTTTATTGCTATAGTTGATAAACAACGAAGATAATATAGTCTAATAAATGAATCCTTTAAACACCTATGAAGAAAAAAATCACTAAAGTGGCAAAATTTAAAGATTTTAAAACTACAAGAGCTACATCATCTGCTTTAGAGAAAATACTTTACAAACAAATCCCAATTTTAGACCATGGTTTTATAAGGGTTATTGATTATATGGGAACAGATCAGTCTATAGTCCAAGCAGCTAGAGTCTCTTATGGAGAGGGAACAAAAAAATTACGTGAAGACCGAGGTCTTATTAGATACCTTTTAAGTCACTGGCATACAACTCCCTTTGAGATGTGCGAAATTAAGTTTCATATTAAACTCCCTATTTTTGTTGCTAGACAATGGATTAGACACAGAACTGCAAATGTAAATGAATACTCTGCGAGATATTCAGTATTAGATAAAGAGTTTTACGTTCCAGAGATGGATCAACTTGGTTCTCAATCTACTACAAACAAGCAGGGGAGATCAAATACTTTAGATAAAAAGTTTGCAAAACAAGCACAAGACTTAATTCAAAAAAATTCCGAACAACTTTATGATGACTACCAAAATCTATTAAATGGTAAACTTTTGAATAACGATGAATACGTTGAGGGGGAGGGACTAGCTAGAGAACTAGCTCGAACAACTCTTCCATTAAACTATTATACACAATGGTATTGGAAAGTAGATCTTCATAATCTTATGCACTTTTTGAGATTACGAGCAGATAGTCATGCTCAGTATGAAATACAAATTTATGCTGAAAAAATGGTTGAAATATTAAAAAAGTGGGTGCCGTTAACATATGAAGCTTTTGAAGATTACCGTTCGGACTCATTCCAACTCTCTAAAGAGGCTTTGAAAATTGTGAAAGATAAATTAGCAAATAAAAAAATTAAGAAGTCTAATTATAAACTATCACCAAGAGAACTCAGAGAATTAGAAGTAAAGTTTAATATTAAATTATCTTAACTTTGAAATTTTTTTGTAATTGCGTTTGTTATATTTACAAATTTTAGAGAATAATCGTCTTTATAGTCAAAACAATAGGGTTTTCCGTCATCACAGCTTTTAGGAATATTTAAATTAAAAGGAAGTTCTTCAATTAAATTTATATTTTCTTTAAGCAATAAAGACTTAGTCTTAGACTCACCAAAAATATATTTTTTTTCATCTTGTTCCTCTAAATAAGACATATTTTCAACTACACCAAGTATTGGAACATTAACCTTGATAAACATATTAATGCCTCTGATGACATCTTTTAAAGATAGAAGCTGTGGAGTTGTAATAATAAGTGTTCCATCGAGTTTGAGTTTTTGAGACATTGATATTTGTACATCTCCAGTACCAGGGGGAAAATCAACAATTAAATAGTCTAAATCACCCCAAATTGTCTTATTAATGAGCCCATCAAGCCCTTTCGCTAACATTGGTCCTCGCCAAACAATTGCTTGTTCTTCATTGACAAGAAAACCTATCGACATTGCCTTTATCCCAAATACTTCAAAGGGTAAAAACTTCCCATCTTCAACTTTAGGTTCCTTATCTCCGATGCCGAGTAATGTTGGGACACTAGGTCCATAAATGTCTGCGTCTAAAAGGCCAACTTTGTATCCTTGGTTTGCTAAAGTTATAGCGATATTGCAAGCTACAGTTGATTTACCAACACCACCTTTACAGCTTGATATTCCAAAACAAGTCTTGATATTCATCTATTAAACACTACATATAATGTATCGTGAACAAAAACAAATTTAAAATTTTTGCACTTGATGGCCCATGGGGACCCTCATCAGGAAACAATAATAGAGGTTCTGGCGGTTTCTCAGGTGGTAACAATGACTCAATTGATGATCTTCTCAAAGATTTAAAGAATAAATACAAAATTAAAATGCCTTTTAAAGGTGGTTTTAGGGGTATTTCATTTTTAATATTAATAGCTTTTGTAATTTGGCTTGCAACAGGTTTTTATAGAGTTGAGCCTGACGAACAAGGGGTTGAACTTCTTTTTGGTAAATGGAATGAAAGTACAACAGATCCAGGACTCCATTATTTTTTCCCAACACCTATTGGAAAAGTCTTAACTCCAAAAGTTGAAGCAATCAGGAAAATTAATGTTGGTTTTAGATCTAATGGTAATTCTACAAGAGATGTGCTCGAAGAAAGTATGATGTTAACATCCGACCAAAACATATCTGATTTAGATTATACAGTTCTTTATAGAATAAAAGATGCGGGGCAGTTCTTATTTAATTTAAGGGACCCAGAAGAAACTGTAAAAGTTATATCTGAAAGTGTGCTTAGAGAAGTTGTTGGTCAAACTAACCTAGAAGGACTACTAACCGTTTCTAGACAATCTGTTGAGAGAGACTCAAGATCTTTACTACAAGAACTCTTGGATGAATATGAAGTTGGAATACTAATTCAATCCATACAATTACAAGATGTTAACCCTCCAAGAGAAGTTATAGATGCATTTGATGATGTTCAAAAAGCACGACAGGATAAAGAGAGAACAGTCAACCAAGCAGAGGCTTATAGTAACAGAATTGTGCCTGAGGCAAGAGGTGAGGCTGAAAAAATTCTTCAAGAGGCAGAGGGTTATAAAAATAAATTAATTAAACAAGCTGAAGGTGAAGCAAGTAGATTTCTACAAGTATTAGACACGTATGAGCAATCTAAAGAGACAACAAAAAAAAGAATTTACTTAGAAACATTAAGAGATGTACTATCAGGATCTAGCAAGATTATGATTGATCAGAATTCTGGCAACGGAGTTGTTCCTTATTTACCTTTAAATGAGCTAAACAAGAACAAGCAGACAGGTAACAACCAATGAAAATGAGAAATTATATAATTGTTGGATTATCATTCTTCTTTATTTTGTTTGCATCTGGCTTTTTCTTTGTTGTAGATCAAACAAAACAAGTAATTGTTTTACAATTTGGTGAACCTCGTGCTGTGCATCAATCACCTGGTTTGAAATTTAAATTACCATTTATACAAAACGTTGTTTACTACGACAGTAGGGTTTTAAACTTAGATCCTGCTCAAGAAGAGGTAATACTAAGAGATCAAAAGCGTATTGTTGTTGACTCAATAGTTAGATATATGATTAAAGATCCTCTAAAGTTTTTTCAAACAACTAGAACAGAGTTAGCCCTTAATGATCGTTTGGGTAGAATTGTAAACTCATCTGTAAGAGGTGTAATAGCTCAATACCAATTAAATGATTTGTTATCTGATGATCGCGATAAAATTATGGCTGAGATTTTTGAAAATGTTCGTGAAGATCAAGATACCTTTGGTATTGAAATTGTTGATCTGAGGTTAAAAAGAACAGAACTTACGCCAGAAGTTCAATCTAATGTTTTCGATAGGATGAGAACTGAAAGAGAAAGAGAAGCAAATTTATTAAGAGCGGAAGGTCAAGAGATCTCACAAAAAATTAAGGCTACTGCAGATAGAGAGAAAATTGAAATTATAGCTGAAGCAGAAAAACAATCTAATATTTTAAAAGGTGAAGGTGAAGCAGCAAGAAACCAAATTTTAAATGAGGCCTTTGCGAAAGACCCTGAGTTTTTTGAATTTATTAGATCAATGGAAGCATACGCAGATACTTTCAAAGACGGAACAACTACCATGGTCATTTCTCCTGATAGTGATTTCTTCGAGTATTTTGAGAACTCTGAGGGTGCCAACTAAATAAACTAGCTTCAATGAAAAGACTGCTTGTTTTATCTCTTTTCAGTGTACTTTTTACAACTCAGAGCATATTTGCACAATTTGAGAGAGGTTATGCAGATTTAGTTGATGAACTTCTACCTTCAGTTGTAAGTATAGCTACTAGTCAAACTGTAGAAAGACAAACGAGGCAATTACCTGAATTGCCAGAAGGGCATCCTTTCAATGATATGTTTGATGATTTTTTTGGTAATCAAATGCCAAAACGTGAAAATCTAACTGGTCTTGGGTCAGGCTTTATAATTAGTGATGAAGGTTATGTAGTAACAAATAATCACGTAATAAGCGGAGCAGATCAGATTACTGTAATTTTCAATAATGGAATTGATGAAGTTCCTGCAGAACTTGTTGGAACTGACCCTAAAACTGACATAGCTGTTTTAAAAATAGACCCTTCATCTGTTGATATACAAAGTGTTAACTGGGGAGACTCAGATTTGTCAAGAGTTGGAGATATTGTACTGGCTATTGGTAATCCTTTGGGTTTAGGGGGAACTGTAACCTCAGGAATAATATCATCTATAAATAGAGATATAGGTGGCGGCCCTTATGTTGACTTTATACAAACTGATGCACCAATTAATAGAGGCAACTCTGGTGGACCTTTATTTAATTTAGATGGAGAGGTAATTGGGATTAATTCAATGATAATCTCCCAAACAGGTGGAAGTGTTGGCTTAGGTTTTTCTATTCCCTCTCAAACAGCAAAATTAATTGTTGAACAAATAATCTCATTTGGTCAGGCAAAAAGAGGAAGACTTGGTGTTCAAATTCAAGATTTAACTGAAGAATTTTCCGAGAGTTTAGGTTATGACTCAACAGAGGGAGCATTTGTTGCTTCTGTTGAACCAAATAGCCCTGCTGCATTATCAAACATTCAAGCTGGAGATATAATAGTTGAGTTTAATAATCAAAAAATTACATCATTTAAAGATTTGCCAAAAGTTGTTGCAGAAACCCCAATAGATAGTGAGGTAATTGTTAAAGTTTGGAGAAACGGAGAAATTATAGATATTCAGGTAAAGGTAGGTGAATTAGAGGAGGGTCGCAAACTCGCTAAAAATGATGGAGTTTATTTAGAAGAGTTAGATATTACTGTTCTTGAGTTGACAATAGAAGCTATAAATTCTCTAGGGTTAGACTCAAAAACTAAAGGTATTTTGGTTACAGAGGTAGGAGATAATAACGAAAATCTTTTAAAGAATGATGTTATTATCCAAGTATCCAGTGAAAAAATTACAGATATTAGTTCTTTTGAGAAGATTATATCTAATAGTATTAATTTGAATCGAGATAAATTGTTATTAAGAGTTATTAGAGATGGTAATGAATTTTGGTTAATAAACCCATTCTTTATTGAATAAATTTCTTTTTGTTGTAGGTCCTACTTGTTCAGGTAAAAATGATTACACATATGAATTATCAAAATTAATAGACATAGAAGTTATTAATGCTGATAGTATACAAGTATATAAACAACTAAAGATTTTATCAAATAGACCTACAGAACAAGAATTAAAGATAGTACCTCATCATCTCTATGGGCATGTCAATAACAAAGAATATTCAGTCAATCATTGGATAGATGAGGTTAAACAAGTAATCAAAAATATTCAAAGTAGAAATAAAATACCTGTGTTTGTTGGTGGTACTGGATTTTATATTCAATCGCTAATAGAGGGATTATCAATGATGCCTTCAATTAGTCATAAATTTAAAAAACAAGCAGAGGATTTATTTTTAGATAAAGGCACAGATCATTGTCTGAATATTTTAGAAAAATATTATAAAAAAAAAATTTTCCCAAAAGATAAACAAAGATTACTAAGCCGTTTAGCTTTTTGCTTAGAGTACAAAGATACAATGGAAAATAATTATGGTAGTAAAACACCAATCACTCCTAATTCACTTGTTATCCAAGTTACAAAACCTAAGAAAGATCTTTACGAAAAAGCAGAATACAGATTTCATCAAATGATAAACAAGGGAGCTTTAGATGAGGTTAAATCACTTTATGAAAATAAAAGAATATCAAAAACTCTCTATAAAGCGCATGGTTTACCAGAATTGCTATCTTGTGTTAGAAATAAATTAAGTTTAGATGAGGCTATTTATTTAGGAATTAAAAATACTAAGAGGTATATTAAAAGACAGTTTACGTGGTGGAATAACCAAAAATTTAGCCAACTTAATTTGAGAATAAACTATAAAAAAAGCTTCCCTAAAGATTCAATTGAAAATATAAGTATATACCTAAATGAACAATGATAACGAATTCACGGGAGCAGATATTTTACTCAAAGCCCTTAAAGACCAAGAGGTTGATACAATCTTTGGTTATCCAGGCGGAGCCGTTCTTCCTATTTATGATGCAATATTTGGCCAAAACTTTTTAAAACATGTATTAGTAAGGCAAGAGGCTGGTGCAGTTCATGCAGCAGAGGGCTATGCTAGATCAAGTGGGAAAGTAGGTGTGTTATTGGTAACTTCTGGTCCAGGTGTGACCAATGTTGTTACTGGATTAACTGATGCATTGATGGATAGTATTCCAATTGTCTGTATCAGTGGACAAGTCCCATCACATTTAATAGGAACAGATGCATTTCAGGAATGCGATACAACTGGAATTACAAGACCTTGCACTAAACATAATTACTTAGTCAAGGATGTAAGTAAACTCTCTGAAACTATCCATGAGGCATTTAAAATTGCTAGTTCTGGTAGACCTGGTCCTGTATTAATAGATATTCCTAAAGATGTTCAGTTTGCAAAGTCAAAATATATATCAAAGAAAGATATTAGTTTTAGAGAGCACAGAATTAAAGCTGGTTCCAAAAATGTTGATAAAACTTTTGTCGAAGAATTAGTAAATCATATTAAAAAATCCGAGAGACCTATATTTTATGTTGGAGGTGGTTGTTTAAATTCAGGCCATCAAGCTAGCCAAGAACTTATTAAACTTGTAAAGAAAACTAATATTCCAATTACAACAACTCTTCATGGATTGGGATGCTTTCCAGGTGAGGATAAAAGTTCACTTGGGATGTTAGGCATGCATGGAAATTACGAAGCTAACTTGGCCATGAATAAATGTGACTTGATGATTAATGTTGGAGCAAGATTTGATGACCGTGTCACAGGCAGATTAGATGCTTTTTCTCCAGACTCTATAAAATTCCATATAGATATTGATCAAAGTTCAATCAATAAAAACGTAAAAGTCAATTTTCATACTAATACTGACATTACTCTAACACTTAAAGAAATTAACTCATTTATAGACTCCAATAACATTGATTTTGGCGATAAAAATTATAGTAATTGGTGGGGTCAAATTAATGAATGGAGAAAGAAAGAATGCCTCCACTACGAACAAGAAGATGAAGTGATCAAACCACAACATGCTATTTCCAGACTTTACGAATTAACAAAACAAAAGGACACCTTTGTTACTACAGAAGTTGGCCAGCATCAAATGTGGGCAGCTCAATACTATAAGTTTTCAAAACCAAACAGATGGATTACATCAGGTGGTTTAGGCACAATGGGTTTCGGTATGCCTGCAGCAGTTGGTGCACAAATGGCAAATCCAGACTCATTGGTTATAGATATAGCAGGGGAGGCATCTTTTCTTATGAACATTCAGGAGATTGCCACCGCCGTTCAATATAAGCTACCTATAAAAATATTTATCTTAAATAATGAATATATGGGAATGGTTAGACAGTGGCAGGAACTATTACATGGTAGTAGATACTCAGAGAGCTATGTGGATGCCCTTCCTGATTTTAAAAAATTAGCAGAGAGTTTCAATGCTGTTGGAGTTAGGGCAAAAAATATTTCTGAATTAGACGATACAATTAACGAAATGATTTCAATTGATAGGCCAGTTATAGCCGATATTTGGGTAGACAAAAAAGAAAATTGTTTTCCTATGATACCAAGTGGAGCTGCCCACCATGAAATGTTATTATCTAAATACGATAAAGAAAATCCTGAAAATCAGGAAAAAGGAAAAGTACTAGTTTAATTAATTTTTCATAATGTCCTCTACTTCAGTTTATCCTACACCTATAAACGCTTTTAAACAGTCTAAGAGAAGTGTTCTTTCTGTAATTGTTGACAACGAACCTGGTATTCTTGCACGTATAGTTGGTTTATTTTCAGGTAGAGGATATAATATTGAAGCATTAAATGTAACAGTTGTAGATGTTAAGAAAAATCTCTCTCGAATTACTATAGAGACTTTAGGAGAAGAAAAAGTTATTAGTCAAATTATAGCACAACTAGAAAAACTTGTTCCCGTTCACAGCGCAACTAATTTAGCAAACCTAAGTGAGTCTTATGAGGCAGAAATTTGTCTAGTTAAAATCGAATTTGAAAATGAGGAACAAGATCAAAAAATACTCAATTTTGCAGATATTTATCGTTCAAGAACTGTTCAAAAAAGACAAAATATTGTTGTTTATGAAATATCAGGCACAAGCGAGCGAATAAACAAATTTTTAGATGACTTAGACACAATCGGTGGTATAAAAGTCGAGTTAGTTCGAAGTGGGCCTATAGGGCTCGGAATATAACGTTTTTAGGGGGTTAATATGAAGGTTTATTACGAACAAGATGCTGATTTTAACATAATTAAAGACAAAAAAATTGTAATAATAGGTTTTGGATCGCAAGGTCATGCTCATGCATTAAATCTAAAAGACTCTGGGGCCTCTAATGTAGTTGTGGGACTGAGAGAAGGTTCCTCATCAATTGAAAAAGCAAAAAATGTGGGCCTAAAAACTCAAACACCAGCAGATGCAGTAAAGGATGCAGATATTGTAATGTTCTTAGCCCCTGACGAAAATCAGCAAGAAATTTATCAAACTCAAATCCACGACAATATAAAAAACGGCGCTGCTTTAGCATTTGCTCATGGTTTAAATATTCATTTTCAACTCATTACGGCTAGAGAAGATTTAGACGTTTTTATGGTCGCTCCAAAAGGCCCAGGTCATACTGTTAGAGGTGAGTATCTTAAAGGTGGTGGAGTACCATGTTTGCTTGCAGTAGACAAAAATGTAAGTGGTAACGCAAAAGAAATTGGTCTTGCGTATGCCTCTGCTTTGGGCGGAGGTAAATCTGGTATAATTGAAACTACATTTAAAGAGGAATGTGAGACAGATTTATTTGGTGAACAAACAGTTCTTTGTGGAGGGTTAATGTCTCTTGTAAGAAATGGTTTTGAAACTCTTGTTGAAGCTGGTTATGCACCTGAAATGGCATATTTCGAATGTTTACATGAAGTAAAATTAATTGTTGACCTAATGTATGAAGGTGGCATGGCTAATATGAGATATTCTATATCTAATACAGCTGAATATGGTGATTATACCAGAGGCCCAAGAGTAGTTCCTAACGAAGCTACTAAAGCTGAAATGAAAAAAGTTCTAAGTGAAATACAAGATGGTACTTTCACAAAAGAATGGATGGCCGAACATAAGTCAGGTCAAATTAAGTTTAAACAAATGAGAGACCAAGGTGCAAAGCACCAAATTGAAGAGGTAGGGGCAAAATTAAGGTCTATGATGCCATGGATAGCATCGAATAAACTTGTAAAGGATATCTAATATTGCCTGATAAAGTATTAATATTTGATACTACTCTTAGAGACGGGGAGCAGTCACCTGGTGCTTCGATGAATCAAGAAGAAAAACTCTCTATTGCTAGACTATTAGAAGAGTTAAAGGTTGATATAATTGAGGCTGGTTTCCCAATAGCCTCTAAAGGCGATTTTAATTCAGTTCAAGCAATTGCAAGTGAAATTAAGGACTGCCAGATTGCCGGATTAGCTAGGGCAAAACATGAGGATATTGAAACAGCATGGAATGCTGTAAAAAAAGCCAAAAATCCAAGAATTCACACTTTTATTGCCACAAGTCCAATTCATATGAAGTTTAAACTTAAGTTAACCGAAGAGGAGGTCTTAGAAAAAATTAAAGATAGTGTCTCATTTGCGAGAAACTTATGTCCTAATATTGAGTGGAGCTGTGAGGATGGTGGGAGATCCTCAATTGATTTTCTATATAAATGTATAGAGTCAGCTATTGAAAGCGGTGCATCTACAATAAATATTCCAGACACAGTCGGTTATACCTTACCATTTGAATTCGGAGAGATTATAAAAAAAGTTAAAAATAATGTTCCTAATATTGATAAAGCAATAATTTCTGTTCATTGTCATAATGATTTGGGGTTAGCGGTTGCAAATTCTCTCAATGCAGTTGAAAATGGCGCGAGACAAATTGAATGTACTATAAATGGATTAGGAGAAAGAGCGGGAAATGCTGCACTAGAAGAAGTAGTAATGGCTATGAAAGTCAGATCGGATCTTTTAAATGTTCAATCTAATGTCAATACTAGTGCCATTTCAAAAACATCAAAACTTGTTTCATCAATTACAGGTTTTCCTGTTCAGCCTAATAAAGCAATTGTTGGTGCTAATGCTTTTGCTCATGAGTCAGGAATTCATCAAGATGGAGTCTTAAAAAATGTTCAAACTTATGAAATTATGTCACCGGAAACGATTGGTTTAAAGAAATCAAGTTTGGTGCTTGGTAAACATTCCGGAAAGCATGCATTCAAAGAAAAATTAAAAATTTTAGGATATGAAGTAGGTGATAACTATATTAATGAAGTCTTTGAAAAATTCAAACTTTTAGCTGACAAAAAAAAGGATGTATATGACGAAGATATAATTGCTCTTGTTGATGATACACATTTCAATCAATCTAACACTTTAAAACTTAAAAATTTGAGTATTATGTCCGGAACCAATTCCAAACATGTTGCATCGTTAGAACTAGATTTTAAAGATGAGTTAAAAGAGGTAAGTGGATCTGGAAATGGCCCTGTTGATGCAGTCTTTAGTTGTATATCTAAAGTGGTTGGTTTTTCTCCAAAATTAGTTTTATATCATATCAATGCTATAACACCAGACTCTGATGCACAGGGAGAAGTTGCAGTTAAATTAGAGTATTTTAATAAAGAATTTATTGGTAAAGCATCTGATATAGATATCATAGTTGCCTCTGCAAAATCATATATCAATGCATGCAATAAAATATTAAACTTTGCTAAGAATACAAATATACAAGAAGGAGTCTCAGAGATTAGCATCTCAAATATAAAGGGAATATAAATGTTAAAATCTTTTAGCAGTTTTTTAAGTGAAGACATGGGTTTAGACTTAGGAACAGCTAATACACTTGTTTATGTTAAAGGAAAGGGGATCATACTAAATGAACCTTCAGTAGTTTCAATTGCTACCGATAATAAAAATAATAAATCAGTTCTAGCTGTTGGAAGTGAGGCAAAATCGATGCTTGGACGTACTCCCGGAAAAATTGAGGCAATTAGACCAATGAAAGACGGAGTAATTGCAGATTTTGATATTGCTGAAGCTATGATTAAACATTTTATAAAAAAAGTTCACAAAAAAAGTTTTTTTGCAAATCCAAATATTGTTATCTGTGTCCCTTCAGGAGCAACTAATGTTGAAAGAAGAGCAATTAAAGAGTCTGCCGAAACTGCTGGTGCAAAAAAGGTATATCTTATTGAAGAACCTGTAGCTGCTGCTATTGGAGCTGGTTTACCGATTTCTGAGCCATCTGGTTCTATGGTAGTAGACATAGGTGGTGGAACGACAGAAATAGCTGTGTTATCTCTAGGAGGGGTAGTTCATTCAAGTAGTATTAAAGTTGGCGGAGATACCATGGATGATGCCATAGTTAATTTTATGAGAAGTGTTCATAAACTAGCTATAGGTGAGTCAACAGCAGAAAGGATAAAGAAAGAAATTGGTTGTGCAGGTATTCCAGATAATGGAGATGGAAAAACACTCACAGTTAAAGGGAGAGATCTAATAAACGGCCTACCAAGAGAGGTTGTGATATCAGAAAGACAAGTTGCTGAAGCTCTATCAGACTCACTTTCTCAAATTATAACAGCTTTAAAAAGAGCACTTGAGGTTATTCCACCAGAATTAGCTGCGGATATAGTTGATAAAGGTATTATGCTTACAGGAGGTGGAGCTCTTCTTCAACGTTTAGATGAAGCAATAAGAGTAACTACTGGATTACCTGTTTCTATAGCTGATGATCCTTTGACTTGTGTAGCTAGGGGAACCGGCATGGCTTTAGAAGAAAACCAAAACCTTCAAGATGTTTTCTTAAGTGATTAATAATAAAAAAATTGCTTTAATTTACATAGTCTGTTTCTTTCTATTTCTTACTTTAATTTTATTTCCTAATTATAATGCTAAGACAAAACTATTCACTTTTTATGTAAAAGAAAAATTACAAACTCCCTTAATTTTTGTCAGAAATGAAGTAAGCAATATATTTGCAGTTCTAAATCTTAATAAAAACTACATAAATGATATAAAAAAGTTTAAAAATGAAATTGATTATCTTCGTTCTATAAATAAGTATTTATTAATTTTGACTTCAAAATATTCGGAGCAAAATAAAATTTTTCAAAATTCGAATATTGAAGTACCAATTTCAGTTGGTATTAAAGTCCTTGGAGATAAAAATTTAGTTTATAACAAAAACTTCATAATAAATAAAGGTTCTAAAAATGGCCTTAGTATCGGAAATTATATTATAGATGGTCTAAATATAGTTGGAAGAATTGTTAGAACAAATTCTAATACAGCCGAAGTGGTCACAATTAAAAGTATTAATTACGGAGATGAGGTTTTTATTAATGGCAAATCTTATATTGTTAGTGGCACGAATAATAATTATTTAAGTTTCTTAAGAAAAAAAGAAAGTACTGAAATACCAAAATTTCAATCAGGTGATATCGCAGTTGTACATCTTGATAATGTAATACTAAAACTTGGCATAGTTTCTTTTAAAAATAATCAACCTATCTTATTAACACCTGATATAGCAAATTTAGAAAATTTAAGAGCTCTTACTAATGATTAGAATACTTTTAGTAATAATTTTATTTTTAACTTACGGAAACTTTAATATTGTAATAAATGATATTGTTATTTTTTCATTGATAAATATAGCTTTTTATACCGCTATTAAGGAAAAAAATATTAAAACTATTGATATCTTTATATTTATCTTATCAACTTTTGTTATTGAGGTTTTTGTAGGATTGCCGATATTAATTGGCATTGTGATTTTATTTATACCTCTTATTCTATTAAATTATTTTATCAATAATTATAATTTTGCGTCATATATAAAATCATCAATAATTTTTTTAATTAGTTTTGTTACTTTTTATATTGTTGATCAAACAATTATTTTTAGATTGCTAAATTTACAATATTTAATAAGTGTTTTTATTTTAATTTCAATATTTTTAGGATTTTTAAACCGTGGAAAAGAATAAGACTAGTGAAGATAGTATAAAAATATTAAATAGAAGATCATTTATAATAATTATACTTGGTACTATTTTATCTTTCATTGTTTCTTTGAGATTGTTTTCATTACAGGTCATTAATTTTAATTTTTATAAAAAAAAATCAGTTGAAAATAAGCTTTCTGTAAAACTAACCCCTCCTATAAGGGGGGATATTTATGACTCTAAAAAAAATTTACTAGCAGGAAGTTCCTCATTATATGAATTTGTAGTTTTTAAAAATTTAAGTAAAGATCATTTCCAGGAAGTTAAAAAACTCAATGATCTTATTAAACTTAACTTGAATTTAGATGAAACATTAAAAAACCTAAAAAAATATAATGAATACACTGGTTTTAGTTTAAGTAGAGCTTCATGGGAACAAATAGTAAAATTTGAAAAAAATAAATTCTTATTTAATTCTATAAAAATTATTGAGTCCAAAAAAAGATATTATCCATATCATAATTTTTCGCAAATAATTGGCTATATGGGGCAACCAACTCAATCTTCTGAACTTTATTCTAAAGGTGTATTTCATTTAGAAAAAAGTTATGAAAAATATTTAAGAGGAACTCCAGGTAAAATATTTAGTGAAGTAAACTCTAGAGGTAAAACCATTAGAGAAATATCAATTGAAAAATCTATTAAAGGAAATGATTTAAATTTAACATTAGATTTATCTCTTCAAAATTATGCTCAATCTCAGCTTCCTTTAGATAAAAAAGGATCTATTGTTGTTATCAGTGTTTTAGACGGATCAATTTTGTCGATGAACTCTAACCCTACTTTTGATGCACAAATCTTTGAGGACAGAGAAAATAATAAAATTAAAGATTTACTCAGTGATGACAATAAACCACTTTTCAATAGGGCTTTCTCTGGTTTTTATCCACCAGGTTCTGTATTTAAACCAATCCCTGCTTTAGTTGGTCTTCAAAATAAATTAATTAACCCCCAAAAAGAAGTTATTTGCAAAGGCCACTCTTCACTTGGTGATAGGAATTATTATTGTTGGAAAAAAGAGGGGCATGGAAAAGTTAATCTTAAAAAAGCAATTAAAGAGTCTTGTGATGTATATTTTTATGAATTAGCAAAAAAAATAAATATTGATGATATTGCAAGCTTATCTGGTAATTTAGGTTTAAATAAAGAGTATGACATTGGTTTATCAAACATAGGAAGGGGACTTGTTCCAAGTAAAAAATGGAAAAAAGCTTTTTTAGAGGAAAGTTGGTACCAAGGTGAGACATTAATTACATGTATTGGGCAAGGGTACAATCAAACATCTCCATTACAGCTTGCAACATTATATTCTGCTATATTAAACGGGGGGAAATATCCGATACCTAAACTTGATAAAAATGTCCCTACAAGATTTACAGGTAGATCACTAAACAGTGAGCATCGAAAAATTATTCTTAAATCCCTTAATGCTGTTGTTCAAGAGCCAAGAGGAACAGCATATAAATTGAGTATTTCTAATCCAGAATTTGTAAAAATAGGTGGTAAAACAGGAACTTCACAAGTGATCAGAATTAAAGAAAGTGAAAGAGAAGACGATAAGTACAAATCAAAGAAAATAGAAGAAAGATTTAAAGACCACTCAGTATTTGTGGGCTACGCCCCTTATGATAAGCCAAAATATATTGCTTCAGTGATTATAGAGAATGGTGGATCTGGATCAGCAGTAGCGGCCCCAATTGCTCATAAGATTTTAGATTTTGCTTTCAAAAATAATGTTTAAAGAATTTAAAAGCATATTTAATTTAAATTGGATTTATTTTTTTATCCTTTTGATAATTTTTTGGATTGGGGAAATTAACCTTTACTCAGCCGCTGGCGGATCTCTTGATCCATGGGCCTCTAATCAATTAATAAGATTTTTATTTTTTCTACCTTTATTTTTTTTAGTAATAATGTTGGAGCCAAAATTTATTTTTAATTTTGCAGAGATTTTTCTAATATTAGTTTTGATTGGGCTGATAACAACATTAATCTTTGGTTATACAGGAATGGGCGCAACAAGATGGATAAAAATTGCTGGATTTAACTTACAAGTATCAGAATTTACCAAAATAGCTTTAGTTATATTTATGGCAAAATACTTTCACAAACTAAATGCAGAAAAAACTATAGGTCTTTTTAAATCAATATTACCTCTAGTTGTATCAATAATATTTTTTATTTTAGTTGCCATTCAACCAGATTTAGGAACTGCTGTAATTATTTTAGCTTTAGGTCTAGTTGTTATTTTTTATGCAGGTATTAAACTAATTTATCCTCTATTATCATTAGGCGTTATTATATCGATAAGTCCAATTTTATGGTCGCTTTTAAAACCCTACCAACAAAATAGAATACAAATTTTTCTTAACCCTGACCTTGACCCACTTGGAAAGGGATATCATATTATTCAATCCAAGATTGCAATAGGTTCTGGCGGGCTAAAAGGTAATGGCTTTCTCGAGGGTTCTCAAAGTAGCTTAGATTTTCTCCCAGAAAAAGAGACAGATTTTGTTTTTGCAATTTTTTCTGAGCAGTTTGGTTTTACAGGATCTATGTTATTAATTTCACTCTTTTTTATCATGTTTTTAATTCCTGTTTTAAAAACTTACAAACTTACACAAGTTTTTAATAAAATAATCTTATTTGTATTATCTTTTAAAATTTTTTTTGAATTTCTGATAAATATATCTATGACTATTGGTATTTTACCAGTGGTTGGAGTTGCGTTACCTTTTATGTCTTATGGGGGAAGTTCCTTGTTGAGTAATTTAATTATTTGTGCACTATTAATAAATTTTATGTCTATTAATGAAAAAAAGAGAATGTTTTCATGATAAAATCTACCAAAAAGCCATGGGGTTCATATATTATACTAAACAAATCAAAAGATTTTTTAATTAAAAAGATCGTTGTAAAACCAGAAGGTGTTTTATCTTATCAATCACATAATTTTAGATCAGAACACTGGATAATTATTGAGGGCAAAGCAACTGTAATTATTAATAATCGTACATTTTATAGATCAGAAAACGAAAATATATTCATACCTAAAAAAGCAAAACATAGAGTTTTAAATGAGAGTTCAAAAAAGAAATTAGTTTTAATTGAAGTTCAAACAGGAAGTAAATTTTTAGAGTCAGATATAAAAAGATATTCAGATATATATGGAAGAAAAAATTGAAAATATTAGCTGAAATATCTGTTGGAGAGCTTTATGATAAAATTACTATATTGAATATCAAATTAAAAAAAATTAATGACCCTAACAAATTAAAGAATATAAAAATCGAGCTAGATGCTCTAATAGAGCAAAGTAATAAATTAATTTTGAAAGATGATAAAATATTAAAAAAAAATATTCAAAAACTCCAAGATATTAATGAAGAGCTTTGGGATATAGAAAATGCTAAAAGAGAATGTGAGGCTAATAAAGAATTTGGAGAGATTTTTATTAAAATATCAAGAGATGTACATTTTAAAAATGATATTAGGGCTTCAATAAAAAAAGAAATTAATCTTTTGTCTAACTCAAAGATAACAGAAGAAAAAGAATACTCTAAGTATTAACCTTATTTAAACTTATAAGTTTATTTTTAATTTTTGATCTTCCACCGAGAAAACTTAATTCTAACAGCACTACAATACCTTTAATCTTAGCTTTAGTTTTTTTAATTAATTTCATTGATGCACGTATTGTTCCACTTGTTGCAAAAATATCGTCAATTATCACAACTTTGTCTGAATTTCTTATCATATCACTTTGAATTTCTAATTTATTAGAGCCGTACTCAAGTTTGTAACTTGTATTAAAGGTATTGCCTGGTAATTTCCCTTTTTTTCTAATCATGACTAACTTTTTTTTTAATTTGAAGGCAATAGCTGAGGCAAAAATAAATCCTCTTGAGTCTATCCCAACTATAGTATTAGCATTTAATTTATTTACCTCCTTTGACATTGAGTTTACAACTCTATTAAAAATTTTAGGATTTGATAAAATTGTAGATATATCGTAAAAAGCGATACCTTTTTTTGGAAAGTCTTTTATAATTCGAATACTTTTTAAATCATTATTCATGAAAAGATCAATTAAATCAGTATTTAATAAAAAAAACAAAAAAAAAATTATTTGTCTAACGTCTTATAGTTATAACTATACAAAAATCATTGATGATTTAGTTGATGTAGTTCTAGTTGGTGACTCAATGAGCAATGTGCTGTATGGGATGGACTCAACAAGAACTATTGACGATCAAATAATGATTAATCATGCTACTGCAGTAAAAAAAGCTGCAGAGAAATCTCTAGTTTTTTTTGATTTGCCTTACAATCGAGATTTCAGTGAGGCTAATACTGTAAAACGTGTCTTATCTATAATGAAAAAAACTTCTTGCGATGGTGTAAAAATTGAGGGAAATACTGAATTAGAAGATGTAATAAAGTATTTAAAGAAAAAAAAAGTTCCAGTCATGGCACATTTAGGTTTACAACCACAGAAATTTAGTTCTACAAAAAAATTTAAGATATATGGAAAAAAGAAGGAGGATTTAAATAAAATTATTTCGGACTCCTTGTGTTTAGAAAAGGCTGGTGCTGTATCCATCTTATTGGAGGGAATGTTAACAAAAATAGCAAAACAAGTTACCACAGTATTAGCAATACCCACTATAGGAATTGGTGCATCCGAATTTTGTGACGGTCAAATATTAGTATCTGAGGATATGCTTGGAATGTATGGAAATAATCATCCAAAATTTGTAAAAAGATATGATGATTTATCAAAAAATATCAAAATTGCTGTAAAAAAATACTCTAAAGAGGTAAATAACAGTAAATTTCCAAATAAAAAATTTAGATATGACTAATAAGTTCTATTGATCGAACCTATTAGAAGATTTATAAAGAGATCTTTTTGATAACCCTCAAATAGTTTTAATATTTTTAAAGATTTTTTATTATATTTGTCGCAAAAAATTCTTACATCATCATTAATTTTATATTTTTTCATTAAATTCATTATTTCCGTGTAATCATTTTTTAATCTTTTACTTTTTTTGAATACTTTTTTAATAAAATTAACTTCAGTTTTATTTGATTTTTTTAATAATAATATTATTGGTAGAGTAATTTTCCCTTCATAAAAATCTTTACCATTCTTTTTTCCAGTAACTCTATCTCCAAAATAATCAAGGTAATCGTCCATGATTTGAAATATAATTCCAAAATACAATCCTAATTTGTTCAAACTTGAAATTATTGTTAAATTTTTACCAGTTAAAATTGCAGGAATTTTCATTGATGCTGCAAATAATTCTGCAGTTTTTAAGGATATGATCTCTATATATTTCCTCTCAGTAATATGAATATTATTTTCATGAGTAAGTTGCAAAAATTCTCCTTCAGAAATTTTACTACTTACTTGAGACAGTGAAGCCATTGCTTTTAAAGAATTAGCTTTTGTCATTAATTGAAACGACTTTGAAAATAAAAAATCACCAAACAAAACACTAAACTTATTATTCCATATTGTGTTAATACTCTTTTGGCCTCTTCGTAATTTACTCTCATCAATCACATCATCATGTAGGAGCGTAGCTCCGTGAATGAATTCTATTGCAGCAGACATATCAATATCGCTTGATATTTGCGAATAATTTTTATTTATCATTTTACTTGATAGCAAACATATAACTGGCCGTAATTGCTTTCCCCTTTTTTTGAAAAAATAATTACCTAATTTTGGAATAATGGGGACAGTACTTACTATAAATCTATCAAGCTCTTTATTAGCTTTAACTAACTTTACATTAATTTCTTTATGAATTAACTTTATGGTTTGTTCAAAATTAATTTTTTGCATTAACTATGAATTTATACTCCAAAGATTTTCTACTAGATGGTAAAATTGTATATTATCAATTAAAGAAAGGCTATAGGAGCGGTATAGAGCCTATTATTCTGGCCTCTAATGCAAAAAAAAAGCACAATAAAATTTTAGATATGGGTTCTGGTTGTGGTTCTATTTCCCTAATTGTTGCTTATAGAAACCCAGAATCTGAAGTCATTGGTTTTGAAAAAAATGAAACTCATCATAAAATTTCAATTTTAAATCATAAAGAAAATAACTTAAAAAATTTAAAATTTAAAGTTCAAGACAATTGCATTTTTGATAAAAAATATGAGAATTACTTTGATTTAATTTTATCAAACCCTCCTTTTTATTTTGCAAATAAAGTACTAAAGTCCAAAAATCCCTCCATAAATGCCTCAAAATATATAACTGAGTCAAATTTGAAAAAATGGATTATCAACATAATTCTTTATTTAAAAATAAAAGGAACAGCTTTTATCATAAATAGAATTGAAAACATGGATTTTATGTTAGATATATTGAGAAAATTTAATCTAGAAGTAACAACAACACCTTTATTACCCTTTGAAGGTAGAAAACCTAAAAATGCCCTTCTAAAAATCACTAAAAGTAATTATTTTATAGAGAAAACATCAAATGCAATTATAATCCACGATAATTTATCAAAGTATTCTAAAGATATAGAATATTGGTTTAAATAATGTTCAGTCCAAACAAAACAGTAATCTCAATTGATCTCAAAGGAATGATTGCATCTGGAAGTAGAGCACCATTGAATATGGATAATTTGAATGGACTCTTCTCAAAGGTAATTAAAATAAAATTTGATGCACTATCAATTGTCATTAACTCTCCTGGCGGTTCTCCGGTGCAATCATCTTTAATTGCACAAAAAATAAGAGAAATTTCAGACAAGAAAAAAGTGAAATGTTATTGTTTTGTTGAGGATGTAGCTGCATCTGGAGGGTATTGGCTTGCATGTGCAGCAGATGAGTTATACGCAGATGTAAATTCTATTGTTGGTTCAATAGGTGTGATATCAGGTGGTTTTGGATTTACTGATCTTATTAAAAAAATTGGAGTAGAAAGAAGGATATTTACAGCTGGAGAGAACAAAAGCTTTTTAGATCCATTTTTAAAAGTTAATAAAAAAGATGAAGAAAAATTAAAAAAACTTCAAAAGTTAATACACCAAAATTTTATTGATTGGGTGTCCTCGAGAAGAAAAAAGAAACTTAACGAAAAAAATAAAAAAGTTATATTCTCTGGTTCCTTTTGGTTAGCTAATGAGGCAAAAGAATTAGGTTTAATTGATGGCATTGCATCTGAGTCGTCTTTCTTTAAAAGTAAATTTGGAGAAAAGACTAAAATTAAAAAAATAAAACAACCAAAGTCTCTTAAACAAAAACTTGGTCTTGGTATTAATTCTTTAAATAGTGAGGATTTAATTACTAAATTAAAAGAGGAGTTTCTTTTTAATAAATTTGGTATCTGATCAATGACAGCAGAAAATATGGAAGACCTAGTATCTCTGTGTAAGAGAAGAGGTTTTATTTTTCCATCAAATGACATCTACGGTGGCATGAAAGGTCTCTATGATTTTGGACCTATGGGTGTAGAGCTAAAATTAAATTTAAAATCAGCTTGGTGGAAATCAATAGTCTATGAAAGAGATGATGTTGAGGGATTAGATTCAACTATTTTAACCTCACCTACTGTTTTAAAATATTCAGGCCACGAGGATACATTTTCTGATCCTTTGGTTGATTGTAAAGTCTGCAAAGCAAGATTTAGAGCAGATCAATTAGAACAAAGTGAATGTCCAAGAGGTGGTTCATTAAATAAATGTAAATCAAAGGATTTAACTGACCCAAGGCCATTTAACTTAATGTTTAAAACAGCTATTGGTCCTGTGGATGATGGAAGTTCATTTGCTTATTTGAGACCAGAAACTGCTCAGCAAATATTTGTAAATTTTAAAAATATCGTTGACTCAACAAGTAGAGTTCCTCCTTTTGGAATCGCTCAGATAGGAAAAGCATTTAGAAATGAAATCACTCCAAGAAACTTTATCTTCAGAGTTAGAGAATTTGAACAAATGGAACTAGAGTATTTTGTAAAACCTGGTTCTGATGAGAGTTGGCATAAATATTGGGTAGATAAACGTTTAAATTGGTGGGCCGATCAAGGTGTCAAATCAGAGAAATTAAAATTACTCGAGGTAGAAAAAAAGGATTTATCACATTACTCCAAAGCAACTTTTGATATTATGTATGAATTTCCACATGGCCTTGAGGAACTTGAGGGTATTGCAAATAGAACTGATTTTGATTTAGGTTCACATTCTAAAAACCAAAAAGATTTTAATATTAAAGCAATAGTAAAAGATAATAAAAATTCCACGACTAAGTTAGCAATTCAAGATTTAGAAAACAAAGAATGGTTTATACCATTTGTTATAGAGCCTTCTGCTGGAGTAGAAAGGGGAGTGTTGGCAGTTTTAAATGAGGCTTACACTGTTGATGAGGCTAACAAAAGAACATTACTCAAACTTAAACCGCATTTATCACCATTTAAGGCTGCAGTTATACCATTGAAAAGAAATAATTCAGACTTGGTCAATACAGCAAATAAAGTCAAATCGGAGCTACAATCACTTGGTCTAGGCAGAGTTATGATTGAAAATACAGGAAATATTGGAAAAAATTATCGTAGACATGATGAGATTGGAACACCTTTGTGTGTTACTATTGATTTTGAAACTTTAGAAAATCAAACAGTTACGGTGCGAGATAGAGATACTATGAAACAAGAAAAAGTATCACTCTCAGAAATAGCAAATTATTACTCAAAATATTTTAGGTAATTTATTTATCAACTCTAGGCTCTCTAAGTATGTAATAATTATTTATTTGAAATAATATTTCTGAATTAGTTGGTAGTTTTTGAGGTTTTTTCTCAAATAATTTAATTGTAAGTTTTTTTTTATTTAATTGTCGATGTTTAATCCTTGAAACCACCTCTTGACCTACAAAGCATCCTTTCGAATAGTCCACTAATTCATCATTGACTTCAGATGGAAGTAGAGAGGACTGTTTAAGCAGGTTAGAGTCAATTATTCCAGTTGAAAGTTGATCTAAAATATAATTTTTATCAAATTCTCTTTTATCAACCTTTTCAATACTGAGTTTTACGTCAGATAACAAGGCATATTTATTTAAGAATGTAGGCAAATCATTTTGATCATTCGAGCAAACTAATTCATATGAGTCATCTGATTTAGTAATTATTATTTCATACAGAATCTTGCCTTGCGGAGATAGTATATAGCTCCTTAACTCTTTTTTTAATTTAGTTAAGTCGTTGGTAATTATATTTTGTAGGAAATCAAATCTTTCTTCTCCAAATACTCTAATTTTTATTGGATTAAGTGTTTCAATTTGCATGTAATATATTATCTATATGTATATATATGCATTTACTATTTATTTCTTCAAATAGAATAGGTGACTCCTTAATTAACCTTCAAGTTTTAAATAAATACATCAGAAAATATAAGAAAAATATCGAGGTAACGTTAGTTTCTGGTCCTTTACCAATGCCTATTTATGATGATTATTCTATGATTTCTAGAAGGATTAATCTTACTAAACAAAAATATAATCTACATTGGTTAAAACTCTATAAAGAACTTTCGCCACTTAAATTCGATGAAATAGTAGATTTTAGATCCTCGATCATTGGTTATTTCTTGAGAGTGAAAAAAAGAAATATATTCAAAATGAAAAAGGGTAAAAATATTTATGAACAAATCCATCACAGATTTGATACTGATTTAAAAAAAGATTTTAAAATATTGATCGATAGAGTTCGTAATATTTTTCCAAATTCAAATTATGTGTGTTTAGCACCATTTACAAATTGGCCACCAAAAGAATGGCCTTCAGAACAATTTGTTAAAATAGCAAAATATCTAATTGAAAAAGGCATTGATAAAATATTTATTTTAGGATCAGAAAATGAAAGTTCAAAATTTCATCATTTTGAGTCAGAACTAGGCGATAAAGTAATTAACAGATGTGGCAAGCAACATATTCTCAACGATTATGGTTTACTTCAAAAATCAAGGTTATTTATTGGGAATGACTCATCCATGATGCATATGGCTTCATTGAGTAAAACTCAAACAATTGGTCTTTTTGGTCCCACAAATGATAATATTTATTTTCCTAAAATTTTTGATCATTGTCATCTCGTTAGGTCATCAGAGTCATATGAAAGCCTTGTTAGTAAAACTCAAAACTATACTTTAAATAATTGTTTAATGAATGATGTGTCTTATAATCAAGTAATTGATAAAATAGATAATATTTTAAATGCTCAAAATTTTTAAGCCTTGCGATTTTCATGTACATCTAAGAGAGGGCCAACTTTTAAAATATGTATTAAAAGAAAATAATAAAAATTTTCAAAAAATTTTAGTTATGCCTAATTTAATAAAGCCAATTACTAATAAAAATATTTTATCAAAGTATAGATCCTTCGTTTTAAATAATAATAACAATACTGAAATTCTTTTTACAATCTATTTAAACCAAGACTGCTCTATTATTGATTTAATAAATATGGTTAATGAAAAATTATTTTTTGCAGCTAAATTATATCCTCTTCATGCCACTACTAATTCTTCATCAGGAGTAAAAGACATCAAAAAAATGTCTAAATATTTCGAATTTTTAGAAAATAATAAAATACCATTATGCTTGCATGGTGAACACATTCATGAAAATGATGATCCTTATGAGCGTGAAAAAAGATTTCTTGATTTTGAGTTATCTTGGTTAGTAAAAAATTTTAAAGGTTTAAAGATAACTTTAGAACATATTACAACTAAAGATTCTGTAGATTTTGTAAAATCGCACAAAAACATTGCAGCTACTATAACAACACATCATTTACTTGAAAATACAAACACTTTTCTTGGAAATTTTTTAAGACCAGAAATATTTTGTAAACCTGTAATTAAAAGTGTAAATCACCAAAAATCATTATTAAATGCCGCTCTTTCTGGCAATTCAAAATTTTTCTTTGGTTCTGACTCAGCTCCACATCTTAAAAATCGCAAATTTAATGAGTTTTGTTGTGCTGGTGTATATTCCACAAAATATTCTGTCTCAAATATATTGGAACTCTTTTACACCTCAAAAAAATCAAATAATTTAAATAAATTTTTGACAATTAATGGATGTAAACATTATAACCTTAAGTTTGATAACACTCTAATTTCATATTCTAGAATAAAAGATTTCACATTTAAAAAATACTCTAAATTCAAAAACGATAGTTTAATTAACTATAATCACTTTAAAAATTACTGGTCTAAAAACTAGATTAGAACTTTTGTAAAATGGCCCATTTTTCTGCCAGTTTTGGACTCTTTTTTGTGATAATCATGAAAATATTCATTTTCTTTGAATGATTTCCCACGATAGTTATAAATATCGTCCCCTAGAATATTTATCATTTCAGATTTAGATTTTAATGAAGGCTCTACCTTTTCAAAATCACATACAGATCTGATATGAGACTCAAATTGACTAACATTGTATGACTCAATAGTTAAATGTCCTGAGTTGTGAACTCTGGGAGCTATTTCATTTAATAATAATTTTTTTTCTTCATTTATAAAAAATTCTAAACAAAAAGTTCCGACATAGCTTATTTTTTCTGCAAAATTATAAGCATGGTTTGTCGCTTCTTTAATGATCGATTTCTCTGAGTTAGCTGGTGAAAATGATTTGAAAAGAATTTGATTTTTATGAATATTTTCAATTGGTTGATAGGTAAAAATAGTACCATCTTTATACCTGACAGCAATGATAGAGATTTCTTGTTGTAAATTAATTTTTTTTTCCAAAATATACTCATTATTTGGTATGTCAGATATATCTTTATAACTATTAATTACTATTTGGCCTTTACCATCATATCCAAGTTTGCGAGTCTTCAATATTGCAGGAAAAAATTTAGGATCAACTGATTTTAAATCAGATGTATTGTTAATTTCCATATAGGGAACAGTAGGGATATTAATCTTATTTACATAATTTTTTTCAGTTAATCGATCTTGAATAATTTGATTAATTTCAGAACTAGGTGAAATTTTAATCTTTTGTTCAATATATGATAAAGTTTTAAAAGGGATATTTTCAAACTCATAAGTCACAAAATCACATTTTTTAATAAAATTATCTATCTCGTGAAAATCATCATACTTTTTTATTAAGAAGTGATTAGCATATTTAATTGCTGGGGAGTCATCAGTATCAGAGTATATAAAAGTTTGAATATTTAATTTACTAGCCACTTGGCATAACATCATACCTAATTGACCTCCACCTAAGATACCGATGATCATTATCTAGGTGTCTTTTTAACTTTTTTTGTTTGAGCCAGTCTCCATTTTACTAAACTTCTTTCAATATGGGGGTCATAATTACTAATAATTGAAGCTGCATATAATGCAGCATTTTTGGCTCCATTTTCACCAATAGCCACAGTTCCAACTGGAATGCCAAAAGGCATCTGAGCTATTGAAAGTAAACTATCTAAGCCTTTTAGTGTTTTTGACTCAATTGGTACCCCGATTACTGGAATATGAGTTATAGCTGCTATCATGCCTGGTAAATGAGCAGACCCACCAGCTCCAGCAATAATAATCTTAATACCTCTGTCATAAGCTTGTTCAGCATACTCATAGAGTCTTTTGGGTGTTCTGTGAGCTGAAACTATTTTTTTTTCATGGACAATCTTTAATTCTTTTAGAATTTTACCCGTATGCCTAAGTGTGGACCAATCGCTTTGGCTTCCCATAACTATTGAGATTTTAGGGATAGATATTTTCATTTTTTTGAAAACTTTTTTTCAGTGATTTTGAAGTAAAGTTTATAAGGCAATACTTTACCAAATTTCATTATAGAATTAAAAGGAAAAGGGAAGGATATTTCAAAACCTTTTTTATATATTTTACTATAAATAATCCTAGCTGCATCTTTGGGTGACATTAAATATGGCATTTTAAATGAATTTACTTTTGTAGCAGGAGTTTCTACAAATCCTGGACAGATAAGTTTTACATTGAGATTATCATGCATTTCAGATTTTATAGCCTCGGCTAGATTAATTAAAGCCGCTTTTGAGGGTCCGTATAAAATAGATTTTGGGAGACCCTTATATCCAGCTGTGGAGGACATTATTGCCAAGGTATAATTTGAATTTAGCTCGAAATTTTTTTTTATTAGTTCTATTGATAAATAAATACTTAAAACATTGGTATCAAAAGTTGCCTTTGCATTTTCAAAGTTAAAATCATTTAGACTATCAGGGATATAAATACCTGCATTTAAAATAAATGTACTAATATTTGCATTTTTTTTAAATACCTCATTTATAATTAGCTTACTTGAGTCAAAATTTGATAAATCTGTTTTTACAAACTCAAATTTTGGATTATCAATTGTTTCATTTGGTATTTTGGTATCATCTCTTGCTAAGCCTATCACATTCCAGCCTTGTCTGAGATACTCTTCACATAGTGCGTAGCCAATCCCACTACTAGCACCTGTTATAAATACTACTCTATCTTGTGTATTCTTTGATGAATTTTTTTGCATTAGATATATGAGTACTAATTTTAGACTTGTCCATTTTATTTACAGTATAGTACATCATAGAGAGTCTCTGATTAGTTTTAAAATAATTTTTATTTTTATATATAAAATTCCAATATAAACCATCTAATGTTTGTGTCCAATCTCCCCGACTATAATTACTCATCTTTAGTAAGTAATTTGAACCGCATAAATATGGTTTTGTTGCAAAAATACCTCCATCGCTAAACATCCCCATTCCATAGACATTTGGTGTCATAACCCAATCAGATGAGTCAATGAATGTCTCCATAAACCATTTATAAACTTCAGATGGCTTTAATCCAGCTAAGTTCATTATATTACTAATTATCATCAATCTTGGGATATGGTGAACATATCCACTTTTTTTTAAATTTAATATCATGTCATTTAAAATAGGAATGTTTGTTGTACCCTCATACCAATGTTTTGTTAATTTTCTGTCATTTCCAAAAAAGTTACCTTTATTAAAATCTTTATAATAGTGAATATTTAAGTATCTCATAAATTCTCTCCAACCAAAGACTTGTCTAATAAACCCTTCGTAATTATTGATGCCAACTTTAGTATATGAAAAAGAGCTCAATTTATTGAGCACTTGTTCTGGTGTTATTAAACCTATATTTAATGGTGCACTAATTATGCTATGATTAATGTATGGATCACTGGTGCTCACAAAATCTTCGTAATGTCCAAAGTTTTCAAGTTTACTGCTAATAAAATTATCAAGAACTTTAGATGAGTCTTTAAAATTCATTGGAAATATTATTTTCTTTTCCAAATTTCCAAAGTGTTTTGAAAAAAATTTATCAATTAATTTTTTTATTTCCTCAAAATATTTTGACTCAAATGTATAAGATTTAGGACTTTGATAACCTTTAGGAACTCTTTTTCTATTATCCTCATCGAAACTCCACTTATCTCCAATAGGTTTATTGTCTTTTACTAATATTTGAAAACTCTTCCGAACATTGCTATAAAAATTAGCAAGTTGAGGTTTTTTTGTAGTAACCATATCTTTATAATCGGTTCTACTAACAAGGAACATAGGAGATTTATGAAAAATTATTTCAATTTTGCTATTTTTACAAAATTGCTCAAATTTAATTCTGAATTCTAAGTCTTCTATTTCGAAGATATTAATTTTAGAAATATTTTTTTTACTTAAGAAGCTTTTTAGACCAGCAAAATAGTCTTTGAAATTAGAAATATTTTTATCAAGAGAAATATAATTTACTTTAAAATTATTTTTTTTTAGATAGTCCCTGTATTCCCTCATTGATGCCAAAAAATAATAAATTTTTTGTTTGTGATGTTTAAAATAACTACAAAGGCCCATATCCTCTTGTATAAAAAAATCACATGAGTTTTTAAATTCTGTTAAGTACTTCTTATCAAATAGTTGATTTCCAAGAACTACAAAGCATTCCTTCATTTTGTTTTTATTATTTTGTGATTAAAGTTGATCTTCCACCATCAAGTTGGAAGTTTTGTCCTGTAATCCATGATGATTTTTTAGATACCAAGAAAGAAGCCAAATTACCTATGTCATCACCTGTTCCAAGTCTTGACATAGGGTGAAGTTTTCCAATTCCCTCAGCAACCTTTTCATTAGAAACCATAAAATTTGACATTTTGGAAAAAGATAGGCTAGGAGATATTGTATTAAATCTTATCTTCGGAGCATAGTCTGCGGCTAAAGAATTTGATAAACCAATTAATGCACTTTTTGCAGAGGAGATTGCCGTATGATTTTTAAAACCTCTAACAGCTGCTATTGATGAAAAAAATACTACTGAAGATGAATCCGACATCTTAGTTATGCAATGATTGAGGAAATGAACGATATTATAAAAATTATCATCCATTATTTTTTTAAAATCATCAACAGAGGTGCTTGAGAAAGGTTTTAAGTTTATCGAGCCAATGGCAAAGATTATGCCAGATATTTCGTAGTTAATTGATTTTATGAAACTTTCTGTATTCGTGTAATCATTAATATCTAGAACATTTTTTTCAAAATTACCTTCAACATCATTATCAAATTCGCTTCTTGATATTAGAACTAAATCATTATCATCTTTTAGGTTGTTAACACATGATTTGCCAACAGAACCATTTGCACCAATAACTAGAATTTTACCCATGCAGTTTATACAAAATGTAACCCTATTTAGATTTAATTCTTAAGTATTTGAAGGCTATAACAAGTAGCTGATACAAACAATAAAGTGCCTATTATTTGATGGATAGAACCCAAAGAGACTTGAACATTACTCAAAACAACAAAAACACCAATAAATAACTGAATTAAAACTAGAAATAGCACAATCAGGAAATGGAATTTTTGATATTTATTTTCAATTCCCTTAAAATGTTTAAAGCACATATAAAGAATTGTTAAAAATGATAAATAAGCTAAGGCTCTATGAAAAAAATGTATGAAGACACTGTTATCAAAAAAACCAAAAAGTCGATCCTCAATAAAAATTAAATTTTCAGGAATGTAATTATCTCCCATTTTGGGCCAAGTATTAAATGATTTTCCAGCATCTAAACCAGCCATAAAAGCACCGTAAATTACTGTAAAAAAAATTATTATATTAAAAAAAATAAAAAAAGTTTTATGTGAGCTAAAATTATTTTTATAAATTCCAATATCAAGCCTTTTCAAGAAAAGATAAGCAATTAAAGAGAGAATTATTTGAGCTATAATTAAGTGAACGGCAAGTCTTAAATGGCTAACGTATGGATTAACATCTAATCCACTTTTTACCATCCACCATCCGATAATACCTTGTGCCCCTCCAAGAAAAAGAAGGAATGAATATGAGTATAACTCTTCATTAGAAAAGTATTTTTTCAAAGCAAAGTAAATAAATGGGATGATAAAAATAATTCCTATTAGTCTTCCCAATACTCTATGTCCATATTCCCACCAAAAGATGTATTTAAACTCTGATAGTGTCATGTTTATATTTTTTATTTGATATTCAGGATATTGCTTATAGTCTTCAAAAACTTTTAACCAATCTCCATGGGATAAAGGGGGTATTGTTCCCATAAATAATCTCCAATCAACCATGGACAAACCAGACTCAGTTAATCTTGTCAAACCACCAACAATGATCATCAGCAATATAATTGACATGAGACTTACAAGCCAAAGACTTATCTGAAAATTCTCTGATTTATACATCTAATCTAAATTTATAATTTTTTAGAATATATTTAGTATATTAATTTTAGTCGCATTAAGCCTGTCTAACTGATAGATCTTATAGTCTAAATATTTAAAATTTCAAAATGACATATCATATTAACGTTATAGATCATGAGGGTTCACCTCATAAAATTGAAGCAACAGTTGGTTTTTCAATAATGGAGATTATTAGAGAGGCTGGATTAGATATTGAAGCTATATGTGGGGGTTGTTGCGCTTGTGCTACCTGCCATTGTTATGTCGATGAAAATTGGTTAGAAAAAATATCAAAAGCTGATGACGATGAGGAATCTATGCTTGACCAAGCTATGGATATAAAAAAAAATTCAAGACTCTCATGTCAAATTCCATTTACAGAAGAGCTCAATGGTATTACTCTAACATTAGCACCTAAATTTTGACTGATTATAACTCATACAAATCCTGGCCATTTAATGAAGCAAAAAAAATTATAAAACGCTTTGAAAAAAATAATACTAAAGACAAAATAATCTTTGAAACTGGGTACGGCCCATCCGGCTTACCTCATATAGGTACTTTTGGGGAAGTACTCAGGACAAATATGGTAAGATTTTGTTATGAGAAATTGACTGGTAAAGTGACAGACCTCATAGCATTTTCTGATGATATGGATGGCTTTAGAAAAGTCCCTGATAACATCCCAAACAAAGAAAGATTATATAACTACCTTGATTACCCTTTGACATCCGTCCCGGATCCTTTTGAGTTGTTTAATAGTTTTGGTGAACATAATAATTCAAAACTTAAAGATTTTTTAAATAGATTTAATTTGCCTTTTTCTTTTCAAAGTTCAACAGATGCTTATAAATCAGGATTGTTTAATGAAACAATAAAGAAAATTATAAAAAATTATGATGAAATTATTAATGTAGTTCTTCCAACACTTGGTGAAGAAAGAAGAAAATCTTATAGTCCATTTTTTCCAATCAGTGAAATAACTGGTAAAATATTGCAAGTTCCAATTGAAGAAATTAATAATGAAGAATTTTCTGTTTCTTATTATGAGGACGGTGTATTGAAATCTAAATCAGTCTTAGATGGCAATTGTAAACTTCAATGGAAAGTTGATTGGGCAATGAGGTGGGCTGCTTTCGGTGTGGACTATGAAATGTGTGGTAAGGACTTAACAGAGAGTTATACCCTATCATCAAAGATATGTAGGATAATCGGTTCTAAACCTCCTGAGAATTTAATTTATGAACTATTTCTCGATGAAAATGCTGAAAAAATTAGTAAGTCAAAAGGCAATGGTATAAGCATCGATGATTGGCTCAAATACTCTATCGAAGAGAGTTTGGCCATGTTTATGTATCAGAGACCGACAACTGCGAAGAAACTTTATTTTGATGTAATACCTAAAAACACTGATGAATACTTATCTCATGCTAACAAATTAGAGTCTGACGATTTGAACCCTGATAACCCTGCTTGGCATATCCATAAAGCTGAAAACCCATCATATAAATCTAAAATTAATTATAGTTTAATCCTAAATATTATATCAGTTTGCAAGTCTGAGGACTCTAATGTGATTTTTGGTTTAATAAAAAATTATCAATCTAATTTTAGTAAAGTGGAAACTGATCTTATTAATAGAATGATTGATTGTGGTATTAATTATTTTAGGGATTTTATACAACCAAATTTAAAATTTAAAATTCCAAATTCTGAAGAATTAATTATACTTAAAGAAGTTGTGTCTAAAATAAAGGAAGTAGAGTCTTCGGCTAGTGCAGATGAATTTCAAACTGCAATTTTTAGTGTTGGAAAAAATTCTGTCTATAAAGAGAATATTAAAGAATTTTTTAAACTTATATATCAAGTTGTCTTTGGTCAAGAGAATGGGCCAAGATTGGGTTCATTTACTAAAATTTATACAAAAGATAAAACTCTGGAGTTGTTCAACTCGAAGCTAAATGTATAATTTAGCTCATCGTATTCTCAAAAAGCTAGATCCAGAATTATCTCATAACATATCTATAAAAGCTCTAAAATTAGGTATATATCCAAAAATTATTTTTAAAAATACTGAAATCCTTGAACAAACAATATGGGGAAGAACTTTCAAAACTCCTATAGGGTTATCAGCAGGTTTTGATAAAAATGCAGAGGTTATAAATCCTATACTAAATTTAGGATTTAGTTTTACTGAGTTGGGGACAGTGACTCCTTTGCCTCAAAAAGGCAACTCAAAACCAAGAATTCATAGGTTCCCTGCACAAAAAGCATTAATAAATTCTTTAGGGTTTAATAATAAAGGCATGGATGTATTTGAAAGAAATATCAATCACTCAAACCTTAAAGAAAATTTCCAAGATAAAATCATTGGTATAAATATTGGTAACAATAAGGATACCGTAGAAATTTTAGATGATCTAAAAAAGCTTTTCGATAGACTTTATAGATTGGGTGATTACATTGTGATCAATTTATCTTCACCAAATACACCGGGGTTGAGAGATAATCTTAAATCTCAAAATTTTGAAAAGATTGTTACAAATATCCATAGGTTAAGAGATGAGAATAACTCAAAAATCCCTATTTTATTCAAAATATCACCAGATATTTCTGATCAGGATAAAAAGGATATTTCATTGATTTCACTGGCAAATGATGTAGATGGGCTAATACTGACTAACACTACAATTAATAAATCGATGGTTAATGAAAAGTTAGATGGAGGAGTGAGTGGTAGACCATTATTTCTGAAGTCAAATGAATTAATTAGAGATTTTTATACTCTGACTTCAGGAAAAATTAAAATTATAGGAGTAGGGGGTATTTTTGATGCTGATGATATCTTAACTAAAATGAAATTAGGAGCCTCATTAATTCAAATTTATAGTAGTTTTACATACGAAGGCCCTTATCATGTTAAAAAAATGACTTATGATTTGATAAATCTAATTCAACAACAAGGCTTTAGAAGTATCTCAGAGGTAATTGGACAGTACTCTTGAAAAATATTTCATCTTTTAAATATATAGTTGGTAAATATGATTATTTCTTATTTGATCAATGGGGAGTCCTGCATAATGGTCATAAAAAATTTTTACGAGCTGAAAAATGTTTAGAGTTTCTAAAACTTAAAAATAAAAAAATCATTCTTATTTCTAATACAGCTAATCCCACTGTTCAATCAGAAGATAATTTGAAGAGATTAGGTTTTAATGAAAAATTATTTGATTACTGCATTACAAGTGGGCAAGTCTCACTAAACAATATTTATAAAGATATTTATAAAAAATTTGGAAGAAAATGTTACCCTTTAGAACTATCAAAGCAAAAAATTAAATATTTTAATTTAAATTGTACTAAAAATGTTGAGAAAGCAAATTTTGCTATGATTGCAGATATAAAAGATGGATTATCTATTTTAGATTTTGCTGAACATCTAGATAAAATTATGAAGTATAAACTCCCACTTTTATGTACGAACCCTGATTTTTTAGTTCATAATAAGAATAAACTCTCTATGTGTGGAGGCACAATAGCTGAACTATACTCAGATTTAGGTGGAACTGTATTTAGATATGGAAAGCCGTATGAACCAATATATAACGATATTTTAAAAAAGATGAATATTACAAATCTAAAAAAGGTTTTAATAATTGGTGATTCATTGTGGCATGACATTGCAGGAGGTAAAAAAATGAAATTGGACACACTTTGGATTAAAAATGGAATTCATAAATCTAAATTGAAAAAAAAAGATGAGATCAACCCACTTTTAGAGAAGTACAGACCAAAATATGCAATAAGCCATCTAAGACTCTAAGATACTATTACTTATTGTAAAAAAGGGACTTTTGTATTATAAACTCATTTCATGTCTAGATCTTGTGATATTACTGGAAAAAAACACCAAACTGGTCATAATGTCAGCCATTCTAATATTAAGTCTAAAAGGCGTTTCATGGTTAATTTAAATAGTGTCACTCTATTTAGTGAGTCTTTACAAAGAAAATATAGACTAAGAATAGCCTCATCTACACTTAGAACAATAGATAAACATGGCGGTTTAGATCAATATTTAAATAAAACTAGTTCACGATCTTTAACCGACAAAGCCTTAAAAATCAAAAAACAAATCGAAAAAAATGTTAGCAAAAAAGCTAGCTAAATGTTTCAAGAATTATTTTTAAATTTATCAAATAACTTAAATAACTCTTCAGTTGTAATTATCTGGTTATTTCAAATCATATTTTGTTATCTTTCAATTTTACTCTCACTTAAGTTCTTTGGAAAGACAGGTATTTATGTCTACGTAGCGATTGCGATCATATTAGCTAATATTCAAGTTCTTAAAGTTGTAGACTTTCCTTTCTTTCCTGAACCTATGGCCCTCGGAACTGTTTTGTTTATTTCTATATTCCTTTGTACAGACATATTGAATGAATATTTTGATAAAAAATCTGCAACTAAATGTATCTACCTTGGTATTGCAGCATACTTATTTTCAACAGCACTTATGTTTTTAACAATATCTATGGCTCCAATTAATCCTGATGAACATCCTGCATGGTCTTGGAGCTATGGCATGCATGAGTCAATTATGACTATCTTCCTCCCTCAGTTTCCAATAATAGTTGGAAGTATTTGTGCTTTTTTTATAAGTCAAAAAATTGATATTTTTATATTCTCTTATTTAAAAAATAAAAATACTAACCTTTGGTTTAGAAATAATGCATCAACAATTGTATCACAATTTATTGATAATATTATATTTAGTGTTCTTGCATTTAATATCTTATCTTCTAACCCAGTGCCTTTATTTGACCTAATTATTTCTTATGGAATAGGTATTTATTTACTTAGAATTCTATTAAGTCTATTTGATACAATTTTTATATATTTAGCGAAGATCTTTTTACCATCTAAACTTGACTAATTTTTTTCAAGTAAAAAAAAAGTCAAAATTATCAAATGCTCGACTTGGATTAATTAACACAGCACATGGTAAAATCAATACTCCTTCATTTATTTTTTGTGGTACCAAGGCCACTGTCAAATCTGTACTCCCCTCTCAATTAAAATTAGCAAGAACACAAATTATTCTTTCAAATACATATCATTTAATGCTTCAACCGGGTGCAGAGGTCATATCAAAAAAAGGGGGTTTACAGAGTTTTACTGATTGGAATGGACCTATGATGACTGATAGTGGGGGCTATCAAATATTTTCACTAGGATATGGTTCAGTTTCAGAGGAAATTAAAGGAAAAAACAATAATGCAAAGAGAAAATCTCTCATAAAAATAACCGAGGATGGTGCATCATTTAGAAATTATATAAATGGAGATAAAGTATTCTTATCACCTGAGAGGTCAATTGAATTACAACGTGACTTTGGTGCTGATCTGATTTTTGTCTTAGATGAATGTACGCCCTTTAATGTTTCAAAAAAATATACAGAAAAGTCTCTATATATGAGTCATCGTTGGGCAGCAAGATGTAAAAATTCTTTCGACTCAAAATTTAAAAAGTATAACTCAACCTTTGGTTCCTCAGGAAAACAGTCACTATATGGTATCATACAAGGTGGTGTTTACGAAGATTTAAGAAAGATAGCATGTGAAGAAACATGCTCAAAAAATTTTGATGGACTTGCAATAGGTGGTTCATTGGGGAGCACAAAAAATCAGATGTACGATATCTTTTCAATATGTGAAAATTATATAGATAAATCCAAACCTATTCATATTCTAGGAATTGGAGGATTAGATGATATTTTACATGGTGTAAGTTCTGGATATGACACATTTGATTGTGTATCACCTACAAGGATCGCTAGACATGGTATTATGATGTCAAAATTAAGTAGTAAAGGAATTAACTTAAACAACTCAAAATTTAAAGATGATCATTCTAGTATTGATGAAGGATGCGAATTACAGGAAATCAATAAATTTTCAAAATCTTATTTACATCATTTATTTAAAGCTAATGAGTTGCTAGGTATGACCATTCTATCAATATATAATATTTGGTTTATGAATAAGTTTTTTGAAGAAATAAGATCATCTATAGATGAGGACAGATTTGAAGAGTATAAGAATAAAATTTTGTCTAATTTAATCGAATAATGACTCTATTTTCTCAAACATAATTCCACCTAACTCTTCTACATCATGAATGGTTATTGCTTTGCTGTAATACTGACCTACATTATGACCTATGCCGATTGCTAATAGTTCAATATTTGATTTCTCTTCAATCGCGAGAATAGTACTTTTAAGGTGTTTTTCTAAATAATTACTGTTGTTTACAGACAGGGTTGAGTCATCTACAGGTGCGCCATCAGATATAACAATTAGTATTTTCCTACTCTCAGGCCTTTTCGAAATTCTAGAACTAGCCCAAAGTAGTGCTTCACCATCAATATTTTCTTTTAAAAGACCCTCTTTTAACATTAGGCCTAAATTTATTTTTGATTTTTTTGAGTTTTGGTCAGCAGATTTATAAATAATATGTCTTAGGTCATTAAGTCTCCCAGGATTTTTCTGCTTTCCATTTTTAAGCCAATGCTCTCGAGTTTTTCCACCCTTCCATGCTTTTGTTGTAAAACCAAGAATTTCAACTTTGATTTTACATTTTTCTAAAGTAGCAGCTATCATATCAGTCGTTAAAGCAGCTATCATAATAGGTTTTCCTCTCATTGATCCTGAATTATCAATTAACAAAGTTACGGTTGTATCTTCAAATTTAATTTCTTTTTCTTTTTTAAAAGAGAGTGAACTATTTGAATTAGTTATAACCCTAGTAAGTTTAGAAGTATCTAGAACACCCTCATCTAAATCAAAATTCCATGACCTATTTTGTTTTGATTGAAGTTTTCGATATAATTTATTTGCTAACCTTGATATTTGCTTTTGATATAAATCACATTTATCATCGAGTTGCCTTCTTAGGGCCACTAACTCTTCATGATCACATAGTTTAATTGCTTCTATAATCTCATCATATTGATTTGTAGCTGCTTTATAATTTTGACTAAGGTTTCTATAACTATCAATTGACTTAATTATATCCTCAATTTGTTGATCTGATACTTCAATATCAATTTCTTCTCCTTGAACACTAGATTGACTATTATCTGAGTCATTTTCTGGAGTATGCATATTATCTTCTAATTGGCTTTCTTCAGGTTTTTGGGCTTGATTTTCTTCTTGGTTTTGTTGTTGATTGAAATCCTCTTCATCACTTCCCTCATCAAGATCTTTGTCATCTGGTTGGCTTTCATCCTCAACTGATGGAAAAATAATTCTAAGTAATTTTACCGATAAGTTTAAATATTCTTTTTGGTCTTTAATATTCAAGGATAATTTTTGAAGTGTATTATAAAAAACTAATATGTTGTCTTTAGAAATTATATTTTTTAAATGATTATTATTTGATTTCCACATTTTACTGTTTATTAAATCAATAAAAAAATGTGTTAAGGTAAAATAAAATAAATCTTTAGAGTCTTTTTGTTTTTTTGATTTTAATACCTCTAATCTTTTAAACCACTTATTCTCAATATTTTTAATAATACCTTTAAATGGTTTTGAACCATATGCCTCATATCGTAAACGCTCTAAGAAAATAATCTCTTCTCTAATATCTATATTTTTAGATGTTATTTGGTTTAATAGTTTTTCATCATGGTATTTTTTCTTGAGGGCAAATGAGTCTGCTGCACCACGCATGTCCTCATAATTAAAAATATTTGAAATTGAAGGAAGGTTTAAAGTATCATCTTTCTCTAAAACGATATTTGAATTTACATTTATTTTTAATTCTTTGTTTTCCGATATGGTTTTATTAACAGAATTGAGTGTATTTGATATTTGCCTAGGAATATTTAATTGTTTCTCGGACAATTAAATATCAATTGCAAAGGTTCTTTGAAAATACTCTATATAAATATCTATCTCACTTTCGTCACATTTATTTAAAAAAGTAAATTTCAAGGAGTTTTTTATATCTTTAATTATTTTATAATTCTCTGCCCACATAATTACAGTTCTAGGGCTCATGACAATAGATATATCTTTTTGTTCAAAACCTTTTCTTGTTAAATTTGCCATTTGAACCATAGAAGCAATTATTTTCTTCTCTTCAGTATTTGCAGAAACTTTTTTTGAAATGATTTCTATCTCTTTATCCTCCTCAAGATAGTTTAATTTTGCAACTATATTCCATCTGTCCATTTGACCTTGATTAATCTGATTTGTTCCATGATAAATTCCAGAGGTATCCCCAAGACCTACTGTATTTGCTGTTGCAAACAATCTAAAATATGGATGAGGTGAGAGAACTTTACTTTGGTCAAGAAGTGTTAACTTTCCCTCAGCTTCAAGTATTCTTTGAATTACAAACATTACATCTGGCCGACCTGCATCGTATTCGTCAAAAACTAATGAAACATTATTTTGAAATGCCCAAGGAAGAATACCTTCCTGAAATTCTGTTACTTGTTTGTTATCTTTTAAAACTATTGCATCTTTTCCAATAAGATCGATTCTTGATACATGACTATCTAAATTAACTCTTATGCATGGCCAGTTTAATCTCGCACAAACTTGTTCAATATGAGAGGACTTCCCAGTTCCATGCAAGCCTTGTAAGAAAACTCGTTTATTGAATTTTAGACCAAGCAAAATGGCAATTGTTGTACTCTCGTCAAATACGTAGTTTGTATCTAATTTAGGGCAATATTCAGAAGACTCATTAAATTTTGGAACTTTTATATCTGTTTGAATGCCAAAGACTTCCTTGGATGATACTTCAGAAATTTGTAAGTTGTCCTTTTTTTTAAGAGCCTCGATTTTATTCATTTTTTGTAACTTTCAATTAAGTAGTTATATGCTTCTACTATTTCTCTAAATTTATCAATAACTTTTTTACTATCACCTTTTACATCTGGATGATGTTCTTTAACTAGTTCTTTGTACCTCTTCTTTATCAATTTTAAGTCTGTATTTATGTCTAATTTTAAAATACTAAGGGATTTTAACAATTTATTTGATTGAGGTTGAAATCCAGCAGGGTTATCAAATGTGCCCATATCCTCGCCATTGATTGTAAAATTATAAAATTTTCTCCCCGATCCAAAAGAACTTGTCGGTCTTCTCCAGATGGTGTCAAAACGAATATCGTTTTCAATTTCATTTGCATCCATTTTCTTATGGTAATTCCACTTTTTATTAAATTCTTTAATATGTTCAATACAAAACCACTGATAATTACCTAAATTATCATAGTCTAAAGGTGCTTTATAAACCCCTTCCTTTGAACAATTTGGATGATTGCATAAATTTTCTATTTTATTTTTTTTATTCATTTAAGATTTAATTATGAATTTAAGTAATATTACAATTCTTTTACAAGATATTAATGAATTTGAAATATTAGAAATCATTGATAACAGTGACAAACACATGGGACATGCTGGTGTTGAAAATACATATGCCATTTTAACTCATGTTGAACTCAGAATATTGAATAAAAATAATATGAAGAAAATAGATATTCATAGAACAATTCATGAAAAATTAGAACCGGTTTTTAAGTCTGGCCTACACTCTCTAGAAATAAAAATATCAAATAGATAGTTTAACCTTATTAATTTTGTTAATTGATCTAGAGATAATTTGCAATTTCACATCCTCAATAAAGAAAACCTTTCCAACTTTAGGGATTTCTTTTGCTAAATCATGAATTAAGCCTGATAATGTTACAAATTGATCAGGTAAATTAATATCTAGACTTCTGTTAATTTCTCTTACACTAGCATTTCCATTAAATAAATAATTATTAGAGTCAATTTTCTCTAGATATGTTTCATCAGTGTCAGTTTCATCAAAAATTTCTCCAATTATTTCTTCAATAATATCTTCTAATGTAATTAAGCCTTGTATCTCTCCATATTCATCTACTATTAAAGCCATATGTTCTCTTGAAGATTTAAAATCAATAAGTTGTTTCATCGCAAGTTTGTTTTGGGGAATAAAAATGGGCTGAAAAGTATTTCTTTCTATACTTTCATTTGACTCCTCTAAAGAGGAGTCTTTTAAAAAATCTCTTATATCTATAATACCAACTAGGTTATTAAAATTTCCTTTAATAACAGGTATTCTTGTGAATGTTGATGAACTTATTGCTTTAAAATTATGTTTATAGGGATCATCTAGGTTAATGAATAGAATTTCATTTCTGTGAGTCATTAGCTCATCAACTTTTAATTTTTTTAACTCAAGAATATTACTCATATAATCAGCCTCATATTCACCATCTTTTGAGTATTGTTTTTGCAGTTGAACAGCTCCTTCAAACTCTTCTTCTATTATTTTCGATTGGTCAGCATTTAAATTTAATCCAATTAATTTAATAATTTTGTTAGAAACTTTATTTATAAGATTTACAATTGGTTTAATTAATTTCGTGTAAAAGTAAAAAAACTTAGAAACTTTTAGAGCAAAAGTCATCGGTTTGTTGATTGCAAAAATTTTAGGAGTAACTTCAGAAAATATAACAATCATTAGTGTCATAAAAATTGTAGCAACGGAAACTCCTAAACCACCAAATTCTGAAACAAGTAATTCTGTCATTAAAGCTGTAGCTAAAATATTAAATAGGTTATTAGCAAGTAAGATTCCCGTAATAAATTCATCTTTGAATTCTTTTATTTTTAATATGAAATTCGCATTCTTAGCTCCTTTATCTTTTTGTCTATGAGCTCGCTGTTTTGATACTGCAGTTAAAGCAGTTTCTGAACCAGAGGAAAGGGCCGATAATAAGAGTAAGATAATTATCGCTAAAATTTTTATAATAACAATTAAAGTCATTATTTTATTTGATATAGAATAGATTTAAGATCTCTAATTGATATCTTTTTAATAAAACCTCCATTTTTTCCAATTAGAACAAATTTAATATCTTCGTTTATAACTTTTTTATCAAATACAATTTTTTTTATTAATGATGGAATAGTTTTTTTATTTACATATTTACTGTAGTTGATAGGTAAATTATATTTTTTTAAAATTTCAATTAAACTATTAACTTTTCCAGGATAGTAGTTCAATAAACTAGAAATTTCTAATTCTAAAATCATTCCTAAAGATATCGCCTCCCCATGTTTTAGATTTCCTTTATAAAAATTTGAATTTTCAATAGCATGACCAATTGTGTGTCCAAAGTTTAATATTGCTCTAGAATTTTTAGATTTCATTTTTTCTCTAAAATCAGTGATATATTTAAATTTCGAGTTAATTGAGAGTTTAATTATTTTATTTATGTCATCCTTTGATCTTTTAATAAGAAGTTTATGCAATGGTTTTGAGTCAATTAAGCTATATTTTATTATTTCTGCGTATCCACATGCAATTTCTCTTTTTGGTAAACTTTTTAAAAAATCTGAACAAATAAATACTTTTTTTGGAAGATAAAACGTTCCAATTAAATTTTTACCAAATTTGCTATTAATCCCTGTCTTACCTCCAATAGAACTATCTACCATTGCTAAAAGAGAGGTAGGTATCATCACATGTTCAACTCCTCTTAATATTGTGGATGCCAAAAAACCAGAGAGATCTCCTAATGTTCCACCTCCAAATGAGTAAATAATAGTTTTACGTTCAACTCCTAATTTGATTATTTTTTCAATTAAAGATGAATAGTAATCTAAATTTTTAATTTTCTCTTGGCCCTTAATGAAAAAACATCTTTTTGAAAATTTTTTTAAAAGCTTTTTAACTAAATTATTTTTAGAAATATTTCCATCAAAAATTAAAACATCACGATTTGAAATATTGTTGATTAATTTTTTTTCTAATTGGTTTATTTTTAAAAATTCAATTTCATGTATTTGTTTATCAATTATTTTTCTTATCTTCATTGGTTTAAATATTCTAATATAGCTTTTATAGTATTTTGAGTATTGCTAGTTGCATTAACAGTAAAATCAGAAAGTTTATTGTAAATTTCTTTTCTATCATTGAAAAGTATTTTAATTTTTTTTTCAACATTATTTTTTAATAGAGGCCTATTTTTATTTCGTGAGGTTCTTTTTATTAAAATTTCCAAATCACATTTTAAATATATATTAAAAGTTTGCTTTAAAATGTCTTTATTTTTTAAAATTATCCCCCCACCAGTGGAAACGACAATTTTTTTTTTCAAAATCAATTTTTTGAATATGGATCTTTCTAGTTTTCTAAAATGCTCTTCGCCCTCATTGTTAAATATTTCATTTATTTTTGATTGACTCTCTATTTCAATTTGATTGTCAGTATCATAAAAATTAAATTTTAAGCAATTTGATAAAGCTCTACCTATTGTTGACTTACCTGAGCCAGGCATCCCAATCATACATATTCTTTCAAAATTTTTTTTCACCATTGTTATTTGATATGTTTTAAATATATAATATGAAAAACCAATAAATTAATAATTATGAGAAAAATTGCATTACTATCAACAATTATTGTAATAATTTTACTAGTTTTTGTTTTATTTAATTCCATAAAAATACCAGCACCATCAAATGAAAAGGTTTATGACATTCCAATAGATAAGTTCACATGAAATATCTAATCTTTTTTTTGTTAATAACAGTTCTTCCATTAAAGGCAAATGAAATAAATGAGGAAATTATATTTCAAGAAAAATCATTTTCACAAAACAATATAATTTCATCGATTAAATCAGAAGAAATTCTACTAAAACTTATTAACTCTACAGAAAATAATAATAATTTCTTCTACTCTTTATTTGATCCTTTAACAAATAATATTATTTATCCTGAATATTCAAATGAAAATGATTTTTTTTTCGAAAAAATAAATTTATTTAATAAAAAAAACTATAGATACCAAATTAACTCAAATTTGTTTGAAAAAGTTATTTTTGAAGAATTCCAAAACCCAAATAATAATGAGTCATATTTAGCTTACTTATACGATTCAAATCAAATTGATGAATTATGTCGATACTTACTTATGTTGGATAATAATCAAAAAAAATTTGATGATATTTTAGTCTATAATATCTTATGCTTAATAAAAGATAATCAATTTGAGCAGATTAATTTTATAATTGAAATTTATGATCAAAAAGAGTTCGATAAACTAAATACGAAATTTCTATTAGACTTTCTAAAAAAAAATACAATTGAAATCAATTACAACTTAAGTGAATTAGGATTAATTGATAAATATATTGCACTAATTTCTGATACCATAAAAGTTAATATAGATGAAATTAATAATACTCTTGAGTTAGAAATATATCTCAAATCAAATACAATTGATCTTTATCAAATTAATTACCTTTTTAAAAATAGAGTTATTAACAAATCACAATATTTATCTATGCTAGAAATGCTAAAAGTTATGCCTGAAGAATTACGAATGTATGAAGAAATGAAAAGAAATATCAACTATAATAAAAAACTTGAAATTTTAGAGAGCTATATTCCTTTACTACAATTAGATTTATATGATGTATCTAGATTAATTAATGATCAATTTAGTGAAATGAGAATCACCTCAAGAAACTTAAATTATATTAATGGTTTAATGCTTTTATCTCTTTATGAAAATTCAAGTTTTTTAGAAAATTTGTTAGTTTTATTGACAGATGTCCCTAATGGCGTCGTTGAAAATAATGATATAGCAACAGCTTTAAAGAACTATTTGATTGATAACTTTGATAACAAATACTACGCAGATAACAATCAGAATATAGATAGTCCTTTGATGAAATTTTTATTTTTGAATAGAAATATCAATTTTATTGAGAGCGATAATCTAAAAATAACTGAGACAGATACAATTTCAGTTAATCCTGTGTATTTGGCAAGTTTAGCTGAGAATTTAAATTTGATTGACTCATATATATACTATGTCAATTTAAGTGAAAAATTTTATGCGATAAATGAATTCGATTTATATTTCTTAAATAATTACATCATAGATAATGAATATCTTAAAAATGAATTAATAAAATTAGCCTTCAAAGCACATTTAATTAATTTATGAAATATGAAAAATATAAAGATTTATACACACAATTTTTAATTTCTGAAAAAAATCTTTCAAGAAACTCTGTAAGTAATTATTTAGTTGATTTAGATCAATTTTTTTATACTGAGGATATAAAAGTTAGTGATCTTAATACTAAGATCAAATCATACATTACTAATTTAAGAAAAAAAAATTTGAAAATATCGAGTATAAATAGAAAAACCTCAACTTTAAAAAATTTTTTGAAGTTTCTCCAAACTGAAAAAATAATTGAAAAAATTGATTTTCAAGAATTCGAAAGTTTATCAAATTTAAAAAAAATTCCAAAGGCCATATCAAAAATAGAAATGGAGCAAATATTCATGAATTTGTATAATTCAAAACAGACTAATAAAGAACTTTATATTTTAGTACTAAAATTAATTTATTTATCTGGTTTGAGGATATCAGAGGCACTAAATTTAAAATGGTCTGATATTAACCATCAAGATAATTCTATTTACATCTATGGAAAGGGTTCCAAAGAGAGAAAAGTATTTATAACTAAAGATTTTTTGGACCTTTTGAAAAATTTAGAAAAAAAAAACCAATTTGTATTTGCATTAAATAATAAAAAGATTTCTGCTAGATCGGTAAACAAATTTCTTGAAAATTGTCATAACAATTCAATAATTAAATATAAATTGTCTTCTCATGTTTTTAGACACTCATTTGCTACCACTATGTTAGAAAATAACGCAGATATTAGGCACATACAAAAACTTTTAGGTCACTCAAGTATTTCAACTACAGAAATTTATACAAAAGTCGCAAAGTCAATGAAAAAGAGAGTTTTAGACTCTTATCATCCACTAAAAAATAAATTATAGTTCTAAAAATGTTTTACTTAGATTTTGAAGATAAATTGGAAAAATTTGATATGGAAATACAATCTTTAATCAAGTTTTCAAAAGAAAGTGATATAGATGTTGATGGAAAAATTAAAGATATTGAGAAAAAAAAACAAAAAGAGTTAAACAGAATTTACTCTAATTTATCTCCTTGGCAAATCGTCAAACTTGCCAGACATCCAAATAGACCTAAAACAAAAGATTATATAAATAGTATTTTTACAAAATTTACTCCTCTTTATGGTGATAGACTTTATTCTGAAGATAATGCCATTATCTCGGGTTTTGCTTTTTTAGATAACATACCAGTAATAATATTAGGCACCGAAAAGGGTAATGACATGAATACTAGATTAAAACATAATTTCGGTATGGCAAAACCTGAAGGTTACAGAAAATCTCAAAGAATTATGAAATTAGCCTCAAAATTAAATTTACCTTTAATTTGTTTTGTAGATACATCTGGTGCTTACCCTGGAAAGGACGCAGAGGAAAGGGGACAAGCTGAGGCAATAGCTCAATCAATGAAAGTAGCTTTAAATTGTGAAACACCATGTATTTCAATTGTCATAGGCGAGGGAGGATCTGGTGGCGCAATTGCTCTTGCCACAAGCGATATAGTCATAATGCTGAGTAATTCGATTTACTCTGTTATTTCTCCTGAGGGTTGCTCCTCAATACTATGGAAATCATCTAATTTTGCAGAGAATGCATCTAATTCTCTTAAAATAACTGCAAAAGATTGCCTAGAATTAAAAATTATCGATCGAATTATCGAAGAGCCGGTTGGAGGAGTTCATAGGAATTTTGAAAAGGTATCAAATGATCTCAAAGTTGCTTTAACAAAAAGTATTGAGGATCTCAAATTAATATCAAAAGAAGAATTGATAGAGAAAAGAAATAATCGATATTTAAATTATATTGTTTGAGTTATTATTTCCATGACATTGTTTATATTTTTTTCCTGATCCACAGGGACAAGGTTCATTCCTTCCAATTTTTTTAGATATAGGTTCAAAATTTTTGTCTTCTTGACTTTCATTTTTTTTTTCAACTCTAATATTGTTTAAAACTAACACCATTTGCTTTTGAATTTCATATATTAGTTGATTAAAAGCACTTAAAGAGGCCTTACGAAATTCATTAACCGGATCTTTCCCTCCATATCCACTGAGACTAACAGACATGCGTATATTAGTAAGTTCTTGGATGTGGTTATGCCAATTTTTATCTAGAATAGAAAGGCTTACTTGTCTTAGTATAAAAATATATGCATTAGTATGTTTTGCATAATTTTCGTCTTTTATTTTTTTAAAAGAGGACAAATAGTGATCTTTGTTATTATTTTCATCTTCTTTAATAAAAGATAATAAGTCTGAGAATTTCTTTATTTCCTCTTTTTCACTTTCTAATAAATTAGATATAAATTCATCCTCAGTTTCTTGAATAAAATTTATTATGTCTTCATTAATTATAGTTTCTCTTTTGGAGTAAATAATATTTCTTTGTTTATCAATAATATTATCAAACTCTAATAACTGTTTTCTAATATCAAAATTATGACCTTCAACCCTTTTTTGAGCTCTTTCAATTGATGAAGTTAACCATTTATGCTCAATAACTTCTCCTTTTTTGAGACCCAAAGTTGAAAGCATAGATTGAAGTTTTTCTGATCCAAAAATTCTCATTAGGTCATCTTCTAAAGAGACAAAAAATATACTTTCTCCAGGATCTCCTTGTCTTCCAGATCTCCCTCTTAATTGGTTATCTATTCTTCTACTTTCGTGCCTTTCGGTGCCTAAAATACATAACCCACCCATATCAATTACCTTCTGATAATCACTCTCATTAAAATTTTTATCTATTTCTGGATTACCACCTAATCTTATATCGGTACCTCTACCTGCCATATTAGTAGCAACCGTTACTTGCGAGGGTTTGCCTGCCAAAGCAATAATTTCAGCCTCATTCTCATGATTTTTTGCATTTAAAACATTGTGAGGAATATTGTTAGTAGTTAATATATTTGAAATAAAATTTGATTTTTCAATTGAAGTTGTACCTACTAATATAGGTTGACCTTTTTCATATTTTTCTTTCACCAAGTCTAAAACAGCTTTGTATTTTTCGTCCGGAGTTTTATAAATTTGATCATTTTGATCAATTCTGATCATAGGTTTATTAGTAGGTATTTCTATTACACTCAAGCCATATATTTCCAAAAACTCTTCTGACTCAGTAAGAGCGGTACCAGTCATCCCAGATAACTTTTGATATTTTTTAAAATAATTTTGAAAAGTTATACTTGCTAAAGTAATACTCTCTTCTTGTATTTTAAGATTCTCTTTAGCTTCCAAAGATTGATGAAGACCCTCACCAAATCTTCTTCCTTCTGCTAATCTACCTGAGAACTCATCTATGACAATAATTTGTCCATCTTTTACAACATAATCTTTGTCTCTTTCATACAAAAAACGTGCTTTAAGTGATTGATTTATAATTTGATAAGCCTCTAAATTTTCATTATCAAACAAACTATTTCCTTTCAAAAAATTAATTTTTTTTAGGTTGAATTCTATTTTCTTAATACCGGTGTCTATAAGCAAAACATTTTTTCTTTCTTCATTTATCTCAACATCGCTTTTTAGGAGGTCTTGAGTAATTTCATAGCATAATTTAAAAAGTTTAATGGGAGTCTTCACAGGTCCTGAAATTCCCAAAGGTGACCTAGACTCATCGATTAGTACTGAGTCAGCCTCATCAATTAAAGCTATATGATGCTCATTTTGCATTTTTGGTTGATTGATACCTCTTAAATTATCTCTTAAAAAATCAAAGCAAAATTCATTATTATTTCCATATACGACATGAGATTTATAGCTACTTACTTTTTCTTCAACAGTTTGGCTGTTTTGAATGTATGAACAACTTATGTTTAAGTATTCAAAAATTGGTCCCATCCAAAGAGAGTCTCTTTTTGCTAAATAATCATTAACAGTAATTAAATGAACTTTTTTATTTAAGACATAATTTAATATGATTGGAATTGTTGCTGCAAGTGTTTTGCCTTCTCCTGTTTTCATTTCAGCAACAAATCCATGATAAAGAGCAATACCTCCGATTATTTGAGAGTCATAATGTCTGAGTTCAATAGTTCTTTTTGATATTTCTCTCAATAGAGCACATACGAAACTTATATCCTCATCTGACAACTCCTCTTTTTGATTAGAAATATAATTTTTTTTTAAGTTTTCAATTTTATGAGTCATTTCTTCTTTTGATAAATTTGAAATATCTGTTTCTAATTGATTTATATTATTTAAATATTTATCTGAAATTTCTTTAATTAAATTTGAATTTTTTTTTGAGGAAAAAAAA
>CACGPP010000002.1 GCA_902574995.1 uncultured Alphaproteobacteria bacterium
ATAATTTTCACTTTGGACTGTAGCCACCATGAGAAGAAAGTCTTGGTCTTATTTTGGATAGAATAACTCTACTAGTATTGTGGTCACCAATAAAACATTCGCCTGAGTCTAGTAATCTAATCATATCTCTAAAATCTGAAATTTCAGTGCCACCTATTTTTAAATTTTGTATGATTTTGGTGGGAGTTCTTCCCATTGCAGCCTCCACGTCACTTTGGAAAGTTAAACGATGGTTAATTGTAAAATCAACTTGGCTTAAAATTTTATCGTCAACAGCAGAGGGTTGTTGAGTGGCCAACACCAATGATAATCCAGCATCTCTACCTCTTTTTACATATTCAACTAAAGCAGATCTAGCAGGTGAATAACTGTCCTTAGGCGCCACAACATGAGCTTCATCGATAACTAGCCATACTTTAGAGGGCAGATTGCCCAAGTCTTCTTCTCTTTCAAAGAAAGTATTAACTTTTTTCTTTCTATGATACTCACCCATAATACTAAATAGCTGCCTTGAGATAATGCTTGTGATTAAAGATTTGTCTTCATTACGGAGATCCCTCAACATGAAAACATTGCAGTGACCCTCTATTAAGATATCTCTAATATTCAATCCGTCATTTGAAAACAAATTAGATCTTCGGTAATCATCTAATTTGTAAAGTAATGCATTTCTTGATTGTTCAGCGACATGTTCCCAATTTTCAGGATCTTCAATATATCCAACCATTTGCTCAATAGAGAATTCGCTCTCTGCAAAATGTTCGAGTGTTCTACCTATTATGTGTCCTTGAGGACTATAGACCTCTTGGCCTAAAAGTCCGCACCACTCTTCATGTGTAATTTGACTAGCCTTAATGGTGAATTCAATTTCATCACCTGTAATACTCTCTGTTCCTTTAGGTATAAAAATTGAGCAATTTTCTATACTTGAAGGTTCCATTCCCCAAGATTTGAGGTCATTTATTTGATCTAAATTTTCGGGGATATTTTTATTTGGTTTATACTTAAGGGTCCAAAATTGACTTTGGGTATCAATCAAAATAGATGTAATAGGAGTGACTGAATTTTTTACATTTGAGTCATTGGATAATTCAGAAAGCCCCTCTAATATGACCCCCAAATCAAAACTTTTGCCACTTCCTCTTGTTCCAGTAATATATGCTACATGTGGAAACGATACGTCCATCCATAGGTTATTAGCAAAATAACTTTTACCTTGAGCTTGTTCTATTACTTTTCCCAAATAAATTAAGTTTGAATAGTCATCATTCTTAATTGATCTTCCGAGAATGATGTGTTGTCCGGCTTGGACATTTTGGATACTGACTATTTGATCTTTAGTTAAAAATTTTGCTTTATCTAAAACTGCTGGAAACCTTTTGGCTAATTTGACACTACTCATAATCTCGCATGAATTCCTTCATTGTTAAAATAACAGAAGAACCTCCATGACGTAACAAAATTATTTTATGAGGATTAAGACTATGAACGAAGTGCTCGTAATTTGCAGCTGCTATAAAACAAATTTTCCCAGTTTTAATAATTAATTTTCTTAAATTATGAGAAATAACTTTTGCGGTAATAGGGTCTAAATCAGAACAAAATTCGTCTAGAAGCCAAACTTGCTCATCTCTTAACAATAATTCAGCTAGTTTAGCCCTGTAAAGCTGACCTTGACTTAAAATCTTATAATTTTTTAGATAAATAAATGCCTCAGATAGGCCCACTGATGAAAGGGTTTTGATTGATTTTTCCATTCCATACTTTTTTGCAAAATAATCAATTAAAGAGCCTTGGAATTTAAATATCGGTAATCTTGCTACTTCAAAATCTTTTCCTCTTTCGTCTCTAATAATTTCTAATGTTTCTGACTTAAAGGTTTTATCAATTGTCTCAAGTAAAAGTGACTTACCTGTTCCTGAAGGGCCAAGTATCAGTGTTATGTTACCTGGTGAAGCACTTACTTGAATTTTCTCTAGTATTTCAGACTTAATTGTTCCAAACTTTAAACCGAAAGACTCAAGAATAATTCTATTATATTTCGTATCTTGGATGTCTATGTTATTGGATATTTCAGTATAAAAATTTATTTCTTTAGTAGTTTCAGTGTTCTTCTTTTTTACCTTTAATGAGGTTGATTTAGGAATATTTTCTTTATTATACTCCTCTAAAAAATTTTGTGAATATTCATCAAGACCCATGAGATAATATGGTTTTTTTGATCGTAAAATACTTTTAATAAATAACCATTGTTCATTATCTAAATCCTCCATAGAAATCTTTTCATCAATGACATTTTGAATAAATTTGCTAACTTCAGGCCAAGTTGTTTTCTTTTTTTGTATAAACCTATTAATAATTTCACGGTATTTAGCTTGAAGAGACATAATTCCAAAATCCACTTTTTGTCCACGAAACATGGAGTCCATATCACTAATAAACCTCTCAGAGTTACCCTTAGTATCTCCTAAATAAACAAAATCTGTTTTTTCAACAAAGTTAATATATTTTAACATCTCTGCTGTGATTTCTAGAAATAACGGCCTCACACCATTAGAATGCCATTTATCCTTAATGAAATTTTTGGTTTCTTGGATCAAAAGCCTTGCTAAACCTATCCCTCTATATTCTGGAGAAACAACAATTCTACCAATTCTAACAAATAAGTTGATATGACTTCTCATTTCGTCAATTGACCATTTATTCCAAGAAATATTATATTCTTGATTATGAAATTTTTGATTCAGTGCTTTATGACGAGGTTCGCACATTTGTAAAGGTTGTTGAATATTAACATAGCCGACCGCTACCCAATTTTTTTTCAATTTAATATAAATTAAAAGTATTAATGATTTTCCTCCTTTGCCAGCCTCATTAGTATAACCATCTTCATTTGACTCAATGACATCATTAGATCTATAATGAAAACTCTCCAGAAAATGATAATTTTCAAAATCCTCTCGAGAAGATAATTCAACAATTTTATAGTCATAGGGTATGCTGCCAAATTTAGAGGAGTTTTCTTTTTTCCAAATTGGTAGTATTTGAATTTTTTCATTATTTTTAGGATTAATTACATAAACTTTTCCATTAAGATTGTTAGGAACTTCAACTAAATTATTTGGACTAAATAAAGCAAATTTAGGAACTTCTAATCTTGCCTCTCTCTTAGTTTCTTTATCAATTAAGTTCAATTTTTTAGTCCTAAAAGAAGAATTAACAGATTTAATTTTATAAACGGGCATGAATGTTTTATAATAAATTTTTACACATTTAGAGGAACCTAATTTAAGTAATTAAATGCCAAAAAAAAAGCTTTATATTCCAAATCAAAAATCAACCTTTCAATTGAGTAGGTCTAATATCCAAAGTTATCTAGAATGTCCAAGGTGCTTTTATCTCGATACCGTCCTTTCTATTAAACGACCAAGTGGGCTTCCCCTTCCTATAAATATGGCCATTGATAGCATTCTCAAAAATGAATTTGATTATTATAGATTAAATGACACGCCACATCCAGAGGTAGAAAAATTTCTCCAATCTCCGATCAAGCCCTACAATGGGGAGGAATTTGTGGAATGGCGCAAAGGAGCTAAAATCTTACACAATTCAACAAATTTTGAAATTTTAGGTAAGTTTGATGACGTTTGGACCAATGAAAATTCCTCAGAGCTTTATTTGTCCGATTATAAGGGTGGTGCTGTAAGTGCCACGGGAACTAGTACTCTTCATCAAAGTTTTCGTAATCAAATGGATATATACCTATGGATAGCTAAACAGCTAGATAGTCGGTTTACTAATCGAAGTTTTTTTTATTACAAAAAATTAAAAAAAGAAAAGTTCATGGATGACTCAAAATTTATAACTGAAATAGTGGAGTATATAGCCAATGATGATTGGGTAGAAGAAGTCATAGCCAAAATTAAGGTTTGTCTAGATAGCGATACCCCACCCGACAGTCACCAAGATTGTAAACATTGTAACTATACCTCTAAGAATAACTCTCTTATTTCAACCATTACATCTTTGCAAGTGAAAGAACCCAAATTAAGCAAACATAAAAACGAAGAACTAGAAAAACTCCTTATTGCCGAAGAAAGACTTAATGAAGCTAAAAACTTATACACCTATCCTGAATTAAGCGGCAAAGTTTTACAAGTAGTACGAGAGCTCTCTGAGAAAAAAAAACTCAAGGGAAAAACATTAGAACGAGGTTTCGATGCCACAGGGTTAGTAATTAAACCAAACGATGGTCAAGCTCGTGATTTAGATAAATGGTATGGGTACATAATCATTGAGTCAGATTATTTTCGAGAATTAACATGGATAATGAATATGATACTTCGTATTTTTAAAGATTATTTTATTGGAATGGAGGCAAGAGAATACCTCTTCGATCATATCGGTATCCGAATGCAAGAGTCTTTAAAAACAAATGAGATTAATGAAGTTTTTCACGATGTTATTGATGAAGCAGAACAACTAATAAAAAAGTTAAAAGTTAATCACCTTAACTAAATTCTTATAACGTTATAAGGACTCAAAAAAAACTAATCTAAAAAATCATCTGGCACAGAATCCAGTTCAATTGTTTTTTTCCAAAGGCTATCAAAATCCGCTTTGCGCTGATCAATTCTTTTTTTGCTATTTTTAATTATTTTATTCAAGTCCTTTTCGAGCTTATCATGTTCTAAATACTCTTGTTTGATATTGCTATCTTGGTCTTTCATGAATGTCAGAAGCTCATCAGAAATAAAACGTCTCTCTTGTTTTTCGTCATCGCTTTTGTTGTGCAACCTTTTCTCTTCATCTTGCTTTCGCTGATAACTCAAGAGTATGAAGTCTTGGAGGCGATTAATGAGACTTGTTAAGATGGCTTTATCTTTTTTTAAGCCAAAAATAGTATTGTTTTCGTAAGTTATATAAGGATCTTCTTCTTTATGGGTAGCAGGTAAAACAGTAGAGACGATCACTCCGTAATCTGCTCCGATCGCTCGCATATCTGTTTTTAACTTAGAAACCCAATTGCTTTGAAAGGAGGGGTATCCATATTTGCTCTCAAAAAGAATTTTTCCAATGACCTCATCTTTATATTTGACTGACATAATACAGTCTGCTCCTTTGGCGCCTTTTTTTACCTCTTCTAATGGATAATCAGGAAATTTTTCTATTAAAAATTTTTCAAGCCAAATTTCTTGAGCCTCTCCATCAATTTCGTTGGAACCTAAATCAAATTTTTTAGACGACTTTTCTGCTTGAGCCTTAATACCAGCTATTTCTGCTTTAGTTCTTTGATCTTTGAGTTTTTGAGTTTCAATAAGGTGCTCCTTTTCGAGATCATGAGCTTTTTTCATTTTCTCAATTTCTGCTTGGGCTAATTCTTGTGCTTTTTTTTTGAGATCATCTCCATTGATCTCAGGTACAGGAGCAATAAAATTTTGATCAGGCGTAAAAATATTTTTACACCTTGGACATTTAATTTTTACTTCAGACATTTTTTCTAATTATATATTTTTATAATCTTTTAAAAATAATATTTATAACTCTTTTCCAAAAACTTTGATTTTCTTGAACTAAAGATAGTTCATCGGGTTTAGATATACTTTGATGAATGGGTTTAATGAGGGATTTACTATCATAGTCATTCAAAAACGTTTCAAAAAAAGTAAATCCTTCTGGATATGCACTGTATCCACTAATCTCTTTATGTTTTCTTTTCCCCTCAATAGTAATATCGACAATCAGCCTCCAATGTTCTCCTCCAAATATCTCTTTATTTGGTTGATAATCTAATTCTGCACCCCAAAAGTCAAAATACTTATTATTTAAAACTGTATCGTAAAACTGGTTTTGAATATAATCCCAGTCCAATTCAAGCGAACTATAGTAATATAACTTGTCGTAGATGTTTCCATTATCGAGTTGGGGATAGGGCAAATTCATTGACAACCCCTTCGACTCGGGTTCATAAAAAGAAATCCCTTGATCTATTTTCGATTTGTACTCTTGAATGCTTTTGTATGTATGAGAAAAGTAACTATCGATACGATACATTACAGGTTTCAAATAAAAGTAATGAGACCAGATATTAGCCCCAGATCCTCGTAAAAAGAAAAACTGGTTTAATTCTATTTCTTTTTTTTGACCACTCACGTTTAAATAATAACGAAATTCACTATTGATCGGAACTACTTAGATATAAGGGGATTAAGATCCAGGGCAATGCTCCCAAAATTACAGCAATTACAGCTATCCAACCCTCTAAAACAGTGTGGGCCAAAAGGGGGAGGCCCACACCCCAAGCGAGGATTAGGAGAATGATCTGGTTATCAGATAGGCTATGGAAAATATTTCTAATGAATTGTTTCATAATCAAATCTTTTTACTTTTTTAATTAACTCAAATTGAGGCTGAAAATTATTAATTTGAATTTCATCAATTTTATCCTCTGCATTGATAGAGAAATAAATCATACTATCGGGACCCTCTTTTGAATTTAAGATGAGACATGGCAAGGGATCTATTTTACCGAAATAACCCTTTTCATAAAAACGGACTATTCCGGACATCTTTTGCCAAAATTTCATTCGCAGTATTAAATAACGACCTACTGCTATTCTGCCCTTTATAACTTCAGCAGACGTGAATACTCGGAAATAAACGTTATCGGCTAAGTGTTTGATCAATATACTTCCATCAAATTCTTGATTGGCTTTGATATAGAGGTCTAATAGCTCTTCATGTTTAGCTTTTTTTTTGATCAATAGTTTATTCCTTTCTATATGTCGTTCTACTAATTCTGTTTGTGTCATGGGTTTATGATTTGGGTTTTTTTTTAATCTCTCTCTTGCAAAAGGGGCAATGAGTAATTTTTCATGATCCTCTAGGAGTAACTGAAACTTCTGTGGTTTATGACAGATAGTTTGTTTAAAAATATTAATCTCTTCATGGGTCACTAATACATTGACATCATCCAGGGCATAAACGGTAGAGGTGCTCAACATGGATTTATGAGGTTCTATATAATCTGGGATTTGATAAGACACTAAATATTTATAGGTAATAAAAAAATCCTCTAAGACTGTAATATGGGAGAGGTAATAATACCTTCCATCCTCGGCAATAAAAATCTCATGACCACTTTTTTGACCAACCATTTTAATCACTGGATCCTGTGTCGGTTTGAAATCATTGACATCTACATCAAATATCTCCTTGATAACATTCAAATTAGGATGCGGATCCATTAAATGAAGTCTCTTTGTGAGATTTCCGCAAGGTGAAGTTATGTCTAATATTTGTAAATCACTCATATTAAGTTAATGAAAAGTTGGTTTAGAAAAATTTTCAATTAAAAACTCAATAAAATCAGCATCTTCCTTACAAAAATATCGATAAAATTTATAATCTCGTATTATTAATAAAGGGCCAATAAGTCTAATCCATAGTTTTGTAAATCTATGTATTTCAAGATTTCCAGACCAATATTTATTAAACAAAGCTATCAATCTCATTTGTATATATGCATCTAATCTAGGTTGTATTTGGTTGTTGATTTGATGATCTAAAGAAATATTAAAATTTTTAATTGTTTTAAATAAATACATATAAGTCCTTCTATAAAAAATACCGACAAAACAAAAAAATGTGTCAGCTATAAACTGTTAATTGAATTAGTAATTTGATTGAAAGTTTATAATAACATAGGTAATTTTTAAAGTCAAGATAAATATACTTTTTAACCTCATTATATTATTCAAAATATTTTTTTATTGAAAAAAATTATCTATAAATATTTAATTGATTTTGAAATGAGCAAGGCAATAGATGATATATACAGAATGTTTGACTATTTCACAGGTCGTTTTGAACCTGAAGATAGAGAGGAATATCTTGATGCGTTAAGCACTTGTTTCAATCTCCAATTACCTTGGAGAATTGATGAAGATTTTAAAAATAACAAACAACTAAACCAAGAGATACCAATGAAATTTAAGATCTGGCTCTGTGAGAAACTCATTGAAGAGGACGGAGAGGTACAAATAGGAAAAAAATTTTACGGTAATACAGAGCCATTTAAAAACCTTCCTGAAAAATATTTCTATGACGACTCAGCCTTTATGGATGCCATCAAGAGAATTGCAGAAGCCCAAGCTAGAGAAAAAGCAAACTAATAAAGGAATAGAGCGATTTCATTTTTGCTCTATTTATTCTTTTTCGTTTTTAATTTTTCTTTCTCTTCTTTTAATAAATCTTTAAAAACACTATGTTGTTTAGTTAATTTTGGTGCGTGAGATAGAATACTTTGTCTAGACGGGTCAGTACATAATTCTGCTAAAATTTTAAAATCTTTACTTTTTTTTGAAATATATTCGCCGATTGTTTGTTCATCATTATATTTTTCTTGTAAAATATTATCTGGCACTTTCAAATCATTTATTTGATCTAAGAATTTTAAGGTGCTATCAGGAGAAAAGATAGTGTAAATATCATTATAAGATTTTTCAAAATAAAACTCTTCATCTGTTCCTCTTTTTTGATTGGCCTCTAAAATTTCATTGAATTCATTGATGAATTTACTAAACATTGTTTTTTCATGATTTTTTTTCCAATAAGAAAAATATAAATCTAACTTTTCACTATAGTCATTGAGCTTAGTAATATATGTATCTTCATCAAAGTTAATTTTTTCAAATATATCTTCACCAGTTAAAAAATTAGCTATTCTTTTGGATTTGTTTTCATCATGAATTGGATATTCAAATATTTCATTGATAGAATTCTTAAAATCTTCATTATTCTCTCTGTTTGCTTTAAAGTCCTTATCATTTATAAAACGTTCTCTAATTGGACCAATTAACTTGAATGTTTGATTGGTTTTATTTCTAATGTATTTGATTTGGTATAAGGCATTGAAAATATTTAAGTAATCACTAAAAAATGAGCTATATGTTTTTGGTCTATGAATGTCGCCATAATCATGTTGTCTATGTGTGTTGCCACCATGGACCCCTAGAGAAAATTCATTAATTATTTTGAAAGGTCGGATTTTATTAAATATAAAATTAAATAATGAAAAAATAATACGATCATCAATACGATTTAATTTATTAGACTTTATTTCATGTTCTTTAATCAAACAGTAGTCCCATTCTTGAGAATCCCAAATATCAATTTTTTCAAAATTCCATTCCGATTCTAATAAAAATCTCACTTGGTTTAATGGTGACTGATAATGATCTCTAATACCAAAGGTATCATTAGAAGATCTAAAAAGTTCAAGAATATTTTTTTCAACATAGTTTGACAGTCTTTCAGTGTTGAAGAAATTCAAAATATTGTCAGATTGAAAGGCATTAAGAGTTAATGCATCTATTTGAAAAAATCTATCTCTCCATTCAAAATGATCAATAATAAACCAAGAGTCCGTATTTAGAGCAGCGATTACATCTGTAACAGGGTACTCTTCATCATTTTGTTCCTGAATAATTTTTTTATATGACTCATCAAAATCATAATTTCTGTATGACAATGGGGTACATAGTGCTGACATATCTTGTTTGTCAATTGTATTGCTCCAATCAAAGTATTGATTATCAACTAAGTCAAAATTTAAATTCAGATTTATTTTCATATATTCTTAAGATCTCTTGTGGTATGTACTTCAATAAAATTAGAGAAGTTGACTCTTTTAACAGGTGGGACATTTTTTGCATAATCCATTTTCTTGGTATTACCTAAATTAAACAAATCAAACCCACCATACAATAATTCCAATAATTTATCTGTAAATAATGTTTGATTTTTTGATTTAAAAATCAACTTACATTTAATAAATCCATTCCAGTCTAAAATAAAAAATTCTCTCACCAATTCCCAAGCATTATGGTTTACCCACCTAGCATAAGAAAAATTAAAAGCATGGAGATTGATTGCAAAATTTGGCGTATCATTGACCATATGCGTTAAGGGTATTTTATATTTTTCTCTGAATTTTTGAACTACTTCAAAATTATGATTGATTTGTAATCTAATTTTGTAAGGATTATTTTCTATAAAAAGATTTCTTTGTAATTTTTCAATTGAAATCTTTTTAAATAATTCTTGGTTAATATGTTTCATGTACTTCTCAAAGCCTTGAACATTAACTGCGGTTTCTGTTTGTTTAGAATTGAAAATTTTAGAAAATATATTTTTTTTTTGTAATGTATCAATTTCAATAAAACCCTTTTCATTAGCTTTATAAATAATCAATTCAAAAGGATGCCAATTTGGCTCATTATTCATTTCTTTTCCAACATAGTCATGATTGTTAAACTTGCCCTTAATAACAACATCCGCCTTTTCACCAAATCCCCCTGCACCATATACAAATTGATTTACTTGCTCTTGATTTTTTAGATACTTTATATCGGTTACTTCTTTGTGATTATCAAACTTATCGAGATAGAATGTATTTGATGCACTAAGTTCGATGGGTTCTTTATTTTCCTCCCAAGTTAATTTAGTAAAATCTGCATAAGAATTGAAATTAAGATCTAAGTTGTTGAATTTTTTATTTTTCCTAGCAAAATTAGAAATTTTAAGATGCTTCTTTTCATCGATATTATCCTGCATGAATTCAATAAATTCATGAATTAAATATATAATTGACCAATCTTTGCACTTGATAATCTTTTTACCGAATTTCCATTGTGCTTGATCAATAATTCTAATTGTCGATTCCTTGTTAATAATGCGCTGATATATGTTTTCATGTAGTTCATTTTTAAAAATGTATAAACTAAAATTTTCATAAATACCTTTGTATGTCTCAAAGAAATCCATGTAATAATCTACTCTAGGTAAATCCAACTTATTTTTTTGAAGAAAAAACTCATAATTATAAAAAATCTCAGATGCTTCATAAAAATTTTGTAAAAGCTGATCAAAGTTAGAGTAGTCATGTAATTCTTTGTCAATTATATTTTTTTTTTCTTTTTTAGCTTGAATGTTTGGGTTAATAAAAGGCTTAGTTTTTTTTAATAATTCGTTGATATCGTCTAGCGTTTCAGTTTTATTAAATAAACTAAAATTAATTTCATCTTCTTTTGTAAATATTTTCAAAAAAATTCTTATAGCTTCTCCAAAACAATATCGATCTATAAATTCTTCAAGACCATTAATTGAAAAATAATTTGGATAGTTATTAATGTGATCAATTAAATCATAAATATTTGTCAATGAATAAAATGGTATAGACATTCTAAGTTTTGCTTTTTTTTGTGTATTATACAGAAGATAATTTTTGATATTATCAATTGGGGATATGTCTTTAATCGATAAAAAATGTAAAAATTCTTGTACATAGAAGTTATAATAGAAGTTATTTAAATTATTTATAATAAATCTTGGATTATCGTTTTTAGAATGAGGTCCGCCGTATAAATCATTTTTTAAATTATGAAAAAAAAATAGACCTAAATAATCTTTAAGATAATTTTTATTATGATGAGTTACCCAATTTTCACCCATGCCAAAAACTAAACATAAATTTACTGTTTGAACTATCCTTGCTATTTCTTTATCTGTTTTAAAATTAAATTTTTGATTTTTTGTAAATTGGAATGGTTCAAATTTATTATCTTCTTTAATTTGGTAAATAAAATCTGATAAATTTCTCACATGATCACTAGATGCACCCCCTCCATATTCCCAAGTATTAAAAGACCTAAATAAGTTATCTGTAATATTTTCATCTTGAGATTTTTCTTCATCAAAAAAGAAAATGTCGTCAATGTTCCCATATCTTGATGTCAGGTAAAAATACTTAGTTATAAAAATATTTTTCATATTTTGAGTTTCATAAATTAACTATTACTAACAAAATTATTATAAGCAAAATTATGGAAATCTTTAAAAATTTAAAAAAAAATAAAGCTAGGAGAAAAATGAATAAAATCAATAAAATTACGTACATATAAGGTTATTTCTAAAATAATTGTTATTCATTGTCAATAAATGATATTGACATTTTATGATAATGATACTATCTTTAGAATATGAAAAAAATTACTCAAGATACCCATATCCTCGATGACATGTGCGATTGCCTAATTGAGGCTTTTGGCAAGGTTTCAATTGATGGGGAACTGTCCCTCAACAAACTAAAAGCTAGTCTTGAAAAAGAAATTCGATCAAAAAAGAACCTAACGGAATGGATGAAGGAACTGATTGAATTTGATGATGAAAGGTCAACCAAGCACTAATGGCAAGCTTATCTCAAGTCGTTCGGGTTTTATCAGAGCACATTTACTGTACAGATGAAACTGATAAACAAGTCTTCAATGATCTACGCATAAGGTCCATTGAGCTGACAAAAATGGGTCTTCAAGGCGAGGAGCCTTTAATTACTACTGAGGGACGTGGTCGTTTCTCAAAAGACGTTAGTGCCCAAGATTGTGCCCTACTTCTTATTTCCATTTTAGTGAATGATAAAGCCAATGGAGTAAGTGAAGTCGTTCGCCAAGTTCGCCACATTAAAGCTACTAATGTTATATCCTCTGATAAAAATTTAAATACTATTGCTCAAATTTTAGATAAGCCAACAGAAGAGATTACCTTATTAGATGCTTTGGTTTGTATTCTAGAAGATCAAGTTCAAGAACAAGAAGAGCTCGAAATGGTTTTCTCCATTATGGCAACGCATTATAAAAAATTAGAAAATCAATCCATGGGATTTCATATTTCGATTGATTGGGTTCCCAAAGAGTTTTTAGAACATTCTGCCATCAACAAACAATCAGAAGAGGATCAAAAAAAAGTAAAACATATCCATGCTTTTCATGAACACCCTATTTGGGCCAAACGTTTTGAGTCTTCGCATACAAGTTTTGGTCTTTCTAACTCTACCATTATTCAAGAATTAAAAAAAACGTCATCAAATCTTCCTTCAGGTCGCTACCAAGCACTCGAAGATGATGCTTTTGTGATTCAGAAAAATTCCTCGTATGTTCGAAAAATTAAAATTGGCGGAGATGTAATCGGCATCCTAGCTGATCTTATTCAAGAGGAAGAACCAGCCATGAAAATGATGGCTGCTGAGATGGCACCCTCGAGTTCTGAGTATTTTGATGAGCCTTTGCTTCGTCGAATTCTTTACTACTTAATGGATACCAACATTCGCTCCTTTGCAGAACTCAATACTAAATCTGAAAAATTTGAACAATTCTTCAAAGAAATAGCCAATTATTGCGAACAACAAGACGTCCCGATACCTCGAATTGGAGACATTCGAGATATTCAGCGTCGCTTCCATGACCTGGATCGTGGAAAACTGGACTCCATTGAGTCCATCAACACTGTGTATGAACAATACCGCTTTAACAAAGAAAAACTTCAACAAACTCTGACGGGTGGAAAGAAGGATACGTAAAATGCTTTTAGTATATGATGATATTTATCAAAACCCCTCTTCAAATAAAAAAATCATTAAAGATTTTTTTGAAGGGAAAACAATTAAACTCTCCCGGCCCCTCTCCTACAGAGGTCTGACTTTAGTTGGGATTTCCTCACCTCAAAAAGGAGATGGCCAACGCTACATCAATCTGGCCCAAGGAATTCAATCTGGCGAAATACAAATTCGTGAGATTAGCGAGTCTGGGTCAGTCCCCAAACTGGCTATTCAAAACCGTGGCAATCAGCCTTTATTTATTATGGATGGGGAGGAATTAGTTGGAGCTAAACAAAATAGAATTACCAATAGTTCTTTTGTCATTGGTCCGAACTGTACCACAACCATTCCTGTTAGTTGTGTGGAACAAAATCGTTGGGATTATAATTCTCGAAACTTTGCAGCTAGTGAGAACATCATTTTTAACAAAGGTCGCAAAGAAAAATTTCAGGATATTCATAATCGTCCCGACTATCAAACCGATCAAGGTAAAGTCTGGGGAAATATTCATGAAAAAATGAGCCGTTTAAATGCTCATAATCGAACTGCGTCTATGCATCAAGTCTATGATGATCAAAAATCAACACTGCAAGATTATGTGTCTAAGTTCAAAGCTCAAGAAAATGATATTGGAGTAATTTATGCGATCGGAAATCGTATTGAGGGCGTAGATATCTTTCATGGTACTTATATGTTTGAGCACTATTTACCTAAAATTATCAAAAGTTGTGTCTTGGACATTCTAGATCAAGGGATTAATCAATCTCAAATCCCCGTATCGAAATTTAAAAAGTTTTTTGACGATATTTGCCATTTACCCGTCACGGCAAATAAAGACTACTTCGGTTTAGGCGAAGAGTATCGCTCAAAAAATACAGACAGATTGAAGGCTAATCTTGTTAGTCATCACCTGCCTGTACATTTGTTAGGCATCACTGTTCATTAGCACGATGAACAACCCCCGCTCTCAGTTCTTTGTTGTATCTCCTTTCTACTTTTCTAAGAGCGGGGGAAACTTTTATGTTAGAGAGTTAAAAATAATTATATAAATAGAACTTAAGCTTCTAATATTTCATCATTCAAAATAAATTTTTCATCTACTTGATTAAGTTCGGTAATCTCATCTTTATTAATACAGTTTATAATTTCTTGGACTGACATTTTTAGTCAAGCTTTAATAAGGTCTCTCCATTTTCAGGTTGAGAAGATTGTTTTGAGAGTTCATCTAAAAAATCATCTTTTTCATAATACAAAGATTTCAAATCCATATCGACAGCTAATGACTTTTGCTTCAAGTTATAATGAAAGTCTTGAAACAATTTTAATTCAAACTTATTTATAAGATAATTTTGTATATTATATCTTCCATTAAAAGTATGGTAGGTGAGATAAAAGAGAATAAAAATAAAAAATATATTTATCAATATTTTAGCACTAAAAAACTTCATAACTTTCCTCTAAATAAATTTAACATTGCTGTTTAATAGCAAGACAGTTAATAAGAATTAATATGTTAATTAAATGTGAATAAGTTTTTTTGGCTAGTGAATAGGCAGTTTAAAACTAGGATATTGCACAGAGTGTATGAGCTTCATGAATTTTTTCTTGAAAATTTTCAAAACTCCAACTTTCTTTGGGAATATCAAAATACTTTGCATACTCTTTTTGAATAGTCATAGTCATTAAATTGCCTTTTAACATATCTTGGTTCATTTTGATGAACTCTTTTGAAAGTGGGATATTCTGAGCTACATAAATACCTGCAATCTCGCCTAATCTGAATGGTGATGTAAAAGCAACACTAGCTAATATCTCTTGGCCACCAAAATTTAAATAAATTTGTTGATCTTCAAAGATTTGATTTAAAGGTGATGGGTTATCCTGCATAGTGTAAATGAAGAAAAAAACATTAAACCTGCAACCATTATCCTTATCAAAATTAAAGTGGATGTTATTTCCATGTTGGATTTCGCCATTTTTTTTTAAAGTGATGAAATTTTCACCTTGATCAATTTGCCATGGGTCAGCTAAGGCAAAAGTTGGTGTCAGCCAAATTAAGAAGAATATAAAGTATTTTAAAATCACGTTTGAATAGTGCATCAGTCCCAAAGTATTCCTAGTAAGACTTTAAGATCCTGCTGATGACATTTAGGACAGCACAGATCTGGGATAGTTTCATTGTCACTATCCTCTGGCATATATTCTCTCTCCTTTTGACATGACCTACAATAAGACTCTGTTTGAAATATGAGATCTCCTTGTTGGTTGTACAATGTAAGGTGACACTTATTTTCTAATGAGTGGCATTTACTACACTGATAAAGAGAGTAACCTCGTGAATAATGGGTATGAATTTGTTTTCGGTGCTTTAGTAGTTGTACTGTTTTTTTGTCATTGCCTCTAAGTGCATGGAGTATGTCATCAATATTTCCAAATAAAAAGCCAACTCCCATTGTGATCTCTTCAGATTTGTAATGACATTTTTGACATTCAATAAAATAGCTATGACCCATAAGAGGTATTATAAGTTTTTTTGAAAACTCCCCAAATAGTTTTGGTGCAGCCGGATCAGGAGTCGAACCTGCATCTTCCCTTCCCGCAAGAAATCTCAGTGTGGGACGCTTTTCCATTTAAGCTAAGGCCGCATAAGTAAATTTTGATTTCATAAAAAGTATTATTTCCCATATTTAGGAACTACCGGAGGCTCGGGCTCCTCTAGCAATGTACATTGCTCTTTGTTAGCAGGTAATTCATCAAAAGGGCGTGTTACCCAAATGTGTGAAAAAATAATATCCCCGTTTTCATTTTGAAAGCACTTCTTACCAAAATGAAGTTGACTGTGATTTTGCTCATCTGCAACATACAAGAATATAACTGCAGCTAAAAAATGTAAAAAAGTCATGTTTTTAGTCCTTTCTGAGAATTGTTTAGACTGGCCGAGATGGGATCAGGTATTTTTTTGCAGTGCCTATGCGCTCTGTCCATCGCCTCCTCTACTTGAGGCATGGCCCACTGAATTGTAGGCAGGTCTATGAAAGTTCTTAAGGCTACTGGTTCCTCGAATGGGACATCAGTGACTGTTAAGCGAGAGCGTTTATGAAAAGTATAATATTCTTTAATTGTTTCATGATTGTATGAACCCATCCCAATTAAAATCATGTGTCCGTTTTTATATGGATATATTTCATGCACCATTCCGGTGGTTGAATGACCATTTTCCTGAAGCTCAATTTCTTTATCTAATAATTTTGTGAGATCAGGGTGAACTGATAAGGTAAATAATTCAAAGAATTGAAGCACACGATCACAATTATTTTTTGTCATAACAAAAATAATATTTTCTGAGTCTTCAACATCACCACTACGTTCAATTGCAATCATTTCCTCTTCCAATAATTGAATATTCCAACCATGAAATTTTTCTAAAGTCATCGCTGAGCTTAAGGAGTATAAAAAGAGAGTGATAATTATTAATATTAAGTTTTTTCCTCTTTGTACCACGGCTAATTTACAGGAGGATGGGATTAGCCTTAGCCGCAGCACAGAAAGGAACAATGAAAAAACCACCTCAATTTTTCCTCTCTCTTTTTTTTGTTTGTCATTTATTAACCTGGTAGGAAATGACTTAGAGAAGGAGTAACTAGAAAACAGAAAGGAAGAGAGAGGTCTTTGCACTGAAGACAAAAATATTAAATTTTAAAAGTAAAGATTGGGAAAAGTTTATGAAATTTTAGACAGTTATACCATTGTTAAGAATATTCCAATTATTCTTAATAGCCCATCCAAAGATGGCCATAAATAGAAAATAGCTCAGACATAGAGACCAAAATAATTTTTTATCAATTGTATTATAGCGACCCGTTTGATGATCACGATGGTAATCCCAGTAACTCCAAATTGTTATAATAGTAGAAAGACCTGTGAACAAATAAGATATCAAAATCCAAGCATCTAAAATACTGATTTTATTGATTTTTGGAAGTCCATCACCAAATGTAAATTGAAATACCACGAGGGTCAGCAAAGAGCCCAGTGAAACTGCTAGCTTAGACTCAAGTTCACGGGCTGGTATCCAAAATACACTAAACGATAGATAAACTAAAAAGATAACTGGTAGAATTATTTTCAAAATATAGTAGAAGGATTTTCTTGTAAGCTCAAAGTTGAAATGAACCTCTTGTTGCACACCCTGACCGTAAATTTTTGTAGGACAGCAATCAAAATCATGATGTGTTATTTGCCACTCGTAAAGATTTTCGTTGGCCCTGTCAATCACAAATTCAGGATTATATAATGCAGATGTACTCAGATCAGTGTCTTGGAAAACAAAGCCTGCTGATGTTGCTATTCTATCGAATGGAAATTTTTGAAATTCTGAAATATTATTTGCCTGGTAATTTATTTTTTGAACTAAATGAAAATTGTAAGGTTTGTTACTTGTTACTAATAAGCTATGAAACTCGGATCGATAAATAAATGAAGTAATATCTGATGCATCGAAATTAGGATACCATATTTTTTGGAGAATATTTTCTAATTCAGCAGATTTTCTAAAAATACATTTTATTTCAGAGTCTTCATTTTCAGCAAACTTGGCTTTATCTAAACCTAATATTAGGGGTAGTTTATGAATTAAATCTTCATTTCTCCACTTTAGATGTACTTCAAAATCTAAACTAGTTTTACTACTTTGTTGAATAATCTCTATGTCTCTCAAGATAATATCAAATTCAACAATAGGGTGTCCCAAATACGGGGTTCTCTCTAAACTAATTGTTTTAGCTTCACCGTCAGATCCAATTACTTTTAACGAAACATTCCTAGTAGCTAAAAATTTCTTTACATTATCTTCTTCAATATTAGATATATCCTCCCCATTAATTTCAATAATCTGATCTCCTGTAGATATAGAAGACTCAAAGGCAGAGGAGCCAAAGCGTATTTTGTCAATAAAAGAGCCATTTTCCTCCAAAACTACACCTACATCATTGTAGGCCAGACGTATATTAGACGTTTCCCTGAAGTCTTTTTTTAGAAGTCGCTCACAAATTTCTGCTCCCCAGCTAACACTGGAAAAGAAAACCCAAAATCCTAAAATTATCCCCCTTAAAAACAAATTAAAGTGATTTTAACACACTCTTAATTTTACTCAACTGATCATCTAATTTTTGGATGTCTTGGTAAATTTTCTCTTTTTCATGTGGGACTATTTTTGATCCCCCTGAACTTTTCTCATCCATTGACTCACGTACAGCATCCATTAAATCTCCCAATCTTCCGCCTATTGCTAATATCTCTGATTGTACTTCACTCTCACTAGCAGGTTTTCCGGGTTGTGCGGTTGCTAGATAATCTTTCAAAAAATTGCTAAAGGGAGTTTTTTGGTAAATTTTATGCATAGCATGCTCTAACCGTATGACAGTTCTAAATTGTATATTCCTATCAATATCGTCAGGGTCAGCACATTTGTATATATAAGACTTAGACTTACCGGTGATATCTTGAATGTCTTGATCACTTAAATTTTTAAGAACTTCTTTTAGGGTATGTTCAATGGTGATAATTTCTTTTGTTTTAGACATTCCTTACTATAGCAATTTATGTTAAGCGGGTAATCAATAATCTATGTCCAAAAGTAAAAAAGCTTTGGACTATTTGTAGAAATAATAATTCCTCATTATTGTTATCATGAAGTCTAATTATACTACTCCTACTTTAGGTAGAAGGTTATCCCCTAATAAAAAAAATGAACCACAATCCTTAAGAGATATTGAAGAGTATTTGCGTTGTTTAGCACAAATCAGACGAGAAAATAATATTTCAGTTGAGGATGTGATGCAGCATTTGAATTATTCTCGTAGCACTCTTGATGCTCTTGAGAATGGCAATCTAAAATTTATTCAGTATCCCTTAAATTACTTTTTTACTAGGCAATATGCCTCTTATCTCAAAGTGCCCTTTCCTCAGCAATTTTTAATGAGCCATTTCAAACCAGGAGAAAAAAAGTAATGAGAGCATTATTATTGTTATTTATCAGTGTTTTTTTAAGCAATTGTTCTTTGAAAGCAGAGAATAGTCCTATGCATCATGAATTTGATAATTGGATACACATGGAGGCCAAAGAAGAAAACTTGGACTTAGTCTTTAGTTTGGAAAACCAAGATCAAATGATTATTTTTATTGTCGATCCAAACTTAAGTTGCGATGCTCGTTTAGTTTATACCAATCGAGAATTTGAGCCCAAAGATTTTGACGTTATGAGCGGTGAAACTTTTGATTGGAAGCTCTCAGGTCAATCTTATAAAGACGAAAATGCGAGCCGATTGAATGCCGATGGATACGTTCGGTGGGAGTTAATGAGTTTTTATAAACACCACTTCTCCAAGCTGGAAGATCTGTTGTCCAAAAGAGGACAAATTTCATTTTCTATCAATGATCCTCTCAACAGATTTGAAAAACAAGAGATAGAAATGAAAGCTAACGGACTCAGTTCTGCTCTTAACAGCGCTTTGGATACGTGCCAGGGATGGACATGATTAAAAAATTATTATGTGTGGTCATGCTCCTAACCTGGTCTTTACCGATCAAAGCAGAAATTAATCAGTCAACAATTTTTGTGCTGGGTAGTTTAGATAAAGAAACAAAGCAATTATTTAGAGAAACAATTTATGACCAAATACATAATTACGTTCAAACAATTAGTATAGAACAACAGTCGAACATATACGTGTTTCCCTATCAAAATCAAAATCAATGGCAGGTTGTAAGTTTGCATGTCCAAGGAAATGAAAACCATTCATATCTTCTCGATCTCTCTTTAGAGGGTCATCCTCTACGGTCATTAGATGAAATCCGCCAACTCGTTGGTCTAGATGGTTCTCTAAAATACATCGGTTGGAGCAGCTATGATGAGCTTCCACCAGAAAAGGTCTTTATTGCTTCAAAAATTATTGCTCAAGATTATCTGTATTTGTATTTTTAAAAAAAGTTCTATGAGTGTTCTAGTCTTTGTTTCTTTGATGTCTTATCAAAGCGGTTTCATTCCATTGGTGGTAATAGTAGGTGTCTTATTATACATGTTCATAGTTTTATTTTTTTTCTTAACCTACGACCATCAAAGATCGTCAACTCCATCAATAGCAGAAACCACCATTAACGACTCAATATAGCGCTTTTTGCTACAATCGTAGCAAATCGTAATCATTTCATCGCTGATTTTATTGATATATTTCTTTGAGACTTCCTTGTAATCACCACATTCAGAACACTTATTATGAGGAATTTCATTATTTTCAAATAACTCCTCTTTACCATTCCACCAGCCCATTACTGATAAATATCATACATATGGATCAGTCTTTGATAGAAGTTACGCATAAATTAAAAAAGTTGTTAATAAATTATTTGGTTAATTCATTAATTAAGATATTGAGATCACTGATAAAAGTCTTCTGATCAATAGACGTATCAAGATACATGGTACAATGATGATTGGCGAAGTGATCTGTTAGAAATTTGATAACATTATCCTCACCACTCCACGATTGACTAAAATCCTGTGAGGCTTGAAAAAAAGATTTCAATGACTCCTCACTACAATTATCCCAAAACGCAGGACAAAAGTTTGTTCCATCTCCTTTAAACAAATTAATATAAGCATCTAATACTAAGATTTCAAAATTAGGATAATTGACTTTTTTATATTTACTTACATCCACGCCATCCAAATCAGTTAAAAATTGCTTTAATTGAGAGTCATAATATAAGTCATAATCTAAGTTTTTTGCACCTTCAAAATTATCATCAAAGAATTTAATTATTTGTTTTCGTATTTCAATCTCTTCAATAGGGTCCAATGAAAAGTAAACTTCTTCTAAATAGCCAACACAGTAATCTTGATCAAATGAATATAAATTTTGATAAAAACTTAAATTAATAATAAAAGTAATTATTAAGAAATATATTTTTGACAAAATATTTAATTATTTTTTCGGAAATCCCATGGATACTCAAATTTCATAGACCACATTCCAAGCTTATTTGATTTAGCATATTCCTCATCTAATATATATTTGTCTGAATACTTTCTATAAGCAAATGCAAAACCCTCTCTGACTAAATAACTGCTTAATGACTCTCCATTTACAAAGCACTCACCTAATACTCTTCCATAAAAGTCTTTTCCCTCATCTGTACAACTAATTTTATTATTTGTAACTTTTATAAGTAAAATATCTTTTGATATTTCTCCACATGCAACCTTCCCTTCACTTGCAATACACGTCTGATTAATTTCAGGAGCATCTATTCCACTAAAGCGTATTTTGACATCACCTAATTTAATTGTATCTCCGTCAACTACAGTGACGTGAGAAGCAGAAAGATTATTCGATTGAAGAAAAATTATTGATACTGAGCAAAAAATGATGGTTTTCAGTGACACGCGATATTATATTTTTTTAATCTCCAGTAATTATAAGGCCAAGGAGTGATAAATCCTACAAAAAGCATGATTGGAACTACCCACCAAGTGATGATGGCACCTCCAGTTAAAACAAGATCAGTAATATTCATGGCTAGCTCCATAGCAATCATAGAAATAAAACTCATGCCCATTGCCGTTTTGAAAGCTTGATTTAACTTAAAATTTTGACGAATTAAAATAATTGTCTCAGCAATAATACTTAAAATTAATCCATTAATTATCGCTAAAGCCATTATTGCCATAATTGGCCATGGGACTTGCATGATTTGGAAATATAAGATTGTTCCAATATCTCCCGTGCCACAAAATACAACACATGTGAAAGTATTTTTTGCACTTCTTCTCCATGTATGTCTGCATTTCCAATTAAAGTTATGTGTTAATGTTATGGACATTTTTATTTACTACATACTAGTATATAGTATATAATTTCAACATGTCAAATATAATTAAAATAAATAAAAATCCAGATCATATTAAAAATATTCATCGTATTAATCGCATTCATGGTCAACTTAAAGGCGTAGAAAAAATGATTGTTGAAAAAAGATATTGTCTTGAAATTTTACAACAAACAAGAGCCATAACTTCGGCAATAAAGTCTCTAGAAAATAACATACTCAATAAACACATTGACCACTGTGTTGTTGATGCAATGAAAAAAAACGACAAACAAAAAAAACAAAAAATAGAAGAATTACAAGATCTACTTAGAAAATTTAATAATTAAAAACATTGTCGTTTCTTTTCAAAAGAATTTTAATATTTGTTATTGGTTTTGCAGCAATAATAATTTCTCTTCTGTATTTTTTAAACCCTAATAAAAAAGAAAATGACAATATTAAAATAACTAATATCAAAATTGATGAAAAATTAATTAGCCAAATTAACTTAGGTAAGTCTCTATATGTAACTCATTGTGCATCATGTCATGGTGACAACTTACAAGGTCAACCCAACTGGAGTACTAAAAAAGATAAAGATGGTCATAACCTCTCTCCACCCTTAAATGGCACAGGTCATACATGGCATCACAGTCAAGACCAGCTCTTCAGCATAATTAGGTATGGGTTTAAAATTTATAATGAAAACTACGATGGTAAGATGCAGGGAAACGACAAGCTAAATGACAATGACATATGGTCCATTTTGGCTTACATGAAATCTGTTTGGCCTGAGTCAATTCAAAAAAAATACGATACTATTAGTAAACATTAATTTTAAACATAGCTGAGCAACTAAAATCCCTAATAAAGTGGGTTGAATATGAATAAAGGTTGATAATATTGATCTTTTGATATCAGCTAATTGCATATTATTTAGGCTTTTAATGTGTTTGAAAACATATTCATTTTGTTAAATTCATTCTCACATATTTTTATAGGAGGAGGATTTCTATGAAATTACTAAAAATACTATCAGCATTGATTGCGCTTTCTCTATTTGGAGCGAGTCATTCAAATGCTGGTTCTCATGCTTATTCAGGTCCAGATCTGTCAGGAGAAAAGTTAACAATTTTTGGACCATGGCTCGCCCCACAAGATGATGACTTTAGGGACGTAATCAGCATTTTCGAAGCAGCAACAGGAGCATCTGTAGAGTATGGTGGTTCTGATGAATTTGAATCAATTATTAATATTGACTGTCAAGCAGGTAGTCCAGCTGACATAGCTGTATTCCCTCAACCAGGATTAGCAGCTAACATAGCAGCTACAGGTTGCTTATCTCCATTAGGTGATGATGTCAAACAAATGGTTCTTGACAATTATGCTGCAGGTCAATCATGGGTTGATCTTACAACATATAAAGATCCCGTTGGATTTGAAAAATTTTACGGTGTCTTTTACAGAGTGAACGTAAAAAGTCTAGTGTGGTATTCACCAGATAACTTTGAAGATAATGGTTACGAAATACCGACAACAATGGAAGACTTATTAGCATTAGCAGATCAAATGGTCAGCGATGGAAATACACCCTTTTGTATTGGACTCGGATCAGGGGGCGCGACCGGGTGGCCTGCAACCGACTGGATGGAAGATATAATGCTTAGAACTCATTCACCAAACACATACGATCAATGGGTTTCAAATGAAATGAAATTTAATGATCAAAGGGTTATAGATGCAATGGAGTTTTTTGGTTCAATTGCTTTAAACGACGCTTATGTTAATGGTGGAACTAAAGCTGTTGCCACAACAGACTTTAGAGACTCTCCAAATGGTCTTTTTACTGCGAATCCAGAATGTATGATGCACAGACAAGCTTCATTTATTCCAGCGTTCTTTCCTGAGGGTCTAGAGGCAGGCGTAGATTATGACTTCTTCTACTTCCCACCTTTTGCTTCTCAAGACTTAGGTAAACCTGTTCTTGGTGCTGGAACTTTAATGGCTCCTACTAATGACAGAAAAGTTACAACTGAGTTCATGAAGTTTTTACTTCACCCTGAAGCTAACGAGAGATTTATGGAAAAAGGTGGTTTTTTAACACCTCACAAATATGTGGATACCAGTAAATACTCTAGTGATACATTCAGAGGTCTTCATGAAATCTTAATGAATGCAACAACTTTCAGGTTTGATGGAAGCGATTTAATGCCAGGCTGGGTAGGTGCTGGTTCTTTCTGGACAGGTATGGTTGATTATACTAATGGTAAATCAGCTAAAGATGTAGCAGACGAGATCCAATCTAGCTGGGAAGCTGGTCAATAAAAAAATAGTTAATTTCTAAACTAAGGGCGAATAGTATATTATTTGCCCTTGGTATCTTTCTAACACAATGAGTATTTTCTCTCTTGCGATTACTGTTCTTATTGGAGTTCTTTTTTTTGTACTATTTTTTCACTTATCAAATTTTTTACTAGATTATTTTAGAGTAAAAGCATCAAAAAATTTTGCTTTTGAAAATTCTATAAGGGTTATTATTTTTATAGCACCTGCTTTTATAGTGTTATTTGTTTTTATTATTTATCCTGTATTTGAAACTATAAGATTGAGTTTTTACGATAAAATAGGTGAAAACTTTGTGGGACTTTTCAATTATACTTGGGCTATTAATGATCCTGATTTTAAAAGAAGTATCATAAATAATTTAGGCTGGTTAATTGTTGTTCCAACATTAAGTACTTTTTTTGGTTTAGTAATCGCAAATTTAGCAGATAGAGTTTGGTGGGGGTCAATTGCAAAGTCAATAATTTTTATGCCTATGGCAATTTCATTTGTTGGAGCAGGAGTGATATGGAAATTTATGTATGACTACAGGGGCCCTAGTGATCAACAAATTGGACTTTTAAATGCCGTAGCAGTTGCTTTGGGTTTTGAACCACAAGCGTGGTTAACAATTCCTATATGGAATAATCTTTTTTTAATGGCAATAATGATATGGATACAAACTGGTCTTGCCCTAGTTATTTTTAGTGCAGCACTTAGGAGTATTCCTAATGAAACACTAGATGCCGCTAGGATAGATGGTGCCAGTGAGTTGAAAATTTTCTGGTCAATTATCATTCCATATCTAGAGCAAACAATCTTGGTGATTTGGACGATAATTACAATTCTAGTTTTAAAAGTTTTCGACATTATATATGCAATGACCAATGGTCAGTGGCAAACAGAAGTTCTAGCAAATTTGATGTATGATTGGATGTTCAGAGGGGGTGGCGACTCAGGTAGGGGAAGTGTACTTGCTTTTTGTATCTTGATTGGAGTTATCCCAATATTAGCTTGGAACCTATACAGACATAAACAAGAGCAAAAAGTATGAGGAAACTAACTTTTACCTCGGTATTCTCACAACTTTTATTATTATTATTTGTAATCGCATGGATTGTTCCAACATTTGGACTATTTATCAGTTCTTTAAGAGATAAAGATGTTTTAGCTATAAGTGGGTGGTGGACCTCATTTACTACTACTGAGGTCAATGAAATATACCGTACAAAAGGTAAAGAAGACCAAATCAAAGAGGGAGATTACTATTTAATAAAAAGTAATTTATTTGATGAAAATCAGATTAAAGAGATTTATAGGTTTGGAGTTACCTCTAAAAACATTGATGAATATGAGGTTGGTGAGACCGCATTATTTAAAGATAAAACAGAAATAACAGTTTTTGAAAATGGTGATTATATTTGGAAGTCAAAAGAAGAATTTAAAAAGAAAAAAGGAAAAAGAATTTTTGTATCAGCCAAAAGCCCTCCAAGCTTTACACTTGATAATTACAAAGAGGTGCTTCTTAAAGAGGGATTAGGACAGGCATTTTTAAATACATTTGCAGTAGCGCTTCCTGCAACTTTAATACCCTTAATAATCTGTTCTTATTTTGCGTACGCCCTTACTTGGATGAAATTTTACGGTAGAGATCTTTTACTAGCTACTATAATAGCTTCCCTTGTTGTTCCGTTGCAGATGTGCTTAATACCTGTGCTAACAATATACAATGACTTTGGAGCACTATTCGGAGTCTCTGCTAAATCTTATCCCGGTATTTGGATGGCGCATACGGGATTTGGTCTCGCCTCAACTACTTTTTTACTATGGAATTTTCTAAAAACACTACCTAGCGAAATGATCGAGGCTGCAAGAGTTGATGGAGCGACACATTACGATACTTTTATAAAAATTGTAGTGCCATTATCAATACCCTCTTTTGCATCGATTTTTATCTTACAATTTTTATGGGTGTGGAATGATTTGCTTGTTGGTTTAGTTTTTTTAGACAAACATCCAAGTGAAATTATTTTAACAGCAAAGTTAAAAGAGCTACTTGGATCGAGAGGAGAAAATTGGGAAATTTTAACAACAGGTGCCTTTGTATCAATGACGGTCCCTTTATTTATTTTCTTTTCCCTTCAAAGATATTTTATAAGAGGACTTGTAGCTGGATCAGTAAAAGGCTAATGATAATAGTTAAATAAATTATGGGAAAAAGAATTGTAATTATAGGAGCAGGAAGCACTAACTTTGGTTTGAAGATAATTGGAGACTTTTATAAATCTCAAATTCTTAGAGGATCCACTATCGTCCTCCACGACATAAGACCCGAGGCAGTTGAAAAAACAAGGAAAATTGCTGAAAATTATAAAGAAAAACTCCAGGTAAATTTTCAAATTGAAGCTACTACTTCTAGAGAAGAAGCTCTAAAGGGTGCTGATTTTTGCTTAATATCAATTGAAGTTGGAAATAGATTTGAACTCTGGGAACAAGATTGGGCTATACCAGTTGAATATGGTTTTAAACAAATTTATGGAGAAAACGGAGGACCCGGAGGTCTTTTTCACGCTTTAAGAATTATACCGGTGATCATAGAAATTTGTGAGGACATAGAAAAGATTTGCCCGGATGCTGTTGTATTTAATTACTCTAACCCCATGCAAAGAATATGTCATGCACTTACCACAAAATTTCCAAATCTAAATATAATTGGTTTGTGTCACGAAATTCATTCTATGGAAAGACAATTACCAACTTTGCTCAATACCGACCTCGATAATATAGAATTTGAAGCAGGTGGACTAAACCATTTTAGCATCTTATTGGATGTCAAATATAAAGACACAAAAAAAGATGGATATCCAATTATTCGAGATAAATTTAATAGCTATTACTCAAACTTGATTAACGATCACGAAGGTTTTGAGTCAGACCCTGGAGCTGAAAGAGGGGTCTTCTTTGAGTTATTTAAAAAATATTCTTTTCTTCCCATTACAACCGACAGTCATGTCGGAGAATACATGCAATGGGCTTTTAGCGTGGCTGATCACAAAGGGATTTCAGATTTTTATAAAAAATATAAAAATAGATGTTTAAATTTTTATGAAGATGACTTTTTGTATGGGAGGTTTTTTGATAATAGCAAACCAAAACTTGATGAGAGAGTTGTTCCAATTATTGAGAGTATTATTGAAGATGACAATAGACTTGAACATGCAGTAAATATCCCAAATAATAATTTAATTGAGTATTTACCAAATGATATTGTAGTAGAAGTACCAGCTGTTATTAATAAGAAAGGTGCGAATGGAAAAAAACTAGATAATTATCCTAAAACATTTGGAGCTCTTTTGAATTCGCAAACTGGAGTCATAAAATTAACAACAGAGGCAATTTTAAATAGATCAAAACATGGTGCGTATTTAGCTCTTTTATCAGATCCTATTGTTGATGATGCAATTAAGGCTGAGGAACTTTTAAATACTATGATTAATAAACAATCAAAATTTTTAGGATACTTAAACTAATGGCTGATATAGAACTCAGCTCAATTAATAAATTTTTTGGAAAAACCCATGTTATTAAGGATTTTTCACTTAAAATCAAAAGTCAGTCATTCACAACACTTGTTGGGCCATCTGGATGTGGAAAGTCTACATTATTAAGAATGATAGCTGGGTTAGAAGAGACTAATTCGGGTAAAATATCGATTGGTGGAGAAGAAGTAAATAACCTCCCTCCCAAAGAAAGAAATATCGCAATGGTTTTTCAATCATATGCTCTTTACCCCCATATGACTGTTTTTGATAATATGGCATTTGGATTGAAATTAGAGAAAAGACCCAAAGATGAAGTTAAAGAAAGAGTGCATGAGGCTGCAAAAATTTTACAAATTGAAGATTATCTTCTGAGAAAGCCTAAACAATTGTCAGGAGGTCAAAGACAAAGAGTTGCTATTGGTAGAGCAATAACTAGAAAACCTAAGGTCTTTTTATTTGATGAACCTTTATCTAATTTAGATGCCGCTTTGAGAGTTCAAATGAGAATTGAATTAGCAAAATTACATGATCACTTGGATGCAACAATGGTTTATGTGACTCATGACCAAACTGAGGCAATGACTTTATCTGATGAGATTGTTGTATTAGATCAAGGTGAGATTTCTCAACAAGGTAAGCCAATAGAATTATATAATAACCCAAAAAATTTATTTGTTGCAGGTTTCATTGGCTCTCCAAAGATGAATTTTGTCAATGCTAAAACTTTATCAGTAGATCAAGATAAAGTTGAAATTAATATTTTAGGTTCAAAGATTAAAATTTCAAAAACAATTAAATCAAATGAAAATACTGATATAATTTTTGGTATTAGACCTGAGGATATAATTATTACTGATGACTCAGATTATGATTTCCAAGGCAAAGCTTTCGTTGTGGAGAAATTAGGTTCAAACACTTTTATTTATTTAGATAATGAGGGCGACCCAATAGTAGTTGAAGCATCAGGAGATAGCCTAATTAAGGTTGGTGACGATGTTAAAATTAAATATGATTTAAACAAAATTAATTTATTTAATTCTAGTAACAAAATTAGAATTGATTAACTTATCTTCTCTTCAAGACTTTCCTAAAGATTTTAAATTTGGAGTTGCTACTTCCTCTTATCAGATTGAAGGAACCATGTACGGTAATTGTGGTAAATCTATTTGGGACGATTTTGCTGAGAGAAAATTGAATGGCGTTGATGGGAAGCTTGCTTGTAAACATATTGAATATTTCAAAGAGGATATTAAACTTATAAAAAACGCGGGTTTTAAGACATATCGTTTCTCATTTGCTTGGCCAAGATTATTTCCAGACAACAATAAAGATGTAAATTTAAAGGGTGTAGATTTTTACAAGCAATTATTAGAAGAAATAAATAATTGTGATTTAGAGGCATTCCCAACAATTTATCATTGGGACCTTCCCATAAGATTTCAAAAAATTAAAGGTTGGGAGAATCAAGAAACCTGTAAGCATTTTGGAGATTTATCTTTTTTCATTTCAAAAACTTTTGGAGATCAATTTGAAAAAGTTTCAACCATTAATGAGCCTTGGTGCATATCTTTTTTAAGTCATTATCTTGGAGAACATGCGCCAGGTATTAAAAATATCCAATCAGCTGCTAAAACAATGCATAATATTTTATTTGCGCACTCACAATCTGTTGAAGCATTAAGGTCATGTAATTCTCATCAGATCGGAATAGTTTTAAATAATCAGTTTGGTCAATCTATAGATAGTAATGAAGAAAATATTCAAGCAACAAAACTGTTTGATGAAATTCATAATAGATGGTTTACCGATGCGATCTTTAAAGGTAAATATCCGGAATTAGCTTTATCTATCTTAGAAAAATACCTACCAGAAAATTATAAAACACAATTAGAATTAATATCTACACCAATTGATTGGATAGGATTGAATTATTACACCCGCTCTTTAGTCAAATATAAAAAATCAAAAGATGGTGTTAATTATGAGTGTAATAGTGGAACACTAAAAAAAACGGATATGGGATGGGAATTTTATCCTGAGGGATTGAGCTACTTTATTAAAAGAATAAATGAAGAATATGACAATAAAATTCCAATTTATATTACCGAAAATGGGATGGCAAATAATGATAAACCAACTTCTAAAGGAGAAGTTTATGATGAAGATCGAATAGAATTTTTTAATTTACATTTAAAACAAATATTAAGTTGTTTGAATGAAGGTTTGTCTGTTAAGGGATATTTTGCCTGGTCATTACTTGATAATTATGAATGGGCATTTGGCTATTCCAAGAGATTTGGATTAGTCTATGTTGATTTCGATAGCTTTAAACGAATTCCAAAAAAATCTTATTATGAATTCTCAAAGTATTTAGCCTAAATTAAAACTATAGTCACTGATGTATATTTATACAAAAAATGCTAAAGTTTTCACGGTATTATGGCTAATTTAAACCTTAAAAGTGTAAAAAAAACTTATGATAAAACTGAAGTGATCCATGGTGTAGACCTTGATATCAACTCTGGTGAGTTCATTGTGTTTGTTGGACCATCTGGTTGTGGTAAGTCTACACTCCTTAGAATGATAGCCGGACTAGAGGATATAACTGAAGGAGAAATATCTATAGGTGGAGAGGTTGTAAATAAAATTATTGCAGCAGAGAGGGGTGTTGCGATGGTTTTCCAGTCATATGCCCTTTATCCTCATATGACAGTTTTTGACAACATGTCATTTGCTCTAAAACAAGCTAAGACACCTATTGATGAAATCAAAAGTAGAGTTTTAGAGGCAGCAAAAATTTTGCAAATTGAGAGTTTATTTGAAAGACTACCTAAACAATTATCAGGTGGTCAACGACAACGTGTTGCTATTGGAAGAGCTATAGTGAGAAATCCAAAAGTATTTTTATTTGATGAGCCTTTATCTAATTTAGATGCAGCACTTCGCGTTCAAACGAGAATAGAAATAGCTAAGCTTCATAATCAATTAGCCGCAACTATGATTTATGTAACACATGACCAAGTCGAAGCAATGACACTTGCGGATAGAATTGTTGTTATTAATCAGGGAATTATTGAACAAGTTGGAACACCCATTGAACTTTATAACTCTCCAAAAAATCAATTTGTAGCTGAGTTTATTGGTTCTCCAAAAATGAATATGATAAATTTAAAGGATGGATATAAATTAAATATGACTAATTTAAATATTCCAAGTGGAGCAACCAAAATAGGAATTAGACCTGAGCACCTCGATGTGTCAAATGATAGTTCATGTAAACTCAAAGGAACCATAAGACATATAGAGAATTTAGGTGAGCACTTATTATGTTACATTAACTTGGAAAAAGATAATGAGATCACGGCTAAACTTGATGTAAATAGTAGAATCAAAATTAATGAAAATATTTATCTTGATTGGCATCAAAATCATCAGCACTTCTTCGATTCCTCAGGTGTTTCAATCGACTAAAGATGTCTAAGAGTCCCGAATTAGGGGTATGTTATTACCCAGAGCATTGGCCTGAAGAAATGTGGATAACTGATGCCAAGAATATGAGCAAAAATGGTATCAAGTGGGTAAGAATTGCTGAATTTGCTTGGTCTCGTATCGAGCCAAGTTGGGGTGTTTTTGACTGGAATTGGTTGGATAAGATTGTGGATATATTGGGAAATAATGGCTTAAAGATTGTAATGTGCACTCCAACTGCCACACCTCCTAAATGGTTGGTTGATCAAATGCCAGACATGATCGCCATAGATGAAAATGGACAGGCTAGAAAATTTGGATCTCGTAGACACTATTCCTTTTCTCATACTGGTTATCAAAAAGAAAGTCAGCGCATAACTAAAGCAGTAGCAGAGAGATATGGACAAAATAATTTTGTGAAAGCATGGCAAACGGATAATGAGTTTGGTTGTCATGAAACTACGTACTCTTGGTGCTTGTCTGCTTTGCGAGAGTTTAGAATTTGGCTTGAAAAAAAATATCAAAATATAGATGATTTAAATAAATCTTGGGGAAATGTTTTCTGGTCTATGGAGTATCGCTCCTTTAAGGAAATAGAACTTCCTAACTTAACAGTTACTGAGGTAAATCCTTCTCATAATTTTGATTTCCGAAAGTTTAGCTCGGATCAAGTTAAAAATTTTAATTGTCAACAGGTGAAGATATTAAATGATTACTCTCCTGGAAGGCCCATTAGCCATAACTTTATGGGTCACTTTACAGAATTTGATCATCGTGAAATATGTGAAGATTTAAATATTGCTGCTTGGGACAGTTATCCTTTAGGCTTTCTTCAAAATATGCAAACTATCGCTAGAGAAGATAAAAAACTTCTTGAAGACTGTTACAATATTGGCGATCCTGATTTTCAATCTTACCATCATGACCTTTATCGAGGGATGGGTCGTCTTTGGATAATGGAACAACAGCCTGGTCCAGTTAATTGGGCTAAATATAATCCTATTCCTGTAGCTGGTGCTGTAAGGATGTGGACATGGGAAGCATTTGCTCACGACGCTGAGGTTGTAAGTTATTTTCGTTGGAGACAAGCACCTTTTGCACAAGAACAAATGCATGCAGGATTAATGTACCGTGATAATACACCAGCAATCGGTAGTCACGAGGTCATGCAAGTAAGCAATGAGATACAAATGCTCAATTTACCAGAAACACAGAAATCCGAAATTGCATTATTGCATGATTATGAGGCTTGTTGGATAACTGAACTGGATGGACAAACAGAGGATTTTCACTACACGCGCCTGTTGATTGATTTTTATAAATCGGTCAGAGTTAATGGTGGGTCTCTAGATATTGTAGGAAAAAAAGCTGATTTTACTGGTTATAAATTAATTATTATTCCCTCTTTTGTACATCTTGAAACTGACACTTTTAAAAAAATGGTTTCTTCTGGAGCAAAAATTTTAGCTGGTCCCAGGACGGGAATAAAAAATAGAAATTTTCAAATTCCGCAAAACTTAAGCCTAGAGGGACTTGGATATAAAGTTACAAGAGTAGATGCCCTACCATATGAACTTCCTGTTGAAGTAGAATGGAAAGGCCAGAAGGGAAAGTTACACGTATGGAGAGAGCAAGGAGACAGTTCAGGTGTGTCTGAGGGTAAATCAGAGGATGGTTTTCCTGTTATCACTAGTGGGAACCAAGGAAGTTATTTGTGTGGATGGCCGAATGAGACCTTGTTGACCTCAATAATGAAAGAACAAATGACTGCATCAGGTTTAAAACCAATTACACTACCCGAGTATCTTAGAGTAAGGCAAAGGGGTAATCTATTATTTTTTACTAATTACGGAAAAAAAGATGTAGTCATACCGAATGCTTTTCAAGGCGAAATTCTCCTTGGATCAAAAAAAATGAAACAAGCAGATGTAACTATTTTAAAAATTAATAAATAAAAGTCATCTTATGCTTCTTCCACCATCAACAGGTATAGTTAGTCCTGTCATAAAAGATGAAGCCTCACTTGCAAGAAAATAAATTACACTTGCTACTTCTGTTGGTTTGCCAATCCTACCGATAGGATGATTTTCCCGCATTTTTTTTTCATATTCTTTTTTTGATAAATCTTTTTTAAAGGAAGCTAACATTGGTGTATCAATAGCACCAGGAGCAACAGCATTAACTCTTATATTGAAATTAGATAAATCCAAAGCCAAAGATGCTGTAAAAGATATTATTGCACTTTTTGATGTTGCATAAGCCAACATATTTTTTGCTCCTCTAATGCTATTTATTGAAGCTAAATTTACTATGGAAGATTTCTTACTTTTTTTAAGAAATGGTAATGCATATTTGCAAGCCAAAAAAGTGCCCATCACATTATTATTGAAGTGATATGTCCATTCACTCATCGAGGTTGTCTCTAAATTACCGCTCAGTCTCACACCAGCACTATTTACTAGAACGTCAATTTTTCCGTGCTTTTTTTTTATAATTTTGGATAGATTTTTCCACTCAGAATTATTAGTTATATCTATTTGATAGTATTCAATATCTTTACTTTTATTATTAATTTTTTTTAGGGAAGTGCCTATAACCCCGTAGCCATTATTTGAAAAAATCTTGGATGCACTTTTTCCAATACCTGACTCAGCTCCTGTTATCAGGACAATTTTTTTTTTAGTTATCAAGATTAAACGCCTTTGCGCTGTTTGCTCTTTCCAGCTTCAAAATCATTGAGAGCTTTTTTGTTATCTTCGGTAATTGGATCTTGTAATGTTGGGGACTCCCAAAAAGCTCCTCCATTTTCTAACCATAAATATCCATGTGTTTTTATAGATATCACATAAGTTTTATCTGAGTCTTTTGCTCTCTTGAAAGCTGCTTCTAACTCAGATGTAGAACTTACAGTTTCTGCATTTGCCCCCATGCTTTTTGCATGCATTTCAAAATCTACGAATTGGAGATTGGTTGCATTAGCAGCACGAAGATTGCAAATATATTCCTTACCTCCTTTTGCAAGTTGAAGTCTATTGATAACCATATGTCCTCCATTATCACAGACGATAATGATTAATTTTTTGTTATAAATTACAGAACTATAAATATCACTATTACTTAGTAAATATGAGCCATCTCCAACAAATACAACAACATCTTGATCGGGTTTTGCCATTTTGATTCCCAAAGAACCCGAAATTTCAAACCCCATTGTGGAGTAGCCCCACTCTGATTCCCAGGTATTCAGTTGTTTTGGTTTCCACACTTGAACTACTTCACCTACAAGTCCACCAGCGGCGGTTACAACTATATCCGAGTCATCTGCATTTCGATAAACTGCCCCAACTGCATGAGCATATGAGGGTTCCTTTTGGTTTGTAGGTCCGCTTTCTTTTTTAACATATGTGTTCCACTTTTCTCTTTCTTTAACTGCTCTTTGATACCAACTATCATTAGCCCTCCAGTTACCTAATGCTTCTGATATTTGCTGAAGACCGATTTTTGCATCGCTTATAACACCAGTTGCCATATGTTTAGTGACGTCGTATCTTGATGTATTAATAGAAACTAATTTAAAATCTGGATTTTCAAAATTAGACCAAGATGCAGTTGTGAAGTCAGCAAGTTTTGTTCCGATAGCAATTGCTAAGTCTGTATCTTTAGAGAGATTGTTTGCCGAACCCTCACCTAAAGCACCTATTGCGCTGATATAATATGGATCATCCTTAGTCATACATCCGATACCCATAACAGTAGACGTGACAGGGATATTGTGTCTCTTTGCAAAATTTGAGAGTTCTTCTTCCGCGCCAGAATAGAGAACTCCTCCTCCTGAAATAATTAAAGGCTGTTTTGAATTTTTAATTTTATCAACTGCCTGTTTGACTTGAATTGGGTCAGGATGCACTCTTCTAATCTCATGAATTTTCTCCTCAAAAAAAATTTCAGGAAAATCAAATGACTCACCTTGAACATCTTGTGACATTGCGATGGTGGCAGGACCGCATTCTGCTGGATCAAGCATTAATTGAATAGCCTGAGGAAGTGAGGATAAAATTTGTTCTGGTCTTGTTATTCGATCAAAATATTTTGAAACTGGTCTAAAAGCATCGTTAGCAGTTTCAATTGGTGAATTAAAATTTTCAACTTGTTGCAAAACAGGATCAGGGAAACGACTTGCAAAGGTGTCTCCAGGTAAAAGTAAAAGGGGCAATCTATTACTCAATGCTACAGCAGCAGCGGTTACCATATTGGTTGCACCTGGACCAACACTTGATGTACAAATGTATATTTGTCGACGCCTCATTGCTCTTGCGTATCCAATTGCAGTTAAAGCCATACTTTGTTCATGATGACCTCTATATGTGGGGAGTTCTGATTGGAATTCCTCCATAGCTTGACCCAAACAAGCTACGTTACCATGACCATAAATTGCAAATGCTCCAGGAAATAATGGTACTTTTTTACCATCGATAATAGTTTTCTGTGCAATTAAATATTTAAAAAGTGCATGTGCACAAGATAATTTGATGGTTTTCATTATTCCTCCAAAAACTAAACCTATTATAGATATTACATGATAGAAAAATAATTTGAATGAAAAACCTTTTAAAATTGATACTTTTTTGAAATAACTTTTAATCAGATAATAAAATGAAAATTGCAATATTAGGAACAGTTCATCCAAAAGGGTTAGAGTTTTTAAAAGAAAATAAGCTAGAAATAGTCGAGGTAACAAATTTTAACTATCAAAACCTACAAGTGGAATTAAAGTTTGTTGATGCAATCCTACTGAGAACTTCTAGGCTAGATCAAGATATTTTAGAGCATTGTAAAAATTTAAAAATTATTTCAAGACATGGTGTTGGTTATGACAATGTTGATTTAGATTATTTAAATAAGAAAAAAATTGCTCTTTGTATTACATCAACATCTAATGCCGTAAGTGTTGCTGAACATGTAATGTCATTCTTTTTGTATTTAACAAAAAATTTATCTCTTTCTGATAAATTAGTGAAAGGAGGGAATTTTACTCAAAGGTCCGAACTGCCAAACTTTTTTGAATTATATAAAAAAAAATTACTTATAGCTGGTTTTGGTAGAATAGGAAAAGAAGTTGCAAAGAGATGTCTTGGTTTTGATATGGAAGTATATGTTTATGATCCATTTTTAAATAGTGATTTAATAAAAAAAACTGGTTGTATACCCATAGAAAAAAATGATGGTTTAGCACTTGCAGATTTTGTTAGCATACATTTACCGTTAAATGAGGACACAAAAGATTTTATATCGCAAACAGAATTAGATCTTATGAAAAAAAAAACAATTCTAGTAAATACATCTAGGGGTGGGATAGTAAATGAAAATGATTTATATCAAGCCCTTCACTCAAAAAAAATCTTAGGTGCAGGAATGGATGTTTTTGTGTCTGAGCCCCCAGAGTCCGATCATCCTTTTTTTAAGTTAGATAATATTTTATTAACGCCTCATAATGCTGCATTAACTTTGGAATGCAGAGAGAGAATGTCTCTAGAAGCATCACAAAATATATTCTACTATTTAAAAAATATTACGAAATTAAACATGAAAAATTTAGTTAATAAGAAATTTCTTTAAAATCAAATATCAGTTAAAAGTTGAGCACGGCCTTGAGTACCAGTTTCAATTTTATAAAGATTTCCACCTTCATTATCACTAGTAGGATCTGCTCTTAAAGATGTTATGTAAAGACTATTTAAATTAGCACCACCAAATGTTACACATGTGGGCGTATTGGTTGGAAGATTAATTTTTTCTATTATTTTTTCATCTTTTGTATCAACACAAATTATACATCTACCCCTGACTCTTGCTGACCAATAATTATTATCTATATCTACAGTAGCCCCATCAGGTTCACCAACATTTTTAAAGATCATATTTGTTTCTAATTCATAAAACTTATTGAAATTTTTAGTGTACTCGAATTTTTGTATTCGACCAGTTGGAGTATCAGCAAAATACATGATATTTTCGTTTTCTGAAAAGGCTATTCCATTAGAAACTGTGACATTTGACAAAAGTTGTGTTAGAGATAAATTTGGTGCAAGTCTATAGAGATTAGCAATGGGCTTTCTTTTTGCTTTATCTGGATCTTCATTATAGGTACCAAATACTATGCCTCCATAAGGATCTACTTTTGCATCATTAATTCGAGTTTGATTATTTGTGATTTCAACTTCGCATATTTTGTCGAATGAAGAAAAATTTTTATCAGAAATGGTTATAAAGTTGGGAAATCCAATAATAAATCCCTCTTTTTTCCTTGGAAGAATAAACCCTGCCCTATCTGGTAAATTAAATACAAAGCTTTGATTGTTATCATCAAGCATCCATGCCTTCTTTGATTCTATGTCTGTCCAAACTAGGCAGTTATATCTTGGGTCCCAAAAACAGCTTTCGCCAAGTAAATTTTTGCATTTAAGAATTGTTGTAACTTTTAATTTATTCATTTTAAATTGGTGTAATATTTCGTCCTATGTTGGTGACTAAATATGATTTAGGACAATGTTCTAATATTTTTTTGATAATATCATCTCTGCGAGTATTTGACGACAAAACCACAATGCAACCTCCAAATCCAGCACCCGTAAGCCTTGCGCCTAAAGCACCGTTTGACTGAGCAGTTTTAACAATATGATTTAATTCAGGACTAGATATTTCATAATCTTTGTCCATGGAAATATGACTTTCATTCATTAAATTTCCAAATGCATGGGCATTATTATCTTTTAAAAATTGTACAGCCTTTAATACTCGATCGTTTTCAGTAATGACATGTCTAGCTCTTCTTAAAATTTTAGAATCTTTAATTTTATTTAAATCAGAAATTTCTGCATGGCGTAATGATGAGATATTAAGAAATTTAGTAGCTATTTCTGTCTCTCTTTTTCTTTCATTATACAACCCTTCTGAGAGTTTTCGCGTGCTTCCAGAATGAATAATTATGAAGGTATAATCTCTAAAGATAGGTACTATTTCTGTATTCAAATTTTCACAATCCAAGAATAGTACTTGTCCAAATTCAGATTTTGATGATGACATTTGATCCATTATTCCACAAAAGGTTCCTATAAAATGATGTTCTATCAGTTGTCCTATTTTTGCTATTCTAGTTGATGATAGTTCATGTCCAACCATTTGGCATAAGGCCCTCAACATTGCTATTTCAAATGCGGCTGATGAAGATAATCCCGATCCTGTTGGGATACTGGAGGTAACCGCAATATCTAAACCTTTAATAAGTTGTCCTTCCTTTGCCATGTAATATAAAGCTCCTCTGACAAAATCTATCCAGGTTCCATCAATATTTGAGTCAGATAGTACAGTCTTTTCACCAAATTCTTCTGAAATACCAACAATTTTAAAGTCTAATCGAGGACTCAGACTTACTTCAATTTTCTGTTCGATTAATGTTGGAAGCACGAAACCTTTATTATAATCGGTGTGCTCACCAATTAAATTTACTCTTCCATGTGCCTCTGATGACGATACTGCAGGATAGTGGAAGTACTGCTCAAATAAAGACTGACTATTCATCAGGTAGTTCTTCACCTCTCAAGATACGAGCTGAGCGTTCTGGAGGAAGATCTACTAAAAAAAACCCTGCAATTTGCTCGACACCTGCTAAATATTTTAATTTTGTTTTTGATCTGCGAATCGGTTGAAAGCATAAATGAAAATGATGAGAATTCTCAAAACCTTTAGGAGATAGCTGCCATGCAAGAGTATACGGCATAGGATCACCAAATACTTTGTTTAAACTTTGAGAGGCATCAAGCATAAGTTCAGCAAGATCTTTTTGCTCTTTTTCTGAAAGTTCAAAAATATTAGATGTCCTTCGATAAGGCACTACCCAAATTTCAAAGGGGTATCTAGCCCAACGAGGTACAAAGGATATAGCAGAAGAATTTTTTTTTAAAATTAATTCTTTAGATATATTCAATAAATATTTTTCGAGAGGTTTTGATTTTTGTACTATAGCTTGCCTTTTAATCAATTCTGGAATGTGTCCAAAACTATATATTTGTCCATGAGGATGATCTAAAGTTACCCCAATTTCTTTTCCTTTGTTTTCAAATGGTAAAATAAATTCAATTTTTGGATTATTATATAATTCTTCAGTGCGGTTAGATAGTGCATGAATAATTAGTTGAATTCTCTCAATAGGTAAATTAGAGAACTCATCGTTATGTTTTGAACTATAAGAGATTACATCACAAGTTCCTACTGCCTGATTGGTTTCTACTTCTAAATAAGGTATATCAGACTCATCTAATTTGAATGAGCTGAAACGATTTGTAAAGATGGCAACTTCATATTGGTCAACAGGAATGTCACTTGGTGCTTCGTCATTTTTCATTGGACATAAAGGACATTCAAGGACCTTAGGTAAAAAGGTTCTGTTTTGTCTTGATGTTGAGTATCCTACCCATTCAGAGCGAACTGGGTGGAATCTAAGATGAGTTTTGTTATCAAAGATTGGGGGCAAACCTTCAAAAACTTTGTAGTTTATGTGATTTTGGCTAAATAAAATAAGTTCTTTTCCATCACCTCTGTCAATTCTTTTTATATATAGATTATATGTCATTTGAAAACAGGTAACATTGAACCATGAGCATCTAGCAACTCATCAACCATTTTCCAAATTTGATCTAAATTAAGTTCACCAGCAGTGTGTGGGTCTAGCATGGCAGCATGATAAATACTCTCTTTCTTAAGAGTTTTAAGAGCCTCAACTGTTAATTGTTGAACATTAATATTGGTCTGAATTAGATTTGCTAAGTGCATAGGTAATGGTGGTACTGATTGTGGAGTGAGGTCATTTTTTCCAACAATACAAGGAACTTCAACACAGCAATTTTTAGGTAAATTAGGTATGAAATTTTTATTAAGAACATTTCCATAAACAGTGTCTTGATTTCCAGTTACCATTGATAAAATTATTCTCGAAGCATACTCTACAGATTTATTATATTCTTTTTGAGGTTTGCTAATTAAATCTTTTTTTTGGATTTCCCATTCTTGAATTTGTTTTTTACAGCGTCGAATGTATTCATTAACTGGAATATCAAACTTTGAAATTAATTCTTTTTGGTGATTTTTAATAAACCAAGGTGTATATTCTGCGAAATGTTCAGATGACTCTGTAACAAAATAACCAAGTCTTTTCAATACTTCATATCTTACATGATTTGAACAACCATCCCAATTAGTTCCAAAATTACCTTCCTCTCCTGCCTTAAAAATTTTAGGGTAAAGATCTTCCGTTAAACCATTATCTAATTTTTTTTCAAACTTTGTAAAAAATGACATATGATTTATTCCAGAGCACTCATATTGAATTTTGCTTAAATCTTCATTTATGTCTCTCGCTAAATCAGCAGCTGTACCTTGGACAGAATGACAAAGTCCTACATATTGGAGCTCAGGAACAAAGTCTGAGAGAGCTAGACAATTGATTGCCATAGGATTTACATATTGAAGCATCCATGCTTTAGGGCATTGATCCATTATATCTTTGGCAATTTCAACTAAAACAGGAACTGTTCTCAACCCGCGCATAATACCCCCAATACCCAGCGTGTCTGCAATGGTTTGTTGAAGTCCATACTTGGCTGGTATTTCAAAATCAATAACAGTTGAGGGTTCATAACCTCCAACCTGTATCATAACTATAACAAAATCAGCGCCTTTAAGAGCCTCTTTTCTATCTAACGTAGTTGTTATTGAAGCCGAAGCTTTTAGCGACTTACATATATTATCAGCAACTATTTTTGATGTTTTTAATCTTTTTGGTTCTATATCATGTAAGGCAATATCAAACGAATTTAATTCTGGCTCAAGTAAAATATCTACCAAAATACTTTTCATGAAGACAGTACTACCCGCACCTATAAAAGTAATTTTAGCCAATTCTATCCCTTACTAGCGCCTAGTGTAAGACCAGCTATAAAATGTTTTTGCATTAGAAAAAACATTATCACAGGTGGAACTGCTGCGATTATTGATCCAGCAGATAGAAGATGATAGACAGTAACCCATTGACCATTTAGAGATTTCAAACCTGCAGTAATTGGCATTGCGTGTTGTCCTTGAATTAAAACAGTTGCCCAAAAAAAGTCATTCCAAATAAATGTAAATATTAGCACAGACAACGCAGCGATAGCCGGTCTTGTAAGGGGAACTACTATCTTCAAGAATATATTAAACTCTGAAGTACCATCGATCCTTGCGGCCTCAAATAATTCATTTGGTAAAGCTTTGATAAAATTTCTCATAAATAAAGTACAAAAGCCAGTTTGAAAGGCAACATGAAATAAAACTAACCCTGTAACTGTATCATACAAACCCATTTGGAAAGTCAGGTCTCGAACTGGTATCATTAAAATTTGAAATGGAACAAAGTTTCCAGCTATAAATGTGAAAAAGATAAAAAGATTTGCTTTAAACTTATATGATGCTAAAGCAAAACCTGTCATACAACTTATAGCAACAGCGCCTATTACAGTCGGGATAGTTATTTTAAAACTATTTATTATGTAAGACAGCATTGGAGTATTTTGAAAAACATCTTTAATATTACTAAACAATAAAAATTCACTAGGTATGCCCCAATAATTTCCTGCAGTAATATCTCCAAGGCCTCTTATAGAGGTGAGCATAATCCCTATAAGAGGGATCAACCAAATGAATAAAGATACAGGTACAAGTATTTTGTATGAAATCCTGTTAATTAAAGGTCTTTTTTGAATTGGTATAGGAAACATTTAAAGTCCTTTTTTCTCACTTTGATACATCCGATAAATAAAAAATAATATATAGAACATCATTATGGTGAATAAAACTGCTGCAATAGCTGAACCATAACCCATTCTATATCCATATTCGCTTAAAGCGGTCTCGAACATATAATAAGCTAAAACATTGGTTGAACCATATGGTCCACCTTGTGTCATAATAGCAACCATGTCAAAACTTCTTAGAGATCCGATCACAGTTACAACAATTGCTAAAAAAGTGGCTGGCTTTAACTGAGGTAAAATAATATTTTTAAATAAAGAAAGGCCTTTAGCACCATCCATTCTACCTGCCTCAATTTGATCTGTATTAAGATTGTTTAAACCTGTTAAATACAAGATCATACAATATGCAATTTGTGGATAAATTCCGGCAAAGATAATTCCATAGGTAGCAAAATTCTCATCTGCTAAGATGGCATAATTACTGAGACCTATTTTATCTAAAAAAGGCCCTATGACCCCTCTTGGGTTATAAAACCATGAAAATATAATTCCAATTACAACTTGAGAAATTACAAAAGGAAAAAAGAAAAGAGATTTGATAAGTCTTATACCAAAAATGGTTTGATTTAAAAATACAGCTAATCCCAATCCTATTGGAACTGCTAACATAAATAAGATTAACCACTTAAGATTGTTCAATAACGAAATATAAAAATACTCGTCATCCAATAATTCTATATAGTTTGTTAAACCAACGTAAATTGCTGGAGATAGACCATCCCATTGTAATAAAGAAATGTATAGAGAATTAAAAATTGGCCAGATTACATAAACTAAAAAAAGCAATAAACCTGGAAATAAAAAAATCCACGGTGTTAATCTTTGTTGATTAAGTTTCCACCATGAAGACTTTCTATAAACTATATGTGTGGAATTAGGCACGCTATGAAGAGGGGTGGTTCAAATTTCAAAACCACCCCTATTAATATTGATTATTTATAAACTCTTTGGCGTACTTTTTCTAAACGCTCAAGAATTTTATCTCTTCTATCAGGATTAACCATATACTCTTGAAAACCCTTCATTCCCTCAGAGGCCATTTCAGCTGGGGCATCTCTATCGTAGAATTGGGCCATTGCATATGCGTTATTTAACATATTTAAACCTGCTTCTAAAAATGGATCTGGATCAACTTTAGAGCCACTATTAACTGGAAGTTGTCCAAGGGTTTTGTTCATCTCCTCCTGAACATCTGCTCTACTTAAAAAGATTAGGAATCTTTTTGCATCTGTCTTATTTTTTGCTCCAGATGCAATATGCATTGTGTCCGTTGGTGCCTCTTCAGCCATAGGTATACCAGGAGTGATCTCTGGAAATTGGAAAAAGCCGAGGTTATCGTTTGTTAATCCACCTTCTTTGAATAGTGCAACTGAGAAGTTACCCATAACATACATCGCTGCCTCTCCATTAATCATTGGAGGGATTGCTTCTTGCCAAGCAAGTGATGCATGATTTTCTAGAAAATATCCAGGTTTTACTAACTCATCCCACTTATCAAATACAGCATGTACCCTAGGGTCAGTGTAAGGTATTTCACCTTTTGTCAAAGCCATGTGGAACTCATAACCATTTGTTCTTAAGTTTAAATAGTCAAAGACACCTGCTGTTGTCCAAAGATACTTTGATCCAATCGTGATTGGTGTAACACCTGCGGCTTTCAATGTTGCGCAGGCAGCAACAAATTCATCCCAAGTTGTGGGTACAGAAATTCCGTTGGCCTCAAAAATATCTTTTCTGTAATAAACACCCCACTGGTAATAGGTGTATGGAATACCCCACTGTTTGCCACCAATAGTCATTGGTTTCTTAGCGTGAGACATACCCTCTGTTAAGTTTCCATCAACCCATCCAGTATCTGACCAGATATCTGATACATCCTCAACAAGTCCTGCTCTTACAAATGGAAGCATTCTATTTCCAGCATACCAATTGAAAACATCAGGGGGGCTTGTGGTTAAAAAATTTCTAATTGCTTGTTTGTATCCTTCATGATCAAAGTTATTAACTTCAATTGTAACGTCAGGATTTTCCTCTTGGAATTTATTAAAAGCCCATTCAAACGCTGCTTTAGGAGCTGGATCAGTCAAATCGGTATTAATGACTAATGTTCCTGCGAATGAAGAAGAAAACCCCATAGCTAAAATAGCTGTTAAAGTAGCTATGATTTTTTTCATTTTATCCTCCTACTAATCTAAATTAGATCTTACTTAATTAAGCAATCCTATTATTACAATAAAATTAATCTATTGATACAGTAAAATAGCTGAGTAATGGTCTAATTTATAAGCTTATATTATTTAATATTCTGGATACAATTTTCTAAAATCGGGGGAAGGAAGTCAAAATTGTTTGACCAAGCATAATGTATTTCTGTTTTCATAAAATCAATATCATCTAAAGGAAAATGGCCATCATCGTATTTATCTAATAATTCTTGTTTTTTTGCAAACATCTCCTGTGAAGTTTTTTCATCTTTCATCGATGAAAAAAATTCTGAAGCTAACTCATAAGTTGCAATACAAATAATTTCATTCTCATCATATGCATATAAACTACTGCTAAAAAATATGAAAATTAAAAGTAAAATTTTTCTCATATGATTAGGATAAATTAAAGCTATGGTTTTAAAACAAATAAATTTGAGTTTTTCTCATCAGCAATAATATATATATTTCCCAATGTATCTATTTCCATATCTCTGACTCTACCGATTTTATCTTTAAATATTATTTCCTCTTTAAAAAATTTTTTGTTTTTTCTGTGTAATACTGACAAGTATTTGAATTTTAATGAGGAAACCAAAAGTGAATTCTGCCACTCTGGAAAAGCCTCTCCTTGATAGAATTTAATTCCACTAATTGCAATTGAAGGTACCCAAATAAATTCTGGTTTTATAAAACCAGGTTCCCAAGCATTGCCATCTCCAATTTTAGTTCCAGAGTAATTTGTTCCTCCCCATCCTATTTTCTTCCAACCATAATTAGTACCTCTAACGACTTTGCCTATAAAATCTCCTCCTTTAGGTCCATGATTAGATATATAAATAGATTTAGTATGAGGATCCAAAGTCATCCCTTGAGGGTTCCTAACACCAATTTGAAATAACTCAGGAAGCCAATCATTACCCGATATGAAAGGATTATCTTTAGGGTGCTCACCATTTTTATGTATTCTGATTATTGATCCAATTGAATTTGAGAAGTCCTGAGCAATCATGCCTTTTCCTCTTTCGCCAATGCTTATATAAAGGTAATCATCAAGAATTTCTATTCGAGAACCAAAGTGTTTTCCATTACCAAAATATGGTAAAGCCTCATATATGAGATTTTCATTAATGAGCTTATTTTCTTTAAGTTCAGCAGAGTATACTGCGGTTGTGTATTTGCCATTTTTCTTAATTGAGCCAGTAACCCATATAAAATTCTTTTCACTTACAATATCTAAAAGACCTCCTTGACCATGTTGAACAAAAGGAATGTTGTGTTCAATTTTTGTTTTTGAATAATCATTTGTATTGATGAGGAAAATTTCACCTGATTTTTGAGTGATCAATAAGTGATCATATATCCAACTCATCCCCCATGGATTATCAAGAGAAACTCTGGTTTTTTCTAGAGTTTTTGAATATAAATGGGTGCTGAAAAGTATTAAGAGACTAAAAATAAATAAAAAAATGGTCTTAGAAAAAATTATTATCTTCATACAGTCAGTAATGAACTGCCAGTTATAAGCATTTTAAAAGTTATTTTACACCAAGTTTTTTTTGAAGATCACTAGAAGAAGTAGTGTATCTAAAAACATACTTTTTATCACTATGACAATACTCAAACATTTTTTTTGCTGCAAGGGCAGCTTCATGAAATCCACTCAAAATTAACTTTAATTTACCAGGATAAATACAAATATCCCCAACAGCGAAAACTCTTGGAACAGAAGTTTCAAAATTTTCAGTATTAACTGATATTAAATTTTTCTCTAAATTCAAACCCCAATCTGAAATTGGACCTAATTCTATTTTTAAACCAAAAAAAGGAAATATAGCATCAATATCATCCATGGTTGTCTCATCATCAAGTGTCACTGTGACTTTACCATTATCATTTTTTTCAACCTTTTTTAAACTTCCCATATTGAAATTTACATCGCCTTTATCAACTAAAGACATAACTTTATTTACAGAGTCTTGAACTCCCTTAAATTCTTTTCTTCTGTGGACCAAAGAAACTTTTTTGGCTATTCCCTGAAATCCCATAACATAATCAAGCGCAGAGTCACCACCGCCAATTATTAAAATATTCTTATCTTGAAAATCAGATCTTTTTTTAACAGAGTAAAAAATATTTTTATTTTCTAGCTCCTGAGAGCCCTCTGCAGGAAGCTTTCTTGGAACAAAACTACCAGCGCCCGCTGCAATCACTAAAGACTTGCATTTAATGGATGTGCCCTTATCGGTTTCAACTAAAATATCATTATCATTTAAAGATATTTTAGAAGTTAATTGATTGAGATGATAAGAGGGATTGAAAGGCTCAGCTTGTTTTATTAAATCATCAGTTAGTTCTTGGCCTGTAATAGCAGGCCTACTTGGAATATCATATAAATTTTTATCAGGATATAATTCTGCGCACTGCCCTCCTATTTTATCAAGGTTGTCGATTAAATGAGCCTTCATATCTAAAAGACCCAATTCAAAGACTTGAAACAGACCACATGGACCAGCACCGATAATAACAACGTCTGTTTCGTGGCTTTCGCCTGATTTAATAATATTGGTCATGTCTTATTATTATAATAAATGTTACTTGAGTTAGATTATTTGTTTCTTTTGTAAATATCAAAAACCATTATCGCTATTGCTAAAACTGCGCCAAATATACCCAATAAAAGCGAGGTTTCTAAAGTCATATTTATAATCTAACCAGTTAACTCTATTATGGTAATCAATGCATTTCTAGTTTAAAAAAAAACTAGGAGAAATAAGGTGGGGGCAAAAAAGTCAGATTTTTTTGATTCAAGAGATAAATATTTATCATTTGTAAATTCTACCAACGAAAAAAGTCGAATAGCTTTTCAATTAGCAAAGTATTTAAAAAATTCTAAAATTACTAAAGATGCATTTAGAATTTTTGATGCTGGGACAGGAGATGGCTCAGTTATCTGCACATTGCTGTCGGCTGTTCATGACAAATTTCCAGAAGATCCAATTATAGTTGTTGGAAAAGAAATTAGTATCGATGATATTAACAGTCTTCTTAATTATCTTGGTTATAGATTTTTTGAACATAAGAATTTAGTTTTCTGTATAACGAATGCCTCCTACAGAGAAATTAATGATAATCGTTTCACAGATTGTAAGTTAATTAAAAAAGAATTAGTTGGAAATTCAAGTTTTAGTTTCAATCAGCAACTCATGAATATGGGTGAGGTTATAAGAAAAAATTGGGATATAAAAGAAGATACTTCTTCAACCATATTGAGACCGAGGCAAAAGACATTGATGGTTATTTATAGGAAGGATCAAAAAATTGCATTAAAGCATTTGATACCAAGTAAGTTAGAGAGTATTCCAAAGTTTTACGACTATATAATTGCATCTCAAGCTTTCAGGCTAAGATCTCCTTACGACAGAACACTTAAGCTAGTACTTATTCCATTATTAAAAATGTTAGATGTAAAAGGTCAGCTATTTTTTATTTATTCATCTGGAAATGATTTTTCAAAAAAGCTTCTCAAATTATTCTTTCCAAAAATTAATCCCTATCAGTTTAGTAATCCCAAAAAATTTATAGAAAGCCTGAATAAAAAAATACCTCAATTTAAAAAAACATTTAAAGTATCCACATCTTCATTTTTATTTTCATTTATAAACCTATCATTGTCCTCTAAGAAAAAATTTTCACCAATGAACTCTCTTGGATTATGGAATGCCATCACCTATGTTGGTCAAATATCCGAAAATGAACAAAAAAGTATAAAAATAAGCATTAATTTCCTTGATAAAATTAGCAATAGTGCAAAAAAACTCAAATTGCAATTTAGTGATCATCTTTTAAGGTTTGAAAAGAATAATGTTAATGGTCATTTAGATGAGTAATTTTACAAGTAAATTTGCTGACCGTAAAATTGGCCCAAAGTTTTTCGAAACAATTAACCAAAATTTTGAAAATCAAGTTTACAAACCTAGACTCTACGAAGAAAAAATAGACTTCGACCGTTTACGAATGTACCGACTAAATAGAGTTTTAGAACAACTACGATCAAATAATGTTGGTGCTTGCATATTATTTGATCCGATCAATATAAGGTATGCAACCGATAGTAGAAATATGAGTTTATTTACAATGCATGAACTTGTGCGATTTGTATTTATTTCTGCAGAGGGAAAAGTAATACTATTTGATTATCCCAAGAGTGAACATCTCTCAGAGCATTTGTGCACGATTGATGAGATACGAGCAGTTGATAGTTGGGATTTTTTTTCAGCAAGTAATTTTGTTGATAAAAATGCAAAAAAATGGGCTGGAACTGTTCAAGATTTAATGAGAGAGCATTCACCTGATAATAATTGCCTTGCAATAGATGTTTCCGATCCAGTTGGAATACAAATGTTACTTAAACAATTTAACGTTAAACTAGTGAACGCTCAAAAGTACATTGAGCTTGCAAGATCAATTAAATCTGATGATGAGCTAATTTGCATGAGAGCTTCAATTGAAACTGCTGAAAAAGGTATGCGGCTAATGAAAGATAAACTTCAAGCAGGTATGACAGAAGAGGAACTTTGGTCATATATGCATAAAGTCAATATTGAAAATGGTGGGGAATGGTTTGAGACTCGTCTTCTAGTATCTGGACCACGAACAAATCCTTGGCTTCAAGAATGCAGTAACAGGGTCATTGAGTCTGGAGATTTAGTTGCATTTGATACTGACATGATTGGACCATACGGTTACTGCGCTGACATCTCTCGAACCTTTGTTGAAGGCAATCGTCTAAATGACGAACAAAAAAGGCTTTACTCATTGTCTTTAGAACACATTAATCATAACAAATCTCTGATTAAAGCTGGTTTAAATTTTAGAGAATTTGCAGAAAAATCATGGAAATTGCCAGATAATTGTTACGATAATCATTACCCTTGTATAATACACGGGGTAGGGCTTGCAGACGAATGGCCACTAATTGCTTACCCGAATAAAGATTTTAGTAATGCGGATTACTCAGCCAACTTTGAGGAAAATATGACTATTTGTGTAGAGAGTTATATTGGAGAAGTTGGCGGCAAAGAGGGTATTAAACTTGAGGATCAGTTCGTTGTAACCAAAGATGGCTTGAAGCAACTAAGCTCATTTCCTTACGAGATAGATACATAAATTGATTGGATATTTTTATTTAGCTGCAGCAATCTTCTTCGGGATACTTTCAAATAATTTTGCAAAAATATCAAATGGATACGAGAAATTCATACCAACTTCACTAAGTGCTATTTCCATAGTAATCGCAGTCTTTTTTATTTCTAAGGTAATGAAATTTTTGCCAATGGGAATTGCCTATGCTTCTTATGCTGGTTTAGTAATTTTTGGAACGTTCATATTAAGTATAATTAAGTTTGGTCATAGTCCAAACTTATTTGGAATACTTGGTTGCGGGCTAATTATACTTGGTATTGTTATGGTAAACACTTTGGGTAAATAATTACTTCATTCCAGTCATAGTGATACCTTCAACAAATCTTTTTTGAGCAACTATGAAAGCCACAATAAGTGGAATGGTAACAGTAACTATCGACGCCATCATAGGTCCAAATTCATCACTATCAATTCCACCTCTAAATTCTCTTATACCAAGTGGTGGTGTAAATAAATCTCTATTACCTGTTATCACAATTCTTGGCCAAAAATAATCATTCCAGTGAGCAACAACTGAGAAAATAGCAAAAGCGAGTAACGCTGGTATGGCTACAGGGAGCATAACTTTCCATACAATAGAATATTCTCCCATTCCATCCATTCTTGCAGCGTCAATCAGTTCATCTGGTACTGTCATAAAAAATTGCCGCATAAGAAAAATTCCAAACACAGATATCGTCCACGGTATTATTAAGGCCGCATAGGTATCCACCAGTCCAGCTTTTGCTAACATGACATACAGTGGTAAAGCGATTGCATGTACAGGTATTAATAAACAGAACAGAACCATCGAAAAGACAAATTCCCTTCCTTTAAACCTGAGTTTGGCTAGTGCATAAGAACATGGAAGTGCGATCAACACTTGTATTAAAAAGATTGAAACAGTCACGATCAAACCGTTCATTAAATACCTTGGAATTGGGGCTTTTTTGAACGCAAACCAGAAATTGTATTTATAAGGTCGCATTGTACATACCTCTTCGGTGTATCCGTGCTTAGTACAAACTGGAAAAGTTTGAATCTCCTGCGCTCCGACTAAACCTCCAGATATTGACTGTATTTCTTGTTGTGATTTTAGAGACATTGAAACCATCATGTAGAATGGGATCAAGACAATTAATGCTCCAATAATGAGCAGTCCGTGCTTCCATGACTCTCCAATATAATGTCTAGCTAACATTTTAGTAGTGTACCCTTTTCTCAATCACATATCTTTGGAAGAATGTTAGCAAGATTATAAAGATTATAAACACAACAGTAATCGCTGCGCCAATACTTGTAATATTTTGTTGAATTGCTTTTTCAAAAATTGCGTACATCATTACATACGTTGTTTTGGCAGGACCGCCTTTTGTAAGAATTTCAATTGTGTCAAATACTTGAAATGATCTTATTGTCGTTATGGTAACCACAAAAAGAGTTGTAGGACCTAACATTGGCCAAGTTACAAGTTTAAATTGTTCCCAAGTTGACTGAGCACCATCCATTTCTGCAGCATGATACAATTCTCTTGGTATACTTGTTAAACCAGCTAAGTATAACACCATATTAAATCCAAAGGCTTGCCATACTCCAATAAAACAAATTGTCCAAATCGCTGTTTTTTTATCTTTGAGCCAATAAGGGAAATCCATATTGTTAGCACAAGCAACACTGTACCAACTATCCTCGGAACTAACCCACGGTAGCCAATGAAAACCTAAAATAAATTCTCTAATACCTCCGCATCCATTGGCAAGAAAAGAATTAATTATTCCAAGAGTTGGATGAAGAGTAAATTCCCAAGCAATAGCCATTGCCAATAAAGTAGCCATCACCGGAAGAAAGAAAATTGTTTTATAAATATCAGCTCCAAATCGAAGAGAGTTGAGCATAATGGCTGCAACTAAACCTAATACAACTGAAACAGGGACAACGATTAAAACGTAAGTTGCCGTTGATATAATCATTTTTATATAAGTTTTTCTGGAGAACATTTTTTCATAATTCTCCGTACCTACCCATTCGAAACTAGAATTACCAAGATTGTAATTAGTAAATGAGATACCTCCGGCTAAAAAAATTGGAAGTATTAATATGACAATCATTAGTATGATTGCTGGCCAAACAAACCAAATATGTGCTTTAGAGTGGTGCATATTTATCGGATACGCTCACCAGATGTTTCAAAAAGCATAGCCTCTGCATGAGAGGGACTTATTCTAACTGTTTCCCCATTTGAAAACAGTCCAGCTTGTGGTGAGCCTCTGACTATGATTTTAGAGTCAGATTGATCAACTTGAACATGGTAAAATATATCAGAACCAAGGTTTTCTCTGTATGAAACTGTAGCCTCAAATGCAGGTTTGTTTGAGTCTTTTGTAATTTCTAAATGTTCTGGTCTCACAGCAACTAAAGCTTTTTGACTGTTAGTATTAAATTTTCTTTCAAGCTTAATACCCATAAATTCAACAGAACCATCAGAGCTAATCTGAGCAGCAAATGTGTTAATCTTTGGGCTGCCAACAAATTCTGCGACCCTTAAAGATGATGGATTATTATAAACCTCACTTGGGGTATCAAGTTGCAAAAGTTCCCCATCAATCATTACCGCCATTCGAGTTGACATTGTAAGTGCTTCAGCTTGATCATGCGTCACATAAATGAAAGTGGTCTTTAAAGAATTATGAAGCTCAGATAGTTCAGATCTCATATGAACTCTTAATGCAGCATCAAGATTTGATAAAGGTTCATCCATTAAGAATGCGACTGGTTCTCTTACCATCGCTCTTCCTAGTGCCGCTCTTTGTCTTTGACCACCAGATAGTTGACCTGGCTTCCTATCAAGTAGTTCTGTTATTTTTAAAGTTTCAGATGTTTTGAAAACAAGGTCATCAATTGATTTCTTTTTTTCTTTTCTACTTGGTACAAAATTACCAATAAGAGGCAACCTCTCTACAAAACTATAGTCTCTTAATTTCAAAGGTGTTTCTAAATTTTTTCTGACTGTCAGGTGCGGGTAAAGAGCGTAAGATTGGAAAACCATTGCTAAGTCTCTCTTGCTAGCTCTGGTGCTGTTAACATTCTTATCATCAATAATTACATCGCCACTATTTTGTTGCTCCAATCCGGCAATAATTTTTAACAAAGTGGATTTGCCACAACCGGACGGACCGACTAATGTTAAAAATTCACCATCTTGGATATCAAGGCTTAGTTGTTTAAGCACCTCAGTTGAGCCAAATGACTTATTGATATTCTTTAAAGAAATTGTCCCCATCTATTTTTATTCCTCAACGCTAAAATAGTTCTGATTAAGACATTTTAAAAGTAAATTTGTAAAATTTATGTTAAAACTTTATGAACAAATTTTAAATTGATCAAAAATTTGTTCTTTATAGAGAGCAGTTATAATTATGAGTGATAAAATTGACATTAATAAAAGACAATATAATAAATCACTTTCTTCAACTGTAGTAGTTATATGCCTCGATGGTAGTCAAAAAGAGTATATTGATATCGCTTCTTCAAAAGGATTGACACCAAATCTTGATAAAATATTGGAAAATGGCCAATATTTGATGGCTAACAGTGCTATTCCCAGTTTTACAAACCCTAACAACATTTCGATAGTCACAGGGCAGCCAAGTGATGTTCATGGAATAAGTGGTAATTTCTTTTATACACCATCAACCGGTGAAGAAGTGATGATGAATGATCCAAAATATTTAAGAGCTCCAACTATTTTTGAGAAATATTATAATGAAGGTTATAAAATAGCAGTAATCACTGCTAAGGACAAATTAAGAACTCTTTTAGGTAATGGTTTAAAATTTAATGAAGGAAGAGCAATCTGTTTTTCATCAGAAAAATCAGATCAGGCTACTCTCAGTGAAAATGGTATTGAAAATATTAATGACTGGATTGGAATGAAAGTACCTGAAGTATATTCTCAGGATCTATCAGAATTTGTTATGGCAGCTGGGGTAAAATTACTTGAGGAATTTAATCCTGATATTATGTATTTATCTACCACTGACTTTATTCAACACAAATATGCACCTGGAGATAAAGAAGCAAATGATTTTTATCAGATGTTTGATAAGTATGTCAGTAAAATTTGTAGTAATGGGAATTCAGTTGTCATCACTGCAGATCATGGAATGAAGTCTAAAGCAAATATTAATGGAGAACCTAATGCCATCTTTCTACAAGATTATTTAGATGATCAAATGGGTAAAGATGAGGCTAAAGTAATACTTCCAATTACTGACCCTTATGTAGTTCATCATGGTTCACTGGGATCGTTTGCCACTATATATGTAAAAGATAAATCAAAAATTGATGAAACAATTAGCAAAATATCATCAATTAAAGAAATTGAAGTAGTTGTTAAACAAGATGAAGCATGTAGAGAATATAGGCTACCTTCAGATAGAATAGGTGATATCGTATGCATGTCATCTGAAGATATGACAATTGGTACCTCAAAAGCTAATCATGATCTTTCAAAATTAAAGGAACCCCTTAGATCTCATGGAGGTCATCATGAAAGAGAAGTTCCTTTTATCTCTAATAAAAAACTAAACATTGCCAAAGATCAAAGTTTAAATAACTATGATGCATTTTTTTATGCTATTAATGGAGCTTAATCATGACTGATAAAATTATTAATGAGGGTATGAGGATTGGTGGAAAAACTGTTCACACCGATAACAAGATTGATGTTATCTATCCCTTCACAGGTAAAGTTATAGGCACAGTACCAGCTGGCACAGCAGAACATGCTCAAAAAGCCTTTGATATTGCTGCAAATTATAAGCCTAATTTATCTAGATATGATCGTCAAAAAATACTTCAAAAGACTGCTGAAACACTTGTTGAAAGAAAAGAACAAATCTCTGATCTAATTTCACTTGAGTCTGGGCTATCGAAACAAGATACGCTTTATGAAGTTGGTAGGGCCTTTGATGTATTTTCTCTTACTGCTCAGCTTTGTATCCAGGATGATGGAGAAATTTATTCTTGTGATTTAACACCTCATGGAAAACAAAGAAAAATATTTACAATTAGAGAACCGCTTAACACAATATCTGCAATCACTCCATTTAATCATCCTTTAAATATGGTTGCCCACAAAATTGCTCCATCAATAGCAACTAACAACTGTACTGTTTGTAAACAAACTGAATTGACCCCTTTAACAGCTATGCTACTAGCAGATATTTTATATGAATGTGGCCTTCCTCCAGAAATGTTTTCGATTTTAACAGGGTGGCCCGAAGACATTGGGAATGAAGTAATTAAAAATAAAAATATAGATTTAATTACTTTTACAGGAAGCGTTGGTGTTGGAAAACTGATAGCTGAAAATGCAGGTTACAAAAGAACTGTTTTAGAGTTAGGTGGAAACGACCCTTTAATAGTTTTGAGTGACTTAGATGATGATGATTTAAATAAAGCAGCGGATCTAGCAATCATGGGAGCAACAAAAAACTCTGGTCAACGATGCACTGCTGTAAAAAGAATATTAGTTCAAGAATCAGTAGCTGATAAATTTGTCGAGCTTGCTTTGGAAAAAGCAAAAGCAATTAAATTTGGTGATCCCATGGATATTAACAATCAGTTGGGTACAGTAATTAATAAAGAGGCAGCTAGTATGTTTAATGACAGAGTAAATAAAGCTGAACAGGATGGTGCAAAAATTCTTTATAACCCTGGGGTCCAAGAAGCTCTTGTGCCACCAATTTTTTTAGACAACGTTAATTATAAATCAGAACTTGTTGTTGAAGAAACCTTTGGTCCAATTGTGCCTGTCATTAGAGTTCCCAATGATGATGAAAAAGTAATGGAAATTTCAAATTCAACGGCCTTTGGTTTGTCATCAGGTGTTTGTAGTAACGATTTTAGAAGAATTAAGAAATACATAAGCGGTCTTTATGTAGGCACGGTTAATATTTGGGAGGTGCCCGGTTACAGAATTGAGATGTCACCTTTTGGCGGAATAAAAGACTCAGGATTAGGCTACAAAGAGGGTGTAATAGAGGCTATGAAAAGTTACACAAATGTAAAAACCTTCTCATTACCTTGGTAATCAATAGCTTTTAAAAATTACTCACAGATTTTTTCTCACAAATACTGATTATTTCTACTTTGCTTTAAAAATTTAACATATTCTTAACTTTAAGGATTTAATAATTAATTATCATTATTTTAAGGAGGGACTATGAAAAAAGTAATCTTAGGATTTTTTGCATCAGTTTTTGCATACAACGCTAATGCTGTAGAGATTGAATTTGCATATCCTTATTCAGGTTTGTTCGATGTGACATACCAGGCAATTATGCCAGAGTTTGAAAAAGCTCATCCTGACATTAAAGTTAAGTTCAGAGCAACTTATGAAAACTATGAAGATGCTACTGCTACTATACTAAGAGAGTCAACATCAGGAAACTTACCTGATATCACCATGCAAGGTCTTAACAGACAAGCACCTTTAGTAGACAAAGGTATCGCTTTATCTCTAGAACCTTTCATTGCTAATGAGCCAGATTTTGCAAAAGACGGTTATCATGAAGCTATGTTGAGCTTATCTACCTTTGGAGGAGAGGTTTATGGCTTGCCATTTTCAGTATCAACTCCAGTTGGTTACTACAACATGGATCTTTTAGCAAGTGCTGGTGTTAGCAGCATTCCATCAAATTGGGATGAGGTCATTGACGCTTGTAATAAATTAGAAGCTGCAGGACACGGTACACTTTACTTTGGATGGAATATTACAGGTAACTGGTTCCATCAAGCTCTAATGCATAGCCAAAATGTTCCAATGGTTAAAGATGGAGCTGTTAATATGGGAGGAGATGCTGGTCTAAAAACTTTAGAGCAAATGAAAGATATCATGGGTGGCTGTAATATGCCTAACTATTCTATTGCTGACGGACAAGCTGCATTTAATGCAGGTACTATTGGTATGATGTTTTGGAGTACTAGTAGTTTAGGCTCTGTTGAAGCTGCAAAAGCAGACTTTGAACTAAAGACTGCGCCTTTCCCAGGAATACCTGGTGTTAATGGTGGAACTCCAGCTAGACTACCTGCCGGTGGTAACGCAGCGATGTTAGTTACTACTTCAGATGATCCTGAAAGAGTACAAGCAGCATGGACATTTTTAAAGTTTATCACATCAGGTGTAGGAGCAGCTGCTGTTGCAGAAACAACAGGTTACGTTCCTCCTAACAAAGCTGCAAATGACCTGTTAGGTGATTTTTATGATGCAAACCCCAACAAGTTAACTGCTGTTAATCAGCTGCCTTTGTTAGCTGATTGGTTCGCATATCCTGGAGAAAACGGTCTTGCTGTGACTCAGGTAATCTATGACTACACTGAGACCATTGCTACAGGTGACGCCGACGACATGGCCGATCTTCAGGAAGAAATGATGGAGGAAATTGAAGACTTAATGTAGGTCTTTTCAATTCCGTTTATCATTAGATTTTTAAACAGCAGCTAGTATACTGGCTGCTGTTTTTTTTTAAATGAGCATCAAAACTACAACCATTGGAGCTTATCCAAAACCTAATTACACCCCTATAAGAGATTGGTTTCTCCAAGATAAATCTGACGAAGAAAAAAAACAATCCAAGGGATTGTTATCAAATTGGGATCCCAAAAGTGAAGACCATAAAATATATGAAGAGAAAGATGAGGATAAAGAAAAACTATTCTTAAAAGCTATTGAAGAAGTAATTCTTGATCAGACAAGTAGCGGAATAGATATCCCCACAGATGGTGAAGTAAGGCGAGAAAACTATATTTTTTATCAATTGAGATTTTTTAATGGGGTAAGCTTTGAACACTTAACGACTAAATCAGTTAGGAAAGGAGCTTTTGAAGCAACACTCCCAACAATTACAAGTAAAGTTTCAAATAAATCATTACGATTAGTAGATGATTGGAAATCTGCGCAGCAGTTTACTAATAACCCAGTAAAAATAACTATACCTGGTCCTATGACAATAACTGACTCCATTGCTGATGACTATTATAATGATCCCAAAAAAATGGGTTATGATTTAGCATTATGTATTAGCAATGAAGTTAAAGCTCTATCTGAAGCTGGTTGTCAATACATTCAAATTGATGAACCAGTGTTCGCCAGAAAACCAGAAGAAACACACGATTATGGTATGGAAAACTTAGAAAGAGCAATGCATGGAATACTAAAAGAAACTCAAAAAGCTTGTCATATTTGCTGCGGTTATCCTAACTCGCTTGACTCAGAACACTACAAAAAAGCAGACCTAGATGCATATGATAAAATTGCTGACTTAGTTGAAGACTCTAGTATAGACGAAGTTTCTTTGGAAGACTCTCACCGACCTTTAGATTTAAAATTATTAGAAAAATTTAAAAAAACCAAAGTTATTATGGGTTTGATTGATGTAGCTAAAAGTCGTATGGAAAGTGTCGAGGAAATTCAAAAAAGGATCAGAGAAGTTCTTGAGCATATTGATGAGGAAAGATTAATTGCTGCTCCTGATTGTGGTCTAGGGTTTTTTGATAGAAATCAAGCAAAACAAAAAATGCAAATTCTCTCAAAAGCTGTTAAAAATCTCTAAATCTTATGTGGGAATATTATAATCCGGTAAATGTTATTTTTGGTTCAGAAAAATTTAGTGAAATTGAACATATAATAAGTAATCGAAAGTACATTCTTGTTACCCATCCTGATGATAACTTTGATACATATAGAGAGTTTTTTAACAATTTATCAAATAAGCCTCTAGAAATCTTTGATGATGTTCAACCAAATCCAGACTATCAAGATTTAATTTCTGCAGGGGAAAAATTTTCAAAAATAGAAAGTCAAATTGATACAGTTGTTGCTCTTGGAGGCGGATCTGTCATGGATACGGCCAAATTACTTTCGGCTTTTAAAGGTGAAAATAAATATTTAAATGATTTTGTAAGAAATAAAAAATCAGCTTACGTTCAAGATCCAAAAAAAATTATAGCTATACCTACTACTTCGGGCACATCGAGTGAACTTACATGTTGGGCTACAGTCTGGGATATAGAATATAAAAGTAAATTTTCATTAGCAGATAAATCTTTATATCCTGAAATATCAGTTATTGACCCTAAGTTAATGATCAACAAGCCAAAAAATCTGACTATTTCTACTGGTCTTGATGCATTGTCCCACTCCTTAGAAAGTATTTGGAATGTAAACTCAAATCCGATTTCAACATTTCACGGAATTGCAGGTGCTCAAACCGTGATCAATACACTTCCAAAACTTGTAAATGATTTAAAAAACATAGAGTTGAGAACTTTAATGGCTAAAGCTTGTGTTCATGCAGGACTAGCTTTTTCAAATACTAAAACTGCAATAGCACATAATATTTCATACCCGATAACAATTAATTTTAATGTTCCACATGGTATAGCTTGTTCCTTTACTTTGCCGACAATAATGAGGAGTCTGATTGGCCAAGATGAAAAAACAGAAAAATCCCTAGAAAAAATTTATAATGTCGATCTCATTGAGAGTTCAAAAAGACTATCTGAGACATTGAGAATTCTTGAGGCACCATTGAATTTAAATGAAATTGGAATACCAAAAATTGAATGGGATAAATATGTTGAGGATGCTTTTCAAGGTGAAAGAGGAAAAAATTTTATTGGAAATAAAATCTCATTTGATAAAGCGTGTTCTGAGATGAATTTCTTCTAAAGTTTACTGTTAATCCAACTTCTTAAGTCTGCTTCTGAACCTAAGCCAATCTTTGCATCAGCCATTGATCCATCTTTAAAGAGTATCATTGTGGGTATACTCCTAATGTTAAAGTTTGCTGGAGCTTGAGGATTTTCATCTATATTAATTTTTTTTATAGATATCTTATCGCCCATTTCAGAGGCTAAATTATCCAAAATAGGAGCAATAGCCTTACATGGACCACACCACTCAGCCCAAAAATCTACCAAAACAGGCTTATCCTTTGATCCTTCAAGAACTTTTTGATTAAATTCATCGTCATTTATTTGTTCAACTGTCATATATTTAATATGGTTATTATTATTTATATTTCAAATATTCATCTTTAGTCCCAACATGAGCATTGATTTTAGTAGTCTCATATCCATAGATTTTTTCATTTAACGAACAATCTTTCCAAAAATCTTGAATGTTAAAAATTTCAGGGTAAGGACGCAAAGAGTTTTTTCTAATAATATGACAACCTTGAAATGAAGTATTGCAAAGTTTTGATGGAAAGTTAATAAGCCCTTCATTATTTACCTCAAGATCAAAATTATTATTTTTAGAATTTATAAGAAGGACGCTATCAAAACTTTTATTTTCATCAAAAAATTTAATTGATTTTTCTAATTCATTTTCAAAGGACTGGTCCCATAAATTATCTGTATTTAGAATTACTGTATCGTTTCTTTGTATGTTTTTGATACCACCTCCTGTTCCTAAGATAGTTTCTTCATAAGAAATTGAAATATCAGGGTAATTTTCAGAGACAAATCTCTCTAACATATTATGTTTATAGTGGGTATTGATATAAATTTTATCAAATGACATATTTTTAATGAGATCGATTGCATAGCTAATAAGTGTTTTATTTTTTATTTTTAATAAGGGTTTAGGAATATCTTTGGTTAAGTTATCCATTCGCATTCCATAACCTGCAGCTAATATTAGAGCGTCCATTTAACTTGTTTTGTTATATATCTCCATAAATATTTCTCTTAAATCCCAAAGTCTTAAATATTCGACATGTTTAAATATTTGAGCCCATGTATTTTTTCTAAAGACTTTAAGATATTTTGGTTTTCCAGCATTATATAATTGCACCCAATTACCAAGAATTCTCAGATTACGTAAAAGACTAATCATATGAATGTCTGACCTAAGCTCCTTGAGATTAAGTTTCATTCTTCTTGCATAAAGCTTCAATAATTTATCTTCAACTTTAGTAGAATAAGATCTCCTAGCATCAAAAATCAATGAAGAAATATCTAATAATGGATGGTTGTAGTGAGTATCTTGATGATCAATAACATAAACTTTTTGATTGTAATAAATTAAATTGTCTAAAAAAAAATCACCGTGAGTTAAAGTTGGCTTAAATTTTCTATATTTTTCAGTACTTTTTTTCAGAGATACTTTCACAAGTTTATTAAGATAAAAACCAATTTGGATCTTGTGATCATAGTGGTTAATAAAAGTCTCAATACCGTTTAAAGCATCCTTGAGTAAATTATTTTGTGATTTTACCGGAACGCCTGAAAACTTTTTCTTGGGTTTTTGAAGATTTGTAAGAGCTCTCACAGCCAATGGAAGTATTTTTTTAATTTGTGGTTTTTGGAAATATTTTGATGCATTTGCAATAGGGAAATAATCCATGATTACAAACTTATATAAATTACTTTGGTCAATTATTTTTGGTGTATTAACATTTTGAGAAATAAAAATATCAGTAGCTTTAATATATTTTTTAAAATCACTCGGTTTATTTAAAAAAGAGAGGACAAGCAATGATTGATTTGCTGTTTTACATAATTTAAAAATTTTATCAGATGCATCAGACTTGAAATTTAAAAAGCCCCCTATTTTAAAATTTTTATTTTGAAGGTGGTTTTTTATTTTGATTAGATTTATTTTATTTTGTGAAGCCATTTTTTATTACTTGATTTTATCTCTATATTTCTTTTCTCACCAGTAACCAAAATATTAATAGATAAAGCCATATGGTTATATCTTTTAATAAGATTTTCTAATGGCCACTCGATAAGAATACAATTATCATTAAAATACTCATCCAAATCTAGTTTGTTATTTTGAACTTGATAAAAATCAAAGTGAATAATATTAAACTTATTAAAATTGTAAATATGTTCTCTTTGATACGTGGGACTCCCTTGGAAGGAAAAAGTTTTTTTTTCTGACTTGCTAATTTCACTTAAGATATATCTAATTAAAGTTGTCTTACCAGAACCAGCCTCTCCTTCAAAAAAAATAATCTGGTTTTTAGAAATAGACCTAGATATATTTCTAGCTAAAGGTTTTAACTCAATTTCATTTGAGACTGCAAATCTCAAACTCAATTAAGCTAGTGATTTGAAATCGGACACTAAATCTAGAGCTTCCCATGAAAAAGCTCCTGAAGAGTTGTCATGTGTTCTACCAAAATGACCATAAGCTGCTGTTTGTTCGTAAATTGGCTTATTTAACTGTAATTTCTCTCTGATTCCTCTTGGAGAAAGATTCATGATGTCAGGTATCGCAGACTCAATTTTTGCTTCATCTATTTTATTAGTGCCTTGAGTATTCACATAAATTGACAATGGTTTGGCGACACCGATTGCATAAGACAACTGGATAGTACACTGATCACATAAACCAGCAGCAACAATATTTTTTGCTAAGTATCGTGAAGCATAAGCAGCAGAGCGATCGACTTTTGTAGGATCTTTTCCTGAGAAAGCCCCTCCACCGTGAGGTGCTGCACCACCATAAGTGTCCACTATTATCTTTCTCCCAGTCAGACCCGTATCTCCGTCAGGTCCCCCAATTACAAAATTACCTGTTGGATTAACGTAGTATTCTTTATCATCTAAATTTTTTAATAACTCTTCTGGGATAGACTCTTTTAATGCTGGGTTTACTATTTCTTTAACATCAGCAGGAGACAATCCATCAGCATGTTGTGTTGATATAACAACAGATGTAACTGCACTTGGTTTACCATCAACGTATTTAAGAGTTACCTGGCTCTTTGAGTCAGGCTCTAATCCTTTTAAGCTGCCATCTTTTCTTCCCTTAGCCATTATCTCTAAGATTTTATGAGAATAAAAAATTGGTGCCGGCATCAGTTCAGGTGTTTCCGTACAAGCGTATCCAAACATAATTCCTTGGTCACCCGCCCCTTCGTCTTTGTCAGATGATGAGTCTACACCCATTGCAATATCTGCAGATTGTCCGTGAAGTAAATATTGGATATCAGCGGTTTGCCAATGAAAACCATCTTGCTCATAGCCGATGTCTTTTATGCACTCCCTTACTTTTGAAATAATTTCATCTTTGTCTTCTTGGACTGGTCCTCTTACTTCACCAGATAAAACAACTTTGTTGGTTGTTGTTAATGTTTCACAAGCGACTCTAGCAAATGGGTCTTTGGAGATAAAATGATCGACAACTGCATCAGAAATTCGATCAGAAACTTTATCTGGGTGTCCCTCAGACACTGACTCAGATGTAAAAATATAATTTTTTCTCATTTCAGTACCTATATGTATCTTTCTTAAATGGGCCTTGTTGCTCAACTCCTAAATAATCGCTTTGTTCCTTGGACATTTCAGTCAGTTTAGCACCAACTTTTTGTAAATGAAACATTGCAACCATTTCATCTAGTTTTTTAGGAAGGACATAGACTTTATTTTCATAGTTTTTGTAATTCTCCCAAATTTCGATTTGAGCTAAAACCTGATTTGAGAATGATGCACTCATCACAAAACTAGGATGACCAGTGGCATTACCTAGGTTCACCAACCTTCCCTTTGAAAGAATTATTAGCTTCTTACCATCCGGAAATGTTACTTGGTCAACTTGAGGTTTTATCTCTTCCCATTTATAGTTTTGCAAATCATCTATTTGAATTTCATTATCAAAGTGTCCGATATTACAGACAATTGCTCGGTCTTTCATTTCTCTCATATGCTCTTGGGTAATGATATCTTTGTTGCCTGTTGCAGTTACAAATATATCAGCATACTTACATGCATCATCCATAGTGACAACCTCATAGCCTTCCATTGCTGCTTGAAGTGCACAAATAGGATCAACTTCTGTTACTTGAACTCTAGCCCCGGCCCCTCTTAATGAAGCTGCGCTACCTTTTCCAACATCTCCAAACCCAGCAACAACAGCAACTTTACCAGCCATCATTACGTCAGTTCCTCTTCGAATTCCGTCTACTAAACTCTCCTTACAACCGTATAAATTATCAAATTTACTTTTTGTAACCGAGTCATTCACATTTATAGCAGGAACTTGAAGAGTTCCTTTGGATGCCATTTGCTCTAAACGAAGAACGCCTGTGGTAGTTTCTTCAGATAGTCCTCTAACATTTTTTAATAGCTCAGGGTACTTCTCGTGCATTCGAAGTGTTAAGTCTCCGCCATCGTCTAGGATCATATTAGGCTCCCACCCATCTGCCTCAATTGTTTGATCAATACACCACCAAAATTCCTCTTCATTCATACCCTTCCAGGCAAAAACAGGTGTACCGCTTTGGGCAATCGCAGCAGCTGCATGATCTTGAGTAGAGTAAATGTTACAAGAACTCCATCGACATTTGGCGCCAAGTGCTACAAGTGTTTCAATTAAAACAGCAGTTTGGATGGTCATGTGAAGGCAGCCCATAATATTAGCTCCAGCCAACGGTTTTGACTCTCCATATTGTTCACGAATAGCCATCAATCCTGGCATTTCAGTTTCTGCTATTTCAATTTCTTGTCTCCCGAATTCATGTTGCGAAATATCTTTTACTTTGTAATCCACTTAACCCTCCTTTTAGATAGACTATTTAAAATAAAATATGATTTATTCTTCATTATCAAGCTCTTTTTATCCTTGGTCCCAGCTGCTGAATAACTTCTTCAGCCTTTCTATTACCATTTTTAAGAGCTTCATCGACAGGTTTTCCAGATAAGTAAAAATCTAAAAATCCTGCAGCAAAATTATCTCCTGCACCTGTTGTGTCCAGAACATTTTCTATTTTTTGAGCAGATTGATGTTTTACATCGTCTTCAAAAAAATAATATGCACCCTCAGCACTAGAGGTCATAACAATTTTTTTTCCAAAATTTTTAAAAAAAGAACTCACATCTGCCATTGAATCAGATTGTGTAAACATCTTTGCTTCATCAAAATTACAAAAAACTAAATCTACATTATCAGTTATAAAATTTTTTAATTCATCTCTGTGTCGATCAACACAAAAAGGGTCTGACAATGAAAGAGATATTTCTATATTTTTTGATTTTGCAATATCTGAAAATTTTTTGAGTGTTTTTTTTGTTAGTTCATGATCCCAAAGATATGACTCCATGTACACATGATCAATTGAATTGAGTATATCCTCATTAACTTCGTCTGGATTTAATTGTGAACCTATTCCGATGTGTGTAGCCATTGTTCTTTCACCATCGGGTGAAACTAAAATATTGCAGCAGCCAGTTGGAAGATCTGTTTTATTGGAGACACCTTTAAACGAGATATTTTCTTTTTGTAAATCTTGAACAAAAGCATTTCCATACTCATCATCATTGACCTTGCCGTAAAAACTTGCCTCATGAGAGCCAAAGTTTAATTCATGGATAGTATTACATACTGACCCACCCGAAGTAATTAATGGATTATCGAAATTTGACCTAATTTCCTTAATTTGAGACTCCTCAATCAATGTCATAGAACCTTTAGTTAATTTCAAATTATTGATAACACTATCCTCTACCTGGCATATGACATCAACCAGAGCAGTTCCTACCCCTAGAATTTTTTTCACCACATGAAAGTAAGGGATTTTAAACGGAGGTCTATTAAAAAATCCTGAATTCCATATGAAAGTTGAACATAAATGTGAATTGTTTTTGATGTGCAAAATGCGAATCAGGTCAGAATCAGGGCTATTAAAAATGGACCTAAATAATATTTTTTAAGAGATATTCGTAGTTTTGGAAAATTTGATAAAAACCTGTGAATATTTTCAAATTACTTGTTAATTGAATCTTTAATTTCCAATTGAATTTATTGGCTTTTCAGAATTTAATACAAAATGAATTGACTAAGATTGTCTATAGATTGTATAGTCACTAGGCAATAAACACTACATCTAGTGATTATTCAAAAAAGTACACTTAAACTTGGTAGGAAGAATGGAAACAAATAACGCAGAATCACTTGAAAATTCAACAAAAAACACAGTTATAAATAAGCAAAACGAAGAAATAAACCTGCTAAGTCTTAGTGTTGTAAGGCGTGATGGATCGATAACACCTTTTAAATCTGACAAAATCGCAAATGCTATAAGAAAAGCATTTTTGGCACAAACTGATCTTCGTGATAGCAAACAAATTGACAAAAATGTTTCAGTATTAACTGAAACAGTCACTGCGGCTTTAACTAGACGTATTGCAAACGGTGATATGATTCATATCGAGGATATCCAAGACCAAGTGGAATTAGCCCTCATGAGGGGTGAACATCATAAAGTAGCTCGCGCCTATGTACTCTACAGAGAACAAAGAGCTAACCAACGTTATAAGACTGCTCAACTGAATGAACAAATTGGTGCCAAAGTATCCACAATGGCTGTTACCAAAAGAGATGGTAACAAAGAGGATATCTCCTTAGAAAAAATTACAAATCGTATTTCTATTTTGTCAAATGGTTTAGAGATAGATCCTATTACAATTGCTCAAAAGGCAATTCAAGGTCTTTACGATGGTATCACAACAAATGAAATTGACACTTACTTAGCAGAAACAGCTGCTGCTCTGACAGTAGAACATCCCGATTACTCATATCTAGCTGGGAGAATTAAAGCTAATGCTCTCCATAAAGAAACACCAGGTTTTATTATTGCAACAAAAAATCTTTATGAGGATGGTTTATTGCGCGATGAATATTATGAAAAAGTAAAAGCTAATGCTGAAGAGATTGAAAAAATTATTGACTACGATCGTGATTATTACTTTGATTATTTTGCATTGACTACTTTGTTCAGAGCTTATCTTTTACAATCAAACAATAAAACAGCAGAAAGACCTCAGGATTTATGGATGAGAGTCGCTTTATGTGTGTCCGGAGATAAGTTTGATTTTTATCAGGTTAAGAAAACTTATGACAGCCTATCTCAGGGTTTCTACACACACGCAACCCCCACTCTATTTAATAGTGGTTTGAAGATGCAACAATTGTCGTCCTGTTTTCTAATTGGAATGGAAGATGACTCTATCGAAGGAATTTTTAATACTGTAAAAGACTGCGCTTTAATTTCAAAAACCGCTGGTGGCATTGGTCTTCATGCTCATAACATTAGAGGTGGCGGTAGCCGTATTAAGTCAACTAATGGCAAGTCTAATGGATTGATACCTTTCCTTAAAATTTTTAATGAAACAGCAAGGTCTGTTGATCAGGGTGGAGGTAAAAGAAAGGGTTCTTTTGCTGTCTATTTGGAGCCATGGCATGCAGATATTGAGGCTTTTTTAGAACTTAGAAAAAATACTGGAGCTGAAGAATTTAGAGCCAGAGACTTATTCTATGCCTTATGGATCCCTGATTTATTTATGGAAAGAGTTGAAGAAGATGCCGATTGGACTCTAATGAGTGAACACGAATGCCCTGGTTTATCGGATACATATGGCAAGGAGTTTGTTGATCTTTATACAAAATATGAAAATGAAATGCCTGACTTAAAAAGAATAAAGGCAAGAGCTTTAATGTCTAAAATCATCGAAGCCCAAATTGAAACTGGTCAGCCATACATGCTTTACAAAGATGCTGTTAATAATAAGTCTAACCAAAAAAATATTGGTGTCATTAAATCTTCTAATCTCTGTGCAGAGATAGTGGAGTATTCTGAAAAAGATGAAACTGCTGTTTGTAACCTTGCGTCAATTGCATTACCAAAATTTGTAACTGACGAAAGTAAATTTGATTATCAAAACTTATATCAAGTTGCAAAACTAGCGACTAAGAATTTAGATCAAGTTATTGATATAAATTTCTATCCTACTAATAAAACTGAAAACTCAAATAGTCGTCACCGTCCTATCGGTCTCGGTATACAGGGTTTAGCAGATGTTTATTTTAAAATGAATATTCCTTATGACTCCGTTCAAGCTCAAATAATTAATAAACAAATTTTTGAAACAATTTATTTTGGAGCCTTAGAGGCATCAATGGAACTTGCTACCGATAAGGGGCCTTACTCTACTTTTAAAGGCTCCCCTCTATCTGAAGGGAAATTCCAATTTGATCTTTGGGGTGTGAAACCGTCAAGTATGTGGGACTGGAAGGGATTAATGGAGAAAATCCAAAAGCATGGTGTTCGAAACTCTTTGACCACTGCATGTATGCCTACAGCCTCCACTGGTATTATCCTAGGAAATACTGAAACGTTCCAAGTACAAACATCAAACATTTATAAAAGACAAACTCTCTCAGGTGAATTTTTATTAGTAAATCGTCACCTTGTTAAAGAACTTATGAAGAGAAACTTATGGAGCAAAGAATTACGTGATCAAATTATTTTGGAAAATGGTTCTGTACAAAATATTGAAGGATTTCCTGAAGACTTAAAAGATGTTTATAAAACTGTTTGGGAAACATCTCAAAAAACAGTTATAGATATGGCAGCTGATAGAGCGCCATTTATTGACCAAACCCAATCCATGAACTTATGGTTGGCAACACCTACTTTTGGAAAAGTAAACTCCATGCACATGTATGCATGGAAAAAAGGCTTAAAAACAGGCATGTATTACCTGCGAAGCCGATCAGCCGTAGACGCAGTTAAAGTAACGGTGTCTTCTGAAAAAAAAGCAAAAGAGTCTTATGTCAAAGAGGCGCAATCTAATGAACCCGAAGATTGTGTAACATGTAGTGCGTAAGATTTTCAATCAATTTAATTTAAGGAGCAAGTCATGATATCTAAAGGATGCAAATCAATTTTCCCTATTCAACACCAAGAAATTTTCGATCGTTACAAGCAACACGTTCAAGCATTTTGGACACCTGAGGAGGTGTCTCTTCAAGATGATTTAAGAGATCTAAAAACACTAGGAGAAGGGGAAATACATTTTATCAAACATGTACTTGCATTTTTTGCAAATTCAGAGGCAATGATAAATGAAAATCTGGCATCTAGATTTTATAATGAAATTTTAATTCCTGAGTCTCGATTGTTTATCACCATGCAAATGCTGAACGAGTCAATTCACGCAGAAATGTATGGTTTACAGATTGAAGCTTATGTAGAGGACCCATCAGAAAAAGATAAGCTGTTTTCTGCTATTCAAAATGTTCCTTGTATTAATAAAAAAGCACAGTGGGTTTCAAAATGGCTAAACGGAAATCAAAATTTATTAACACGCTTAATTGCCTTTGGTTTAGTTGAAGGTTTATTTTTTGCTGGGTCCTTTTGTGCCATCTATTACTTTAGAAAAAGAGGTTTACTTCCAGGCTTAGCCTTATCAAATGACTGGATAGCTAGAGATGAAGGAATGCACTTCAGTTTCTCAGCTTTGATGTTTAAAACATTAAGTGAAAAGTTTAATAAAGGAACTTTGTCAGATGAAGATATTAAATCGATGGATTTAATCCCTGGTCCTGTTGCGCAGTCTGAGTTCGAAGAAATAGTCAGAGAAGCAGTGGAGTTTGAAAAAGAATTTGTTACTGACGCACTTCCTGTTGATCTCATTGGTATGAACAAGGAAATGATGTGTATGTATATTGAAGCCGTTTCAGATCGAATTGCTGATCTTTTTGGATTTGAAAGGGTATTTAATACTGAAAACCCATTTGATTTCATGAGAGCTCTTGATGTTCAAAATGTGACTAATTTCTTCGAGAAAAGGGTATCTGAATACCAGCGTCCAACAGATCGTTCTTTGTCTTTTGACGAGTCTTTCTAAGTGGAAGTCAAAATTTATAGTAAAGACAACTGTATTTTCTGCACTAAAGCTAAGGCAGTTTTATCCTCACATAACCCTCAAGTATTAATGCTCGATGAAGATTACAGCCGTGATCAGTTTTTTGAGATATTTCCAACTGCCAAAACGTTTCCCCAAATCATAATTAATGGTGAAAAAATTGGTGGCTACCATGAGCTAGAACGTTGGATGGCATTTAATAAACCTGACGATGATTTTTAGTTTTAACTAGTGAGCTAATCCCCAGTTCAAGCCACCACCGAAGTCGACTTTTATAGGAGTTTTAAAAGATTTGTATTTTTGATGTGATGTTTCCATCAACTTAGTTATTTGTGGAATAATATCTTTTTCTTTTTTATGAATTTCAAATAAAAGCTCATCATGGACTTGTGATGTCATTTTAGATTTACATTTATTTTTCTCTAAATAGCTATGAATATCCAACATTGCAATTTTAATTAACTCAGATGCTGTGCCTTGAATAGGTGCATTGATAGCTTGTCTTTCTGCAAAAGATCGGAGCATAAAATTTTTAGCATTAATGTCTTTAATGTGAGACTTTCTTCCAAAAAGGTTTTCAACGTAGCCTAGTTTTTTTGCTTTATCGGTAGTTGATTTCATAAAGTCACTAATGTTTGGAAATTTTTGAAAATAGTTATCTATGAAAAGCTTTGCTTCAGCATTGCTAACACCTAACTGTTTAGCTAAACCATATTGGCTAATTCCATAAATTATTCCAAAATTAATAATCTTGGCCATTCTTCGATCATTAGCATTAATTGTTTGTTTGTTAAAAACTAATTGGCCTGTACTTTGATGAATATCTTGATCCTCTTGGAAAGCTTTTAATAAATTAGGGTCTTCGCACGCTTCACAAAGCACACGAAGCTCGATTTGGGAGTAATCGAAGCTATATAACTCATGGTCTTTTTCTGCAATAAATGCTGTTCTAATTTTCTTTCCGATCTCAGTTCTAATAGGGATATTTTGTAAATTAGGTTCAGATGAACTTAATCTACCCGTTATAGTAGCTGCAATATTAAATGTGCTGTGAACTCGATCGTTATTATCAGCATGTTCAGCTAAAGAAGATGTATAGGTCGACACGAGCTTAGAGTATTGACGCCATTGTAGAATATGCGAAGCGATCTCTACTCCCTCAGATTCTAATTGTTCTAAGACTTTGACATTAGTTTGAAAATCTCCTGCTTTTGTTTTTTTTGTTACCTTCACATCAAGTTTCTTAAAGATTTCGGTAAGTTGCTTTGGCGAACCAATGTTGAACTCCTCACCCGCGATTTTGAAAATTTTCTGTTCTATTTTTTCAATTTCTTTATTTAGATCTTTTTCAAGTTTTGTTAAAAATTTAAGATCAATCTTACAACCATTGTTTTCAACCTGTTGTAGGACTAAGCTTAATTTTTTATCGATATCAAAATATATATAGCTATCGGGGGCATCTAATATTTGATCGTGTAATGTCTCATATAATTTATAAGTGGCATAAGCATCATGAGCAGCGTAATTTGTTGCAGACTGTAAAGGCACTTCAGAAAAATCTTTATAATTTCTTTTAGACTCATTTTTAATGACATCTTTAAATTTTTCTTTTTCTTCTCCAAAATAATAATAATACAAATCCTCAAGATTATGTTTTGTTAAACCGTTATTGACAAAAAAAGACATTAATAAGGTATCTTGAAAAGAAATAGTATTTACGTTAAAGCGTTTTAAGATAACACTATCGTATTTAGCATTATGAAAAATCTTTAAAATTGAAGGATCCTCACATAATAAATTCAGCTCTTTTAATATTTTTTTTTGATCTGTCTCAGATATTTCATTTTCAGGTGATTTAAAAGGTAGGTAATAAGCTTGCTGTGCATTAGATAATGAAATGCCAATGATATTTGCATCATTGACGTCTAAACTATCTGTCTCTAAATCTATGGCTAAGGTTTTTTCAGATTGAAGAGACTTTAGATATTCGATTATATCTTTTGTCTTAATAAGTGATTTAAATTCTAAGTTTTTTTTGGCCGCATGCGGCTTTGTTTCATGAGCGCTATTTCTAATTAAAGATTTAAATTCATATTTTTTGAAAAAGTCATTAAGCTTTGATGAGTCGTCAAAATCTTTTAACCTCTCGATTGTGATAGGTAGTTCAAGATCATTTTTTAGAATTACTAGTTGGTGGCTTATTTTTGCTTTTTCCTCATGATCATGAATAAGATTTTTAATTCTTTCATTTGATATTTTCTCTTTATTTGCCAAAAGGCCCTCAAAAGAACCAAATTCATTAATTAATTTAGAAGCTGTTTTTGGTCCAATACCAGGAACTCCTGGAATATTATCAACACTATCACCTATTAGAGCTTGCACATCTGTAATCCTGTCAGGGCCAACACCAAATTTTTCCATTACCTTTGCTTCATCAATTTCAATATTTTTCATTGGATCCATGATGCGATTATTAGCTGATAACAGTTGAAAAAGGTCTTTGTCTGAACTAAATACTGTGGTGGGTATTTTATTGTCTTCGCCATATTTAACGTAACTTGCTATAACATCATCGGCTTCAAAGTCTTTTTTTTCAATAACATCTAAACCAAACGCATCAATAGCTTCACGAATAATACTAAATTGAGGTATTAAATCTTCTGGAGCCTCACCACGGTTTGCTTTGTATTCAGGAAATAAAGTATTTCGAAAAGTATTCCTTCCTGCATCAAGAATGATTAGTATTTTGTCATTTGGATGCTCTTCAATAAGTCTAAGCATCATATTGCAAAACCCATAAACTGCATTTGTGGGGATGCCCTTAGAATTATTCATTGGGGGTAAGGCGTAATAAGCTCGGAAAATATATCCGGAGCCATCAACAAGTATTAGTCTTGGCTTAGACATTTCAGCAGAATAACAAAGATTGTGGTGAGTTTCTATTCTTTAGGGGCGTGCTTGTTTAAAATTCTTTGAAGAGTTCTTCTGTGCATTTTTAGTCTTCTAGCAGTTTCAGAAACATTACGGTTACACTGTGTAAAAACTCTTTGTATATGTTCCCATCTAATTCTATCAGCAGACATTGGGTTCTCAGGTGGTGGGGGCAAGGATGTAGCAGTCGCAGACATTAATGATTTTTCGATATCATCTATGTTTGCAGGTTTGGTTAAATAATCATCAGCACCCAATTTAACGGAAGATACAGCCGTAGCTATGTTGCCATAACTTGTCAGCATTACCGTTCTACATTCTGGATTTTGCTCCTTGATCACCTTAATAACATCGAGCCCTGAACCATCTCCTAAACGAAGATCTACTATGGCATAATTAAAATTATTTCCAGCTAAAACATCTAAAGCCTCTTTTTTTGAAGCTGCTGCTGTTACTGTGAAATCTTTACGTTGAAATGAGGTGGTCAAACGCTCACGAAAGGGTTTATCGTCTTCTATAATAAAAAGTGTTTTATCTTTTACTAATGTATTTTGCTCTAAATCCGCCATGTTAAAGTTACTTCTGCTCCATCATTACTTTGTACTAATATTTCACCATTTAGATTTTCAATCATTTGTTTTGTTATGAATAGGCCGAGACCCATATTTACACCTTTTTCAGGTCTGCTAGAATAGAATGGTTTTCCGAAATTAGCTATAAACTTCTTATCAAAGCCGGGACCATCATCTCTGATTTTAATGGAATAAGAATTTTTCGATGTCTCTGAAATTACTAATATTTGTCTATAGGCGAAGCTTATAGCATTTTTTATAATATTATTCATCGCTATGTTCAGTTCAGGTGTGATTTTAATATTGATATTTTTAGAATTTTCATCAGATCTATAATCTAATTTCACAGCTCGATAGTTATTTGAAAATTGATCACATAAAGATTGCACATAGGCATCTAGTGACATATTTGTAATTTCAGAAGAGAGTTCTTTTGACTCTGGATTTGTTGAGAGCTCTTTTAGTATCTCCTTACACCTGTCTAACTCTAATAATAAAGTTTTAATATCTTTCCCATAATCATCTTTTAATTTTTGATCTTTTTTTAAATCGTCAACAATTAAATTTATGGTATTTAATGGTGTGCCTAATTCATGGACAGCTGCAGCTGCTAACCCTCCAACTTTTAAAAGCTCTTTTTCATTTTGAAGTTGTTTACTAGCTAACTCATATGCTTTTTGGGTGCTTTTGTAATTTAATGAAAAGTAATAAAGATAAAAAACTAAAAAAATACTACTTATGAATAAAGAAATCATAATAGCTAGGCTGTATGTAAAATTAATATTAGGATGCACAGACAAAGGAAGATTAATATAAAAGTTAAATATCAAAGCAAAACAAACTAATGCTAAACTTAAGATAATTATTATTCTTTCTATCGTGAGATATGATGCTGCAATAGCAATAGGAGCTAAGATAATAAATATAAAAGGATTAGTGTGTCCACCATTTAAAGCAATCAAACTTGAAATTTGAACAATATCAAAACATAAAAATAAGAAGACTTGTTTTTCAGAAATAATTTTATCTCCTTTATTTAAATAAAATCCTAAGAGAATACTAGCCATTAAGATAAATGCTATTATCCAAGAGCTCATTGCTACAGTCTTAGAAATTTCGAAAAAATACTGTGTTATAAATAAAGTGGCGGCTTGACCTCCAAAAGCAATTGCACGTATAATTAAAAAATCTGAAGAATTAACAAAAAGGAAGTTTTTTTGATTATTCAACTAAATATCTAAATTTGCTACTTTGACTGAATTATCTTGAATAAAGTTTTTTCTGTCAGTCACATCATCACCCATCAGCATGATCAACTGTCTTTCAGCATTGATTTGGTCTTCGAGCTTAACTTGAAGCAATTTCCTATTAGTTCGATCCAATGTTGTTTCCCACAATTGATCAGGGTTCATTTCACCTAAACCTTTATAACGGCTAATTGATTGGCCTTTTTTACTCATTTCAAAAAGAGTAGTAAAAAATTCAACAAGTCCATTGCAATTAAAGTTTTCTTTTGAAGAAAGTTTAGAAATACCAAAGTAAGTATCTGTAGATTTTGCAAAACCTATTTTATTATAAAGAGATATGCTGTCTGAAGAAATAAACTCTCTTAAATGTAATAATTTATCCAGAGCGACCTTTATAATTTTATTGTAACCCTCTTTTTCTTGTAAAAAAACTAGTTCATTACTAATCATACTTTGAAATGTAAATTTAATATTTTCTGATTTATAAACTTGATTTAAATTAGATAAGAAAATTTTAAATTGTGACTTTTCTATCTTATTTGGATGAAAATCCTGAAAAAATAACCCTGTATTTAGAATTTGATCAAAAAACATTGCATCTAAATATGTAAGATCTAAGTTTTGATAAGCAGAATTTGCACGAGAAGCTAAATCTATTAATTCGTTTAACTGTTCCTCTTTTAGCTGAATTTTTTTCTTTTTATTGTAAATGTTGAAATCGAGATCATCCTTGTTATTTAACAATAAAAACTTTGTTAACTCTCTATCATCTAACAAGTAATTTTCAGCATTTCCTTTTTTTACTTTATATAGGGGTGGCTGAGCAATATATAAACGACCTGTGGTTATAATATCTCTCATGAATTGATAGAAAAATGTGAGTAACAGCGTTCTTATATGACTTCCATCAACATCGGCGTCTGTCATGATAACAATTTTATGATATCGCATTGATTCAGGATTGAAATAATCAGAAGGATTGTATTCTTTATCTTTTGGTGGATTACCATATCCAGCACCAATGGCTGTTATAAGTGCAGAGATTTCATTATTTTCTAAAATTTTATGAGGATTTGCTTTAATTACATTTAATATTTTACCTCTTAATGGAAGTATAGCCTGAGTGACCCTATCACGGCCTTGCTTGGCTGAGCCTCCAGCTGAGTCACCCTCAACTATAAATAATTCTGAATTTGATGGATCTTTTTCTTGGCAATCAGCTAATTTTCCCGGAAGTGATGATGTCTCTAATACATTTTTTCTTCTTGTAAGTTCTCTTGCTTTTCTTGCTGCCTCTCTGGCACTTGCCGCCTCGATAATTTTTGAAACTAGCTTTTTTGCCTCTCCAGGGGTTTGTTCAAGCCAAGCGCTTAATTGTTCAGATATTATTTTTTCAACAACTGGTCTTACCTCAGACGAAACTAGTTTATCTTTAGTTTGGGATGAAAACTTAGGATCGGGAACCTTTACAGATAGTACGCATGTCATGCCCTCTCTAGCATCATCTCCTGAAATGGTGATATTGCCTTTTTTAGCAACTGCAACTGTATTTGAGTATCCCACTAATGAACGTGTAAGTGCTGATCGAAAACCTTGTAAATGCGTTCCTCCATCTCCTTGAGGGATATTATTTGTAAAGCAAAGCATATTTTCGTTATATCCATCATTCCATTGTAAAGCGCCCTCAACCTTAATTCCATTAGACTCACCATTAAAAGGTATAATTTTATTTAAAGTTGATTTTCTTGAATTAAGAAATTGAACGTATGCTGTTAATCCCCCTTGATAGTAAAATTCAATGGGTTCTACTTTTGATGTGCGCATATCAGATAATGTAATGCGAACGTTAGAATTCAGAAAAGCTAACTGACGAACTCTATTTTCCAGTGTTTTAAGAATAAGAGTTGTATTTGAAAAAATTTTTTTTGATGGCCAAAATTGGACTGTTGTGCCAGTTCTCTCCGTCTTTTTCATTGAACCGATCTCTTTTAGTTTTTTTGTTGTAACACCATCTTTAAATTCCATTGTATGAATTTTGCCATTTCTGCGAATTGTTAAAGATAGTCTCTCTGATAGTGCATTTACAACAGAAACACCAACCCCATGAAGGCCTCCGGAAATTTTATAGCTATTTTGGTCAAATTTACCGCCTGCATGTAGTTGGGTCATGATTACCTCAGCTGCTGGGACTTTTTCAGTTTTGTGCTGGTCAACTGGGATACCTCTACCATTGTCTGATATTGTAGCTGATCCATCTTTATTAATTATTAATTGAATACTGTCACAATAACCTCCTAAAGCCTCGTCAATAGAGTTATCAAGCACCTCATAAACCATGTGATGCAAACCTGTGCCATCATCGGTATCACCAATGTACATACCTGGTCTTTTTCTGACTGCCTCTAAGCCTTTTAAAACTTTTATCGAAGATGCTGTATATTGATCTGTCATTAAAATATTTCTTTAATATCTAAATTATCTATATTCCCTTGAAGTGTGAAGTTATCAGTGGTCGAGAAGAAAGTCTGAAATTTATTTTCTGCACAGTATTGAATAACTTTTTCGATATTTATAATATCAAAGTTATCAAATATTTCATCAATTAAAAAAATGGTAATCTTGTTACGATTTAGAAATTTTGCACAACTAAGAAGAAAGCTTAATATTAACATTTTAGATTGAGCAGAAGATAGCTGAGAAATATTTTTTTGATTGTGTGTAATTTCAAAAACTGATTTTTTTGGATCATGTTGTGATTGAAGTTTATGATCATTTGGCCATTGATTCTCATCAGTCAGGTCTTTTTGAAATTTTTCTAAAAAACTCTCTATTTCTATAAGGCCAAAACTTGGCTTAATATCAAATTCAAAGAACAGTTTATTGTTATTTGATAGGAAATTTTGGTATTCATAAAGAAATTTTTTTTTAATCTCAATAATTGCTTTGCCAATGTCAATCAGCTGTTTATCTAATGAAACTAGCCATGAAGTATCTTGCGAAGATTGTAATATTCTTCTTTTTTCTCTTCTTAAAATTGTATATTTGCTCAGAAAGCCAAATAGCTTCGGGTCAAAATAGCATATAATTCGATTGATAGTGTTTCTTTGATACTGAATATCCTTAATAAAATAAACTTTGTCCGTTTCTGTTAACCAGAATAATTGAAAAATATCTAAAAGTTTTTGTTGTTGTATTTTTTTATCATTTAAAAAATATTGTTTTGTCCATCTTTCATCTTTATTGCTAAGTATAACAGCTAAGTGATTTTCTAAATCCTCATGAGTAAAATCAAAGACTATAGAAGTATCTAAGTTTTCCTGTTTTTGAAAAATAAAATTTTGTAAAACATCTTTTCTAAAACCAGTGCCAGGACATAAAAAACTTATAGACTCTAATAAGTTTGTTTTACCAACAGCATTTTTTCCTTTAAACAGAGTGTGCTCAAAGTTAAAAATCTCTTTTTTGTTTTTAAAATTTCTATAGTTAGATAACTGTAAACCCTTAAGTGGTGGGGGCAATTAAATTCTCATTGGCATTAAAATATACAAACTTGTTGTATCTTTTGGATCTTTAACAATTACCGGTGATGATTGATTGAGAAGTTCTAAGATCATAGTATCTCCTTCAATTACATCTTGTAGATCAAGTATATATTTTGAGTTAAAAAGTATTTCTAGACCCTCTGCAGCGTAGTTTGCAGCAACTTCTTCATCTCCTTTATTACTGTCAGTGCTTGTGGCCATAATTTTAATACTATTATTTTCAAATTGTAATTTAACTGTAGGCGTTTTATCTTGATTTACCGTGGATACCCTATCAATTGCGCTAAAGAATGGTTCCGCTTCTACTTGCAATAATTTATCATTGGAAACTGGTATGACTTTTTCATAATCTGGAAATGTTCCATCAATAAGTTTACTTATAATTATAAAATTATCTGTCTCTAAGCTTACCTGGGTATCAGTACATATAATTTTAACCTTCCCTTCAAAGTCACTTAATATTCGATCTAACTGGAGTATAAATTTTCTTGGGAGTATAATTCCAGGTATATTTATAATATTTTCTAAATCTAACTCTGTTTTGGCTAATCTATGACCATCCGTAGCTATACACCTCAAAGTTGACTTTGATCCATTACTGATAGTGTGAAAATAGATACCATTGAGATAGTATCTAGTCTCTTCAGCAGATATAGCAAATTTAGTTTTATTAAAAAGTCTTTTAATCTGAGGAATAGATAATTCAAATGAGTTTGCTTGATCCAAAGGAACAAATTTTGGAAATTCATCTGCAGTTAATGCATTCAGTTCAAAGATAGAATTATCAGAACTTATTATTAATCTGTTTCCCTCTAATTTACATTTTACAATAGAGTTTTTTTTTGTTTTACGAATTATATCTGTCAAAATTCTTGAATTTACTGTCGCTTCTCCATTTTTTGAGGAGTCAGTTGAAACAAATTCCTTGATGGAAATATCCATATCAGTAGATCTTATCTCTAAACGGTTATTTTCACATTTCAAATAAATATTAGAGAGAATTGGGATTGTTGATCTACTATCTACAATTGAACTTACATGTGTTAAAACTCTTAAAAAAGCCTCTCGGCTAACTTTAAAATCCATTTAAGAAGTTTGCAATATTCTAGTCAAAAGTTCAATATCTTCTGCTAAGTTAGGGTCATTCACCATAATTTCTTCGATAGTTTTTATAGCATGGATGACAGTGGTGTGATCTCTACCGCCAAATTTTCTACCAATTTCAGGTAATGATCTTGTTGTGATTGACTTAGCTAAGTACATTGCAACTTGTCTTGGACGAGCAACAGACCTTGACCTTCTTGGAGAATGCATATCAGAAAGTTTAATATTATAGTGTTCAACAACTTTTTTTTGTATTTCATCTATTGTAATTTTTCTTGAGTTAGTTCTTAGTAAATCTTTTAAGACATCCTTTACAAGGTCAACAGATATTTCTGATTCCTGAATTGAGGCATGAACTGCTAATCTATTTAAAGCACCCTCCATTTCTCTAACATTGTTTGTGATCTTATTTGCTAAAAATTCCATTACTTCTTGTTTTAATTTTAGGGGTTTTTGTTCAGCTTTGGCCTGCAGAATACCTAATCGTAATTCATAAGTTAAAGGATGTATATCTGCTACTAATCCCCAGCCTAATCTGGACTTTAACCTATCCTCTAAACCATCAAGGTCAGCAGGAGATTTGTCAGCTGAAATTATAATTTGTCTTTTTTTATCAATTAAAGTGTTGAATGTATGAAAAAACTCCTCTTGAGTGTTGTCTTTACCAATAATAAATTGTACATCATCAATCATTAGAACATCTACAGATCTAAATTGTTCTTTAAAACTCATTATATTTTTAAATCTTAAAGCTTTAATAAACTGATACATAAATTTTTCTGCAGTTAAATAAACAACATTTTTTTTAGGGTTTCTTTTTTTTATATTCCAGGCAACTGCATGCATTAAATGTGTTTTTCCTAATCCAACACCTCCATACAAAAATAATGGATTAAAGCTTACAACTTCTGATTGTGCCACACGTTGTGCTGCTGCGTAAGCTAACTCGTTCGGTTTACCGACAATAAAATTGTCAAAGGTAAATTTTGGATCTAATGGAGCAGAAATATCATCATAATAAGTGTCTTCTTCGTCATCATTATCTTCGTAAATCACCTCGGTACCTGGGATTATACGATCGTTATTCTCTTTAACGAGTATTGCTAATTTATCAATACTATGACCTTGATCCATATATGCTTTTTTTATAACAGAGGCATAATTTTTGATTATCCAGTCACGCAGAAATCTTGTCGGTACAGAAAGTGTGAGAGATGTATCAAAATGTGACTCGAAATAGATTGGCTTAATCCAGTTTTGAAAACTGTCTTTATCAAGTGATTTTTTTAACTCAGATGCAATCTTAGACCAAGACACATCTATGCCACCTTGATGCTGTTCGTCTTCCACTAACTTAATTCCTTCCTCTAAAAGATGCACTATTTAAGCATGAAAAGTTAAAAAAGAGGAATAAAAAAAAATGTTTTTTTTTAAAAAAATAACTTGAAAAAAAAAATTATTTCGAAATTGCGGTTATATCTTTTTGTAATTTTGAGATAGTTCTAGATGCCTTATTGAGGTGCATGATTTTCTTTTTAGTAGATTTATGCAATACAGACATAACAACTTTTAGTTTCGCCATTGATTCCTCTACCTTTTTGTCCTTAATGAGTTTATCAATTGCCTTTAGCTGGGTTGAAACATTTGATTTTACAGCTTTGTTAACAATTTTTTTTCTATCAGACTGTCGAAGTCTTTTTTTTGCTGATTTATGTTGTGGCATATAAAAATATTATTAACAGGTTGTTCGTCTAAAAGCGTTAGTAACTTATACACATTTTTTTATTTTTGTAAAGCAGGCGAAAAAAAAGTTGAACGCCCATTTTGGATGATTTTTTTTATCTTATAAGTCTTTTTTTTGTATATTACATGTTTCTTTTGATAAACCTTAAAAAAACTCTGAAAACTTCCGAGGGTTCCATCTGGAGATTTATAATCATTTATTGAAGAACCACCATTTTTTAAAGATAGTTTCAATACAAATTTACAAGAGCTTAATAACTGAGATATTTCTGCTTTTTTAAGAGTGTAAGTTAGTCTTTGAGGATTTAACTTTGAATGAAAAAGAGCCTCATTAGCATATATGTTTCCAATACCAACTATTAAGCTTTGATCAAGTAAAGCTTGTTTCAAAGTAATTTTTTTTCTTAAAAGTTTGTTATATAACCCATTTAAATTAACCTTCTTAATAAGTAAGTCAGTGCCATAGTTATTAAAAAAAAATTTAACTTCTTTTAAATCTTTAAGCCTAAAAAACATACCAAACCTACGAGGATCATTATAAACAATTTTAAATTTATTAAATTGTAGAATAACATGGTCGTGTTTTTCTTTTTTATAATTCTCGTTTAAATAAAACTTTAATCGACCACTCATTCCAAGATGGATAATTACATAATTATCGTTTTCTAATCGTATAATTATGTATTTTGCAAAACGTTTAACAGAAATGATTTTTTTCTGAGATATTTGCTCAAGATCATTAAAGTTCAAATTTTTCCTCAGTTTTTTTTTTGACTTTTTAATGGAAATAATTTTTTTTCCTTTAACTTTTGACTTTAAATATCTTATTGTTGTTTCTACTTCAGGTAGTTCGGGCATGATAACTAAAAATAATTCAAATAATTATAATATTACAGATATTTTTGAAAATGTATCCCATGCAAAATATGACTTAATGAACGATATTATGAGTCTTGGAATTCATAGACTTTGGAAAAAATATTTTGTTGATCTTGTATTATCAAAACATACTGACAATGAGAAAATTTTAGACATTGCTAGTGGTAGTGGGGATATTTTTAATTTGCTTCCTATTTCAAAAAATCTTTATGCTTTAGATCCTGTTTCTGAAATGCACAATATATCCAGAAAAAAAAATAGTTCTAAAAAAATTAATTACGAAGTTGGTTATGCAGAAAATTTGCCATATAAAAAAAATTTTTTTCAAATTATAACATGTACTTATGGCGTAAGAAATTTTAAAAATCGAAAAAATGGTTTTTCTGAGATTTATAGATGTCTAAAAAAAAATGGTTATTTTTTTATTATGGAATTTGGTATTCCAAAAAGAGATTTGTTAAAAAGTCCATACAAAAACTTTTTAAAATATATTTTACCTTTTACCGGTAGCATCATCTCCAATGATAGACATAGTTATAAATACCTAGCTGACAGTATTATTTCTTTTCCTAATCAAAATAACCTTCTTAAAGAACTGATAAATACAGGTTTTTCTCATATTAAAACTATTGATTTCATTTCTGGAACTAACAGCATATATATAGTTCAGAAAAAATGAAAATTTTAATAATAATAACGGGGAGTGTTGGCTGTTATAAATCTTTAGATCTAATTCGTGAGTGCCAAAAAAAAGCCATTGAGTATGAAGTTATTGCAACAAAAAATACTTATGAGTTTATTTCTAAACTACTACTTGAAACAATTTCCAATAAGCCAGTGTATTCAGATCTCTTTGATTTGGATATGGAAAAAAAAATTGGTCACATAAAATTAGCACGAGACAATACTCATATTATTGTTTACCCTGCGACAGCTAATATAATTTCAAAATTTGCAAAAGGTTTTTGTGATGACCTAGCTCTAACATGTATGATTGCTGCAAACAAACCTATATATTTTGCACCTGCAATGAATAAAGAAATGTGGGCTAATCAAATTATTCAAGACAATGTTGACTATTTAAAGAAAATTGGCCATCATTTTATTGGCCCAGATGATGGATCTTTAGCTTGTGGTGAGTATGGTAGTGGTCGATTAGTTGATCCTAGTGAAATAATTAGTCAACTTAAGTAATTGAAACACGCATTAATAACTATTGGGTGCACTCGAGAATATATAGATCCAGTAAGATATATATCAAATGAGTCATCAGGTCGGCAAGGCATAGCTTTAATAAAAAGCCTATTAAAATTTAATTATAAAGTTATTTGTTTACACGGATATCTTCAAACAAAACAAATAGTTTCAAAAAATGTTAAGTTTATCTTCACTCCTACAGCAGATGAAATGTTAAAAGAAGCAAAAAAATATAAGTCTATCGACTTAGGAATTTTTAATGCTGCGGTTAGTGATTATAAAGCTAAAAAATATAATAAACTGAAAATTAAGAAAAAAAATGGAATGTCTTTAAAACTAATCAATAACCCTGATATTTTAAGATCAATGTCATTTGGAAAATATAAACCTAAGGTTACAGTCGGGTTTGCTTATGAAACAAATGATGTATTTCAAAATGCAAAAAAAAAATTGCTATCCAAAAATTGTGATTATCTAGTTTTGAACTTCCCAACAGCGGAAGATAAAATTTTTAATTCAAATTACAATAATGGTATTTTAATTGGAAGATCAGGTGACTTTTTAAATTTAGGAAATGTAAGTAAAACAATTTTTGCAAATAAAATTGTTAAATACATTAGCAATAGGAAGAATTAGAGTGGTTTATATAAAAGTAAAAAAAATAAATGATAACGTTACTCTTCCAACTTATGAGACATCATCTAGTGCAGGAATGGATATTAGAGCATTCTTGCCTAATGGAAAAGTTAGCATACTACCGAAAGAAACAAAACTAATTGGAACTGGATTATTTTTTGAGATTCCAAATGGATTAGAGGTTCAAATTAGACCTCGAAGTGGACTAGCTGTGAAAAACTTTATTACTGTTCTTAACAGTCCAGGAACTATAGATGCTGACTATCGTGGTGAAATAAAAGTGATTTTAATAAATCACGGATCAAAAATGTTTGAAATTGAAGATAAAATGAGGATTGCACAAATAGTTGTATCAAAATATGAAAAAGTTAATTTTGAATTAGTAAGTGATTTAAGTGAAAGCGAGAGGGGGAGTGGTGGTTTTGGATCAACAGGAACAAAGTGAAAAACTAATTGAAGAGTTTGGAAGACAAATTTTAGTTCCTGGGATAAATGAAGAGGGGCAACTAAATATCTCTAAGAAAAAAATTTGTATAATTGGCTTAGGCGCTCTAGGTACTGTTGCATCTCAATATCTTGTTCGGGCTGGAGTTGGTGAAATTCATCTTGTTGATCATGATATTATAGAGAAGTCAAATTTACATCGTCAAATTAATTATGACAAAGATGATGTTGGTAAATCTAAATCAGTTACTTCAAAACGCAAACTTAAAAATATAAATGACTCAACAATAATAAAAGAGCATTCTTTAAATTTTCAGTCTTTCATAAAAAAAAATCCAAATAATAATTTTGATTTAATATTTGATTGCACGGATAATCATCAGAATAAAATTTTTTCTTCAAAATATTCCAAAGCTAATAAAATCTCATTTGTATCTATATCAATTAACTCTTCAGAGGGCATATACTTTGCACAAAACAATGAAGAAAATAATCCATCATGTTTTGAGTGTCTATTTCCTAAAGCTGATCAGAATCACCGTTGTCTTAATAGCGCAATGGTAGGTCCAGTTGCAGGTTTTGTTACTAGTTTCGCTTGTATGAAAATTATATTTGCCCTTGCCAAAATAAAAACTCAATTGAAAAGTGAAATCAATTTGATAGACCTTTTGACTTCAGACATAAACAAACTACAATTAACAAATAAAGATTGTCCTCATTAAAATGAATACATTTACACCTAAATCTTGTTATAGCTATGAAGAAATCATTGAGTGTGGGAAAGGAAATTTATTTGGAAAAGGAAATGCCCAACTACCAGCACCACCTATGCTTATGTTTGATCGCATTACTAATGTCAATAAAGATGGCGGTGTACATGGAAAAGGAGAGATAACTGCTGAACTGGATATAAATGCAGATTTATGGTTCTTTAAATGTCATTTCTTGGGTGATCCTATAATGCCAGGATGTTTGGGTCTTGACGCTTTATGGCAAATGTTGGGATTTTATCTAGGTTGGCTTGGATATCCAGGAAAAGGCCGTGCTTTGGGTGTTGGGGAAATAAAATTTGTTGAAGAAATAAAACCGGACAAAGAATTAATAAAATACAAAGTTAGTTTAAAAAAATCTTTAAATAAAAAAGGGTTATCAATAGGGTATGGAGATGGGCAGATAATTCACAAAGAAAAAATAATTTACCATGCCAATGATTTAAGAGTGGGTTTATTCAATGAGTAATAAAAGAGTTGTCGTTACTGGATACGGTATTGTTTCTTGTATAGGAGATAACAAAAAAGAAGTTTTACAGAGCTTAAGAGATGTGAAATCTGGGATTAGTCATTGCAAAGAATATGAAGAGCTTGGAATGAGAAGTCATGTACATGGAAAACCTAAAATAAACATTGAAGAAAATGTAGATCGAAAAATTTTGCGTTTTATGGGTGAAGGCGCAGCATACAATTATATTGCAATGAAAGAGGCAATTGAACATTCAGGTCTTGATGAGGGGCTTATATCTAATGTTAATACTGGGTTAGTGATGGGATCAGGTGGACCCTCAACGTATCAATTGCAACAAGCATTTGATATAGCAAGAGAAAAAGGGGTTAAAAAAATTGGACCTTATATGGTAACTAGAACAATGGCGTCAGGAAATTCTGCTACTTTAGCAACTCCTTTTAAAATTAAAGGTGTAAATTACTCCATTAGTTCAGCGTGCTCTACAAGTTTGCACTGCATTGGCAATGCTTATGATCTCATAAGACATGGGCAACAAGAAATTGTATTTGCAGGTGGTGGCGAGGAAACCCATTGGACAATGTCAATTTTATTTGATGCTATGGGTGCTTTATCAAGTAAATATAATGAAACACCTGAGGTTGCTTCTCGAGCTTATGACTCTTCAAGAGATGGGTTTGTCATTGGGGGAGGTGCAGGTGTTTTAGTAGTAGAGAGCCTTGATAGCGCAAAAGCAAGAGGGGCCAATATTGTTGCTGAAATTCAAGGTTTCGGTCAGACTTCAGATGGATATGACATGGTTCAACCCTCTGGAGAAGGGGCAGTAAGGTGTATGCAGATGGCAACACAGGGTAGACCTGTTGATTATATCAACGCTCATGGAACATCAACGCCTGTCGGAGACATGATTGAATTACAAGGTATAAAAGAGGTTTTTGGAGATAAGGTTCCTCCAACCAGTTCTACAAAGTCACTAACTGGTCATTCACTAGGAGCAACTGGTGTACAAGAAGCCGTTTACTCTCTTTTAATGATGGAAAATGATTTTATGGTTGAGTCAGCCAATATTACAAACTTAGATGAAAAGGCTGAAGGAATGAACATTCTCTTGGAGAATAAAAATGATATCAAAATTAATTCTATACTATCGAATAGTTTTGGTTTTGGTGGAACAAATGCATCTATCTATCTGACTAGCTTTAATGAGTAAAATTTTAGAGGGCAAAAAAGGATTGGTTGTAGGTATAGCCAATGATCATTCGATTGCATGGGGTATTGCAAAGTCCTTGAGTGACGAAGGTGCAAGTATGTATTTAACCTATCAGAATGACTCAATCAAAAAAAGAGTTGAGCCCCTATCTGAGAAAATTAATTGCTTAGGAATTATGCCTTGTGACGTATCTGAAACATCTTCACTTGAAAATGTTTGTAATGGCATTAAAGGAAATATTGACTTTTTTGTTCACGCGGTTGCCTATTCAGATAAAAATGAACTGTCGGGTAAATATTTAAATACTACTAGAGAAAATTTTCTTAAAACACTGCATATTTCTGCATACTCATTGACTGAAATGGTGAGGATGCTTTCGCCAAAAATGAATGATGGTGCATCAATCATGGCCCTTACTTATTATGGGTCCACAAGATATATGCAAAGTTATAATGTAATGGGTGTTGCAAAGGCTGCATTGGAAACCTCTATAAAGTATCTTGCTGTTGATATGGGTGACAGGGGAATTAGAGTTAATGCAATTTCAGCTGGGCCGATGAGAACTTTAGCAGGTGCCGTTATAAACAAATCAAGAAAGATTTATAATTATACCATTGAAAATTCTCCTATAAAAAAACCATTGTCATTGGAAGATATTGGTAAGTCATCTGTTTACTTAATGAGCGATCTTTCTAAAGGTGTTACAGGTGAAATTCTTTACGTAGATAATGGCTATAACAATGTAGGAATGAGCGTTCAAGATTTGTAGAAATGAAAAAAGTATATAAATTGACCCAATGAAGAAAATCTTTTTAATTCCATCAATATTTTTATTTTTGTTTTTAAGTAAATTTGCTCTTGCTTTTCACGATGTTGAAGTTGCAAATGAAGATGTAGCAGCCTTAGGTGGATTGTGGACTCAAATATATGTGTATGAAGAGTATTGTGCTGATAATCAATATTACGAGGTAATATTAGACAGATTGCCGAACAGTCCTAGGTTTGACAGATATTCATCTGAATTAGATCACTTAACAAACGACCAAGAACTCGCTTGGGAGAGAGGTGGGTTAGGAGCATCAGCTGTAATATCTGCTGGTGACACTGACTGTGATACGATGGCTACAGTCATTTGGGAGTGGTTTGGAGAAAACTAATATCTAATCTATGAAAAAGTAGCACAAATATGTCTAATATCTGCGCTACTGATTATTTTTTAGACTTCTTTCATGCTGAGCTTTACTTTACCCGCACGATCTACGTCGAGTACTTTAACTTGAACTTCTTGCCCCTCAGATAAAACATCAGAGACATTCTCGACTCTTTTTTGTGAAATTTGTGAGACATGAAGTAATCCGTCTCTTGCACCCATAAAGTTTACAAAGGCTCCAAACTCAACAATTTTTACAACTTTTCCTGTGTAGACTTTTCCCACTTCAGGTTCTGCTACAATGTCTTCCACCATTTGTTTAGCTTTATTAATTGACTCTTCATTGCTAGATGCAATTTTTACAATTCCATCATCATTGACTTCTAGTTTTGCTCCGGAAACTTCGACTATGTTTTTAATTACTTTACCGCCTGAGCCAATAACATCTTTTATTTTAGCTTTATCAATAATGATTGAGATTACTTGAGGAGCATGCTTAGAAAATTTTGTTCGAGCTTCTGGTAAGGCTTCTGACATGACACCAATAATGTGTTTTCTTCCACCTGATGCTTGATTTAAAGCAATTTCCATAATTTCTTTAGTAATACTGGTAATCTTAATATCCATTTGAAGAGAAGTAATACCATCCATAGTACCAGCAACTTTGAAATCCATATCACCTAAGTGATCTTCATCACCTAAGATATCGCTAAGCACTACAAAGTTCTCGCCCTCTTTGATTAGACCCATCGCTATGCCACCAATATGTTTTTTAATTGGCACACCCGCTGCCATCAAAGCAAGGGATGAGCCACATACTGTAGCCATAGAACTAGAACCATTGGATTCAGTTATCTCAGATACTAATCTTAGTGTGTATGGGAAGTCCTCTTTTTTTGGTAACATTGGATGAACTGCACGCCATGCTAGTTTTCCATGACCAATTTCTCTTCTACCAGTTGCTCCTACTCTTCCTACTTCTCCTACAGAATAAGGAGGAAAATTATAATGCAACATAAAATGTTGTTTATGCATAGGATCAAGAGAGTCGATCATTTGCTCATCATCGCCCGTTCCCAATGTAGTAACAACTAATGCTTGAGTTTCTCCACGAGTAAAGAGACTTGAACCATGAGCTCGAGGAAGAATGTCTAATTCACATGTAATTTGTCTTACTTCATCTAATTTTCTTCCATCAATACGGCTTTTATTTTTGATGATATCGCCTCGAACTACGTCTTTTTCTATATCTTTAATGATTGTTGTAGCGGCTAAAATCTGATCATCTTCAACATTATCGATAATAGAAGATCTGATCTCTGTAAGTTTTTGACTTCGCTCTTGCTTATCAACTAAACCGTATGCTTCACGAATAGGATCTGAAATTTTACTTTCAATGTCTTTTTGTAAACCTTCATAAAAATCAGGTAGGCTTGGGACGTCAAAAGTCTTAATTTCTGTTTTGCTTGCAAAGTTTTGAACTTCTTTAATAAATGTCTGATAAAAATCATGTCCAAACATTACTGCCTCAAGCATAGTGCTCTCAGAGAGTTCTTGGGCTTCGGACTCCACCATCAAAACGCCCTCTTCTGTTCCAGCCACTACTAGATCTAGTTCGGAGTTTTCCATATCCTGGATAGTAGGGTTTGCCACTAGTTGTCCGTCTATATATCCAACTCTAGCAGAACCCAAAGTACCTGCCACAGGAAGACCTGAAATAGCTAATGCTGCGCCAGTCGCATACATAGCAATAATATCAGGATCGACAACGCTATCATATGATAGAACTGTTAATGTTACTTGAGTTTCATTTTTAAAGTTTTTGTGAAATAGAGGCCTAATAGGTCTATCAATTAAACGACTTGTTAATGTTTCTCTTTCAGTCGGTCTAGCCTCTCTCTTAAAAAAACCTCCGGGTATTTTACCTGAGGCATAATATTTTTCCTGATAGTTAACTGTTAATGGGAAAAAATCAATATCAGGTTTTTGTGTTTTTGCTGCACAAATGTTAGCCATAACCATTGTTTCACCACAGGTTACGACTACAGATGCATCTGCTTGTTTTGCTATTCGATTTGTTTCTAGTGTAATTTGTTGGTTACCCAACTCAAATTTATGTTCTATTTTCATCTTCCTCTTTCTTTATAGCTAATTAAAAATTATTTTTTTCTTAGCTTTAGTTTATCTGCTACTTCTGTGTACTTTCCTACATTCCTCTTCTTTAAATACGCCATCAATCTATTTCTTTTACCAACCATCATCAGCAGACCTCTTCGAGAATGAAAATCTTTCTTATGGATTTTGATATGTTCTGTTAACAGATTAATTTTTTTTGTGAGAAAAAAAATTTGGGACTCTGGCGAACCAGTGTCATTATCAGCACGAGCTATATCGTTTATTTGTATTTCCGACATCAATACTCCTTTCAAAGTAAACATCATCTGACCGGGATGTCGCCCAGTTCAAATGGTAATCAGATTGGTATGTAAATCATTTATACTTGAGAAATCAAGGATTTTTTCATAGGGGATAGCTTGATTTATATCAAAAGTCCCTATTTTCAATCTTTTAATCATACTTGCATAAGCTATATCACCTAGGGAGTTTGCAAATTCCTCTGCGAATGCCCTCACATAAAACCCTGAATAGCAATTCAATTCAACCCTCATTTTTGATTTATTTGAAGATAGAACTTTTAAACTTTGAACTGATACTTTTTTATAACGATCTTCTATAGCTTGATTATCTCTAGCAAGTTCATAAAAATTTTTACCATTTAATTTATGCGCAGAAAAGTCTGGTATCTTTTGTTGATATGTTCCTATGAACTTTTTTAAATGTAAAACTCTTTCATTTATATTATGCGAGGACGACTCCATTTTAAAAAATCTACCCTCTGAGTCTAAAGTATTTGTTGAGGCACCAAATCGTATCTCAACCTCATAACTTTTTTTTTCTTGATGTATATTTGGTATTTTCTTCGTAGCTTTATTAATACCTACCAACAATAAGCCAGAAGCTAAAGGGTCTAGAGTTCCAGCAAAGCCAATTTTTTTAAATGAATAACGAAATTTTAATTTTCTAATAACTCCAAATGACTCTATGCCCTGTGGTTTATTTATTAATAACCATCCATCATTAAGAAAGTTTTCTTTTGCCAAGATCTATAATTTATCTAGAAGTGATTGTACTTTTAAAGACTCTTGAAAAGATTCATCAAAAATTAAAGATATTTTTGGAGTATATTTACTTGTAAGAGTTCTTGCTATTAAACTTTGTATTTCTCTCAGATAAAGTTTATTAAATTCCTTAAAATCCTCCTCTGAAATATTATGAATAAGATAAATTTTTGCAAATCTTAGATCTTTACTTACTTTTACTTCAGTAACTTCGAAACGAACAGTTGGAAATTTTAAAAGATAATCTTTTTGGGTTACGAGATATTCAGAGACGAGTCTTTTAATTGAGAGCTCAACTTTTTTGGTTCGAAAACTTGGCTTGTTGTCCACACTATAATTCTTTTTGAACTTCCTTAGTTACGTAAAATTCAATTTCATCTTTTTCCAAAATATCTGAATAGTCTTTAAATGAAATACCACACTCGTAATTTTCTCTAACCTCTTTGACATCGTCTTTAAATCGTTTAAGAGTACCAACTTCTCCTTCGTGTATGATTTTACCTTCTCTAACAAGCCTGATTTTAGCAGAATTTTGGACTATACCGTCAGTAACAAAGCAGCCTGCTATTGTACCAAACTTTGAGGATTTGAAAGTATCACGAACCTCGGCATGGCCAATAATTTCCTCTTTAGTGTCTGGGGTGAGGAGACCAGAGAGCATTTTTTTCATATCATCAATTAATTCATAAATAATTGAATAATATCGAATATCTACCTTATCACGTTTTGCGATTGTTCGGGCTTGTGGGATAGCTCTTATGTTAAAACCAATTACTAGCCCTTGCGCAGAACTCGCTAAACTCACATCACTTTCATTAATTGCACCAATAGCGTTATGGACGACATTTATTTTAACTTCTTCATTACCTACTTTTTCTAGTGAGGAAACTATTGCTTCAAGAGATCCTTGAACATCTGCTTTGACAATGATTGGAAGTTTTTTCATATCTCCCTTTGATACATTAGCCATCATTTCCTCTAGTGATGATTTTTTAACTGCTTCAGTATTTTCTAATTTTTTTTGTTCTTTTACTTTTTCTGTAATATCTTTTGCAATATCCTCATTTGGCATAACATAAACTGTATCGCCTGCTTGTGGCACTGAATCAAAACCCAGTACTTCAATCGGCATTCCAGGACTAGCTGATTTAATTCTGCTACCATTTTCATCAAGTAAAGCTCTAACTCTTCCATAAGACGAACCACAAGTAAAATGATCGCCTTCTTTAAAAGTTCCATTTTTTACTATTACTGTTGCAACAGGTCCTTTTCCTGTTTCTATTTTAGACTCAACTACAATTGCTTCAGCGAGTTTGTTATGTTCAACATTAAGATCTAGAATTTCTACTTGTAATAAAATGTTATCTAATAATTTTTCTAGATTTGTTTTTTTAATTGCAGATATTTCAGTTTCTAATACATCTCCACTATAGCTTTCTACAACTACCTCGTGAGTTAACAAATCATTTCTAACAATGCTTGGATCAACATCTGGTAAGTCCATTTTATTAATAGCAAGAACAATAGGAACTTTTGCTGCTTTAGCATGTGAAATTGCTTCAATTGTTTGAGGTTTAACACTATCGTTGGCAGCAACTACTAGTACAACAAGATCTGTTAAATTGGCTCCCCTCGAGCGAATATTTGAGAAAGCTGCGTGACCAGGTGTATCCAAAAATGTGATGGGATTGTTTTTATGTTGAATTTGATACGCACCAATGTGTTGAGTAATTCCACCAGACTCTTTTGAAGTTACGTTTGTGTTTCTAAGTGCATCCAACAAAGATGTTTTACCATGATCAACATGGCCCATCACAGTTACAATTGGAGGTCTAGGCGAAATTTTGGATATTTTTGTTTTTTGGTGATTTGCAATTTCATCTTTTAAACTAATCGCCTCTTCTCTTTTCGGTGTATGACCTAATTCTGTAACTATAAGCTCAGCAGTGTCTCCATCTATGTATTGATTGGCCGTAGCCATAATTCCACTTTTCATAAGAGCTTTTACGACATCACCTGTTTTTTCTGACATTCTACTTGCTAATTCCTGCACAGAAATTTTTACAGGTATGTCAACTTCACGGACAATTTTTTGAGAGCTAGTTAAATTTGGTTTAAATTTTGTTTTTTGTTTTTCTCTATTTCTTTTAGTCTTTGCAAGACTAGGCATTTTTTCGTAGTCTGGTTCTTCATCTAAAAGATTATTAACTGAAATGGACGATAGTTTTTTTTGAAATGCTGTTGTATTGAGAGTAAGTTTTTTTCTGGGAGGAGCAGATGTTGTAGAGGTAGGCGTAGAAGGTTTAGCCGAAGATGTATTTGTATTCTTTGTCTCTTTTGTCATTCAAAAAACTAGCTATTAAGATAAATCTCCCTAGCATCCATAATAATTTTTTCTGCAGCAGATTTTTCAACTCTTTTTTGTAGTATGCCGTCTCTGCCCACTAATTCATCAGTAGCTAAATCTGCAAGATCTTGACGTGAAAAGATATTGTTCTCAATCAATGTAGCTAAAATTTTATTATCAAACTCTGAAATTCCTTTTACATAATCATCTAGTTTTGAAGATTGAATTAATTTCTCAAGTTCTGCCTTCTCGTTTTCCATATACTGCGTTGCACGAGCATATATCTCGGCGGCAAGCTCATTATCAAAACCTTCAATTTTTTCTATATCTTGAATTGAAGCATTGGCAATTTTTTCAATACTTGTGTATCCCTCTACCGCCAATAATTGTGCAATCATATCTTCGAGATCAAGTTTTTCGGCGAAAAGAGAAGTGATTTTTTTAAATTCCTCTTGTCTTCTTTCTGCGTCTTCTTTTTCAGTTAGTATATCAATTTCAAGATTAGTAAGTATTGAAGCTAATTTTACATTTTGACCTCTTCTACCAATAGCAATACTTAACTGATCCTCAGGTAAGACTATCTCTACTCTATTTGAGTCTTCAAATTCATTAACCTTTGCGACTTGTGCGGGCGCAATGGCATTTTGAACATACATCGACTTAAGCTCTGACCAATTTACGATATCAATTTTTTCACCTTGTAATTCATTAACAATAGCCTGAACTCTAGAACCTCTCATACCCACGCATGCCCCAACTGGATCGATAGACTTATCGTTCGCACGAACTGTAATCTTTCCTCTACTACCAGGATCTCTTGCAACAGATAAAATTTCTATTTGACCCTCATATATTTCAGGTACTTCCTGTTCAAATAATTTTGCCATAAATTGAGGGTGAGTTCTTGAAAGAAAAATTTGGTGTCCTTTGGCTTCTTCTTTTATATCGAAGAAATAAGCTCTAATGCGATCACCATTTTTAAAATTCTCTCTTGGAATGAGTTCATCTTTTCTTAAAAATCCCTCAGCTTTACCAAGATCAACAATTATATTTCCAAACTCAATTCTTTTTACAATACCCGACAAGACTTCTCCCACACGATCTTTAAAATCATTAAACTGTCTTCTTTTTTCAGCTTCTCTAACTCTGGAGTAAATAACTTGCCTTGCCATGTTGGCTGTAACTCTTCCGAAGTTTACGGATGGTAAAGGAATTGTTATTTGTTTTCCAATTTCAGTATCAGCATCATATTTTTTAGCATGATCTAATAAAATTTGGTTTGCCTGCAAAACAGGATCAATTTTTTCAACCACATCTTTAATATGAGATAAACTTATATTTCCTGTGAGACGGTCAATAGATGCTTTAATGTTATTGTCCATTCCATATTTTGATTTTCCAATAATTTCAAAAGACTCCTCAAGAGCCTCCATTACTATATCCATTTCGATGCCCTTCTCTTGTGAGACGACTTCGGCAACTTTTAATATTTCTGTGTTATTTAGCATTATCTTTTCTAGTTAAAAAAAAAGGCGGGATAACCCACCTCCTCATCGTTGGTTAATAATTTTTAAGAACGCTAAAATAGAATAATTTATGATTTTTGTCTAAGGCTTTTTTCTCAAATTTGGTGTGTAAAGCGTTGGAATCACTATATTTCCAACATTTAGGGCTAATATCTGGCATGGTGTATTTGAACTTTTTCATCAAAGCTAAAGCTTCAATAAAATAGTCACCATGATCAGTTGCAAAATGAACAATTCCATTTTTTTTTAGTTTTTTTGTGAGATCTTTTACAAGGATTTGGTTAACAGTACGCCTTTTTTTATGCTTATTTTTTGGCCACGGATCTGGAAAGTATATTCTTATTTCCTGAAGATAATTGTTTGGTATGAATGGTAAAAGATCTTGAATATTTAAATGAAAGACTTGAAGATTTTTCAAATTATCATCAGCAGAGTTTCTGATAGCTCTTAATACTCCATCAGCAAAAATATCACAACCAATAAAGTTTATCTTTGAATATAGTTTTGCATCTTCACTGATTTTTTCTCCATCACCAATTCCAATTTCTAAAATTCTGGGAGTTTTGATTTTATTAAATAATTTTTTGTTTGGTTCTTTAAGAAATTTTGAGTATTGCTCGAGTCTTACAAATGACTTTCCTTTTTTTCTACCAAAGTATTTATTTTTTGATTCGAACATATAAAAAACTAAGTAGAAATATTAAAAAAATCAAAAGACTTACTGAAAATAAAGTTGATGAACAATTTGATTTATATTTATTAATTGGATGTTGATAATAAAGATAACCTTTTTTATTTGTTGGAATAGTCTGAATAATTTTGCCCGAGTAATCAACAACAGATGTAATACCTGAAGGAGTTGATCTTATGAGAGGTTTTTGGAATTCAACACTCCTTAGAAGAGAGTTAGCCAGATGCTGATGTGGTCCGTACCATTTACCGAACCAAGAGTCATTTGAAATTTGTATCACCATATCTGCATTACAAACCTCGGTATTAATTGATTTATAATTAAAAATAGACTCAAAACAAATCATTGGAACAGCATTTATATTTTTTAGTAATTTTAAAATTTTTTGATTATTTCCAGGTGTATAGTTCATTCCTAAATTTAAAAATTTGCTTACAATAGGTTTAACAAAGGGTATGTATTCTCCAAACAGAACCAACTTTTGCTTATCGTAAAAATCAATGGTCTTTCCTTGATGATCAATGATATATAGACGATTAAATAATTGGTTTTCCTCAATAGCGCTCGATCCAACTATTATTTTTTGATCCTCGTTAATTAAAGAGGATAATCTAGTAAGAAGTCCGTCCCTGTTATTTAGATCAATTGGTAATGAGCCTTCAGGCCAAATAATTAAATCTACTTTTGGAGAATTTGTAAGAGCTTCTAAGGTTAATTTTTCATATATTTCAAGGTTTCTTAGAACGTCAAATTCTACTAATGACTCATAGAGATTAGGTTGAATTAAAAGAATGTTTAGAGTTTCATTGTTTGTTTTTCTCTCAGTATTATTTTCAAAAAAACCAAATGCATAAATTAAAACAAGTACTGATGATAAAATAAAAGTTACAACTTTATTTTTGTAATAGAGAAAATAAATAATTAGACCAACAATCAGATGCACAACTAATCCTAGACCATAAACTCCTAAAAATGGTAGTGATTTTAAGATCCAAATATTTTTGTAATATATGATCGCACTAGGATTCCAAGGGAAGCCTCCAAAAATAAATTCCTTTAGTATTTCTACTATAGATAAACCTAGTGGTAATAAGAAAATCTGTAGTAATTTTTTTTTAAATGTAACTAGGATTAGAATTGTTGCTGAATAATGTAAGAATGCAATAAATATAGAGAGTACGCCAACTAAAATAATACCTAAGAGTAAATATCCAAAACCTCCTGAATAAAAAGACTGTGTAATCCAACTTAATGTAATTATTTGAGTAAATAAGAAAAAATAAAAAATATATTTTTTCGAAAAATTATCATTAGTTAGAATATTATAAAAAATGATTGAAAATGATATGTAATAGAAAACAGATACTCCAAATGGAGGAAGAGAAAATACATAAACAATAGAAAAAATAAATATTAAGTTTATTGGCCTAGAGAGGTAGGGCAGTAGATTATTGAGATTTGACACCACTAACCACAACTTCAAGAATTTTTCTTGTTGATACCTTGTGAATGGTGAAAGATAATTTTTTATTTATTGTAAATTTTTCTTTTTTCTTTGGTATACGACCAGCTATATTAAAGATGATACCGCCTATAGTTCCTACATCCTCTTTTAAATCATCTGGGATATTGACATCAAATTCTCTTTCAAAATCATCAACAAGCATTGCGGCATCCATAATTATATTATTGTTTTTTTGTCGATACATCGGTGCTTCGTCCTTATCGTGTTCGTCTTCAATCTCACCTACTATTTCTTCCACTAAGTCTTCGATGGTAACCAAACCAGTAACACTATTAAATTCATCCATGACAATTGCTAAATGGATGTTTTGTTTTTTCATTTTTTGAAGAAGATTAAAAACAGGTGTAGCGGAGGGAATATAAATGACCTCTCTCAATAAACTCTTAATATTAAAGGACTTATTGTTGATTTTCTTGAATAAATCCTTGATATGAACCATTCCCAAGCAATGTTCTAAATCTTTTTTTACAACGGGCATTCTTGAGTGAGCTTCTTTATTGATAATTTTAATGATGTTTTCTTTATCAATATTTTGATCAATAAAAATTATTTCACCTCTTGGAACCATTACATCATCAACAGTTTTTTTGTGTACCTTTAAAAGATTATTAAAGATTTTTTTTTCTTCATTCTTGGCAATGCCTGAACTATCTGAAGTCGCTGAGATAAGATCAATAATATCTTTTTTAAAATTCTCGTCTTGAATCAGTTCTTTGACTAATTTTATCGCTAAATTTTTTTTAATTTTCATGTACTTTTTTTAAACCTAATAGTTTCATAAGTGTGTTTTCTAAAAATCTCATATTACTTCTCGATTGTTTATCGTAATGATGATAACCAAATAAATGATGTAATCCATGACTCACTAGCATAAAGAAATTTTGTTCATTAATTTTTTTATTTCGATTTAAAATATAACTATCTGCAATAGCAATATCACCAGAAAAGTCTCCGTCAGGAAAAGATAACACATCAGTTATTTTATTTTTATTCTTAAATTTTTTATTCATGCTTTTGATTTCTTCATTAGAAACTATTTTTATTGTCAGTTGTGTTTGATGATCAGCTTGGTGGATTGTTTGAAAATATTCTGACAACTTTTTTAACTTTTCTTTGGAGGATTTTAAAAATTGCTCTAAATTCTTGTCTCCAATTATCTCAATCACAAATTTTTTATTACTAATCCTCAAAATTACTTATCGTAAGCATTAATTATTTTTTCTACTAGTGTGTGTCTGCATACATCACTACTATTTAAATGAACAAACCCGATGTCTTTAACTTTTTCTAATTTTTCCATAGCATCCTGCATTCCACTTTTTGCATTATCGGGTAAATCTTTTTGACTTAAATCTCCCGTGATAACCATTTTTGAGTTTTGTCCTAATCTAGTTAGGAACATTTTCATCTGTGTCGATAAGGTGTTTTGTGCTTCATCTAAAATTATAAAAGATTTATTTAATGTTCTTCCTCTCATAAAGGCAAGAGGAGCTATTTCTATTAGATTATTTACCATTTTTCGGTCAATTTCCTCACCTGGCATCATCTCATACAAGGCATCGTAAAGTGGTCGTAAATAGGGATCAATTTTCTCTTTCATATCTCCAGGTAAAAAACCTAATCGTTCACCCGCTTCAACTGCTGGTCTTGATAATATTAATCGATTAATTTTTCCTTCTACAAAAAGACTAACTGCATATGCAACAGCTAAGTAAGTTTTTCCTGTTCCCGCTGGACCAACAGCAAAAACGACATCTTTTGATCTCATTTCTTTTAAAAAGAGCTCTTGGTTTTTAGTCTTGGGATAAATTGTTTTTAATTTTGTATTAATTTGGAATTTCTGATCTTGTTCGATTTGTTCTTTGATATATGTAGGTTTTGCTAAATCAATATTGTTTTCTATTTCTTCTGCAGAAATATCATTGTTTTTTAATTTTTGATATAAGCCTTGAATAATAAAGTAGGCTTTTTCAACTGGATCTCTATTACCTTTTATAGATAAAAGGTTGCCTCTTGTGTATAGCTTTACTTTAAATTTATTCTCTAAGACCTTTAAATTTTTATCGTGGTAACCAAATAGGCTTGATAGAAATTGATTATCCTCAAACTCAAGTTGTTTTTGGTGGGAAGAAATATTTACAGGACTCAACTAAATTTTTTCTCCTAATAATGAGTGTGTTAAAACCTCTTTGATTTGCACAGGAATTATTTGACCTATTATTTCTTTATCACCCTGCAGGGCTACACTTTGATTAAATTGTGACTTGCCTTTGATTTGTCCTGTGTGTTTACCAGCACCATCAATTAATACTTGCACCGTCTTTTTTACAAATTGGTTGTTGTATTCAATTTGTTGTTCATTGAGTAAATCTTGTGTTATCTTTAATCGCTCATTGAGAATTACTTGATCTATTTCTTCACGATCAGCCGCAGGCGTACCTGGTCTTGGGCTGTACTTAAAAGAGTAAGAATTCATGTATTTAACTCTTTCAATTAGATCGATTGTGTCTTCAAAATCTTTGTCTGTTTCTCCAGGAAAACCAATAATAAAGTCCGAGGAAAGTGCTATATCGGGTTTTACTTTTCTGACCTTTTCGATGATTTCAAAATAATAATCCCTAGTATGTTTTCTATTCATTAATTTTAAAACTTTGTCAGAACCTGATTGAACAGGAAGATGAAGATAGGGCATAAGTTTTGAGTTTTCACCATGAAGGGAAATTAGGTCATCAGTCATATTCACAGGGTGACTTGTAGAATAGGTAATTCTTTCAACTCCATCTATACAACTAATACTGTTAATAAGAGATGCTAGATTATTTGATTGACCTTGAGTGTCTAGACCATGATAGGCGTTAACATTTTGACCTAAAAGTGTGAATTCCACCACCCCCTGATCAATTAAAGATTTAACCTCATCAGAGATTTCCTTAACTGTTCTTGAATATTCTGACCCTCTTGTGTAAGGAACAACGCAGAAATGACAAAACTTATCACAGCCTTCTTGGATAGTCACAAATGCAGATTTATTCGATGTATTCGTTTTAATATGATTGAGTGTGTCAAATTTTTCATTCACGTCAAATTCAGTGATAGAGGTTTTTGGTAAATTATTTTTATCTAAAAATTTATTTAATGACTGAATGGATTGTGGTCCGATCACTAAGTCCACGTAGGGTGCCCTTTTTTGAATTAATTCACCTTCAGCTTGAGCTACACAACCGGCAACAATAACTTTTTGGTCTTCTTTTCCTTTTTTATGAATTTTTCCTAAATCTGAAAATGTTTTTTCTGTTGCCTTTTCACGGATGTGGCAAGTATTTAAAACTACATAGTCTGCATTTTGAAAGTCATCTGTTTGATTAATATTATGCGATAGAAAAATATCTTTCATTTTATCAGAATCATAAACATTCATCTGACAACCAAATGTTCTAATATAAAATTTCTTATTTGATGGCATTAAGGGATTTTGCAAACAAAATTGCGTCTTGCGTATTTGGAGCGTTTATAGACTTACTCCGATAATAGTTTTTTCTTTCATTGTAGGCTTTATAGCCTAATTTTTCATAAAGTTTAATAGCAAATTTATTAATAGCACTCGCTTCCAGAAAGATTTTAAATGATTTTCCAGTACTTTTGAGTTGTTTTTCAAGCTCTTCTAAAATCATTCTTCCCAACCCTTGGTTTCTAAATTCAGGCAAAACAGCAATATGTAAAATTTCAAATTCACTGACCTTTTGATCTTGATATAAAAAATGTCCTATCAAAGCACCTTTGACGTTAGTTTGATCTAGAAGATAAATATTAAAACTTGTTTCTTTATTGAGGTGAAGCTCAATATCTTTTTCACTCCAATTAATCTCTAGTTGGTCTTTATGATTGATAATCCAATTTTTAGAATCAGATAGAGTATGTGTAAAGTTCAAGCCACAATATTATCATAAAAAACCTTGGAACACTCATACCAGTTAAATTTTTTTGTATATTCTTGACATTTTTTTCGATCGATAGTCAAACAATTCAAAACATTATCTTTTAAGTTATCACCAATAAAACCGTTGACCCCATTAACAATAATATCTTTAGGACCTGTTACATCATAAGCAGCGACTGGTGTGCCGGTTGCATTTGCCTCAGTTACCACATTTCCAAAGGTATCAGTCTTGCTAGGGAAAACCATTACATCTGAACTAGCATAGTAATTCACTAAATTCTGGCCAAACTGGTAACCAACAAATTTTATATCTGTATATTTTTTTTTTAGTTTATTTAACTGTGGTCCATCGCCAACGACAACTTTAGTACCTTCTAAATCTAAATCTAAAAAAGCTTGAATATTTTTTTCAGTAGCCACTCGACCGATATAAGAAAATATTGGTCCTGGGCCTAAGTCTAATTTTTGATAGTTGCCAAATTTTTGATGATCGACACCTCTTGACCAAACAACGGTATTTTTAAAATTCATATTAATTAATTCGGCCTGCATGGATGGGGTAGGAACAAGAACTTTTTTCGCTTTATTGTGAAAATGCTTTATGAAGAAATAAAAGAAACTTGCAGGTATTTTTATACGTTGTTGAATATACTCAGGGAAACGAGTATGAAATGAAGTTGTAAAAATAATTTTTTCTGAAAGACATATTTTTCTGGCCAAAAAACCTAGGGGGCCCTCTGTAGCAATGTGAATATGATCAGGATTGATCTGATCCATCATATTTTTCAATGTTTTTTTGCGAGTAATCACAACTTTAATCTCATTATACGAAGGAAGGCCAAAGCGAACTTTAAATAACTCAGGGTGTATTACCTCTACCTGCATACCCATTTTTTCCAATTCCGGTATGGTATTCAGATAAGAACGGACGACGCCGTTTACCTGAGGTTTCCATGCATCTGTTACTAATAATAATTTCAAGCTGCAGATACCTTATTAAGAGTTTGTTTTTCTAAAGACTGGATTTTTTTTTCATTCCAAAAGACTAACTCCAAGTTGCCTTTAAAGTCCTCAACCATTGCACTACAGCTATCTACCCAATCTCCTAGATTATGATATGTCTTATCACCAATTTTTTTTATTTCGGGATGGTGAATATGACCACAAACAATTCCATCACAATTATTTTTTTTTATTCTCTCAAGACATGCATTTTCAAAATTTTCAATATATCGTTGAGCATCTTTTACTCGTGTTTTTAAATATCCTGATAAAGACCAATACGAAAGACCAAGTTTTCTTCGACAGAAATTTAAAATATTATTAAACCAAACAGAGTAGTCATAAAGGACGGCACCTATCTTTGCTAACCATTTTGAATTTAGAACTATCCCATCAAATTCATGCCCATGCATTAAGAGAAGTCTTTTATTGTTCGCTGTTGTATGAATTCTATTTTTTCGAACTTTAATGTTTGCAAATGAAAAACCACAATAATCTAAAAAAACTTCATCATGGTTTCCAGGTATATAATAGACTTTGGTACCTGAGCGTGCTTTTCGTAAAACTTTTTGTATGAAAGTATTAAAATCAGGATTCCAAAACCAATTTTTTTTTAGACGCCATCCGTCTATAATATCTCCAAGTAAATAAAGATGATCACAATCATTATATTTTAAAAAGTGTAAGAGCTCCTTTACTTTTGAAGCACGTATGCCAATATGAATGTCTGAAATGAATATGGATCGATGTTTTTTGATTTGCATAGAATCTAAAAATAGATATATCTACAATTGATAATATTGAGGATTGTTAAATTTTTATTAAATGGTCTCTTCACAAAAGCTTTATATTAGAAAAAATTCTAAAATTCATGCATTTGGTCTTTTTGCAAAAGCTGATATCTGTGCTGGCACTAGAATCATTGAATATCGCGGGTTAAAGATAACTAAAGCTCAATCCGATAAGATTGCTGATGTTCACATAGAGGCAAACAAAAAGGCTAAAACAGTCGGATCTGTTTACATTTTTACACTGAATCAAAAATACGACATCAATGGAAAAGTAACATGGAATTTAGCAAAATATATTAATCATTCCTGCAACCCTAATTGTGAAACTGATATCATCAAAGGAAAAATATGGATTAGCGCAATTAAAGATATTAAGAAAGGCGAGGAGTTGTCCTACGACTATGGATATGACATGTTTTGTTTCGAGGATCACCCGTGTCGATGTGGGTCTCAAAACTGTATTGGATATATTGTTCGAAGCAATCTTAGATGGAGAGTTAAAAAAAGGTTAATTGAAAATAAAAAGTCAAGATTTAACAAAAACTTCACATAAGTAGTTAAACTTCAGATATGGATTTTAAAAATAAAAATATAGTAGATGCTTTTTGGTGTTCAATTGAAGGCCTAAAAATTCTCCTTCAAGAAAAAGCAGCAAGAAGAGAGCTATTATTGTTTCCCTTGTCTGCTCTATACATCGTGATTTTTCAACCGGCTCTTTTGTTCATACTTTGGCTGATAATTTTACCTTTGCTCATACTTAGTATTGAGGCTCTAAACACTGCAATAGAATATACCTGTGATAAAATTACTATGGATAAGTCAAACAAAATAAAGAAAGCTAAAGATTTGGGCTCTGCTGCAATTTTTTTATCTCTAACAGCCTATGGAATAGTTTTAATCTTAGGTTTATTTAATTAATTTGGGAAGATTGACATGATTTTTCTACAAGTAGAGGAGGTCTAGGTTTCAATCACAGGGGAAATGCCAATCTTCCACCTAATAAAATAATCATTTATATTAAATTAAAGTTAAATTTAGATTAAATTTCCAATTTCTTTTATTTGATCGATATTTAATGAGTTGTTTTGCTTATAATTTTGAACTAGTGCAAGACATCTTTTTTTAAGAACATTGAATACTTTTAAAAATTCTATCTCAGCTTCTTCTTCAGTGCCTTTAAATTTTGCAGGATCAGCTACGCCCCAATGTGCCTTTAATGTATTTTTGAGATACAGGGGGCAAGTTTCTCCAGCTGCGTTATCACACACAGTAATAACCAAATCAAAATTAATATCTGAAAAATCATCCCATGATTGACTTTTAAAATTGTCTAGGAAAATTTTATTTTTTTCTAATGTTTTGATGCTTAATTGATGCACATATCCTGCAGGGTGGCTTCCTGCGCTATAAGCATTAAAAAAGTCTTTACCATAATGGTTTAAAAGCCCCTCTGTCATAATTGATCGACAAGAGTTACCTGTACAAAGTACAAGAATTTTAATCATTTTAATTTTCTGAGTCGATAGAGTAGCCAGCGGATCTAACTGTTCGAATGAAATCTTTTTCTCCTGTTAAATTCAGCTCTTTTCTGAGTCTTCTTATGTGAACATCAACTGTTCTGGGTTCAACGTAAGCGTCATTTAACCAAACATTATCCAATAGTTGCTGCCTAGAATAGACTCTACCTTTATTTTCAATAAAAAATTTTAAAAGATTAAATTCAGTCGGTCCTAAATTTAACTTTCTCTCACCCCTTGTTACCCTTCTGTTGGTAAGATTAATGTTAATATCATGAAACTTGAGTGAGTCGTTCTCTTCTCTTGATTTTGTTCTTTTAAGTAATGATTTAATTCTAGCGAGAATCTCACTTGGAAGAAAAGGTTTGGTTACATAATCCTCTACACCTAATTCAAAACCTCTAATTTTATCATCCTCTTGACCTTTAGCTGTTAACATTATAATTGGAATTTTTTTTAAATTATCTTTTCTTTTAATTCTCTTTAAAACTTCAATGCCCGATATATTTGGCAGCATCCAATCTAATAAAATTAAGTCAGGCAGCCAATGTTCGATCTCTTGAATAGCAGACTCTCCATCATATGAAAATTTTATTTGGTAGTTTTGTTTTTCTAAATGAAATCCAATTAATTCAGAGATTGGTTTTTCATCTTCAACAATTAAAATTTTATCTGTCATTCAAAATCAGATTTTTTTAAATCAATATAATGACCTGTGATGTTAAAAATGACCTCTTCAGCTATGTTGGTGGCATGATCCCCTATTCTTTCTAAGGACTTTGCAATTAAAATTGGCCTAGTGCCCTCATCAACAACACTTGTTTCCTTATTATGCATTCTTTCAATTAAATTTTTAAGTAAAGACTTATACTCTTTATCTATTTCTGCATCTTGATTCCATGATGTTTTAGCTTTTAATTCGTCTTTTTTAAAAAAACTATCTAGAACTTGATTTACCATGGACTGAACATTTCTACCCAAGCTGTACATTTGTTCTATTAATTCGTCATCGAAGGTAGAGGATATTGAAGTTGCTCTTTTTGCTAAATTTCTTGAGTGATCCCCCATCCTTTCTAGCTCTTTTGATACCTTTAATGCTGTAAAAACAAGTCTTAGATCACTTGCCACCGGTCTATGTAAGGTCATAATTTCAAAACTTAAATCTCTTACGTCCCTCTCGGCCACATCTACTTGTTCGTCAAGATTTTGGGTTAGTTGAGCATCTTGAGAATCTTTTGTTTTGATTACATTTACAGCAATTTCAATCTGTTTTTCAACTATCTCACTCATTTTGATAAGATCATCTTGCAATTGTTTAAGTTTTTGCTCAAAGTTTTTATCTGTATGTGTATTTTCCATTCTATCCAAACCTTCCTGTTATATAATCATTTGTTTGTTCTTTATCTGGTTTTGTAAAAATTTTACTTGTATCACCATGTTCAATTAACTTTCCTAAGTGAAAAAATGCAGTTCTTTGAGAGATACGAGAAGCTTGTGACATAGAGTGTGTAACAATAATAATAGTATATTTTTCTTTCAATTCATTGATTAATTCTTCTATTCTAGCAGTTGCAATTGGATCTAAAGCTGAGCATGGTTCATCCATCAAAATGATTTCAGGCCTAATGGCAATGGCTCGAGCGATACAAAGTCTTTGTTGCTGTCCTCCAGACAAACCTGTGGCTATGTCATCCATTCTATCTTTTACTTCTTCATATAAACCTGCTCGATTTAAGGACTCCATTACTATATCGTTCAACTCACTTTGGGTTGATGCCAGCCCATGAATTTTAGGTCCATAGGCGACATTTTCAAAAATTGATTTTGGAAAAGGGTTTGGTTTTTGAAAAACCATTCCGATCTTTTCTCTAAGCGTTTCAACTTGAATGCTATCTCCATAAATATCTGTAACTCCGTTTAATAGGAATTCACCTTGAACTTTACATGATTCAATAACGTCATTCATCCTGTTCAAGCACCTAAGAAAAGTGGATTTACCACAGCCTGAGGGACCAATTAGTGAGGTCACATCATTTTTAGTAAAATTTATAGTAACATCATCAATGGCCATTTTATTTCCATAATGAACGGAAACATTTTTTGTTTTTATTGCAAAGGAATTTACCTGCTCTACCATTTTACCTCTAATCTTCTTCTTATTACTACTGCAGCTGTATTCATTATAATCAAAAACAGAAGCAATAACATTATACCTGCAGATGTTTTCTCTAAAAATCCTCTTTCTGCACTCTCCGACCAGAGGTAAATTTGAGAGGGAAGTCCTGTAGCAGGATCGAGGGGTCCACCAGGTATTTCCATAACAAACGCAACCATCCCTATCATCAATAAAGGTGCTGTTTCACCCAATGCCTGTGCCATTCCAATAATAGTACCGGTGAGTGTTCCTGGTAATGATAATGGTATGACGTGATGAAAAACTGTTTGCATCTTAGTGGCCCCAACAGCCAAAGCTCCTTCTCTAATTGAAGGTGGTACCGATCGAAGTGATGCTCTTGAGGCAATAATTATTGTAGGTAAAGTCATAAATCCTAATACTAAACCACCAACTAATGGAACTTGATAAGGTAAACCAATTACTCCGATCAACATTCCTAAACCTAACAAGCCAAATACGATGGAAGGCACAGCGGCTAAGTTATTGATGTTTACTTCAATAATGTCAGTCACCTTTCCAGGTTTAACAAATTCCTCTAAGTAGACAGAGGCTAATAATCCTATTGGAAAAGCAAATGAAAAACAGATAATAAGAGCGTACAAAGATCCCATAACCGCTCCCCAAATACCTGCCGACTCTGGGTCTCTAGAGTCTCCCTTTGTAAAAAACCAAAAATTAAATACTGAGGAAACCTTTCCCTCTGAAGTAAGTTTATCTAAAACAGATAATTGATAATCATTTATTTTTCTTTGTGCCTCTGGTACATCCCTTGGATAATTTCCTTTTACAATTTGATCTAGGTCAGATGATGCCGTTATTTTCATTATTATCGATTGTCCAATTTTATCTGGGTTATCTAAAAGATAGTCTCTTAATTGGTAGTCAAATTTTCTTGTATACATTTCTCTTACTTTTATAAATTGTTCTTCATTTAATTTAGGGTGATTTTGTCTTACAACTTCATCGGCTAAAGCAACATAAGAGGCTCTGTATAATTCTTTTTCTAAAGAGTTTTGATTTACTTGGATAAAATCTGGATTAAAAAAAACATTTGCCTCAATTGTGGTTCTTACAAAAGCTCCACTTCCAGTAGAAAAAATTTTCCACATCAATATTAAAACAAAAAACATAGAAAGGGCCACTGCAAAAAGTCCATATAATTGAAATCTTTTTTCGGCAGATAGTCTTTTATTTAAACTATTCATATTTCTCTCTGTACTTTTTAACTATAGTTATGGCTAGTATATTAAGAAGTAATGTCATTAAAAATAAAGTTAAACCTAAAGCAAATGCAACAAGTGTTTTTGGATTATCAAACTCTACGTCTCCAATAAGACTTGTTACTATTTGTGTAGTTATAGTCGTTGCAGGTTCTAAAGGGTTAAATGTTAAGTTTGCTCTTAAGCTTGCTGCCATTACAACAATCATTGTTTCTCCTATGGCTCTTGACACCGCCAATAGGAAAGAGCCCATAATTCCAGCTAATGCTGCAGGCAATATAACTTTTTTAATAGTTTCAGATCTAGTTGCTCCCAATGCATAAGAACCATCTCTTAATGATTGTGGAACCGCTTTAATCACATCATCGCTCAATGATGATACAAATGGAATAATCATAACACCCATAGCTAAGCCAGCAGCTAAGGCGCTTTCTGCTGAGACAGGTAAACCAACACTTTCACCAACATCTTTTATAAAAGGAGCTAAAGAGAGCGCAGCAAAAAAACCATAAACCACTGTTGGAATACCAGCTAAAATTTCAATAATAGGTTTAGCTATATCTCTTACTCTTTTAGAGGCGTATTCTGCAAGATAAATTGCTGACATTAAACCAAGTGGAATAGCAACAATCATAGCTACAGTTGCAATTAAAAGCGTTCCCGTAAGTAATGGTATAAACCCAAATGCGTTTTCGAGATCATCTTTATCAAAGCCCTCAGAAGCATCAACAACAAATGCTCGGTTAGGATTCCAACCGGTACTAAAGAAAAAATCAACAGGGTTTACGTAACGGAAAAAATTTATTGCCTCAAAGACTAGAGATAAGAAAATTCCAATAGTTATTAGTATCGCAATGTAGGAACTTCCTTTGATGATATAAGTAATTATTTTTTCAACAATTGGTTGTGCGTTTAATTTCCCAGAAATCGACCTTGTGGCAAGAAACCCTAAAATGATAGGAAGAATTATAAATAGAGTAAGGTTTGACCAGCCATAAATTTTATCAAAGTTTGCTAAATTTTTAGCAGCAGTCAATTCGTTCTCACTTGCCATATTTAAAATTGATTTTTCACCATTGGTTAAATCGTCTAAAGGAAGGTTTACTATGACTGATAAATTATTAAGTTTATTAAGTATTAGGCCTAGCTTTCCATCACTCCAGGTAGAAATATCTGGAAAGAGAATGGGCGACATGACAAACATTTCTTGAAAATTTCCTTTAAATAACAGGAGCCCAAACCACATTAATAGTGCAGGAATCAATGCCATTAAGACTACATAGTACCCAAAATAATCAGGTTGAGAGGAAAGTTTAATGTTGCCGTTAAATTTTAAATTGAGAGCTCTTTTTTTGCCGATAAAGTAAAATAAATAAGAAATGATTACTAAGATTAAAAGAGCAAAGTAAATCATTAACTTAATTTATCGAGGGTTTTTATAAGGGCAAGTGTATACTTGCCCTTAAATAAATAGTATGTGAATAATTACTTGCAGAGTTTACCTGAGAAAGCGTAGCCGGCATCTTTCAAAGGATGTTTCTTGTCGGCACAGGCAACTACATCAAATGCAGCTAATGTATCTACATCTGATCTCGTTCTTGATAATAATTCAGAAACCATGGGAGCAGCACCAATTTTTGTAAGGTAACCGTTAGAGCCAATTGCTTCATCGGAAACCATCATTTGTGCAAATTCTTGAATACCTGGAACAACTCCAATATGATCTTTCTTTAAGTAAATAAATAAGGGTCTCGCAACTGGATACTCATAAGCAGCAATTGATTCTTCACTAGGATCAACTCCCTCTAAAGATGCAGGTTGTAATTTATCACCATTATCTTTTAAATAAGAATATCCAAAGTAGCCAAAACGCTCTTTGTCCTCTACGAGTTTTTGGACGATAAGGGTATCATTCTCACCCATCTCAATAATCCTTCCGTCTTCTCTGTAATCTGTACATCCATCATCTCCACCTGTGATATCTTCATATCCCATCGCAGCACAGCCTTTTTCCATTACATTACCGTCAAAAGCGTCCCTTGTACCAGATGTTGGGGGGGCTACCAGTACTTCTATTTTATATGCTGGTAAGCTTGGATTAATTTCATTCCATTTTGTGTAAGGATTTTCTACGACCTCGCCATCTACAACTACTTTAGCCGCCATAGCAGTCCAAATCTCAGCTCTTGTTAGATCCATTTTTTCAGCGGCGTTTGAGTGAGAAAACGTAATACCATCATTAGCCCACATTACCTCCACAACATTTGTTACACCATTTTCGACACAAAGTTTCGCTTCCTTAGATTTCATAGGTCTTGAGGCACCAGTAATGTCTGGGTGTTCTACGCCTACACCAGCACAGAATAATTTCATTCCTCCACCAGTCCCTGTTGGGTTATAAGTTGGGGTTTTAAAACCTGACTCTCCAAGTCTTTGTGCGTTCACAGTTCCATATGGGTATACAGTTGAAGAACCAACAATATTGATTTGATCTCTTGCAAAAGTTTCAGCAGAGAAAAGAACGCTTACTGCTAAAGCAAGAAAGGTTAAAATTGATTTTTTCATAGATAATATCCTTTTTAAATTTTAGTTATTATTTAAAAATACTGCGTGAAAATAAATCTAATGTTACATATATGTTAAAGTTTTGTTACGTGTACTTTGGAATTGTTATCAAAAATTCTGAACCTTTTCCAACTTCACTTTTTATGTCAATAAAACCCATGTTTTTAGTCAAAATATGTTTCACAATTGAAAGACCTAATCCAGTACCACCAACCTCTTTAGACCGTGCACTGTCTACTCTATAAAATCTCTCAGTAAGCCTTGAGATGTGCTCTTCTGCAATGCCTATGCCACTATCTTTGAAAGAAATTTCGACATATTCAGTCAAAGTGCTACTATTCATTTTTTCACGAGCTTTAATTAAAATTTTAGCGCCATCTTTTGAATATTTAACAGCGTTGTTAACGATATTGACAACCACTTGAATAAATTCTTCATGAGGGCATCCAACTAAAAGAGATTGGTCTAAATTAATATCAACATCTATGTTTTTCTTTAAAATTTTCGATTCCAAAGAGTTTATTCCAATTTTAACGGTATTTAATAAATTACAAAATTGGTCATTCTCATTAGTTTTTTTATTCTCGATGGAACTTAAACTTAATAGATCATCAATCAAAGAGTTCATTCGATTTGACTGATCTTGAATAATTGAAATAAATTTTTTTCTATTTTTTTCATCGTCAACAGTTAAAAGTGTTTCTAAATATCCTATTATTGAAGAGAGTGGAGTTTTTAATTCGTGACTTACATTAGCTACGAAGTCAGTTCTTACCATCTCAAGATTTTTAATTGCAGTAATGTCTTTAAAAGCAACGCAAAAAAAATCGTTAATTGGAAATCCTATAACGTCGTAATATCGGTCATTTGGTATTAATCTATTCCACTCAAAATTCTTTTTTGATTTACTTTTAAGTGCGCTACTTAGATTTTCAGACAAAGATAAATCTCTTAAACCTATTTTTAGGTTATCTGCATTTTCTAAATTAAATGTCTCTTTGAAAATATTGTTAACGAATATGATATTATAATCATAATCTATAATAACTATTGAGAGATCTAAGGAGTTAAGAATATCTTGATACTCCAAACTTTGTTTGTCACCGACTTCGATGCGTCTTTCTTTGTCTAAAAGAGTCTCTTCTAAAATATTTCGGACTTTTGTAAATAACATATTGTCAGATTTTCTTAGGTTAAAAGTTTTTTTTTCAAGATAGTTCTCAAAGAAATAATAAGAAATGAAATAAACTAAACTCTGAGAAATAATTGATATTAAAAAAATATTAATTGAAGTACTAAAAAACAAAAATAAGTTTAATGAGAGAACAGCAATAGAAAATACAAATAACATTTTATTGTTTTTCTATTTTTTTATAGACCTTTTTGGCAGCAGTGCCTCTCCCTGAGAGACTAGGGTTGGTCATAAAATATTTATGTGAGTCTATTTTTAGTTTAGAGTTTATTTTTTGATAATTTCCATCTGAGTCGAGTATCCAAGTATTTTGATTGTCATTAATTGCCATGTACATAATTTGATATAAAATTTGTTCGTGAACAGTTTTGTTATCGATAGGAACTAATGTTTCCACGCGCCTGTCAAAATTTCTAGTCATCCAGTCAGCAGATGAAATATAAATTTTTGCTTTTTTACTGGGTAGTTTATTGCCTTTTCCGAAACAGACTACACGTGAATGCTCTAAAAATCTTCCTACAATACTTTTAACTTCTATGTTTTCTGACATTCCTTTAACACCAGGAACTAAGCAGCAGATACCTCTAATTAAACAAGTAATTTTCACTCCTGCTTTAGATGCTTCGTAAAGTTTGTTAATTATTTCTTGATCAACTAAATTATTCATCTTGATCCATATGTTAGCTGGCTTTTTAATTTTTGATAAACCTATTTCGTAGTCAATATGTTCGTATAGTTTTTGTCTTAAGTTATATGGAGAGAAAGATATTCGTTTAAAATCTTTTGCCATGTTGTAACTACTCATATAATGAAATAATTTTATAGCATCAGATGCTAGATCTTTATTACAAGTAAAAAATGATAGATCTGTATAAACCTTTGCTGTTTGAGGATGATAGTTACCAGTACCATAGTGAACGTAATGGACTAAATTTTTTTTTTCTCTTCTAGTAACTAAGGAAACTTTTGCATGAATTTTTAGATTTAAAAAACCATACACTACTTGAACTCCAGCTTTTTCCAAATTTGATGCCCACTGTAGATTTTTTTCTTCATCAAACCTTGCTTTTAACTCAACAACTGCTGTTACAGATTTACCAGCATCAGCAGCACGAATGAGTGCATCAATGATTGGCGATTGATCGCTAGTACGATACAAAGTTTGCTTAATTGCCACAACGTTTTTGTCGTTTGATGCTTGATCTAAAAAACTAACAACAACATTAAAAGACTCAAAAGGGTGGTGTACAACTAAATCCTTTTTTTTGATTGCTGCAAAACAATCACCGCCAAAATCATTTATTCGCTGTGGGAAACGAGGTTTAAATTTTTTATAATTTAAATTCTTGTTTTTTATATTTCCAAAGACTTCTGATAATTGGTCGAACCCAAGTAGATCTTCGTATTCAAAAATTTCATTTTCAGATACATTCAACTCGTTAATGATGAATGATTTAAAATTATTATTAAGACTTTTTTGAACATCTAATCTGATTACCTGTCCTCTTTTTCTTTCCCTGACAAGTTTTTTAAACTCTCTGATAAGATCGTCTGCCTCCTCCAAAACCTCTAAATCACTGTCCCTTATTACGCGAAATAGATTTGTATCAATAACATCAAAATCATGGAATACATCCCCAACATAATTGTTAATTATTGACTCTACGGGATAAAAATAAATACCCTGTTTATCAATAATTTTAAGAAAGCGTTGTTTTAAATCTGATACTCTCATAACTGAGATAAATTCTTTTTTTGATTTTTTATTTTTAATTTTAGCGATAAGACACAAACTTAAATTTGGTATAAAGGGCAAAGGGTGTGTACTATCAACTGTAATTGGTGTCAGAATCGAAATAATTTCATTCGAATAATAATTTTTTATGTGGGACAAATGTTTTTTTAAAAACTTATCTCTTAAAATATAGATTTTATTTTTTTTTAATTCTTTTTCAATTTGACCATACGATTCATTTTGCCTTTTAATCAAACCTCTTGTTAATGAGTCAACAATTTTAATTTGATCCTCAATCTTCATTCCATCAAAACTTTTTTTATTAGGAGTGAGTTTTAACTGTTCAATTAATCCAGCCACTCTTACTGAAAAAAATTCATCTAAGTTTGATGCAGCAATACTTATAAAATTTAGTCGTTCTAAAATTGGGACGTTTTTATCATAGGATAACTCATTTACTCTCTCATTAAATTTTAGCCAGGATATTTCTCTATTAAAATACTTATTCATTCTTGTAATTATAACTTTTAAGTCTTTTTACTAATTGTAGCTCTTTAATTTCACCAGTATTTTTTTTTATCTCACTCCAGGAATTAATATATAGATTAATCTCGCAAAATGCACATGTTGGAAATTTTATTATTTTATCTTTTGCAATATAGTTAATTAAATCAATCAAAGCTGGATTATGACCTACTATCATTAAATTTTTGTTAATTTTAATTTTTTTTGTCCATTTAATTAAATCGTTAAAGTTGAAAGTATATAGTTCACTTTCAAAATTAACTTTAATTGAGTCTTTAAATATTTTTTTGCAAGTCTCTTGTGTTCTTTTTGAATTCGATGAAAAAATTGAGATATCTTTAAAATTTAGTTTTTTAAAAATATGCGTTGCCATTACTTTGCAACTAAAAATCCCCCTCTCAGATAATGGTCTTTCATGATCGTCTAATTCTAAATTTTTCCAAGAGGATTTAGCGTGACGTAATAAAAATAGTTTTTTTTCAATCATCTGTTAAATATATGCAATATAATATGCTTAATAAAAAAGATTCTATTGCAGTAATAGATATAGGGTCAAATTCAGTAAGATTGTGTGTATTTAGGGGCAATATGAGAAGCCCTGATGTGCTCTATAATAAAAAATTTTTTTGTGGGTTAGGTGAATACCTTCCAAAAACAAAATTGATCAGCAAAGAAGCTGAAAAAAAATGTATCAACTCAATAATTTTTTTTAACTCAATAATTGAAGAAATAAAACCTAACCACTCTGTCGCTTTGTGTACTGCAGCAATTCGAAATGCTTCTAACAAAAAACAAATTACAAATAAGATACAAAAAGTTTTTAAGGGAAAAGTTTTAACTTTATCTGGAAGACAAGAGGCCTCCTATGCCACACTAGGCGTTCGTTCTGCAATACCTAGGGCCAATGGGACCATTATTGATATGGGAGGTGGTAGTCTTGAATTAGCACAAATAACACCACATAAAATTAAAAATATATCTTCTTTTCCTTTGGGTATATTAAACTTCACTAAAGAACATAAAGAGCATAAAAAAATTAACAAAGAAATAAATTCAAAACATAAAAATCAAAAAATCTTCTATTTAATTGGTGGGGCATTTAGGACAATTGCAAGATGTTATATTTATTTTAATAAATTGCCCTTTAATGAAATACATAACTTGAGTATCTCTCGGAAAAATTTTTATGAATTAAAATCAGAATTACAAAAAATTGAGATTGATGATCTACAAAAAATTCCGAAAATTTCTGTCGACAGAATAAAACATATTCATATTGCAATAGAAGTATTGGACAAGGTGTTAAAATTATCAAACTGCGAGCAGTTTATTTATCCAAGGTACGGGATTAGAGAGGGTTTCATTTACGAAAATCTTCCCAAAAAGCAAAGGCTTTTAGATCCAACTGAAATTTCTTTAGAATTAATAGCTAAAAGTAGATGTCGGTTTTTAATATTTAATAAAAAGACTTTTGCTTGGATTAAAAATGTTTATTTAAAATTTATAAATTTAAAAATGTCCCCTAACCAGCTGAGAGTAATAAAACTCTCATGTATTATTTCAGATTTGGGATGGGAGCAAACAGCCAAAATTAGAGCTTCTTATGCATTCAACCTAATATTAAATAGTCCTCTAGTAGGAATAGAACAATCAGAAAAGGTATTTATTGCATATTTAGTGTATTTAAGGCACACGAAAAATATCTTAGACCAGAGGGTTATTGAAAAAGAATTAAGTAGCTATTTATCTTATTTATCAAGTGATGAAAAAAAGTTAGCTTATCAGATTGGGTGTGTATTAAATTTTTTATACTCTATAACTAAGGGTTCTTCTTTTTTATTAAAACAGCTTGATCTTAAATCTTTAACATTGGCGGAGCAAAAAAAGGTTTCGTCTATTCAAAAAGTACCAAAATCAGGCAAAACTGAACAACTTTATAGCTTGATTAGGAATTTTTAATATAAAATTTATAAATGCGAGATGTTCTCAAATTAAAAAAAAAATATCAGTCTAGTAGAATTGATTTATTCAAAAAATTAGCATCAACTAATGATGGCTTCTATTTTAATAAAAATCATACAGATCTTGTTGATACAGTTGTAAAAGAAATAGTTAAAGGAGTTTATAATATTTATCCAATAGAAGATTTCTCTTTAATCGCTGTAGGTGGGTACGGCAGACATGACTTGTCACCAAAAAGTGATGTTGACTTACTATTTATTTATAAAAAATCTAATAAAAATATAAGAGATTTTATTACTCAATTAAATAATACACTGTGGGATATTGGATTAGAAGTTGGAATATCTTTCTTAACAATTAAACAGGCATTAATCGATTCTAAGAAAGATACAAAGACAATTACAAAATTTGTTGAGACTCGTTTTATTATTGGTGATGAAATTCAATATGGTGAGTTTGTTCGGTCCATTAAGATTTTAATTGGAAAACAAAATCCCCTAAAGCTCAGCGAATTAAAGCTTATAGAGTTGGTTGAAAGACATGACTATCGAATAGGAATTAAAAGTAATTTAGAGCCGAATATCAAAGAGGGTATTGGGGGTCTTAGAGATATTCATACCATACTGTGGGTATCGATCTTTATGTTTAACATTTATAAATTAGAAGACTTAACGTCTATTAATATCTATACCAAAGAGGAAATTAAAGAATTAAAGAATGCTTGGAAATTTCTCTTAACCATTCGAGCATTTATTCATTTATTTAACGAAAGTAAAGGCGATGTTTTATCTATTGAAAATCAATTAAAAATTTCAAAAAAACTCTCTTACAAAGATAAAAAGAAGGAAAAAGGAGTGGAGATTTTTATGAAAGATTTGTTTGTGAATGTTGCAAAGATTAATTCTCTCTTAAGAACCTTTTATTCAAAGCTTCCAGAGGATTTAATAATCAAAACAATTTATAAAAGAAAACCCACTAAAACTAAATCATTAGAAAAAGAATTTATAATTGAAAAAGGTTTTCTGAATTTAAAAAATAATACCGCTAAAAACCTTCAACTAAAATGGGCAAACGTCTTTGAAAAATCCTTGGAACATAATTTACTCATTCATCCTCGCTTTTTAAAGACCGTCGAGGAAAAAAGAAAAGTTTTAAAAAAAACCACAGATAAACAGCACCTCCAATCATTTTTAAATATTGTTGTCTCCAAAAAAAATCCTATACAAGCCCTTCATGATTTTAATGATACCCAGCTATTTAGCGAAATATTTCCTGAGTTTGGCAGAGTTTGGGGACAAGTGCAGTTTGATATTTATCATCACTACACCACCGACGAACACTTATTATTAACACTGCACAACCTAAATGAGCTAAGACAAAAATCCTTTTATAATGAAATATATAGCAGGCTATCCTCAAGAGAAGCCCTTCACATCGCTTTACTATTTCATGACATTGGAAAGAAGGGGCCAAAAAATCATTCTGTTTATGGAACAGAGTTGACCAAAAAGGTCCTAAAAAGACTTCCTGTATCAGAAGAAGTAAAAGAATTGACATTGTGGTTAGTTGAAAATCATTTAGCAATGAGCGATACAGCTTTTAAAAATGACACTCAAAGTCCTGAGGCAATTGCTAAATTTACTTCTATTGCAAACACAGAAGAAAAAATAAACTCATTGTTTCTTTTTACTTTATGTGACATTGCCTCTGTCGGACCAAACGTTCTAAACGAATGGAGAATAAGCCTGCTTAGAAGTTTATTTTATAATGCAAGAGATTTTCTGCAAAGAGGTCTAGATACAAAAACTTATTCTACTTCTGTTCAAGAATCTTTAAAGAAATCAGTATTACAAAAATCTGATGCTAATTTAAAAAAGTTTATAAAAAATTCGATAAATGAATTTCCAAATCAATTCTGGGAAGCCTTTTCATCAAGAATGATCGTCGATATCTTTAAAATTTACCAAAGAAATAAAAAAGCAAAGGTTATTAACTCTGTAAATTTTCTTAATTATGAAAATAAAGAATATAGTGCTGTTGTTGTCACAAGTAAAAATAGACCAGGAATTTTAAAAGATATTGTTTCGGGGTTTACACACTCTCAATCGAATATTCTTAGTTCTAGAATAATATCTTTAAATAACAATCAAGTAATTGATGTGTTTTGGGTAACCAATTTTTTGAATAAAGGTGTTTTAGATTTAAACGAACAAAAAAGAGCAGCTAAACATGTAATGAGTGCTCTTGATCAAAAAGATTTTAAACCCTTACGGTCATTTATCAAAGGTCTGCAAAAACTTGCTGTAAATCCTCAAATTACAATTGATAACGATATGAGTAAGCAAGTCACTACTTTTCAAATATTATCTGGCGATAGACCTGGATTGTTAATGGATATTTTAGGAGTGTTTCATGACAAACAAATAAGTGTCCAATCAGCAAAAATCTCCACATACGGGGAAAAGGTTTTCGATATTTTTCAATTAACAAATAGCGATAACCAAAAAATCAAAGATGAAAAATTACTCAAATCAATTGAAAAGGATTTGATGTCTATTTTTTAGGTTTTTTATGTTAATAAATTTTAGTCCCTCGATATTATTAGATAATTCTGATATCAATTTTAATAATATTTGAATATGAGCAGTTTCCAAAAAAGAGTTTTTTCTGGTGTTCAACCAACAGGAACCCTGCATTTAGGTAACTATCTTGGTGCCATAAAAAACTTTGTAGAGCTTCAAAAAGAATTTGAATGTATTTATTGTGTTGTAGACCAACACGCCATTACTGTTGAGCAAAATCCAGCTGAACTTCGCTCAAACACACTTGAGGTATTAGCATCGTTTATTGCAGCAGGAGTGGACTATAAAAAACAAATTATTTTTCAACAATCAAGTGTAGCAGAACACTCTCAGCTTGCTTGGGTATTTAATTGTGTCAGTCGAATTGGTTGGCTTAATAGAATGACACAATTTAAAGATAAAGCTGGAAAGAATAAAGAAAACGTAAGTGTTGGTTTAATGGTTTATCCAAACTTAATGGCTGCAGATATTCTTGCTTACCTTGCAACACATGTTCCAGTGGGCGATGATCAAAAACAACATTTAGAACTGTCAAGAGACATTGCACAAAAATTTAATAATGATTTTAAAGTGGACTTCTTTCCACTGCCAGAACCACTTATTTATGGTAATGCGACAAGAGTAATGAGCCTTCGAGATGGAACTAAAAAGATGTCAAAATCTGATGCATCTGAATTTTCTAGAATTTTATTAACTGATAGTGATGATGATATAAGTTCTAAAATAAAGAAGGCAAAGTCTGACTCAGACCTTATTCCTGATGACAAGGATCAATTACAAAATAAACCTGAATGCTTAAATTTAATCAATATTTTGTCCGCTTGTTCAAATGAAGGTATCGAAAAAACTCTGGTAAATTATGCTGGCAAAGAATATTCAAAATTAAAAAATGACCTTGCAGACAAATTAATTCAAGTCATAGGACCAATTAGAACCGAGATATTAAATCTTCTCAATAATAAAGACGAATTAAATAAAGTCCTAGATATGGGCAGCGAAAAAGCATCCACAATTGCAGGCCCAATTCTCAAAGAAGTCTATAAGATAGTCGGTTTTAGATAGACACTTTGGCTTGAAATTTCCAATTTTATAGACATATTATTAGCAATGTTCGTACAAACTGAACCAACGCCTAACCCTGCAACCTTAAAGTTTTTGCCAGGTAAAGAGGTCATGAAAGACGGAACTATGTTCTATCAAAACCAAGAGTCTGCCTCAAATTCACCTTTGGCAATGAACTTGTTCAATATCAAAGGTGTTGAGGGTGTTTTTTTTGGGTCTGACTTTATCACTATAACCAAAGGCAAAGATAATGATTGGACGCTTATGAAACCTGCAATTTTGGGTTGTATCATTGAGCACTTTACAATGAACAAACCTATTATCTCAGAGCAATCTGCATCAACTGGACATACAATTGATGAGAACGATAGTGATGTTGTAAAAAAGATCAAAGAACTTCTAGATAGTAAAGTAAGACCAGCTGTTGCTATGGACGGTGGAGATATCATATTTGACAAATATAATGAGGGAGTTGTATTTTTACAAATGCAAGGGGCCTGTCAGGGATGTCCAAGTTCAACGGCAACTTTAAAAATGGGAATTGAAAATATGCTAAAGCATTATATTCCTGAAGTCCGTGAAGTACGACCTGTTGAAGTTTAGTCTTTTAGTTTTTTTTTTTGGATTTTTATTAAATTCATCTCTTAACGCTGGAGAATTTCATAATTGGGTTGATTTAAATAAATATTATAAAAAAAATAATTTTATTCCTGAAATTTTAACGCAAGAAAATATTGGTCATCTTCCTATAATATCAGAATTACCTGATGATTTTTCAGAAATACAAGATGTTCCAACAAAGAAAAAACTATTTTACCTCGTAACACTACCATTGATTTACAATACGAATACTTCAATCATGCAAGAACGAAGAATGGTAATCAATATAGAAAAAAAATTTGCTAGGAAAGAATTAAACAAAAACGAAACTGACGAGATTATTAGATTATCAAAAAAGTATAAATTAGATTATAGCGAAATTAACACAAAACTTTTTAGAAAACTCAAACAACGTATTAATATTATCCCTGTGTCACTAGCTCTTGGTCAAGCAATTATTGAAAGTGGTTGGGGACAGTCTAGATTTGCAACTGAGGGAAATGCTCTTTATGGTCAGTGGACTACAAGTGAAGACAAAGGGATCATTCCTCAAGACAGAGATGAGGATAAAACTCACGCTGTTTTAAAATTTAAAAATTTATCAGAGAGTGTTGAGGCGTATATGTTTAATATCAATACTCATCAAGCTTATTATAATTTTCGTGTCATTAGACGAATAGATGAGCGCATAAAATATACAGATCCTATTAGTATGAAAGTGAAATATTTAGCAGCCTATGCTGAAATCGGCGATAAATATGTCGATAAATTAGAGCTGATCATTGCTTCAAATAATCTTCAAGAATTTGATCGATTTAAATTTAATTAACTAAGTACTGATAGCCAAACCAGAAAATACCATTATTAACTTTTGTACAATTAAACCTGAGTCTACCTTTTACAGGTAAACGATTAAGTTCAACTAATAACTTATTATTAAGATTTGTAATTGTTGGATTAAATGATCCTTGAAAATCACTAATAAAACAATTTATGTTGGAAGAGTCCTCGTTAAAATCTAAAGCATATCTACTGATAGGCTCACTTTGATAAGGATTGCTAGGTTCAATAAGCACATTATTAAAAGGTAAAACGCTTGATGCATCTTTTATTCGATTGATAGATCCATAATTCTCATTTAGGGGGAATCTTGGAATAAAATATTTTTGATTAATTGAAAAGGCACCTGAATGTTGTCCAAATGCTGCATCAAAATATTGAGAAACTACTTTTTGAGCTATGGTGCTATTTTCACCAAAAGGATAAGCAAATAAATTTGGAGTAATACCTAAATTTTCAAAAATAAGATCCTGAGATTTTTCTATTTCATTTACAATTTCAATTTCACTAAGACTAGATAAACTTGAATGAGAGTGTGTGTGATTTTGAATATCTACACCACGACTTAGTACACTTTTAAGCTGAGTCCAATTCATATAATTTTGTCCACTAACGTTTTCTGTATTTAAAAAAAGAGTGACTGGTATCTCATACTTTTCAAAAATAGGTAATCCCACCTCAAAAAATGATAAATAAGCATCATCTACAGTTATTGAAATAGTTTTTTTTTGTAATTTATCTTCAAACAAAAGATCTCTAGCTAAAATAAAATTAAACCCCTGATCCTTTAAATACTCAAGATGACTTACTAATTGCTCTTCGCGTATATTTGTTGAGGGATACTTATTTTCACCAAATCGATGATACATTAGAATATTATTTGGAATTGTATCATTCACACTTGTTGCATAGGATGTACTAATTGGAAAAGTAAAATTTGAAACAAAAATGATCAGTAAAGTAAAAAATTTTGAAATAGGCATCGATAGCTCTTTATCATACTGTTCAATTACTTTATTTAAAAATGAAAAAATCATTTGGGATAAAACTGTAAAAAGTGAGTATGGACATGAAAAAATATTATCGGAATTACTACAAAACTTAGTAACTAAAACAAAAATAAAGGCTGATCATATCAAAAAATTGCATCTAAATTATGGACCAGCACGCTTTACAGCAATAAGAAATTGTCACTCACTTATGAAAGGATTTTTTATAGATCATAAAGTAGAAATTGTGGGTTATTCTATCTTTGAGCATTTCTTTTTAGGTATTAACAAAAAACTTACTAAAGATGTCTTGTGTGTAATTGACACAAATAGAAAAGATTTAGCTATTCAAAAGATTGATACTTCAGGGAGATTAGTTGGAAAGACAAAAACTTTAAAAATTGACTCAGACCTAGAGGATATATTGAGTCAAAACTATTTTTTAATAGGAAACGGATTAGAAAAACTAAAAAAAATTTCTGAATTTGCCTATATTAAGAATAAAATTATTTCGCCAACAAAATTGAAATCAAATTATTTTATTAAAAAGCATTATAAGAAAAAATCTTATTATAAGTTCCCAAAAATAATTTATCCCTACTCTCCGATTTAAAAATTAAAAATTTAAAAAAGAGTATTTTTTTTCCATATACTTTTGATGATAATCCTCTGCGGGACAGTAATTCTTAACGGGTTCTATAATCGTAGTAATTTTTTGATTAAATTGGCTTTCGTTCAATTTGTCTGTGATCTGCTTTGCTATTTCACATTGAGTTTCGTCATAATAGCCTATCAATGATCGGTATTGAGATCCTCGATCTGGGCCTTGTTGATTTAAAGTTGTTGGATCATGAATTTGATAAAAAAACTCCACAAGGTTGGTATATGAAACGAGATTTTCATCAAATTTTAAGAAAACGACTTCAGCATGGTTTGTATTACCTTTGCAAACTTCTTCGTAAGAGGTTTTATCAGTTAAGCCTTGAGAGTAGCCTACTTGGGTTTCAATCACACCTTTGATCTCAGAAAATTTTTTTTCAGGCCCCCAAAAACATCCTGCACCAAATAATGCTTTAGACATAATCTTTTCCTTTTAGTTGTGTCTTTTGGGCACTTCTTTGGTGAATTCTCTTTCTCCAAATTTCATAGCTTTTTTGTTTAATATTTTTTTTCATAATTTTTTTAACATCACCCTCATCAATTTCATAAATTTTTTTGATATGACTAAAATCTGTTTGATCGTCCCAAGCCATTTGAATTATTTCGCTAATCTGAGATTGATTAAATTTCATACTTAATGATACAAATCGGGGATATTTTCAGATCTATAACAATTTGAAGCATAACCTTGTTCTTGGGTAACAAACTTAAACAGTTTTCCTGCATGCGGTTGTCTTTCTGCTTCAATGTCGTTGAGCCCAACAGATGCAGTAGTAATAAAAAGCTCATTGAGATTTTTCCCACCAAAAGTGCAACTTGTTACTTTTGAAACAGGAAGTTGTAAAATTAATATAAGAGAACCTTTTTTATCAAAACAACAAACTTTGCCACTTCCCCACATTGCTACCCATAAGTTACCATTTTTATCAACTGTCATTCCATCTGGGTTTCCATCGATTTTGTTCATTGAAAGAAAAACTTTTTTATTTATTCCATTGCTTGACAAATCATTGATAGAAAAAATATAAATAATTCTTTTTATAGAGTCAGTTACATAACCTACATTTCTCTCGTAGTCAAAAACTGGTCCATTTGAAATAATATAAGAGTTATCTGAGTATATTGGATTTAAATTGGAGTCATGACATATAACTTTTCCAGTCTGAGACTTTTGTTGAATATCCATTGTTGATATCCAAATTTGTCCATTTAAATCTATGTCTGCATCATTAATCCTGTTATTTGGACTATCAAAATTGATCTTTGTTAGAAGCTGTTTTTTAGATAATGAGGGATGAATTGAATAAAGAGAGTCGTATGAACTCATGATATAATTTTTATTGTCTTGTAAAAGAATATTGGTGACACCGTCTTGTACTGAATATTGACGTTCTTCGTTATTATCTTGATCAGTTTCAATTATTTTATTTTCATAAATATCCACCCATAACAGCTTATCGTGCCTCCAATCCCAAATTGGTCTTTGACCTAGAACACTTTTGTATGATTGATGGCAAACAGACGGTTGCTCGTATTTAATTCTCACAAAGATGATTATAAACTAAATATTTAGATGAAAAAAGTATGTTGGAGATTTGTTTTGATTGTCTTATCGTGTTTTTAATATAGAAATTGCATGAGCAATTTGTGTTCTAATTGATTTAAGAGTTTGATGAATTTAGTAGAATTATCTAAATATTTTATTTTTATTTCTTTTCTTATTATAGCAACAAGCTGTGAAACAACTGATGTAGAAGACAAAGTAATAAAACCAGAGCCTGTTCCTAAAATTATATATACCCCTGAAGTAGAGGAAACTGTTGAGGAAAGTGATGAAATTGTTGAGCATTTCAAAGGTGTTGAACTATTTTTAAATAAATCGCTAAATGATTTAATTTTAAAATATGGAAAAGTTGATTTTTCAAAAATTGAGAGTGTTTATGAATTCCACAGATATAACACTGATAATTGTAGAATCTTTATACAAAATAGATCTGTAGATAAAACAATAATAAACATTACGATTTACAACTATAAAAAGAATTTGTTTATCGAAACATACTCAAAAGATTTGTGTACTGATATTTAAAATAGATAATTCTTTAATAAAAAATAATATAATTCTTAATTATGAAATTTAAGTATGGGATATTTATTTTATTTTTCTCAATAAATTGTTTTGCTCATCATCCAGGAAATCAGATAGATGCTGATAAGCCTTACCCTTCAATTAATTTAACAGTCATCAAAGATAAAATTGATGGTTACAATATTTTTATAGATTTAAAAAATTTTAATCTAAACCCTTCAGAAATTGGAGGTGAAAATATTTCAAACTCTGGATATTTACAGCTTTTTATAAATGATATAAGAATCACAAGAATTTATTCTGACTGGGTACACGTACCTCAACGTTTTTTTAATCTGAAAGAAAACTTTATCAAAATTACAATTCATTCCTATCTCCATGATCAGTTTAGTATTAAGGGGAAACCAATAGAACACATAGTAAAAGTTATCGATAATTAAATTTAAATTAAAGAATTTAAAAAAACTTACTCTATGTACAGAAGTTAAATGAATTTCGGATTTTCTAAAAATAAATAGTTGCTCAAGCTTTATAAGGAAGTGAAGAGTGATGCAAAACTATTTTTAATATATTGTTTTCAGTTTTTTTATATCCCCAGCTCTTATCAACTTTGACAGAGGTTCCTTCTTTGTTTATCAAAGTTACCCAACCCATCCACATTGCTACATTTTGATCAATAAACACAGATGATGTTTCTGATTTGACTTCGAGCCAATCTTTAATTCCAAAACCACTGTCTGTTGGGTACTTTGGGTTATTTCCAACAAAGTATGAAAGTGCTCCCTCTTTGTCTAATCGAAATGTTTGATTACCGCCACTAAGAGTTGGTTTAAATAATACTGATCCTAACTCAAACCCATAAAGATTATCTAACATTTCGTTTGCAACTAAAGTAGCTTGATCAATACCTTTTTTTTCATAAGCCTGTGAAATTGCAATCATGCTCTCTCCCCAAGCAGTACGAGCATTCGTTAAATCATTTTCATTTATTGTCATTGGCTATGTGTTATTTCATATTTATAAAAATGATTATTCATTTAATACGATTAACGATAAAATTTACAAGACTTGACATATATAGCAAGGGTTCCCTCTTTTTATTAAAGAAATTTTGCATTGCTTTGTAATTTCTATCTTGAATCAGTTTTAAATACTTAATACATTCAGTACGATTAAGCTTATATGCAATATTTGCTTTTTGTGAGTCTTTTTTAATTTTCTTTCCAACTTTTTTCTCATTGCCCCATCTATCAAGCATATCATCAGTAACTTGAAAAATTTTTCCAATTGTATCTCCAATTTTTTTTAGCTCTCTTTTTTTATTTAAATTTAATTTTTTTACAGTAAGAAGAAGATTGAAACAAAAACTGAATAATGCACCTGTTTTTAAAAGATGCATTGTCTCTATATCCTTTATTGTTGAATTTTTTTTCATGTAAATATCCATGGATTGTCCAGCAATCAAACCCTCCAAACCGTTAGCTTTTGAGAGCATCTGTATTGATTTGATTTTCTGATTATCAGAGAGATTTTTTGACTCAGCTAGCGTTTTTACTGATAAGACTTGAAACATATCTCCAGCTAAGACAGCAGTTGCCTCATCAAATTTTTTATGCACAGTTAATTTACCCCTTCTATAGTCATCGTTATCCATAGACGGTAAATCATCGTGGATTAGTGAGTGCAGGTGAACACATTCTATCGAAAGGGCAAAGTCATCTAATATTTTCGGCTTAATGTTTAAATATAAACCCATTCGACAAAGCAAAAACGGTCTAATCCTCTTTCCTCCAGTTTTGGCAAAATAAATCATTGCCTTCTTAATTCGTTTATCGGGTGACTTTAATTCTTGTATGAGTCTAATAAGCTTTTTATCAAAATTCAGAGAAAATGATTTAATTTGCTTTTTCTCAAAGTTTTCACTTATTTTCATTTAATTACAAGTTATCCAAGTAATGAGAGGTGTGATTATCGAAAATGAATATAATTACACCTATAAATACAAGGTAAACAAAGAAATTAATGATTTTCTTAGTTTTTTTGTTATTTATGTAGCTTTTATTGAATTTCAGTATTATCCATAGGAATAGTGTGGATAAAAAGAATAAAAACCCATTAAACAGTACACTATCTTGAAAAATAGCCATTTTTTTTACCCACTATACTCCCAAAATATATTAATAAAAGTCATATTAGGTATTTTTTTTTTGCAATTTATACCTATAATCCCCTGAAATTAACAAATCCTTACATTTAGGATTCTGTTATAAGTTTTAGAACTTAAGAAAAGGAGTACTCAATGATTAAGTTTTTAAAATCTATGGCTATCCCAACAGCTGCTCTAGTAGCACTGCCAGGAATAGCTTCTGCAAGCGTTGGCTTAGCGCCAGACGACTTTGTTGGGATATCTTTTTGGGTTATCTCAATGTGTATGGTTGCCGCTACTGCATTCTTTTTCCTAGAAACTAACAACGTATCAGGTAAGTGGAAGACATCTCTTGCACTTGGTGGTCTTGTTTGTCTAGTTGCCGCAGTACACTACTTCTATATGAGAGAAGTGTGGGTAACAACAGGTGATACACCTACTGTTTATAGATATGTTGACTGGTTAATCACTGTTCCATTACAGATGATTGAATTCTACATTATCCTTGCTGCAGTTGCTGCAGTGTCAGCTGGTATTTTCTGGAGACTGTTAATCGGTACTTTAGTGATGCTTGTTGCTGGTTATGCTGGTGAAGCTGGCTTCATTAACGCATGGGCAGGATTCATTGTAGGTCTAGCTGGTTGGGCATACATTTTATATGAAATTTTTGCTGGTGAAGCTGGTAAAGCTGCTGCTGACAAATGTCCTGCAGCTGTTCAAACAGCTTTCAACACAATGAGATGGATCGTTACAGTTGGTTGGGCAATTTATCCATTAGGATATTTCTTCGGTTACTTAACTGGAGGAGCTGATGCTGTAACTCTAAACGTTATCTATAACGTTGCTGACGTTGTGAATAAGATTGCTTTTGTCGCAGTTATTTGGGCTGCTGCTGTAGCATCTTCAGGCAAAAAAGCTTAATAAAGCTTTATAACCTATTTAAACCAGGCAAGGCTAACTTGCCTGGTTTTTTTTTGTCTAAATTTCATATACTTTAACTATCTTGAGTAAAAGAGTTGTAGTTATTGGTGGGGGTTTTGGAGGACTAGCTGCTGCCTTAAGGTGCAGAAAACTTGGTTTTGATGTCACGCTGCTTGAAAGACTTAACATGCTTGGCGGAAGAGCAAGAGTTTTCGAAAAAGATGGTTATAAACATGATGCTGGACCAACTGTTATAACAGCGCCCTTTTTATTTGAAGAACTTTTTGAATTATTTGGTGAAAACTTAAAAGATTACTTAAATTTTAAATCCTTAGACCCTTGGTACAGATTTTACTTTCACAATGGAAAAACTTTTGATTATCGACCGTCTATCGAAGATACAAATAATGAAATAAGAAAATTTGATGAAAATGATGTTGATGGTTATGACAAATTATTAAAAACTTCAAAAGATATTTTTGAGATAGGTTTCGAAAAGTTATCGGATAAGCCATTTATTTCCTTTTGGGAAATGGCAAAGCAAATACCGTCATTAATAAAACTCAAAAGTTATTTAACAGTCAGTCAATTGGTAAATAGCAAATTAAAAAATAAGTATCTGCGAAAGGCATTTTCGATACATCCTTTATTAGTTGGAGGCAATCCGTTCACTACAACATCTATATACGCGTTAATACACTATCTTGAAAGAAAGTGGGGCGTGTACTTTTGCATGGGAGGCACAGGTAAAATTGTGAGAGAGTTAGAAAATTTAATGTTAAGACAGGGTATTACTATAAATAAAGAAACCGATGTAGAGCAAATTTCCATTATAAATGGTAAAGCAGAAAACGTGGTGCTTAATAACGGAAAAAAAATACCTGCGGATCTTGTGATTTGTAATGCAGATCCCCCTACAGTTTATAGTGAAATGTTACCGTCAGAATACTCCAGAGATAGCCTTCTCAAACCTAAGAGATTTACACATTACTCTATGGGCCTTTATGTTCTTTTTTTTGGATCGAAGAAAAAATTCTCTGATGTCGCTCACCACACTATTTGGATGTCTGAAAGATATAAAGAACTCCTTCACGATATTTTTGAGAAAAAGATTTTGACTGAGGATTTTTCACTTTATCTTCATCGTCCAACAGCAACAGATGATACTTTTGCACCAGAAGGATGTGATAGTTTTTATGTGTTATGCCCTGTTCCTAATCTTCAAGGAAATGTTCAATGGAATTTAGAGGGTCCTAAACTTAAGGATAGAATAGTTGAAGCACTGGATAAAACTATTATGCCAGGACTAAAAGAAAACATTGAGGCAGAATTCTGGATGACTCCTGAGGATTTTAAAAATGATTATAGATCAAAATACGGAGCTGGATTTTCCGTGGCACCAATTTTTTCTCAATCGGCATGGTTTCGCTATCACAACAAAGATAAAAAAATACCAAATTTATATTTTTCAGCTGCCGGATCACATCCAGGTGCCGGAATACCTGGCGTATTGTGCTCTGCAAAGGTAATAGAGAAGCTAATAATTAGGGATTTCAAAGTTAGTCATTAAGGTGACATCCTTTAAAACAAATACCTATAGCATTAAATCGGAAGGTAAAAGTTTTTATTGGGCAAGTTTTTTTTTACCTAAAAAAAATAGAATTGCAGCTTCAAGGCTCTATAGCATATGTCGATATCTAGATGATGTGGCAGATAATACGAAGTTAGATACCTCTTCTCAAATAAAAAATATATTTAATCAAATAAAAGAAAATGAAAGCTCTGAAATAAATATCTTTTTTAAAAAAAATAATATTAACCTTGGTATTTTAAAGGATCTAATAGATGGTTTGATCAGCGATCAGCAGAACGTCAGAGTTACAGATGAAAAAGAATTAATAGATTACTCATACAAGGTTGCTGGAACAGTGGGTTTGATGATGTTACCAATAATTAATACCAAAGATGCTGAAGCAAGAAAGCATGCTATTGATTTAGGAATTGCTATGCAACTAACAAATATTGCAAGAGATGTTTACGAGGACGCAAAAATGAATAGGTTATATCTACCAAAAGAATGGTTAGGACAAGTCTCAGTAAGTGACCTGATAGATAATAAATTAGATGATCAAAAAAAAAGATTAATTGAATTGTCTATTAAAAATTTAATAGAACTCTCTGATAAATTCTATGCGAACGGTTTTTCTGGTATGAAATTTATTCCTCTTAGAACCAGACTAGCAATATTTTTTGCAGCAAAAATTTACAAAGGGATTGGGGAAAAGATTAAAAGTGGTGGTTATGTTTACAAGCTTGAAAGAATTTATTTAAACAAATTAGAAAAATTATGGATTACAATAATTTCTATACCTGAATTTTTATTTTTAAAAAATATTTTTAAATCCTACAAGCCAATTAGGGGCTCTTTTAAAAATGAAAATATATGATGTAGCATTTTTAGGCATGGGTGCCAGTTCCCTTGCTACTGCAAAATTAAAGTATAAAGGAACAAGTATTAGTTTAATTGGCATTGATAAAAATTATAATAACAAAAGAAATAATTTTTTTGCATTTTGGCTGACAGATTGGATGAAAGATTTTGATAGTCTTGTACAAAAAAAATGGTTTTGCTGGAACTTTTACTTAACAAATAATCATATAAAACATGAAACTAAGGATTTACCTTATTGCACTATAAGATACCAAGATTGGAAAAATTATTGCTTAAAAGGTTTAGAAAACTTATCAATTAAAGAGTTCAATGTTCAAAGTATTACGAATTTAAAAAAATACTATGGAATCAAGCTGGAGAATGGTGAGGAAATTTTTGCTAAGAAAATCTATGATTCTCGTACACCAAAATTAGAAAATGAAAAAGTAAAACAGCATTTTTTTGGATACCTAATAGAAACTAAACAAATGATAAATAGTAATAGTGTGACCTTAATGGATTTTCGCGTTGAACAAAAAATGGGATTACATTTTATGTATTGTTTACCAATAGATAAAAATAGAATGTTAGTTGAGTCAACAGTTTTTTCTTCAGAAATCCAAGAGGATGCTTGGTATCAAAAACAGATATTAGAATACATTGAGACAAAATTAAATTTATCTAAATATAAAATAGTTGATGAAGAAAAAGGGGCGTTACCAATGTATGATATTGAAAACAAATCAAGTGAAAATTATATTAATATCGGTTCAAGAGGTGGTGCCACCAAAATATCAACAGGGTATGCTTTTTCCTTTTTTCTAAAAAACATAATGTTAAATTTTGAAAATATTAATAAAACTCATCACTCATATTTTGATAAATGGATGGATAAGGTATTTGTGAATTATCTAAAAAATAATAGTGGAACAGAGAGGGTTTTTATTAATATGGCTTACTCTTTAAATGGCAATGAATTTGCATCATTTATGATGGGTGTAGCTGATTTTCCGACAAAATTAAAGGTCATTATGTCAATGCCAAAAATTAAATTTATAAAAAGTGCCTTAAGCACCATTCGTATATAAATGTATGAATTAAGCTTTATATCTTTACTTGCTCTTTGCATGGTTTCATTCATAGGTGTGCCGCATGGTTCATTTGACGGAGCTGTAGCTGCACTGTTAGGGTATAAGACAAGAAAAGATTTTTTTATATTTATATTCTTATATTTAATTATTTCTACCGCAGTGATTATATTTTGGATTTACTTTTCCGTAATTGCTTTAATTTTATTCATTTTAATGAGTATCGTTCATTTTGGATTATGTGACTGGTCCTATCTAGGCTTGAAGAAATATAAATGGTCTGTTTCTTTAACGCATGGTTTAAATATTGTATTTGGGATTATTTTTTTTCACACTAACGAAACATTTGAGATATTTACTTTTTTATCAAAACTATCTTTTAATCAATTTCAAGAATATCTATATATTGTTTACATTTGTTACTTTTTTCTTTTGATTAGATATGCATATTTGGCAATTAAGTTTACAAAATTAAGATGGGGAATTTTAGAAATGTCTATTATTTTATTGGTAATATTTTTAACAGAACCGCTCGTGGCATTTTCTATCTATTTTTGTTTCATTCATACTTTTAAGCATGTTAAATCAATATTAAAAGATACATCAAAATATCTATCAAATAACAGATTTATAACTATAACTACCATCTCTTTTACTATCTTAACATGGGTCGGCGGCAGCCTAGCAATTATCTATCTTCATAAGAGTTTTTCTTTTGATGAGTCTTTTATAAAGACATTGTTTATTGGATTAGCGGCATTAACTCTTCCCCATATGACTTTAGTAGATATCTTTTATAGAAGAAAATTTAATTGAGAAAATTAGGTATTTTAAAGGTGATATTTTCGTCCTCTTTAAAATTTAAAACTTCGATTTTATAAACTTTTTTTATCTGATCAATGAATAAATTTAATTGCTCTTCAGGAGCAGATGCACTAGCTGTCAAACCTATTGTATTAAATTCTGATAAATTTGAATAATCAAAGTCATTTATATTTTCAACTAGTTCACTATGTTTACAACCAAATCTTTTAGCAGTTTCGACTAACCTTATTGAATTAGAACTATTGTGGGCACCAATCACATAAAAAGCATCAACATTTTTAGACATTTCTTGTACAGATAATTGTCTATTTGAAGTTGCATAGCAAATATCGGATTTTTTAGGAGCTAGAATTGAAGGAAATTTTTTTTCTAAAGCATCAACAATACTTTGTGTATCAAAAACCGATAAGGTTGTCTGTGTAATGTAGGCGAGTTTTTGATTTGATGGGAAATATAATTTCTCAACATCTTCAATATTTTGAACTAAAGTTAAATTGCTAATATCCTTTAGTTGTCCAGCTGTCCCATCAACTTCAGGGTGATGTTCATGGCCGATCATAATTATCTTATATTTGTTTTTTTCTAATTGAATTATTTCTTTATGAATCTTACTGACTAATGGGCAGATGGCATCATAAAATAATAGATTATAATCTTTGGCTTTGTTAATTACTCTTTGTGCAACACCGTGCGCAGAAAAAATTACTGGTTGTTTTGTATTTTTAGGAATTTCTTCTAGCGAGTCTACGAATACAACGCCTTTTTCTCTCAAATTATTGACAACAAATTTATTATGAACAATCTCATGACGGACATAAACTGGAGCTCCATATTTCAAAAGGCTTTTTTCGACCATTTCAACGGCTCTCTCAACTCCAGCACAAAAACCTCTGTGTTTAGCAGTTATAATCTTTTTAACCACGGTAAATTGTTATCATATTATTAAGAGAAAAATTATTTTATAATTAATAAAAGTTGCTGAGCCTCAATATTTTCACCAGCTTTTACGCATAGTCTCTCAACTATTCCAGGTTGGTCTGCGTAAATAACTGTTTCCATTTTCATGGCTTCAATAGTGCATAATTTAGCACCCTTTGGCACTTTTATTCCCTCAGTAACGGCAACGTCTACAAGCAAACCAGGTATTGGAGCCGCAACATGATCTTTGTTGCTGGGATCAGCAATTTCTTTAGCTAAATCGTCAACTGCAATGGAATTATCTTTAATGTCAACTGATCTGGCCTGGCCATTCAATTCAAAATATACTGTCCTGTAACCTTTTTCGTTTGGCTCACTTAAAGTGAAATATCTTATTATAAGTGTTTTACCAGGTTCTATAGAAACATATATCTCTTCCCCTGTATTCATCCCAAAGAAATAGTTTGATGTTGGGATAACACTAGTATTACCAAATTTCTTTTTGTGTTTAATATACTCATCAAAAACCTCAGGAAAAAATATTTGTGAAATTGTATCTTTCTCTGAAATAGTCTCACTATACTTCTTTTCCAATTCCTTCGTTCTATTTTTAATTTTTAATGAGGGTAGCTTTGATCCAAATCTATAATTAATTGGTTTTTTTCCTTTTAAAATTTTCTTTTGGAGTGCTTTTGGGAAACCTTTATATGGTTGACCTAATCGGCCACTAAAGAATTCGATGACTGATGCAGGAAAGCCAACATCCTTTTTAGGATCTAAAACATCTTGAATTTGGATATTATTTGCCAACATATAAATTGCCATATCACCAACAACCTTTGATATAGGTGTAACTTTAATTACATCACCAAATATTTTGTTCACTTCGGCATACATTGATGCAAGTTCTGGCCATCTCTCATCTGTAATACCCATTGACCTTGCTTGCTCTCTTAAATTAGTGTACTGGCCACCTGGCATCTGATGTAAATATACCTCTGACATACTAGTGCGAGTTTTGCTTTCGAAAGGTTGATATTGTTTTCTAACACCTTCCCAATAATTTGCAGCAGTTCTGACAACAGCAGAAGAAATTTTTGGATCTCTTTTATTCCCATCAAGAGACTCTAAAACTGCACCAAAACTAGGTTGCGATGTGAAGCCAGACCAAGAGTCAATTGCTACATCAACAATATCTACCCCTGCTTCCGAGGCATTAAGCAATGTTGCAACACCATTTCCACTTGTATCGTGAGTATGGAAATGGATTGGAATTTTTATGCTTCTTTTTAATTCTTTGAATAAAATTTTTGCTGCCTTGGGTTTACACAAACCTGCCATATCTTTAATTGCAAGAAAGTGAACTCCCATTTTCTCAAGCTTTTGCGCCATTTTTAAGTAATAATCGAGTGTATATTTTTTCTCTGCTGGGGACGATAAATCGCCAGAGTAACAAATAGATGCTTCACAAATTTTTCCAGATTTTAATACTTCGTCAATAGAGACTCTCATATTTTCAATCCAGTTTAGTGCATCAAATATTCTAAAAACATCAATCCCAGACTGAGCGGAAAGTTGTATAAACCTTCTTAAAACATTATCAGGATAGTTTGTATATCCAAGAGCATTCGACCCTCTGAATAACATTTGTAATAAAGCTGAGGGCATTTGTTCACGTAACTTTTCTAGACGCTCCCATGGATCCTCTTTTAAAAATCTTAATGCAACATCAAAAGTTGCTCCACCCCAACACTCAACTGAGAATAAATTTTTGAGTCTTTCTTCATATAAGTCAGTTATGCCTAACATATCTTGTGTTCTCATTCGAGTTGCAATCAAAGATTGATGAGCGTCTCTAAAAGTAGTGTCTGTAATCAATAATTGTTTTTCTTTTAACACAGTCTCAGCAACAGCAGATGGCCCATTAGTATCTAAAATTTGTTTATAAGTTTTATTGACAGTCTCTTGAGCTTTTTTTGATCTTGATATTCCATAGTCTGAGAGTTTTGCTGGTGTTGTCTCTCTTAATTTTGGTCTATTAGCGACTTCTGGGTTACCGTTGACAATAACTTCAGCTAAGAAGTTTAATGTTTTGGTTGCCCTATCTTTTCGACCAGAGAATTGAAATAAACTTTTTTCACTATCTATAAATTTTGTATGGTATTTGAAAACATCAAAACCCTTGTGGTTAATTAACTTTAATAAAAAAGGTATATTTGTTTTTACACCTCTTACACGGAATTCACTCAATGCTCTATTCATTCGTCTCTTTGCTTCAATAGGGGTTTGGCCTTTTGCAGTTACTTTAACTAAAAGAGAGTCATAATAAGGAGTAATAACCGTACCAGTAGATGCAGTTCCAGCATCTAATCTTATTCCCAAGCCACTTGCAGATCTATAAACATTAATTTTACCGTAATCTGGAGCAAAATCATTAGCAGCATCTTCTGTTGTAACTCTTGATTGGATAGCATGTCCTTTCATATGAATGTCTTTTTGAGTTGGCACACCACATTTATCATCTCCAATTTTAGCACCAGCTGCTATGAGGAACTGAGCTTTTACTATATCAATACCAGTAATCTCTTCTGTTACAGTGTGTTCAACTTGAACTCTTGGATTAACTTCAATGAAGAAGAAATCTCTAGATTTAGCATCCATTAAGAACTCTACAGTTCCCGCACATGAATAATTAACTTGTTTTCCTATTCTAACACCTGCGTTACAAATATCATTTCTCTCTTTGTCAGATAGGTAGGCAGCAGGAGCTCTTTCTACTACCTTTTGATGTCTTCTTTGAAGAGAACAATCTCTTTCAAAAAGGTGAACTATATTTCCATGCGTATCGCCAATTATCTGAACTTCAACATGAAAAGCTTTTTCGATTAACTTTTCAAAAAATACGTCATCTTTTCCAAAAGCACTTTTAGCTTCTCTCCTAGCGGTGTTGATTTGATTTTCTAATTCTGTTTCTTTTCTGATCACTCGCATTCCACGACCGCCACCACCCCAGGATGCTTTGAGCATAATTGGATAACCAATTTTTTTTGCAAGATCTTTACATTTTTTTAAATCTTTTGGTAAGGGTCCTGTGGAAGGTATGGTTGGTACTTTAGCTTTGCCTGCAGTTTTTTTAGCTTCTACTTTATTTCCAAGTGATCGCATAATCTTTGGAGAGGGTCCAACGAAAATAATATTATGTTTTGCACATTCATCAGCAAATTCTGGGTTTTCAGATAAGAAGCCATATCCTGGATGGATGGCATCACAGCCTGAATTAACAGCAATTTGTACGATACCTTTGTAATCTAGGTAAGCCTGAATAGGACCTAATCCTGATCCAACAAGATAGCTTTCGTCTGTTTTGAAGCGGTGCAATGCAAAACGATCCTCGTACGAGTAAATGGATACAGTCTTAAAGCCCAGTTCAGTTGCTGCACGAGATATTCTAATTGCAATTTCACTTCTGTTAGCAATTAATATTTTCTTAATTTGTTTCATAATGCTAAATAAGTTTATTTTTATACATTATTCTGTTTTTTTTCATAGACAATCTATAGAAAATTAGGGTTTTTTTACTTTTATAGCCTTTCTTCTGTTTGGATAACAGTCTGTGCAAATTTTGCATTCAACACCAAAGCAGCTTCTAGCTTTGCAATATTCTCTTCCATAAAAAATCATTTGTAAATGAAGTCTGTTCCAAGTTGCCTCAGGAAATAATTTTTTAATATCTAATTCAGTTTGGACTACATTTTTACCGTTTGTTAGACCCCACCTCTGTGCTAGTCGATGTATATGTGTATCAACAGGAAATGCAGGGTGACCAAAACCTTGGGACATTACTACACTCGCTGTTTTATGGCCAACTCCCGGTAAATTTTCTAAATCTTCAAAAGTCTTTGGGACCCTACCATTGTATTTTTTAATTAATATTTTTGAGAGTTTAGAAATAGCTTTTGATTTTTTAGGTGCAAGTCCACATGGTTTAATGATTTTATAAATTTTATTAACAGGCACCTTTGCCATATCATGGGGATTATTTGCCGTTTTAAATAGTAAAGGTGTAATCTTATTCACACGTTCGTCTGTGCATTGAGCACTTAATAAAACTGCTATTAAAAGCTCATATACATTTTTATGTTTAAGAGGGATTGGGATATTTGGATAAAATTTGTTTAAATTATCCAATACAATCTTTGCTCTTTCTTGTTTTTTCATATTATTATTGGTGTGCTATTAAATCTATTATAAATATAAATATAATTTTATAAACTTATAGAAATGACAAGAAAGCTTCATATCAAACCAAATAGGAGTCTGACAAATCTTCAAATTATATTTTTTTTACTTATTACAGGTTTCTTAATCATTTTTATTGGTGGAAGATTTTTATTAGTCGGTGCTTGGCCGATAATCATATTTGGTATTGTTGAATTTTCTATTTTGGTCGTATGTACTTATTTTTTTGTAAAGAGTTTAAAAAAAACAGAAAAAATTTCATTAGAATCAAAATCTATGCAATTAGAGCGGCTTGATGGAGAAGAGGTTATTGAACAAAACAGTTATAATTTAAATTGGTTGAAGATAAAGAATGAAAAAAATTCATTAAGCGTAAATTACGCTGGAAAGAAAAAATTCTTCGCTAGTTTTTTGAGTGAGGATAGAAGGAAAAAATTAAAAAGAATTATTGAGAAGTACAGCTCCTCGTCTAGCTAATCATATCTTTGAAGGTGTAAAAGCCTTTTTCCTTTGTTGATAACCATACTGCTGCTTGAATAGCGCCATCAGAAAAAATTTTTCTGTTGTGGGCCTTGTGTGTTAATTCTACAGACTCATTGTCACCGTGAAATATGACCGTATGTTCACCTGGAATATTTCCACCTCTAATAGAAGAGAAACCAATTTCATTTTCTTTTCTTTGGCCTTCTTGATCCTGACGTTTAAAATTATAATTTGATTTGGATAGTCCAAGCTCTGCTACAATCTCTTCTCCGAGCTTTAGAGCTGTTCCACTAGGTGCATCCTTTTTGTGTCGGTGGTGTGTTTCAATTATTTCTATATCGAATTCTTTTAAGTGTTTTGCGGCTTTTCTTGCTATTTCAAAAAATGTATTAACTCCATAACTCATGTTCGGTGCGTAAAATACTTTTGTTGAATTACTTGTTTGTTTTAAAATGTTAAAGTGGCTCTCATCTAATCCGGTCGTTCCAATAACTAAACCAGTATTATTAGAAACGGCAGCTTCCGTAAAATTAAATAAGGCCTTAGGCGTTGTAAAATCTATAACTATATCTGCTTTTTCAAATGATTCTTCCCTAGTAGTAAAAACATTTTCATGAATTTGATTTTTATTAATGAAGCTAGGGTCAATATCTTTAACATCAAATACTCCAACGAGCTCAACGTTATTATTCGATAGAGCAGAATTTATGAGATTATTTCCCATTCTTCCTAATGCCCCTGCGATAGCTATTTTTGTTCTAGACATGATTAAGACTTGTTATACATAAATTAGTAGATATGGAATAGCAAAATTATTAAATTTTATGCTAAAATTAACTTATGATTAGACTTGCATTAATTCTTCTTATTTTATTACTAGCTAGTTTATTAATATTTAATAAGAAATTTAGGGAAGCTTTTACAATATCAGTAATACCCCTAGTCTTATTAGTTGTAGGACTTATTGGGTATATGATTTACTATATGTTCAGTACTAACTATTTTTCTTAGAGTTTTTAAAATTATGAGTTATGTACCTTGCTCGGTTTTAAAACCTAAATTAATCCAATCAATTAAACCTTTGTCCATTTCATAAATACTTCCCTGATACCCTTCAGAAACTAGATAATCTGCAACCTTTTTAGATGTAATGCCTGCGGTACAGTGAATAATAATATCCTTGTTATCGGGGTTTATGGAGTTGATTTTTTCAACAGTTATTTCTTTAAAAGGAATATTGTGTGAGTTCTCAATTCGAATCATATTGTGTTCTTTTGGATATCTAACATCAATTACAATTGCACCCTCTTGAATTCTTTTAAATGATTCTTCGGTATCTATAGGTGTGTAGTTCATTGTATTACTCTGAGCAAATAATAAATTAGTTAGCAGAAAAAAAAATAGAAAAAATTTTTTTAAAAAATTCACTCTTATTAATCTCTGAAACGAGAGTGGCAACTCTTACAGCTTCCAAATAGATTTTGATGAAATTGTTGAACACTTTCAATATCACCCTCTAATGAGGATAATTTTGCAAGTGCTGCATTGTCTTCTGTCTCTTTTGCAATTTGATTAAACAATTCTCTATTGTCAATTATGTCAGTACTAGCTTTTGACTTACCTCCAAATGAATCATCAGGAAATAAAGTAGGGTAAACTCTCATTATATTTTCGATTTCTTCATAAATTCCTGCCAAGTCGTCGTTAATCACATCGTCTTTAATTAAATTGTTTGCAGTTCTCATTAGTTTATTGAAGTCTCTCATGGACTCTTGCCGATCAAGCACAGGGTTAGAATAAGCTAAAAATGGGAATAAAAATATTAAGGCAAGTAAACTTTTAATCATGATATGTGTTTTTAGCATATCAGTAAATTATGTATGGAACATTAAAAAAATTTTGAAGAAATATCGTTAAATACAATTTTTCCTGAATCTAAAACTATCACGTAATCTGCAAATTTTTTTACAAGACTCATATTGTGGAGAGATAAAAGAATAGTTTTATTTTTAACTTTAGACAAAGAAGTAAAAAAAATCTTTTCACTTTCTAAGTCAAGGTTCTGATTAGGTTCGTCTAAAATGATTAAATCTTGTTCATAACTCATTAATCTAGAAATGAATACTTTCTGTTTTTCTCCTTCTGATAAATTTTGAAATTTACGTTTTTTTAATTTATTTAATTTAAATAAATTAAAGTAGAACTTATTTACCTTGGATTTCTTTAATTTGCTTAATAGCAGAAAATTATCCTCTAAACTTTTATTTAAAGAAATAGGTTTTTGAAAAAGCATCGGTATAGGTTCAGAATATTCAGAGTTAATTGTTCCTTTATTAGGAATAATAATTTTATTTATAATTTTTATAAGAGAGCTTTTACCAGAACCATTTTTTCCAGTAATAACTGTAATTTTGTTTTGTATGATATTTAGATTAATATTCGAGAGAATATTTTTTCCATCAATCGTATATGAAATATTATTTACTTTGATCATTATTTTTATTTAAAAAATTAAGGGATATTGATATTAAAAGTGTGAGGGAAATTAATATCGTTCCTAAAACTATACCTAATGAAACATTCCCTTTAGAAGTTTCTAAAGCAATTGTCGCTGTCATGTTTCTTGTGAAATGATCAATTGAGCCTCCTACAATTGCAGCTGCCCCATACTCGCTAATAGCCCTGCCAAAACCTAGTAAAAAGACAGTGATGTAAATATTTGTTTTATTTGAAAAGAGTATGAAAATTATATCTTTTTTGGACGCTCCATAAGACATTAATTCATCTCTATAAATTGGATAATCCTCTTCAATGTTTTTAATAATTAAAGTTATCATAATTGGGAAGATAATTACGATCTGAGCAATGATCATTGCTAAAGGTGAATATAGAATTTCCATCCAACCTAAGGGGCCAGATCTACTTATTAGTATATAGACTAATAGCCCTGCACATACGGGAGGGATAGAGGTAAGAGAACTTAAGAAAATTACAACTGGTTTTTTTAATTGGAATTGATTAATAGCAATTAAATAGCCAAAGATCATTGATAAAAAAAATGCAATTAAAGTTGAGAAAATACTTACATAAATTGTAATAAAGACTGCGGATTGTATTTTTTCAAAAGTTAGCATTTAGATAGTATTAATTGGTATGAAACAACTTTTCACCGTTATATGTAAACCTATTAATAACATCTTTGCCCTCACCTGTAATCAACCATTCAATGAACTTCTGAGATTTTTTATACTCAACATGAGGGAATTTTTCTGGATTGACCGCAATAATTCCATAAGGATTATGTAATTCATCACCACCCTCAAAAAGAATTTTTAAATTATTTTTATTTTTAAAAGATAGCCAGGTGCCTTTGTCACTTATGGTATAGGCATCAATTTCAGAGGCAATATTTAATGTATTGGCCATGCTTGTCCCAGTTTTTATATATCTATCAGAGTCAAATTTTTTTATATTTGCCAAACTCCATAATTCTTGTTCTTTTTTATGAGTTCCAGAATTATCATCTCTTGAAATAAATTTGTATTCTGAGTTATATATTTTTTTTAATGCGGATAAAATATCTTCCTCTTGTGATATTTTCAGTGGGTCAGATTTTGGACCAACTAAAATAAACTTATTGTACATAATTTCATATCTTTGAACACCGTAACCCTCGTCTATAAATTCTAATTCATCTTTTTTTGAATGAACAAATAATAAATCTCCATCGCCCCTTTTTGCGTTTGCAATAGCATTACCGGTTCCAACTGCAATAGGTCTTACACTAATTCCAGTTTTATTTTTAAATTCTGATGCTAAGAGATCAAGTAAACCCGTATTAGCAATGCTAGTAGTAGATTGAATGACTATAAAATCTTTAGAATAAACACTGATGGAAAATAATAAAAATAACGATAAAAATAAATTTTTTAATTTCATTTATTAACAACAATATTAACATACATAATTGAAGATAATGAAGTTAGCAAACAGCGCAGATAATTACGGTTTAATTAGCAAGTTATTTCATTGGATTATGGCTGCTCTTATAATTGCAACATACATATTAGGTAAAAATTTAGAGAATAATTTTGAGTATTATTATGAAATATTGATGATACACAACACACTAGGTCTTTCAATTCTTGTCCTAGCAATATTTAGATTAAGTTGGAAATTTATTAATATTAGGCCCAAGCCCATCTTAAAAAATAAAATATTAATTTATGTTGCTAAAACTAACTATTTTTTATTTTACTCAATATTTTTTTTACAACCAATATCTGGATACATCCTTACAAACTTACAAGGTGACACAGTAATGTTTTTAAATTTTGAATTAATAAATTTATTGGATCACAACAGTGATTTAAGGTACTTGTTCAAAAGTTTCCATGAATATTCTAGTAATGTTTTATTAGTTTTATTTTTTATACATTCAGGAGCTGCACTTATGCACCATTTTGTATTAAAAGATAGAACTTTAAAAAGAATGACTTTTGGTAGTGATTAAAATTTTAAAGCCACTCGGGTACGGGAAGTTTTTTTGATAACAGATATTCTTTGTTATACAACTTACTAAAATACTTGTTAGCATCATCACACAGAATTGTAACAATGTTTTTACCTGGTCCTATTTCTTTAGCCATTTCGATAGCACCTGCTACATTTACTCCAGAACTGGAGCCAAGAAATAAGCCTTCTGTTTTGACCATTTTATATAAAAGTTCAAACGCATCATAATCAGTAATATGGTATGAGAAATCAATAAGGGAAGGTTCAACATTTTTTGTCACTCTATACTGGCCTATTCCCTCCGTTACTGAAGGCTCGCCTTTAACTTCCAATTTAGAATATTTAAAATAATTATACATTTGAGCACCTTGTGGATCTGTACAAGCTATTTTTATATTTGAATTTAATTCTTTGAGTCCAATAGATGTGCCTGCTAATGTTCCACCCGACCCAATTGCACAAGTAAATCCGTCAACTTTTCCATCAAGCTGATTGAATATTTCTTTAGCTGTGGTTTTTGAGTGAAATTTGTAATTTGCTGTATTGTCAAATTGGTTTGCCCACATAACTGAAGTCTCTCCTTTTGATTGTAGATCTTCAACTAACCTCTTTGATACATGCTGATAATTACCTGGATCAGAATAGGGTTTAGTTGGTACAACTTTTAGCTTTGCCCCCATATTCCTTAAAATACTTTGCTTCTCCTCTGATGCACCGTCAGGCATTACAATTATAGTTTTGTATCCTCTAGCATTGTTAATCATTGTTAAAGCAATACCTGTGTTTCCAAAGGTACCCTCAACGACAGTGCCGCCTGGTTCAATTAAATTATTCTCTTCAGCATCAAGGATTATACCCAATGCCGTTCTATCTTTGATAGAACCAGCTGGATTCATAAATTCTGCTTTACCATAAATATTACAACCCGTAATTTCAGATGGATATTTGAGTTTAATAAGTGGCGTATTGCCAATAAAATCAACTATGTCTCTCATTTTAAATCTTTGATAGGGCTTGGTCTAAATCTGAGATCAAATCATCTACATCTTCAATACCCACAGATATTCTTAGTAATGTTTCTGATATGCCTAATTTTTCTCTAATTGATGGATCTATTGAAGCATGGGTCATGATGGCTGGATGCTCGATCAAACTTTCGACTCCTCCTAGGCTTTCCGCGAGTGTAAATAAATTTAAATTTTTTAGAAAAGTTTTTACCCCATTAATATCTGAGTCAATTACAAAAGACATCATTCCACCAAAACCATCCATTTGTTTTTCTGCAATTTCCTTGTGCCTTTTATCATTACCTGGAAAAAAAACTTTTTCTATCTTAGGATGATTGGATAAATAATTAGACACAGAAATAGCATTTTCATTATGTTGCTTCATTCTTACAGAAAGTGTTTTAATGCTTCTTGTTAATAAATAACAATCAAAGGGAGAGGGGACAGCCCCAACTGCATTTTGAATAAAAGAAATTTTTTCAGCGTATTCCTTATTCTCTTTAATAACAATAGAACCGCCAACAATATCTGAGTGGCCTCCTAAATATTTTGTTGAAGAACTCACTACCATATCTGCACCTAATTCAAGTGGTCTCTGATTATATGAAGAGGCAAATGTGTTATCACATATCACAGGTAATTTAAACTCACTTGCAATATTAACAGTGTTTTTAATATCAATAATTTTCATTAATGGATTTGATGGTGTTTCAATCCATATAAATTTTGTGTTTTCTTTTATTTCATCATTCCAGTTTATATTTTTATCAAAGTCGATGTAAGTTACGTCAATATTTGATTTAACTTTATCAAATAACCTACGAGTACCCCCATATACATCATCAGAACAAACTATATGGTAGTTTGTGCCAAATAGGTCACAAACTGTATTAATTGCTGACATGCCCGATGCAAATGCAAAAGCTTTATCTCCAGACTCAATTTGTGCTAGTAATTTTTCTAGTACATCTCTTGAAGGATTTTTGGTTCTAGCATATTCATACTCAAAATTTCCGGGTTCCATTTGTTTGAAGGTTGATGAAAGATGTATCGGTGGCATAACGGCTCCCGTTTCTTTATCTGGGCCATGCCCAGAATGAATTACTTTTGTGTTAAATTTTTTTTTCACAGCTCAATTTATAACTAATTAATTTTTAAATAACATCTATAACGATATTTTTCTTATTTGATAGGCTTTTTAAATTATAAGAAATCTGTTTCATATCAACCAAAATTCGAATATTATACCTGTCCCCTAGCCGCTTGGGTTGAGACATTGTCGAGGAGGAAGGTGGCAAGGGGCAATAAATTTCATTATTTCGTCAATCTATATTTTTAACCAACTGGTTAATTTAAGTTTCCTTTGACACCATTTGATTTAGATTTTCAATTTTCATATCAACAGACAAATCATTTGGCATTAACTTTTTCATTTCTTGATAAACCTTAAGTGCTCCATCATAATTTTTGTAGCTTATAAGAATTCTACTCAAACCATCTAATGCACCAAAATGTCTTGGTTCAAGATACAATGTAGCTTCAATATCTCTCATAGAGTTTTCATAGTCTCCCATCATAAAATAAAAAGTTGCCCTTTTGTTGTAGGCCTCCGCGTAATTTGGCTCTAACTCAATAGCAAGAGTTAAAGCTGATATCGCAGATTGGTAATTTTTAGATTTAAAAAAATCTGAAATATTATCCATTACTATTTTTACATCTGGATTTTCAATTTTCATCCATTCTCCCCATATTTTTGATATAATTAGACTTTGTTCTTTTGAGTCCTTTACCTCGGAGAGCTGACTGAATAATTCATCAAGTTTTGGGCTATTTTGATCTGCGTAACTATAAGATATGTTCAAAAACAAGGCGAATATAATTAAAATGATTTTCATCTATATTGTTTAAATACGCATATAAATAGTATGCAGTTTAAAAAATTAATTTACACAAGTTTATGCCTTTTACTTTTTAAAACCATATCGATTGCAGAAACTATTGATAAAAATGAGTTTAGTGAAACGCAAGCAGTGATTGAAAGTCAACTAAAGGCCTTCATTAACAAAGATGCTGAAGGAGCTTTCTTTCATGCCTCACCTTATATCAAGATGAGGTTCAATAATCCTCAAGATTTTATGAGTATGGTTAAAAACTATTATGAGCCTGTTTATAACCCTAAAAATTACTATTTTATGGAATCAAAATTTTTTGAAGGAGCTATATATCATCAACTACAAATTGTCTCGCAAGATAATGTTTCTTATTTAGCAATGTACTCGCTCATTAAAGACAAGGGAGAGTGGAAAATTTCAGGTTGCTCTATTTACCCAATGGAAAAGCAATCAATTTAGCTTTTTTAATTTAGAATAAACAAGATATCCAGAAATTATTATTAAAATAGCACCGCATAATTCTATAATTGAGGGATAGTGATTGAAAACAAAAATACTAATTACTATTCCAAAAATGATCTGTGAATAATGTGTGATGCTAAAAAATGAAGCTTCTATTCTTCTAAGAGAATAGATTAAGATCATCATGGCCACACCATCAATAAGCCCTGCACCTACCATTATTAAAAAATCGTACAAAGCGATATCTTTGTAATGGTTGATTGAAAATACTGTGAAAATTATGCCAGTAATTCCCATACTATAAAAAGTCAAAGCCATAGTTCTTTCAGATTTCCCATAAACTCGCACTGTAAAATCTAGACACGCTAATGAAATTACTCCTAATATAAGAAATATTACTCCCAAAGCATTAAAACCTGCGTTTAAACTAAAACCTGAGACCATAAAAACAGCAATCATAGCTAGTATTAAAGAAATTATTTTGGATAGGTAAATCGACTCCTTTAAAATTACTATTCCCATAATTGAGAGTAACACAGGAGCTGACAAAATTATTGGATAAGCAATAGATAAAGGTAATAAAATGATACCTTTTACAACAAAATAATAGGTCAAAGTCATTAAAATACCTCTTATAAAATGAAGTTTATAATTGCTCGTTTTTATTTCTTCTAAGCTCTTTCTGTACAGTAAATAAAAGAGCACTGGGATTATTGCGGAGAAACTCGCTATGGAAAATATAACTGTGTCTTTATATAAATCTCCAATTAACTTTATAATAGTGTCTGCAATTGAAAATAAAAAAAAGGCAACAGTGCCTAGTATGTAAATTACGTGTTTTTTACTCTCTAATTGAGACATTGAATTTACTTCTATATCTCATTACTAAGATTAATACGAACAATTTAATAGTAAGCGGTATAAAAAAATAAAAAATCATAATATTTGGAATATTTGGGTGAATTGTAAAATTTATTGATTGTAAGTAACCATATCCCGTTAGTGCTATACCAGCAGCAATTCCTATAGCAGCTTTTCTTATAATTGAGAAAAATGAGGTAAAAAACTGTGATAAACGATTTTCATTATTTACATCTAATATGTCAGCTA
>CACGPP010000003.1 GCA_902574995.1 uncultured Alphaproteobacteria bacterium
TTAATTTGTTTTTCTTTATTATTTTTTTCCAAAAATCACTATATTACAATTGTTTTATTTTTTTGTTCTATTATCTTAATTTTCTTTAGTTTTCAAAGAATAGTCATAGTACAGTTTTTTATAGCAAATATTTTATTAATAATTTTTTTTAAAAATATAAGGTTTTTAATATTATCTTTATTAGCAGTTATTGTATTTTCCTTTATATCATTTGATACATATAATTATTTATCCAAAGGAAAATCTTTGACACAGAATATAGCTAATCAAATTTATGATGATGGTGAATATTATATATACTCACGACATCATCAGGGACATTATATTACTTCGTTTAATATGATTAAAAATAATTTTTTTTTCGGAATAGGTACTAATCAATTTCGATATAAATGCTCTGATAAAGAATATATTTATATATATCGGATCTGGACAGATCAAAAAACAAATAAATTAAATGAATATGACTCATGTTCCACACACCCACATAACTTTTTTATGCAAATATTTTCAGAAAATGGAATTTTTTCGTTTATTTTGATTTCTTTAATGTACTCTTTATGTTTTATTTATTCGTTAAAATTTAAATCGCACAATTTTTCCAGAGATAAAATAATTTTTTTAGGGTCATCCATTACAATTTTAACAGTGTATTTTCCACTAATACCTTCGCATAATTTTTATCATGGATGGACAAATATACCTATTCTAATAGTAATCGGCATATTATTTTACTCTTATAAAAAATTAAAAGAAAATAATCTAAAATAATATTATGTGTGGTTTTACAGGTTTTATAGATTTTAAAGGTAATTTAATTGATTATGAAAAAATTCTTAAACAATCATCAAATTTAATAAATTTCAGGGGACCTGATGAAAGCAAAAATCTCATTCTAAATGAGTTAGGAATTTATTTAACTTTTAACAGATTATCGATGATTGACCTCACTGAAAACGGATCACAACCAATGTTTTCATTTTCACGCGATTCCCTAATATTATTTAATGGGGAAATATATAATTTTAGCGAATTAAAAAAAATACTTTCTACCAAAATGTATTTAAACGACCAAATTTCAGATACACGCATTGCACTTGAATATATAGAAAATTATGGAGTCAATAACTTCTTAGAGCTTTGTGAGGGGATGTTTTCGATAGTTTTTATAAATTTAGTTGAAAAAGAAATTTTTTTTTTAAGCGATCCTTTTTGTCAAAAACCACTTTATTATTCCTTGCAGAATAACAGATTATTCTTTTCAAGTGACTTAAGGACAATACATACTAACTCTAAATTTAATAAAACTATCGATAAAAAATCAATTCCACAATTTTTTAAAAAGAACTGTATTCATTCTCCTAATACTATTTATGAAAAAGTAAAAAAAATTTCAAAGGGTGAAAAGATTTTAATAAAATTTAAGAATAAAAATTTATCTTATCCAAAAAGTGAAATTTATTATAATTATCAAAGTAAGTTTCCTATTTCATATGATCAAAACTTTTCTATTAATCAATTCAATGAAATAATGATAGACTCTGTAAAGAAACACTTAATTTCAGATGTTCCAATTAGTGTTTTCTTATCAAGCGGTTTAGATAGTTCTTTAATTTTGGCATTAACTAAAGAGTTATCTGTATCTACAGAGTCCCATACTATTGGGTTTGAGGAAATAAAATTTGATGAGTCAAATAATGCAAAAAAAATCTCAGATTATCTCGGGGTTAAAAATAATCGGTATGTGTTATCAAAAAAAAATATATTAGATACAGTAAATAAATTACCTGATATCTACTCTGAGCCTTTTTCTGACTCATCGCAAATACCTTATTCTTTTTTATGTTCAAATACATCAAAACATTTTAAAGGTGTTCTATGTGGAGATGGCGGTGATGAATTATTCGGAGGATATTTAAGACATAATTTTGGTGTAAAATTATTTGAGAGTAAAAATAAATTTTTTATTTCAGGAATTATGAAGATCTTATCAAATTCTAAATTAAAAAAAATCTTGGAAAAGACCAGTGTAGTATACTTAAATGAAAAATTAGATAGACTTTCAAATTCATTATCTCAAAAAGATATCTATAATTTTTATAATTCTTTAACCTCTCATTTTCACTTTAATGAAATGTTTGCAAATTCAAATAGCTATAAAAATACTAAATTTGATAATCTTAATGATAGTCATAAATTGATGATGCTATACGACTTGCAAAATTTTCTTACAAATGACTTAATGGTTAAATCTGACAGAGCATCAATGTTTAGTAGTCTAGAAGTAAGATCTCCATTTTTATCTAAAAAAGTCTTTGAATACTCAGCAAAACTTGACTCTAAATTATTTTTTAGAAATGGTTATAAATCGCCAATTAGAGAATTATTAAATTTATACCTTCCAAAAAAACTAATTCAAAATAAAAAAAAGGGCTTTAGTTTACCAATAAAAGAAATTTTAAAAACAGATCTTAAGGAACATTTAGATTATTATCTTAGTGATAATTTATTATCGCACAATTTTTTTGACAAGAATTTCATAAAGAAAACAATAAAAGATTTCTTCAATAATAACACAGATAGTCAATATGCTATTTGGGATTTATTAATGTTTCAAATGTGGTTTGATAAATATCATAGAATATGAGTATATTAATTTTTACAAATAATTATGAAAATATTTTTAAGTTTAGGCTGGATTTAATCAAATCATTAAACAAAAAGTATCCATCATTAAAAATCATTTTATTAGGAAACTATGATGGTTTTGAAAAAAATCTACAGTATCTTCCAAATAATATTTTTATTAATAATATCAATCTCTCATCAAGAAATTTAAGTTTATTTAATAATTTATATACTATTTTAATGCTTTCAATTTCCTTTTTTAAATTTAGGCCTAAACTAGTCCTTTCATTTACAATTAAACCTAATTTTTTTTCTTGTATTTTAAGAGTTTTTTTTAAATATAAATTAATAACTAATATTACAGGCTTAGGAGATGTTTTTATAAACAATAATAATTTTTATATTTTTCTAAGAAAACTATACCTATTATTTTTAGGTTTCAGTGATAAGATTGTATGCCAACATAAATCAGATTTTAATTATATTTCAGAAAATTTAAAAAAAAAGTATATTGACAAAATTGTTATAATTAAAGGATCTGGTGTAGATCAAAGATATTTTAGATATAATCAAAATAAGACTAGATATAAAAATAATTCATTTGTATTCATTGGAAGGATTATAAAAGAAAAAGGAGTTATTGAATTATTAAAAGCTATAGTTAAATTCAATAGAAAATATCCAAGAAAAGCAAACTTTACTATAATAGGATCAAAATACGAAAATAACACTCTTAATTTTTTTTTTGATGATCTAATAAAAAAGTCACGAGTTAATTATTTTCCCTACATATCAAATATTAAAAAATACATTCTTAATTCATCTTTTGTAATTTTACCAAGTTACAGAGAGGGAGTCTCAAAAGTTATAATTGAGTCTTTAAGTCTGGGTAAGCCCGTAATCACATCAAATACTTCAGGCTGTAACGATGTTATAAGTCACGGATATAACGGTATTTTAACTTCAAAAGGTTCTATAAATTCAATCTTTAAAGCTATAGAAAATAGCTATAATATGAATGATAGAATATACAAAATTATGTGTAAAAACTCCTATCTTTCATCTAAACAATACTCATTACAGAAAATTAATCATAACTATTTAGAGTTGATTGATAATTTGTGTGCATTTTAAATTAATAACCCCTCTATGTGTAAAAATTTAATTAATATCAGTGATTTAACTAAAGAAGATTTTAATCAAATTATTAAATTTTCAAAACAATTATCCTCTAATAATAAGCCATTGCTTAAAGGAAAAAATATCGGTCTTATATTTGAAAAAAACTCCACTAGAACAAGACTATCTTTCCAAGTTGGTATAAACGATCTTGGTGGTAATTATATTGATATTAACTTGGATGCTTTAAATCTAAAAAGATTTGAGTCCTTTGAAGATACTTTTGAAATAATGTCATGTTATTTAGACGCAATTATTTATAGAACAGAGAATCATCAAAAACTATTAACAGCTTCAAAGTTTTTTAAGAAACCAATTATAAATGCTTTATCTGATTTATCACATCCTTGCCAGGCTATTTCTGATATCTATACTCTCCAAGAACATTTTAAAAGAACAAAAAATATAGAAATAGCTTGGATGGGAGATATTAATAATGTCTTATATAGTTTGTCTGAAACTTGTTCACTATTAGATAATGTTAATTTACACGTTTTTACCAATATCGATATATATAATCAAAAGAAAAAATTGTTTAAAAAAGCAGACAAAACTCATTTTCATTTCAAAATAAATGACGATATTTTAAAAAGAACAGATTGTATTATGACTGATGTTTTTAACTCAATGAATGATAGTGAAAATAAAGAAAATATTTTGAGGGATTTTCAAGTAAACGAAGATATGATTAATAAAACTTCAAAAAAAACTGTATTTATGCATTGTCTTCCAGCTAAGATTGGGTCCGAAGTAACAAAAGAGGTAATAAAAGGAAATAAATCAATTGTTATAAAACAAGCAAAAAATAGATTACATGCTCAGAAGGGAATACTAAAATGGCTAGATATATAGCATTTTTGGTTTTATTCACCTTTTTTGGTTGCAAGACAAGTAGCCAGCAACTAATTAAACCAGAAAAATTTAATATTGAGGAAATCAAGTTTAATTCAGTTAGTAAGACTTTGGTTTACAAGATTTCAGATAAAAATCCTAATTTAGACGAAATAAAAAAAATTCTTGATTATTGGTTTGAAAACAAAATAAAAGTAAATGGTTTTGAAGGGACTTTGGAGGTTTTAGTTGAAGATATTAATATTTCTGAAACTAAAAAAATTGATTACTTTAAATTCTCACTTGAAATTATAGTGGAGTTTAAGGAAAAAAAAGAAAGTTTACAAAAAAGTAAAACATATAAAATTAAAGCCTCAGAATATGGAAGTATTGAAGGCGACTTCTCAATTAAAGATCAAGAAAATCTAGCTTTAAATATTATGTATCAAGCCATAAATAGTGTTAGCAAAAAATTAATTGAAATATATTAATTTTTCCAAAATGAAGGAATAAAAAGAATTAAAATTGTTAGCATCTCAAGCCTACCTAAAAACATTGTAAAAATTAACACTATTTTTGAATAATTATTTAACAAACTATAATTTCCCTCTGGTCCAATAATATCTCCAAGGCCGGGACCAACATTAGAAATAGCAGAAGCTGCAGCGGAAAAACAAGTTACAAAATCTAGGCCACTAAAAGATAGAAGAAGTGTAGAAAGGGCAAAAGTTAAAATATAGACAAAGAAAAAAATCATCACAGATTCATATGTTGATTCTTGAATTTTTTTCCCATTAAAATTACCTACTATGATGGCATGAGGTTGTGACATTTTCCTCAAATGTATCAGTATAAACTTAAATAAAATTTGAAATCTAAAAATTTTTAATCCTCCAGTAGTTGATCCTGCGCATCCACCAATAAACATTAAAATTAAAAATAAAATTGAGGCATAGTTCCCCCAATTTTCAAAGTTTTCACTTACAAATCCAGTACCTGATATAATTGAAATGGTGTTAAAAGATATTGAAATTAATTTATCTATCCATGTTCCAGATAAGTATTGCGCAGCAAAAGAATATATTAAAAAAATTGATACTATAAGAACTAATAAAAAAATTTTTACTTGGTGGTCTTTAATAGTTGCAAAAGGAGATTTTAAATTAGTTTGAGCTAATACTAGAAAAGGAAAACTTCCTAAAATCATAAAAATAATAGCAATAACTAAAATTGAGTTATTTTGAAAATATGCAAATGACTCGTTGTGAGTTGAGAAACCTCCAGTTGAAATAGTCGTGAAGCTATGTGCCAAGGAGTCAAAGATAGACATCCCATACAAGTAATACAGGCAGGAGAGTATAAAAGTTAAAAGTATGTATATAGCAGCTATCTTTGCTATTACTGACAAAATTTTTGGTAAAAATTTTTCATATGGATCATCCCCCTCTAAATGAAATAACTGCATTCCCCCGACTCTTAAAAACGGAAGTATTGATAAAGCAATTACAACTATTCCAATACCTCCCAACCATTGTAATAATGCTCTCCATATTAAAATACCTTTAGGCAAAGAGTCTAGTTCTGATATTGTGGTTGCGCCTGTAGTGGTAATTCCACTCATGGACTCAAATAATGCATCGATAACTGATAAGTCAGCTTTTGTATAGATAAACGGGACACTACATAAAAAAGATAACAATAACCAAGATAGTACTGTTATAACAAAAGCTTCTTTTGAAGAAATTTTGAACTCAATATTTCTATTAGTAATTACTAATGAACCTCCAACAATTAAATATAATAAAATAGGAACAGCATAAGATTGCCAATTCTCAGACCTATAAACAACCTCAGTGATTAAAGGAATAAATAATAGAAAACCTACAGTACATACAACAGTGCCACTTACCAGAGCGATAGGTTTTAAATTAAACATAAAATTAATTATTTAATGAAGATTTTTCTTACTATAAGGGCTATCTAAAGAAAATGCAGGAATATCTATTTTTAATTGTTTTCCATTAGACTGAGACATTAGATAAAAACCCTGCATTATACCATTAGTTGTTTTAAGTGGAGTGCCACTCATATATTCAAAACTTTCGCCATGATGCAATATTGGAAATTCTCCGACAACCCCTTCTCCTTGCACATTTATAATTTTGCCATTACCATCAATTATCAGCCAATTTCTTTGGCTCAGCTTAACCGTTGAGTTACTTAAATTTTTGATAATAACTTGATAAGCCCAAACATAATGTCCTTCTTGAGGTGATGATTGGTCATCTAAAAAATATGGAGTTACAGTAACTGTTACTCCATTGGTTGTTTTAGAGTACATAAATAAATATACCCCATAAATAGGGTATAGAGAATTAAATTGATAGATTAAAATAGACCTTGAATTAAACCTTTTTCATCTAACATTATTGAATTTGCGCTGGGAACTTTAGGAAGACCAGGCATAGTCATAATTTGACCTGTTACAACAACTATAAATCCTGCTCCAGCAGACAATCTTACTTCTCTTACCGGGACAGTGAAACCATTTGGAGCACCTCTTAAAGAAGGATTTGTAGAAAAACTATATTGTGTTTTTGCAATACAAATAGGAAGGTTTCCATATCCGCTTTCTTCAAAACCTTTGAGTTGATCGCTAACAGATTTATCAATTACAATATCATCAGCCCTATAAATTTTTTGAGCTACTGAGCGAATTTTGTCTTCTAATGATACACTGTCCTCGTACATAAACTTAAATTTAGAAAGGTCGCTTGACTCACTAATTTTAACTACTTCCTCAGCTAACTCTAATGTACCTTCCCCACCGTTTGCCCAGTGAGAACATAAAATTGCCTTTACTCCTAACTTTTCACATCCATCTGAAATAACTTTGCCCTCAGCTTCAGTATCAAGAGTAAAACTATTAATTGCTACTATTGGCTGAAGTCCAAAAGATTGAATATTTTCAATATGACGTTGTAAATTTTCAAACCCTTTTTCAACTGCAGTAACATTTTCATTATTGAGATCAGCTTTTTCAACACCTCCATGAGATTTCAATGCTCTCACAGTGGCAACAATAACTACAACACTTGGCTTTAAACCTGCTTTACGACATTTAATGTCTAAAAATTTCTCTGCACCTAAGTCTGCACCAAAGCCAGCTTCTGTTACAACATAATCTGCAAGTTTTAAGCCAGTTTTCGTTGCTATGACTGTATTGCATCCATGAGCAATATTTGCAAATGGACCACCATGAATAATTGCAGGATTATTTTCAAGTGTCTGTACTAGATTTGGCATTAAAGCATTTTTTAAAAGCACTGTCATTGGCCCATCAGCCTTAACATCTCGAGCATATATTGGAGATTTATCTCTTTTGTAAGCGATTATGATATCACCAATTCTTTTTTGAAGATCATTTATGTCATTTGCTAAGCAAAAAATTGCCATTATTTCACTAGCAACTGTAATATCGAACTTATCCTCTCTTGGAAATCCATTTGATACACCGCCAAGGTTAACATTTACTTTTCTTAAAGACCTATCACCCAGGTCAACTACCCGGCCCCAAGTGATTCTTCGTTGATCTATTTGTAATTCATTTCCCCAGTAAATATGATTATCAATTAAAGAAGATAACAGATTGTGAGCGGCTGTAATTGCATGAAAGTCACCGGTGAAATGAAGATTAATTTCCTCCATAGGTACAACCTGAGCGTAACCACCTCCAGCAGCTCCACCTTTCATACCAAAACATGGACCAAGGCTAGGTTCTCTGAGGCATACAATAGATTTTTTTCCGATTTTATTTAATCCATCATTTAGGCCAACAGATGTTGTTGTTTTGCCTTCGCCTGCAGGAGTTGGATTAATTGCTGTTACTAATATTAATTTTCCATCAGGGTTAGATTGACTTTTCTCAATAAAATCAAAATTTATTTTAGCTGCATCATGACCATAAGGAATTAGATTTTCCTCAGGAATATTTATTTTTGCAGCAACATCTCTTATGTGAATTTTTTTAGCAGCTCTTGCGATTTCTATATCTGACATCTAACTCCGGATCCTTTCCTAAAAAAACTGGTATACAATATACCAATAACTTCATAAATCTTTAAGTCTTTTAAGGTAAAAAAACTAAAAATTCTCCTTTATTTTATAGCCTATGTGTCGCATTTATAACCTAATCTTAATAAAAAAGTCATTGTTCAAAAATATAATTGTAATAGTTTAAATCTGTTGAAAATATTAGTAATAGGGCTTGGTTATGTAGGTACCGCAAACGCCGTCCTTTTATCAGAGCATAATGAAGTTGTTTGCTTCGATTTAGATGTAACAAAATCAAATAACCTATTTAAAGGTATTTCGCCTATTGAGGATAAAGAAGTATCAGAATATCTGTCTTCAAAAAAATTAAATTTAAAATCAGCAGAGATCTTTCCTACTGAAATTGATGATTTTGACTTTGCAATCATAGCTACACCAACAAATTATGACATTGAAACAAATAGATTTGACACTTCCTCAATAAAACAATCTTTAGAAAATATTCAAAATTCTAAATCAAATCCAACTGTAATAATTCGTTCAACCATACCAGTAGGGTTTGTAAATAAAATAAAAAACGAATACCCTAATATTGAAATTATTTTTGTACCTGAATTTTTAAGAGAGGGAAGAGCTTTAAATGATTGTCTTTATCCTTCAAGAATAGTAATAGGCTCTCATTCTAAAAAAGGAAAAGATTTTGCAAAATTATTAAAAGATGCTTCTCTTGATAAAAACGTTCAAATAATTTACACAAATGCAGCTGAAGCTGAGTCAACAAAATTATTTTCTAATGCCTATCTAGCAATGCGAGTTACATTCTTTAATGAATTAGACTCATTTGCAATGTCAAGAGGTCTAAATACAAAAGAAATTATAAAAGCTGTAAGTCTAGATCCCAGGATAGGTGATTTTTATAATAACCCATCATTTGGATATGGTGGATACTGTTTACCTAAAGATACAAAACAATTATTAGCAAATTTTGATAAAGTCCCACAAAAAATTATGGAAGCAATAATAGAGTCTAATTCAATGAGAAAAGATTTTATTGGTTTACAGATCGCAAAATTAAAACCTAAAACTGTTGGTGTTTACAAACTGATCATGAAAGAGGGCTCAGACAATATAAGAGACTCAAGTATGCAAGGCATTATGAAAAGAGTTAAAGCTAAAGGTATAAGAGTAATAGTCTATGAGCCTTTAATCAAAGACAAACAATTTTTCAATTCAGAGGTTTATCAAGATTTAGAATTATTCAAAAAAGATGCTGATTTAATTCTATGTAATAGAAGCCATTCTGAATTAAATGACGTCCAAGATAAGATCTTCACAAGAGATCTATTTAATAAAGATTAAGTCTAAGATTATTATTTTTCTTAAATTTATGCAAAAAATACCTGAATTATATAGTATTTTTATATTTTAGTTTCACTCAAGATAAGTCTATACTGCCGAAGCTTATATATATAAGGAGGAAACGATGACAAAAATTAAATCGTTGTTTATTTCTCTTGTTTTAACTCTTGGTGTTTCTTCAGCAATAGCTGGTAGCCATGGAAGCACTCTTGATTTGGTTAAAGAAAGAGGAAAAGTAATGTGCGGATCAAACACAGGTTTAACGGGCTTTGGCGCTCCTAATGATGCTGGTGTTTGGGAAGGCATTGATGTTGATATTTGTAGAGCTGTAGCTGCTGCTGTTTTTGGAGATGCCTCAAAAGTTGAGTATGTTCCAACAACAACAAAAGTTCGTTTTACAGTATTACAATCTGGAGAAGTAGATTTACTTGCAAGAAATACAACTTGGACTTTGTCAAGAGACGTTGATCTTGGTTTAGAATTTGTTGGTGTAAATTACTATGATGGACAGGGTTTTATGGTTCCTGCTGCATTAGGCGTGTCTAGTGCAACTGAGTTAGATGGAGCATCTGTATGTATCCAAGTTGGAACTACAACTGAAATGAACTTAGCTGACTACTTTAAAGCAAACGGTATGTCATATGAGTCTGTTCCAGTAGAGACCAATTCAGAGGCTGATGCAGCTTATATTGCAGGTCGTTGTGACGTGTATACAACTGATGCTTCTGGTTTATATTCTAGTAGAGCTGGTTATGCAGATCCATCTGCTCACGTAGTGCTGCCTGAGATTATTTCTAAAGAGCCTTTAGGCCCCGCTGTTAGACATGGTGATAGCGAGTGGGCTGACATCGTAAGATGGTCATTAAATGCAATGATTATCGGTGAAGAGCTTGGCATCACTTCAACTAATGTTGAAGAGATGAAAGGTTCTAAAAATCCTGAGGTCTTGAGACTTTTAGGTGTTGAGCCAGGTTACGGTGCTTACTTAGGTCTTGATAATGAGTGGGCAGTTAACATTTTATCTCAAGTAGGTAACTACTCAGAGAGCTTTGAAAAACATATTGGTCCAAACACACCAATTAACATTCAAAGAGGCTTAAACGCGCTATACAAAGATGGTGGTATATTATACGCACCTCCATTTAGATAAAAACACTTGGGTATGGGCTAATAGCCCATACCCTTTACTTTAGAAAGTATTCTTTTTTGTAATGCAGACAAATTTCATAAGAAAAATATTTTTTGATGAAAAATCCAGATCTCTTTTAATCCAAGCTCTTGTAATTGGAATTTTTGCAGTCTTTATATACCTTCTTGTTCAACAAACAGCAGCAAATCTTGAACGAAGGGGAATAAGCTCAGGTTTTGACTTTCTTAGTATGGGTGCTGGATATGATATTAGTATAAGGCTAATTCCATTTACTAGTGAGGACACCCATTTGAGAGCTTATTTTGTCGGATTACTAAATACATTAATGATTGCAATATGTGGTTGTTTTTTGGCAACAATTCTTGGTTTTTTTGTTGGTGTCATAAGATTATCAAGCAACTGGTTGTTTAGAAACATTGCATATGTCTATGTTGAATTTACAAGAAATGTACCAGTATTACTTCAGATTATTCTTTACTACAGTATTTTACTCCATCTGCCAAAAATAAAACAAGCAATAGTACTCTTTGAAGGTTTTTATTTAACAAACAGGGGTCTTTATTCACCTCTTCCAATTTTTAAAGAGGGTTTTTCAATAATAGTAGTAAGTTTTGTATTAGCAATTATTGCTTCTTTTATTATAAAAAAATATTTAAAAAAAAAACAAGAACACACTGGTAAGCAGTATCCTATATTTCTAATTAATAGTGCATTAGTAATTTTTACACCTATTTTTATGTACTATCTTATGGGCATGCCTTTAGAGTTTGAATTACCTGTCTTAAAAGGTTTTAATTTTAAAGGAGGTATGGTCATCCGACCTGAATTTATTGGAATGCTATTAGGCTTATCAATTTATACTGCAGCATTCATTTCTGAGACTGTTCGATCTGGTATAATATCAGTTTCAAAAGGACAAAGAGAGGCCTCTCAAGCATTAGGGCTAAAAAGTAATTTAATTATGAAATTAATAATAATACCTCAGGCATTAAGGGTAATTATACCACCTCTTACATCTCAGTATTTAAACTTAACTAAAAATTCTTCTTTAGGCATAGCTATAGGGTATGCTGACTTAGTTCATGGCTTTGGTGGTATCTCTTTAAACCAGACAGGTAGAGCTATTGAGATAATGCTCATGGTGATGCTTACATATTTAACTATAAGTTTAATAATCTCTTTTTTTATGAATATTTACAACAAAGCTGTTCAATTTAAAGGAAACGCATGAGTTCATTATCAATAAATAGTTTCACTCATAAAAAGTACTACAATTGGGTTATAAGAAATTTATTTTCATCATGGATTAACTCAATATTTACTATTATAGCATTAATTTTCTTGTATAAGGTGGGATCCTTCTTTTTAAATTGGGCATTTTTTGAGGCTGATTTTCGATATAACTTTCAAGGAGACTTAATCTTAGATAGAACTTTTTGCTCAAAAAACATTAAACCAGGTGAATTTGGCGCTTGTTGGGCAATAATTTACGCTAGATGGGATCAATTCATGTATGGATTTTATCCAGTGGAGGAGGTTTGGAGGGTAAATCTGACTTTTGCCTTATTGCCCTTTGCGCTTTTTGGAGTTCTTTTTGACAAGATACCTTTTAGAAAATATTTTATATATTTTACTTTTCTTTACCCTTTTATTGCATATTTCATGCTTTATGGTGGCCCAGGTTTAAGTCCTGTTGGCACAAATAAGTGGGGTGGTTTATTAGTAACCCTTTTTTTAGGAATAACAGGTATAGCTTTAGCATTTCCTCTGAGTATTTTGCTTGCTTTAGGTAGAAGATCTAAATTACCAATAATAAAATCAATTTGTGTAGTTTTTATAGAATTCATAAGAGGCGTACCTTTAATTACACTTTTATTTACAGCAAACGTTATGCTTCCTTTATTCCTACCCCAAGGAGTTAATCCAGATAATTTACTTCGAGCACTCGTTGCTGTAACACTTTTTCAATCTGCCTATATGGCTGAAGCTATCAGAGGAGGTTTACAAGCTATTCCTAAAGGCCATATTGAGGCGGCAGAAGCACTAGGGTTAACATATTGGCAGACAACTCGTAAGATAATTTTACCTCAAGCTTTAAAAATAGCTATTCCTCCCATAGTTAATACTTGTATTGGATTATTTAAAGATACCTCATTAGTATTAATCATTGGTTTATTCGATTTATTAGGCATAGGTAGAGCTGCACTAGCAGATATGACTTGGACAAAACTTTATTATGAGGTTTATGTTTTCATTTCACTTGTATTCTTTATATTTTGCTTTGGTATGTCTCGCTATAGTTTATATTTAGAAAAGAAATTAAAAACGGACAACAGTTAAAATGGAACAAGTTATTCAATTAGAAAAAGTCAATAAGTGGTTTGATGATTTTCATGTACTAAAAGACATTGATTTAACAGTTACTAAAGGCCAAAAAATTGTTGTTTGTGGGCCTAGTGGATCAGGTAAATCTACTATGATTAGATGTATAAATAGATTAGAGGCTCATCAAAAAGGGCACATTGTAGTACATGGCACTGAGTTAACTAACGATTTAAAAAACATAGATATTATAAGAAAAAATGTGGGCATGGTTTTTCAACAGTTCAACCTTTTCCCACATCTTTCTGTAATTGACAATATCTCACTTGCTCCAATTTGGGTTAAAAAAATGCCAAAAAAAGAGGCTGAAGAGATTGCTATGAATTATTTGGAAAAAGTCAAAATTCCTGAACAGGCACATAAATTTCCTGGACAATTGTCTGGAGGCCAACAGCAACGTGTTGCTATAGCTAGATCATTAGCTATGAACCCTGACATTATGTTGTTCGATGAACCAACATCAGCTTTAGACCCAGAGATGATCAAAGAGGTTTTGGATGTGATGATACAATTAGCGGAAGAGGGTATGACTATGTTAGTTGTCACGCATGAGATGGGATTTGCAAAAACTGTAGCTGATCAAATGATATTTATGGACGAGGGAAGAATTGTTGAACAAGCTACCCCAGATGAATTTTTCAATAATCCTAAAAGTGATCGAACCAAACTTTTCTTAAGTCAAATTCTTAATCATTAAAGTAATCTAAGATGAATGAAGTTGTAATGGCTTTATTATCTGGGTGGATAATATTTTATTTTGCTGTTTTTTTGCCAGGACCTAACACATTTTTTGTGGCATCTGTTGGTATTAGTGGACAGAAAAAACAAATTTGGGGTGCTGCAGTTGGGACCGCAATTGGTTCTTTTACTTGGTGCTTACTAGCTACAACAGGTATATCTTTTCTTATTTCTAATTTAATGGGCTGGGGTTTTATTGTTTTAAAGATCCTAGCTAGTCTTTATATGATTTATTTAGCATATCAAATTGGCAGCCAATACTTCAGCTCTGAAAATCAACTCATAAAACTATCCAATGAAAGAAATTTTTTAAATAGTATGAAAAAAGCAATAATTGTTGCTTATACCAATCCCAAGGCATTTGCTTTTTGGTCTGCTCTAGCAACTTTACAATTTAGTGAAAACTTAAATTATAGTATCGCTTTAATTTTTGCTACAGGTAGTTTTTTTATTTCAGCAATGAATTATTCAATTATCGGCCACTTTTTTGGTATTAAAAAGTTTTCAAATTACTTCAATAGACCTAAAAATATTGTCAATTTAATTTTTGCTGGACTTTTTATATTTGTGGCTATTGAAATTTGGGTGTTAGGCTAGGCAAAAGCCCTAGATAGGGCTTTTTAAAATTTTCTAATAAATCTTCTATCTAACTCTTTTTGTCTTCTTTCAAGATCAATCATGTCGATTGCTTGAGATAAATATGCTTCTTCTTTGTTAGACTTTGATTTTTGTTTAGTTTTTTCAATAATAACCATGTTTCTTATAGATTTAAATAGATTGTCCATTATGCGGCCTCTTTCAAACTATTTGGAAATGACTGATTTTTTCGATACTCGGAGTAAGCCCATTGCCAATCAGAGCCATATTCAACCTTGCAAAAATTTATAATACTATCTTCTTTTCTACTAAAAAAAGATAACCAGAAACTTAAAGATCTTTCTGTAAATCCAAAAATTTTATTCATATTTTAATTTCCTTTCATACATATATATAGTTTCAAAAAAAGATTTTACTTTTGCTTAATTTAGACAGCTGATGTCTATTTATGAGACTGCAAACAAATTTATTTAATATTTTAAATTTGTATATAGTCTAAACAACAAAAAAAATGATAAATTTATGACATGGATTATAAAATTTTTGATGGCCACAATGATGTATTGTTTAGATTATTTTTAAAGAACAAACCTGACTCCTATCTTGATTTTATCGATGGAGATAATGAAGGACATTTAGATCTTCCTCGAATGAACCAAGCTAATTTTAAGGGAGGCTTATGCGCAATATATGTTCCTACCCCAGAACAAAATATCTCTGACTCTGATAAGTTGGTCAACTATAAAGATATGGAGCAAGATGAATATTTATTACCACTTCCAAGACCCGTAGACATAAACGATGCATTACCAGTTGTATTAAATCAATCGTCTATCCTTTCAAAAATTGAAAGGAACTCAAAAAATAAAGTTAAGATTTGTTTATCTGGCAAAGAATTGGAAACCTCATTTAATCATGATGATCAATTAGCTTTAGTAATGCATATAGAGGGCGCAGAATGTATAGATAAAAATTTTTATAATCTCGAAACTTTATTTCGAGCTGGTCTTAGATCAATTGGGCCAGTTTGGTCAAGACCTACTATTTTTGCAGAGGGCGTTCCCTTTGCTTTTCCAACTTCACCAGATATTGGAGATGGTTTAACCGAAATAGGAATAGAACTAATAAAAAATTGTAATTCACTGAATATGTTAATTGACACCTCTCATTTAAATGAAAAAGGCTTTTGGGATATAGCAAAATATTCAAATTCGCCCCTAGTAGCAACGCATAGCAATGCTCATCAGATTTGTCCACACTCTAGAAACCTTACAAATAAGCAATTAGATGCAATCAAAGAAACTCAAGGGATGGTTGGAGTTAACTTTGCCCCAGCTTTTTTAAGGAAAGATGGAAAAATGGTTTCTGATACAGATTTACAAATAATAGTTGATCATTTTAAGTACCTTATTGACTATTTGGGAGATGATAAAGTTGGATTTGGCTCAGATTTTGACGGTGCAATGATGCCAAAAGATCTAGATAGTGTTTTAGGTATGCATAAATTAATCGATCTATTAATTTCACAGGGTTTTAATGAAAACTTAATGATTAAAATTTCACATTTAAATTGGATTAATCTTTTAAAAAGAGTTCTAAATTAATAAATATTCAGTGAAGTGAAACTTTAGTATCAAAAAAATTCTGATATAATCTTTTTATGGGACTTCACTTTGACTATAAATCAAAAGCTGGTGAAAGAGCTATGGAGAAAGAGCGTAAGCGCCAAGAAAAACTTGCCGCTAAAAAGGCTAAAAGAGAAGCAAAAAGAGAAGCAGAAGAGTTAGCGGAATTAGAGCGCCTTACAGATCCAAATGCTCCAGCTGAGGGAAATCAGGAACAGTAATCTGATTACCTTCAAATATATGAACTTTTTCGATCGCTAGTATCGACTCAAATTCTTTTTATCTTATAAATTTTTTGATCCTCTGTCATAGATCTGACTTGCCTTTTATACCATTCCTTAAAATCATTTGATGTGTCATCATAAAACATCACTTTCTTTCGAATTAAGAAAATACCAATATCACTCTCTGGAATTCCAATAAAAGTCTGTCTTTCTGTGTGCATCACTTTTACACTTTCTTGCAAAGGTTCATGCTCACATAAATAATAACCATAATGCTCTCCCCATACATATCTTATAATAGGAGTTGTTGCTTCAATCATCATCTGAACATATTTATCCTCATTTTTTAAAAAATTTTCCATACCTGGTACAGGTTGATGGATTTGAGCAAAACTAAGACCAATTTTTTCTTTAGGCACCCAAACAGAGGGAAATGAAACATGTAAAGCTATAAGTTTGTTACATCTGTGAAAAATGGCTATATCCTCTTGAAGATTATAACCAAGTTCTACAAAGTTATTAAAGTTAGAGTTTTTAGATGGGTATTCTTTTTTTAATATAGAATTTAACTTCTCGCATACAGCTATATCAATTTCTTTTGTAAAATAATCATCAATAAAAATATTTTCTTTACATTTTTGTTTCAAACTTAAATATCTTTCTTCATGCTCATCATATTCAATAATTGGAAGATCTTTTATTTTTTTTATTCCAGGAGCTACAGAGTAAATAGGTCCATATGGTTCCCAGTCGATCATTTTGTAAATAAAATCAATACTCCTATCAAAGTGATAGCAATAATAATAAGTTTTTTAAATAGGATTTCCGGTATTTGTTTATGTATAAAATAACCCAGCCAAACACTTAACATAACTAAAAGAGCTATTGGATAGTATATTTTCACTATCTCTAAATAGCTTCCTCCCAAAAACATAAAAAATATTGCTCTCAAAGAATTTATAATAAAAAAATATCCAGCCATAGTTGATCGCAACTCTTGTTTTGAGGAGAAATAATCTTTATACCCCATTAATACAAATGGTCCTCCAATAGTATAAATTCCTTGAATGAATCCACCTAGAATTACAAAAAAATTTTTCAAGAATTGAGGAAACCTGATATCAGGAAAGAATAAGTTGAAACATCCATAAATAATTAAAATTATTGCAAATATTTTTATTAAAATATCTGATGCAAAATAACTGATAAAATATGTTCCAATTAATGCACCAGGAATTGTATAAATTAAAATTTTGATCAGATGATTTAAAGAGACATATTTGTATGATTGAATTAAAACAGCTAAACCGGAGGATAGCCCAACAATCATTGCAAGCTTTAACAAAGAATTAAAGTCAAAGAAAAATCCACTAATTCCCAGAAAGATTATCGTACCACCAAAACCAAAAATACTTTCAATGGCGTATGCAAAACAAGCTATTAATGCAATAGTTGAAAAATTTGGCATTTAATTCTATTTAACAATTTAGAATGTTTTATGTTAAAAGTAATCTATGTATTTAAAAGTAATATTTTCTTTTATTGTAATATTATTTCTTAAAACGAATTTATTGTATGCCCTTTCTCAAGATATTTCTTTAACAATCATGGTTCGTTCTACATTGGGAACAGAATATATTCTAGCTAAAAGTATTTGCAAAGTATTAGACAGGGAACTTGAAATATCTCATAGTTATGGTGGCTCCAACACATTAGAATGCAATACACGCCTTGATGATAGTGTTGATGAAATAATTAAAAAAATTGAACAAAATCAATTTCAATATGCAATTATTAAAAAATCAGATTTACTCAATCGTCCCTCTAATTTATCGCTTCGTTCAATTTTAAATTTTCCCGCAGATAGTGATTATGTTTTTATTTCAAACCAGAATGTAGATCCTAATGTGATTAAGGATATAAACTTTGGAATTATGAATCATTTACTTGAGTTTCGCTATCTTCATAAATCTTTTTTTGAATTTTCAGAAAATAATTTAATTGTTAAAGAAAAAATACCATTACACTTAGGGACTTTAAAATTTAGTGATGAGTGGAGTAGTGGCAAAAGAAGAAGGTTTACAGAGGTAGACTAATTTTTACAAAACCATCAGTTACTACAAAAATAAATATTAAAGCAAAAAATACTCCACCAACAAAAACTTTCATTACACAAACTTACTAAATAGATTTTAGGTGTAAAGTATATAAACTGTGCAAAATTGTCATGAACGAGTTTATTTTTGGTTTTTCAACAGGTTTAAGTTTAATACTTGCTATAGGTGCACAAAATTTATTTGTTATAGAGCAAGGTATAAAAAAAAATAATATTTTTTTAGTAACTTCAATATGTGTAGTTGGTGATTTCTTATTGATTTTTTTTGGAATTTTCATATTTCACTTTATTAAAAATTTCATCAATGATCTTATCAATTTATTATTATCAATAGGGCTTGTCCTATTTCTTTTAAATTTTATATGGTCGAAAATAAAAACATTTAAACATGATATTGTATTTTCACAAACACATACACAAACATCAAAGTCAAAAATAGCTCTTCAGACACTTGCTTTTACTTTTTTAAACCCACACGTCTACTCAGACACTGTTTTTATTTTAGGAAATTTATCAAAAAATTTTCTAACTATTTCTGACAAGATTTTATTTGGATTAGGTGCAAGTCTAGCATCATTTATTTTTTTTTATTTTTTAGGATATGGTGCTCAATCACTAAGATTATATTTTTTAAACAAACAAGTTTGGAAATTAGTTAATATAATAATAATTCTTTATTTGCTCATACTTACCTTATCGATTATTTTCTTGGAAATTATTTGATTATTAATTTTTTATTTACAAATTATTTCATCAGCTGTCTGTAAGTTGCATAGTTGTTATGCAATCATAACACGAGTTTTTTTCTGAATATTATGTATAAATTTATTAGGAGCAGTTTTTAAAAGTTTCAATTAACTCCGTGTTGACATAGATACTTAGTTATTCCCTCCTAGTTATAACAAACTGCTCCATTTATAGTATGCCAAGCTTCACAACACTTTATCCAGCACTTTTGTTTCCAGCTATACCTTTAATGATGATATCTTTTGGTAATAGATATACTTCTCTTGCTTCATTAATCAGAAAGATCCATGACACAATAATCACAAATAGACCAACTAGCAATGTGGTTCAACATCACTTAGATCAAATAAAAGTACTCACAACCCGTTTAACATTAGTTAGGTCAGTTCAAACCCTCTCTGGGATTAGCTTTTTGCTGAATTTAATATCTATTTTTTTTAGTTATATCAAGATTTATGACTTAGCCTTAAACTTTTTTGGTTTAGGGATATTGATATTTTCAATAGCTATAATGTTATTTATCTATGAGATACAATTATCTACTAAAGCTCTTAGCAAGCATTTGGAAGATCTGAAAGATTTTAGTTAATTTATTATGATACTGGATTCCTTTTTAAATAAATATTTCATATGAAAAAAAACAAACACTGAGCCTAGTAAATTTGTAAAAAATATAGCCCACCAAATACCAATTAGGCCTTTTTCTAGAGTCTCAGAAAATAAATAAATTACAAATGGAGGAAGAAATACCAATCTAATAAAAGTGTAGAACACATTTACAGAGGGTTTTCTTAATCCAGAAAGTACAGAATCACACCTATCAATAACTTGATATATAAAAGCCAAAAAAGCTACCATAAACAAGTAGCTACCAGCAATAATTATCACTTCACTGTCTCTTGAAAAAAAACTAGCAATTCTTTCACCCGCAAATATAAGCACAACTGCTCCAAAAATCATCATTGTCATAGATAACCTTAATGAAATTAAAAAAGCTTCATAAATTCTATCAAAATTTTTCGAACCAAAATTTTGTCCTACCATACTTAATAAAGCACTACTAAATCCTATTGCAGGTAATAAAATAATCTGCTCAATTCTTAAAGCTATACCATAAGCTGCACTAGCTGAAGCACCATAACTTGTAACAAACTTTTGCATTATGAAGAAACCAACTGCAATCATAAACATATTCATACTAGAGGGTATAGATTGTCTTAGAATTCTTAATACGAATTTAGTTTCTAGCCAAATATAATTGTAATTGAAATACTTAAACAAAGGACTGCGAATAGCATAATAGCTTAAAAAGAAAAAATGAAATAGTTGAGATATGACTGTTGCAAGAGCTATGCCGAGAGTTCCCAATGCAGGAAAAGGACCATAACCTAAAGATAAAAAAGGACTAAATATTAAATTAATAAAAAAGCTTATGATTAACGCATTTCTATTTTTTTTTGTATCTCCTTGTGCATATAAAAGAGAATTAACAACAAAAGAAACAATAAAAATTGGAGCACCAATTGAGAGTACTTTAATGTACCTTAGACCATTGTTAAGAAAAATACCTTCTGCCCCAAAATATAAAAATACAGGTCTAGATAATAGAAACGTTGTTAGCCCTATGGCTATTGAAACCAATAAAGTAATAACTAAAGCTTGAGTATGTATATTAATTGCCTCATTAAATTTTTTTTTGCCAATAGCTATTGAAACAAGAGCTGTGGTGCCTTGTCCAAAACCTACAGCGAAGGCTAATAAAATAAAATACAGAGGGTAAGATATAGATAAGCCTGCAATAGCCTCTGTGCTTATGAGACCTGCATAAAAAGTATCTACTACATTGTACAGAGTATAAAACAAAAGGCCTGTTCCTGCTGGAACAGCCATGCCGATTAATTGTTTTTTTATATCCCCTTGGGTAAGATCCATAAAATTAAAAAGGTCTTACAACTACAAGTATTACAATTAAAATTAGAAGAACAGTAGGCACTTCATTGATTATTCTTAGATATTTTGAGGTATAGTCTCTAAAATTACTCTCTAGACTTTTTCTAATTTTACTTAAATACATATGAAATGCAGAGAGAATAAGAACTAATATAATTTTCAAAAAAAGCCATAATTCAAAACCTACATAATGGATAAGGGCTAAACCGAATACCCAAGTCAATATCATTGCTGGGTTCATTATAATTTTTAGCAATTTATATTCCATTTTTTGAAATACACTATTCATTTCAGGATTGGTTATGTTTTCTACATGATAAACAAAAAGTCTTGGTAAATAAAATAACCCAGCAAACCATGATACAAAAGATATGATATGTAATATTTTTAATAACTCATACATTTTGTTACCATTTAGCCTCTGGAGGCATTGACATAAATATAGCATCAATATTACCACCGGTTTTTAATCCAAATAATGTCCCTCTATCATAAAGCAAATTAAATTCTACGTAACGAGATCTTTTTTTTGAGAGAGCATCTAAGTCATCTTGATTAAAGTTAACATCTTTTTTTCTTTTTGAGTTTTCAATTACAAAATTAACAAAGAATTGCCCAACATCTTTTATGAATGATAAATCCTTATCAAAGTCTGTATTGATATAATCAAAAAAAATCCCTCCTATACCTCTACTTTCTTTTCGATGCTCTAAATAAAAGTATTCATCACATTGTTTTTTAAATTTTTCATAATAAGTTGAATTATGTTGATCACATGTTCGTTGGAGACCTTGATGAAAATTATCTGTTTCTAATTTTTCAGGTATTGCAGGGGTTAAATCACAACCACCACCAAACCATTGTTTTCCTTTTGTGGTTATGTACCTAGTATTAAAATGAGCTGCAGCAATTTTCGGGTTTTTCATGTGAGCTACGACTGAGATACCACTGGCCCAAAAGCTTGGATCCTCTTCGGTTCCCGGAATTGATTTTTTAAATTCTTCACTAAAATTACCATGTACTGTTGAAATATTTACTCCTACTTTTTCAAATATTTCTCCTTTTAGTAAGGACATCAAACCTCCACCACCACCAGGTCTTTGCCACTCTTTTTCTATAAATTCAGACCCATCAAGCTTTTGTATTGATCCAACCATTTGATTTCGAAGTGCTCGAAACCACTTTTCTGCTTTAGTTTGTTGATTTTTTATCTGATCACTCATACCCACCCATGTAGTTCGTTTTCTATTAACGAAGTGAGTAGGAGTATATGATCTTCTCGATCATTTAGACAAGGAATATATCCAAATTCCTTTCCACCATTTTCCATGAATATTTCTCTATTTTCCTCGTTAAGTTCTTCTATTGTCTCGAGACAATCTGAGGAAAAAGCAGGACTTATAACATGAATGTGGTCTGTACCATTTTTTGCTAAGCTCTCTATAGTTTTATCTGTGTAAGGTTGAAGCCATTCTGCTGGTCCAAATCTAGATTGAAATGTAGTCATATAACTATCCTCTGGTAAGCCCATGGTCTCTGCCACCAGCCTAGTGGTTTTTCTGCAAAAACAATGATACGGATCCCCTTTATCTAAATATTTTTTTGGAACACCATGATAGCTAAATATGATTTTTTTTGGTTTTGAATTTTTAGTCCAAAATTCTTCAATGCTATTTTTTAGAGCTTTAATATAAAGTTCATTTTCGTAATATCCTCCAATAAAACGAAGAGATGGTACCCAACGCCAACTTTTTAATTCTTCTGCAACAGCATCAAACGTTGAGCCCGTTGTAGCCGCACAATATTGAGGGTATAAAGGTAAAATAATAATACGATCACAATTTTGATTTCTAAGATTATTTAAACCCTTAGAGATGCTAGGATTCCCATAACGCATTCCAATATCAAATACGATATTTTGATATTTCTTATTAATAAATTCTTTTATTTTCGATAATTGGTTTTTTGTGTGGAATAGAAGAGGTGAACCTTTCTCTGTCCAAACAGATTTGTAATTTTTAGCAGACTTCGCTGGTCGAGTATTTAAAACTATTCCATTAAGAATAGGCCACCAAATAGCTTTTGGCGTTTCTATGACACGTTCATCTGATAGAAATTGTTTTAGATAAGTCTTTAAAGACGACTTAGTTGGTTCATCTGGTGTTCCTAAATTTGTGATCAAAATACCTGTCTTAAGACCAGAGCCATGAACGTAGAGTTTATTACCTTTAAATGAAGCCATTGAAAAACATTACGATTTTTATGATAACTTAGTTCTTATCTTTTCTATGAATAAATGAACATTAGCTTCTGGAGTAGTTTTTTTTACGCCGTGATCGAGGCTAGCAATCCACCCAGATCTATGAGATGGCTCACTCTGTAAGCATTTCTCAATATATTTATCAATATAATCAGAAAAGGATTTAGTGTCCTCCATAGCTAACAAATCATTTGAAAAATTCCCCTGTAAAGATAAATGTGTCTTTGGTAATTCAGTTAAAACCTCCAAATTAGTTCCTAAAACTGTAAGTTTTAAATTTTTTAAATTTTGTAATTTATTAAATTTAGTTTGAGAAATTTCTTTAGTGAAATATCCAATTTTATTTGGATAAGTATTTGAAATTTTAACTAAAAAAGGAATAACTAATTCATCAAAATCTTTATCATTTAGTTTATTAGCTTCAGTATCAAATATCATTAACAAATCAATGTCATTTTGTAACTGAATTTGTATATTTTTTTGTATTAATATTTCTAAAACGGGCAGGGTTTGTTGAAATAGTGTTTGTGATACAGGATTATTCCTCGTTGCAAAATGGTATAAGGTTATAGGTCCACCAGTAAATCCAATTAAGGATTTATCATTTGATAGTTCATTTCTAATATGTTTTAGAGATATATTCTGAAAATCTATAAAACTTTCAAATTCATCAATATTAAATTCGGATATCATTTTTGAACTTAAATTTTTTTCAAATATTGGTCCAGGATTAAACTTCAAACTCATACCTAAATAATCTAAAGGAAAAAGAATATCACTAAACAATATTGCAGCATCAAAATCGAATTCAACAATAGGTCCAAGAGTTACCTCACAAGCAAGCTCAGGCTCTTTACATAATTGTTCAAAAGAATATTTTTCTTTTAATTTTCTGTAATGCTGATGATATCGACCAGCCTGTCTCATAAACCAAATTGGAGGAATTTTTTGTTCAACTTTATTTAAGGCATTAAAAAAATTTTTGTTATAGGTATTTTGCAATATCTCTAGCTCCATAAGTAATAATAAAATCTGCTTCAGCTCTTTTGAGTACCGTTAAAGACTCTAGGAGCAAATCAACATAATTGCCAAATTTAGCTTTGCTGAGCATTTGTAAACTAGCATATTCACCGCTTACTTGGTACGCACCCGTGGGAAGCAGTGTCTCCTTTTTTATATCTCTTATTAAATCTATTGAAGTCATTCCAGGTTTAACCATTAAATAATTTGCACCTTGAGCTGCATTACTAATTGAGCTTTTAATCGCCTTTACTTTGTCCTCAACAGGTAATTGATATGATGATCTATCAAATCCCTGTGGTGATGATTTTGCAACATCTCTAAAAGGGCCGTAGAAGTGACTTTTAAATTTTGTTGAGTAACTCATTATTTGAGAATTTGAAAAACCATTTTGAACAAATATTTTTCTCAAGTATTTAGTCGTATTTTTCATCATGTCACTTGGTGCAATTATATCAGCTCCCGCCTCAAGATATGTATTTGCCGCTAATCCTAAAGAGTAATGTGTCTTATTAAGATCAATTGATTTTTTATGAGTAACTCCACAATGCCCATCAACAGTTATTGAGCATAAGCATGTATCTATAAGTAAAAGTATATCTTTTCCAAAATAATTTTTAATTTTTCTTATAACTTCATAGTGAAAGCTAAAATCCTCCGGATGTTTTTGTTTTTTATTTGGAACGATAAAAAGAAGAAAATTATTGATACCTTTTTTTAAATCCTTTTCAATTGCCTTAATTATAGATGAAGATGACCAACTTTTATTATCACCTAATCCTTTAATTTCCTTTGAATTTTTTACCTTTTGATCCACAAATAAAGGTTGAATTAAAATTTTCTTTTTAAGAGATTTAGACTGATCAATAGGGAAATAATTTTTAATCATTTAAGTTCAAAATTTTTAAAATCATCATAAGTAAGATATACATTTAATTGATTTTTAGGAATAAATTTAGAAATTTGAAGATACGTTTGACCAGGCCCACACGAATTACGCTTATTTAGTATTTCTGGTCTTAGTTGTATAGCTAATTTAAATGCAGAGAAGCTCATCCAATAAAAACTCTCCGCTACAAACAAATTATCAATCGTATTGTCATTAATCAAAGGGACTAAACTATAGTGTGATATAACAGGGAATTTTTTATTTAGCATATTCCCTTCATATGTAAGTTTATAAGTAGGTTTTTGATTATCTTTATAAAAATTTTCAGTTTCTCGATAATTTTCACCAAAACTATCGAGAGAAGAATTTACAAGAATGCCCATTTTACTTATTTTTTTCCAAGAACTAACGCCAGAAGTTATAAGATTTGATACATTTTTTAAAGATTTAAACTCTTTAAATTCTGATCTTGTGGCCAAAACATTTTTATTTTTTACTGTTTTATTAAATTCATGCAAATTTCTCTGAAACATTTGATATTTTGATAAGCTTGAGGGAAATATAATTTTAACTTTTTTAACTTTTTTATTATTTAGATATTTTTTTTCTTTAAAATATTTTTTTGTTTGATTATCTTTCCCTTGTGCAAATAAGATTTTTTCATTTAGAATGTTTTCAATAGTTACACCTACATCTAAATTGCAACCACCTCCCCATTTGTATAAATATTTTCTCTCTCTTTGACAATCATCTAACGAAGGTAAATGATTAATTTTTTTCAATATTTTTTCTGTTTTTCGATCATCTCTCCTATATTCCAAAGCAATACATCCTTGAGCTGCCGCACTAGGAAATTCAGAAATTGGTAAAATTATTTTCTCAAACTTTTTAAATTTTAATTTAAAATTTCTATAATCTTTTTTATTAATTTTTTCTCCATATTTAAAAATTCTATCTATAGCAGCTTTAGCCATAAACACCCCGTCCTCTTTTGAGGAATTTAATATTTTTTCTAGCCTAGATGGTACGTTTCCCCTAATCTCGAATGGCTTCAATTCTTTAAAGGGTAAAAACTCTCTTAATTTTTTTAAATAATATTTTCTTCTAGGAGAGGACGTCCCTATAACTAACTTTTTTTTATTTAATGAAGTCTTTTTAATAAGTATAACATCTCTTGGATCATCTCTTTTGAGACAAATAAAAGAGGTCTTATTAAGATTTTTAACAGGAAGATCTTTGAATGAATGAACTATCACATCTGCATCTTTTAAGATTAATTTTTTTGAGAGTGAATTTGTAAATATTCCAAATCCATGTTTTTCCCAAGCTTTAGCTGACATGTCCATATCACCAACGCTTGATGAGTAATGCGTATCAATTATATTTTTTTGTATTTTATTAATTTCTATTTCCGCAATGTGAGTCTGAATTTTAGCGAGAAAACTTTTTCTTGATAATAAAACAATTTTTTTCATAACCATTGATGACATTAAGAAATAACAAATAATCAACGCTAATACAATTTAAGCGAGACTTATTGGTCAATATGTACTTATTTCAAAATATGTTATAGATAAATAACTTATGAAATTATGACACAAAAAGCAGTTTTAATTGTCGGAGCGGGATCAGGTTTAAGTGCTTCTTTGGCTAGAGCATTTAATTCAAAGGGTATGAAAATCGTACTTGCTGCCAGAAACATAAACAAACTTGACAGTTTAAAAAAAGAGATCGACGCTTTAGTTTTTAAGTGTGACTCTACGGAAAATAACAGTGTTCAAAATTTATTTTTGCAGACTGACTCAGTTATAGGCACTCCAGAAATTGTTATCTATAATCCATCTCTTAGAATTGTAAAACCTTTTATTGAATACGATCCTGATGAAATGCTTCAATCAATAAAAGTAAATAGTTATGGGGCTTTTCTAGTAGCGCATGAATCAGTAAAAAGAATGTTAAAAATAGGAAAAGGTAATATTTTTTTCACTGGATCATCTGCAAGTGTAAAGGGTTTTGCCAAATCTGCGTCTTTTGCTATGGGAAAGTTTGGTTTGAGAGGCTTAGCACAATCTTTGGCAAGAGAGCTGCACCCACAAAATATTCATATAGGTCATTTCGTTATAGATGGAGGAATTGGAAAAGAACCAGTTGGAAATTATCAAATGATACATCCTGATGAAATTGCAAAACAATACCTAAATTTTTATTTACAGGATAAAAAAGCTTGGTCATGGGAAATTGAAATTAGAACAAACACTGAAAAATTTTAGAAGAACACCTTGGAAATCGGTATAGACAGTTTTGCAGATAAAAGAGAGGGCTCAGATAGTGTTAAAGCCATTAATAATGTTATTGATAGAATTATTTTTGCAGATGAAGTTGGATTAAATTCATTTGGGATAGGTGAGCATCATAGAAAAGAATTTTTAGACTCAGCACCATTTATGATATTATCTGCAGCTGCAGCACAAACAAAAAATATTAAGCTAATAAGTGCTGTAACTGTTTTAAGTGCAGCAGATCCTGTTCGTGTATTTCAAAACTTGTCTACTCTTGATCTGATATCCGGAGGTAGAGCAGAAATGGTAGCTGGAAGAGGATCATTTTCTGAAGCCTTTCCATTGTTTGGTTTGGATTTCAAAGATTATGATGAATTGTTTATTGAAAAGCTCGGTTTACTTTTAAAAATTAGAGAAAATGAATTTGTTAGTTGGTCTGGTAAATTTAGACCTTCGATAAATAATTTACCTATTTATCCAAGGCCCATTCAAAACCCTGTCCCAATTTGGTTAGGTGTTGGTGGCACGCCTCAATCTTTTGCTAGAGCAGGCTCAATGGGCTTACCTTTAATGATTGCCATAATAGGAGGTAATACTCATCGCTTTAAGCCTTTGGTAGATATTTATAGACAGGCAGGTAAAGAAGCAGGACATGCCCCAGAAAAACTCTCCGTAGGACTTCATTCACTGGGATATGTTGCAAATAGTATGGATGAAGCAATAGATTTGTATTATGAGGGTTATCATAAAATGTTTACAAAAATTGGAAAAGAAAGAGGTTGGGGCCCAGTGACTAGAGACCAATTTGACAATCAAATTGGTCCATTAGGTGCTATAGTTTTAGGAGATCCAGATCAGGTCTCTGAAAAGATTATCAGACATAGTCAAGCCCTTGGAGGTATTGATAGATTCCAATTTCAAATGGATATTGCTGATATTACTCATGAAAATTTAATAAAATCTATTGAACTGATTGGCAAAGAAGTAATTCCTAGGATAAATAGGACAAAAAGCCACTAGTTATAGGCTTTATGCGTCTTTATTGCAGTATCTTTTATATAAGTAAAAAATAAATTAATATTTGTGAAAAATCATAATTGGAAATCTAATTATTTAAGCACACTTCAATCCGAAATTGACAAAATTAAAGATGAAGGTCACTACAGAGTATTTAACAACATAGAAAGAAAAGCCGGACAGTATCCCAAAGCTACAAGACATAGTAATGGTCAAACTGAAGAGATTGATGTCTGGTGTTCAAATGATTACTTAGGTATGAGCCAGAACAAAGAAGTTATTTCTGCAATGCAATCTGCTGCTGAAAAGTTAGGAGCGGGAAGCGGAGGAACAAGGAATATATCGGGCACTACTAATTTCCATATTCAACTCGAAAAAGAAATCGCACTCTTACATAAAAAAGAAAGAGCTCTAGCATTTAATTCAGGATATAGTGCTAATGAGTCTGCACTAAAGTCTATTATATCTGCTTTTGATAATTGTTTAGTTTTAAGTGATGAACTAAATCACGCATCACTTATAGAAGGAATTCGTACAAGTAAAAAAGAAAAAGCTATTTATCGTCATAACGATGTGAAACACCTAAAGGACATTCTAAAGGGAGTAGATTTTTCTCGACCAAAAATTATTGTCTTGGAGTCTGTCTATTCAATGGAAGCTGATTTCGCACCACTAGAAGATATTATTCAGGTTGCTCAGGATAATGGAGCATTAATATACTTAGATGAAGTTCATGCTGTAGGTTTATACGGTCCCAATGCAGCAGGTGTAGCAGATCAAAAAGGTTTATCTGAGCATATTGATATAATCAATGGAACATTGGCAAAAGCATTTGGTCTAGCTGGAGGTTACATAGCCTCGACTGAGACAATAATTGATTTTGTTAGAAGTTTTTCAAAAGGATTTATTTTCACAACATCCATGTGCCCAGCAGTAGCTGCTGGAAGTCTAGAGAGCATTAGACAAGTAAAGAAAAACTATGAAATTCGATCTTCATTCTTTGAGAATGTTGATTTTGTTAAAAAAGAACTACGAACCGCAGGTATTCCTTTTTTAGACTCAGGTTCACATATAATCCCAGTATTAATTGGAGATAGCAAATTATGTAAAGAGATTAGTGATTTTCTTTTAAATGAGCACCAGGTTTATGTTCAGCCTATTAATTATCCAACAGTCCCAAAAGGTACTGAGAGAATAAGAATAACTCCTACTCCATGTCATGACCCAGAGTCTACCGAAAAATTTGTAGAAGCTTTGAAAGATGCTTGGTTTAAATTTATGCCTCAGTTAGTTAAATTTGAAAATCAATTTACTAATAAAATCAAAGTAATTTAAACGCCTTATTTGATCAATCTATACATTTGTTATAAAACATACTAATGAGAGTCATTGCGTTTTATAGTTTTTTTAACGTATCCAATCCCAGATTATTAAAAGAGAGGTTAAATTTACACTTTCTTTTAAAACAAATAAAAGGTTCGATTATTGTCAGTGAGGAAGGTTTAAATGGTACAATAGCAGTCTCTTCAAAATTAGAAAAAAAAATTATCGACTATTTAATGTCTTTAGGAGTCACTAAAGAAAATATAAAAATATCAGACTTTAATGGCCAAAGAATTTTTAACGAGTTTAAAATTAAACTTAAAAAGGAAATAGTTACATCTGATTTTGGATTAAAAATTTCAGACATTAAAAAGTCTAAGTTTATTGAACCTAGTGATTGGGATAAATTTGCCAATGATAAAAATGTAGAAATTCTTGATACAAGAAATGATTATGAATTTAAAATTGGTCATTATAAAAATGCTATCAACCCTAAAATTGAAACATTTAAAGATTTCAAAAATTATATAAAGAATAACAAAGAAAAATTTCAGAATAAAAAAGTTGGTATTTATTGTACAGGTGGTATTAGATGTGAAAAAGCAGGTCCTTTAATGGAAAAATATGGTATTGAGACATATCAACTTAAAGGAGGAATATTAAAATATTTTGAAACCACATCTGCTGACTCATGGAAGGGTGAATGCTTTGTTTTTGACTACAGAGTATCTTTGAACAAGCAACTTTCTCAAGGTACGAGTAAGCTTTGTTACGGGTGTAACATGCCTTTAACTCCAAGAGAGAGAAAATCTCCTAAATATGAAGAAGGATATTCATGTTCCATCTGTTTTGATAATATGACAGAAAAAAAGAGACGTTCTCTCAAAGATAAGCGAGAACATTGGAAAAAAGTTCTTTAATTTCATTAAATATCAATGTTGACCAAATTTAAAATTAGTTTAGTTTACGCCAATGGCTAAAAAGTCTACATACCAACTTAAACAGTTAATACCTGAAGAAAAACCTGAAACTGGCACAAAATATATTGTACGTAAACCCACTAAAGGATTGAAAGTTTCTGACAAACTTCGCCAGAGAAAGTATGACCCTGTTTTGAAACAGCATGTTTGGTTTGTAGAAAAGAAAATGCCTCCTCATAGTAAATAATTTTGTTATTATTTTATCATCGAAAATAGAACTTTATATTGGCTGAGAAGAGACTTTAGGATTACTGATAATCCTTGTCTTGAATTTATATCGAAACAAAAATCCCCAGCATTACTTGTTTATATTTATGATGACATTGAAAAGAAAGCCACTGGAGATGCTGGGCAATGGTGGTTAAATAAAACTCTTCAATTGCATTCCAAGAATTTAGAACAAAAATTTAATGTAAAGCTTATAATAATTGAAGGTGAAGCGAAAAAAAATCTCTCACACCTAATTGAAAAATACAAAATTTCATCATTAATTTGGAATAGGCTCTATTCAGACCAATCTATTAAAAGAGACACTGAGATAAAGAGTTTTTTTAAAAATAAAAATATTCAGGTTGAAACTTTTAATTCACACTTACTTAATGAGCCTTGGGAAGTACAAAATAACTCTGGGCAGTTCTTTAAAGTATTTACTCCTTATTGGAAAACTGCTTTTAAAGTTTATATGAGCAAGAAATTTTCTTACCAAAAAAATACATCAATCAAATCATTTAAACACAATGAAAAAACTCAAATCAATTTTTTATCTAATAGAAGTTGGTATGAGAAGTTTAATAATTATTGGACTCCAGGAGAGGATGCAGCTTTGAAAAAAATTGAGACTTACATTTCTTCTCATATAGATAAATATGATGTAAATAGAAATAGGCCTGATTTTGATCAAACATCAAGAATATCTCCTCACTTAAGATTTGGAGAGATATCCCCGCGGACAATAATTGAAAAAATCCAAAATTCAAAAAAATCTAATAATGCTGTAAATACTTATTTATCAGAAATTGGCTGGCGAGAGTTTTCTTATTCATTGTTGTATTATTCTGAAGATTTATCAACTAAACCGATTAACCCTAAATTTAAAAAATTCCCATGGAGAAACAGTAAAAAAGATTTTGCTCTATGGACTGAGGGTAAAACAGGCATACCTCTTGTAGACGCTGCAATGAGTCAAATTTATGAAGAGGGATGGATGCATAATAGGCTTAGAATGGTTGTTGGAAGTTTTCTTGTGAAAAATTTATTATTAAACTGGACATTAGGTGAGCGGTATTTTCAAAAAAGTTTACTAGATTATGATGAAGCTAGTAATGCAGCTGGATGGCAGTGGATAGCAGGCTGTGGCGCAGATGCTTCCCCGTATTTTCGTGTATTTAATCCTGTGCTTCAGTCAGAAAAGTTCGATCCACAGGCTCAATTTATCTTGAAGTATATTCCACAATTAAAAATATTTAATTCATCAAAAACAGTATTTGAGCCATATTTAGATAAAAAATTATTAGATAGTTTAGTCAAAGAAAAAAAATATGTTAATCCAATCGTTGATTTGAAAGAGTCTCGTAACAGAGCACTTGATGCTTATCAACAAACGAAATCATAATTTGAAAAAAAGCGTAGCTATAATTGGATCTGGTATAGCGGGATTATCTACAGCATATTTTTCACAAGAATATTTTGATGTAACACTATTTGAGAAAAATGATTATTTAGGTGGGCATGCAAATACAAGAGAAGTCAAAGATTGTAACGGGAATACTATACCAATAGATACAGGTTTTATTGTCTACAATGAACTGACATATCCAAATTTAACAAAATTTTTTGATCTTCTCAAAGTCGAAACTGTTAATAGCAATATGTCCTTTAGTTTTCTTAATGAGGAAAACAAATTCGAGTACGGGGGAGGAAGTTTAAGTGCATTATTTGCAGATCGTAAAAATTTTTTTAATTTAAAATTCTACAAAATGTTAAAAGACATCATTATTTTTTATAAAGTTTATCAAAAAAAAAATATTACATCAGATATTTCAATTAGAGATTTTCTTAAAACAAAAAATTACTCTGATGAATTTATTAATTTCCATCTTGTTCCTTTAATTTCAAGTATTTGGTCAACTCCCGATCAAGACTCTCTTAATCAGCCATTAAAAAGTATTATTAATTTTTTTCAAAATCACAAATTGTTTAATTTCACGGATAGACCACAATGGAAAACAATAAGAAATGGTTCTAAACAATATATCAATTTATTAATTAAATCTGCAAAATTTAAAATCAAAAAGTCATGTAGAATTCAAAAAATTTCAAGAAATGACAAGATTGAAATTTTCTTTGAAGGAAAAAAATCTGTTTTTGACATTATAATATTTGCATGTCCTCCCAACCATTTTTTTCCTCTTTTAGATAAAATACATCAGAAAGAGTATGAGGTTTTAAATGAATTTGATTTTCAAAAAAATTTAGCACAATTGCATCAAAATAACACTCTTATGCCAACTCATTTAAAAGCTTGGTCAAGTTGGAATTTTCATACGAATTTAAATAATAAATGCACTTTAAGTTATTGGATGAATAAATTGCAACCACTAGAAACAAATGACAATTTCTTTGTCTCTCTTAATCAGGATCAAAATCATAATCAGTATCAAACAATTTATGAACATCCAATATTCTCACCAAAAACTCTAAATGCTCAAAAAAATATTTCACAAATTCAAGGCTATGAGAATTCTTATTATGTTGGTAGTTATCTTGGCTATGGTTTTCATGAAGACGGTATTCAATCTGCTATAAAAGTTTGTAAAATGTTAAATATAGATTTAAAGGAGTTTAAAAATGCGGATACATCAAGAGTGCAATGGAATTAATTTCTTCTCATTGTTTTGGAATAGGTAAAATAATTCATAAAAGAACAAGGGATACTGATAATTTTTTTCAATATAATGCACCTTACTTAAGTATAAATTTAAGTAACACAATAAACATCCATCCATTTATATCTCTAAATAGATTTAACTTTTTTTCAATTTTTTATAAACAGCACGGATTTAGAAATAAAAAAAAGAGTTTATATGATTTTGCAAAAAATGTTGCTGAAAAACACAATATTGTTTTTAATAGTATTCAATTTATATGTATCCCATCAATTGTTGGTTATTCTTTTAACCCTATTAGCTTTTATTTATATCTTGATAGTAAAAATAAAGTTAAGTCGATCATATATGAAGTGAAAAATACATTTGGAGACCAAGTTCATTATTTAACTTTGAACAAATTTAAAGATAAAGAGTTTAAAAAAAATATGTATGTTTCACCATTTATTGAAATGGACTGCACTTATAAGATTTCTTCAAAAAATAAAAGAAAAAACCATTTTTTTTGTAATATTAATCAATTTAACCTTAAAAAGGAGCAAATATTTTATGCCTCCATAGATTTAAATTTAAAAGAAATAACTTTCTATAATTTTATTTTGTTTTTAATTTTAAATATTTTTGGGAGTGTAAAAACAATCACTCTTATTCACTATCAGGCAATCAAGCTTTTATTAAAAAAAAGTAAATTCTTTAAATATTCCAATAGAATAAAAGATAATCTATACTTAGATTAGTTACAATTAGGTAAAATCTTGTTTATTGATAGATATATAAAAAAAGTTTGTTCTAAAATAAGATATGGATCTTTGACTTTAAATGTTAAAGGTAAATCTTATGAGTTTTACGGTGAATTAGAGGGTCCTTCAGTGCATTTAACAATTAGTCGTATTTCTATGATATGGGATTTGTATTTTCGTGGTTCAGTTGGGCTTGGTGAAGCTTATATAAAAAAGAAATTTGAAGCAGACGATTTAAGTAAATTCTTAGAATTTGGTGCACTAAATGAAAGAGCTTTTGGTAACGAAATGAGTGGATCTAAGTTTTACAGATTTTTATCAAAAAAATATATGAATAAAACTAAAAACTCATTATTTCAGAGTAAAAAAAATATTCATGCTCACTATGATCTTGGTAATGACTTCTATTTGGAGTGGCTGGATGATACTTTAACTTATTCCTCAGGTTTTTTTAAAACAGGCTTGGAAACGTTATCTGAGGCACAAAAAAATAAATTTGAAAGTCTTATTGAAGGTAATGAGCCTAGACCAGGTGATCATGTTTTAGAAATTGGGTCTGGATGGGGTAGTTTTGCTTTTTATTTAATTTCAAAATTCCCTGATATCAAAATCGATACTTTAACTATCTCAAAAGAGCAATACGAATTTGTAAAAACAAAAATTAGAGAACATCATTTAGAAAATAAGCTAAATGTCATATATAAAGATTACAGAGAACATCAAGGAGAATATTCTAGAATCTACTCCATTGAAATGTTTGAGGCTGTTGGAATACAATATTGGCAAACTTATTTTGAAAAAATTAAAGACTTGTTAAAACCATCGGGAGTCTTTTCAATGCAAACTATTGTAATCTTTGAAGATTTCTTTGAGAGGTATACTCGAAAAATTGATTTTATTCAAAAATATATTTTTCCTGGTGGAATGTTACCATCAGTAAAAGCTTTAGAAAAAATAGCTAATCAAAAAAAATTCGACTTTCAAATTAAAAATCAAATGGCCGATAGTTATTATCAAACACTTGAGATGTGGAGAAAAAATTTTAACAATAAATGGGATATAATTAAAAACTTAGGTTACTCTGAAGATTTCAAAAGAATGTGGAATTTTTACTTATCATATTGTTCAGGAGGTTTTAAGGCAAAAACTATTGATGTATATCAGATAGATTTTATCAATAAGTAAATTAAATCTGTTAAAGATCTACTTTCATCAATGAGCGTATTGATTGTGTGTATGAGAAATGTATTAATAGCGAGTATTTTATTAATATTTGTCAGTGGGTGCAATAACATGAAACTTGAAGACTTTGCCAACAAAAAACCAATATTCAAAATAGAAGAGTATTTTTTAGGAAAAACAACAGCGAGTGGTCTTTTTATTGATAGACTTGGAAAGGTAAGGCGACAATTTACTGTTGAAATGGAGGGTATTCAACAGGAAGATAATTTTATTCTCAATGAGACCTTCCTCTATGATGATGGAGAGGAAGAATTCAGAAGATGGGAAATAAAAAAAACTGGTGAAAATACTTACGAAGGAATTTCTGATGATATTATAGGTGTAGCTTTAGGTGAAAGTTTAGGTAATGCTTTAAATTGGCATTACACATTAAAACTCAAGTATGGTGATGGTATAATGAATGTTAAATTTGATGATTGGATGATTATGCAAGATGAAAAAAATGTATTCAACAAAGCTACTATGAAAAAATTTGGTATAAGATTAGGAGATGTTTATTTATTCTTCACTAAGCAGTAGTAGACTGTAATTTTTCTGCCTTTTCTTTTGCTTTTCTCTCGCGTTCTGCTTTTCGCTGACCTTTTTCAACAAGTGCTTCGAGCTCTTCATAAGTACATAAACCAAGATCAGTGGGATTTCTAAATTCTGTAATTGGTTGAGATTGATTACCAGCTCTTATATTAGCAACAGTAGGCTTAGTAGAACTTGTAAGTTTAGCTATTTGCGTATCTGTTAGTATTTGTCCATACTCACGAATTAGCCAAGCTATAGCCTTAGGTCTTTCTTGTCTTACTGATAATGGTAAGTATTTTTTCGTTTTAACGCTCGATTGAATGGACTCAGATTTTTTATTTTGCAATTGAAGTTCAAGTGAATGATCTCCCTCACAACGTTTAATCTCATCCATAGTTAATTGACCACTGGCTATAGGGTTTAATCCTTGCATACGATATGCGTCCTCACCATCTGCAATACTTTGAACTTCTAGCTCATGTAATTGACAGAATTGAGATATTTGGGAAAAACTTAAAGCAGTATTGTCTACCAACCATACGGCCGTAGCTAGAGGCATTAAAGGTTTATTGTCAGACATGGTCTAGTTAAAATATTAAATATTAAATGACTTATATTTATTTTTAAAACGTGCAACTCTTCCACCTGAGTCAACCATTTTTCCAGATCCTTGATTCCAAGCTGGATGAGATAATGGGTCAATTTCAAGCTTCATAGTATCGCCAGCTTTACCCCACGTAGATCTCGTCTTATATGTTGATCCGTCAGTACGTTCTACAGTAATTTCATGGTAATCAGGATGTATTTTTTGTTTCATGGTTATGAGAAAATAGAGATCAAAGGTTAAAAAATCAAGTAAATATTTATAGGCTTTTCAGTAATTCGCCGCTAATGGCTGCACTAGAGGCTATTAAACTTTCATCATTTAAGGGATCAAAAACATTACCTTTTTTATTTAGGCATATCCCACCAGCCTCATTTACTAAAATAATACCTGCTACGATATCCCAAAGATTTAATCTTAATGACCAAAATCCATCAAATTTTCCTGATGCCACATTCGCTAAATCAAGAGCTGAAGAACCAAGTATTCTGACACTTGTTTTCCTTTGAAGCGATCCTATTTGAGCAATTCCTTTTTCAAGAATATCTTCATGCTTGATTTGCACACCAGATGTAAACATACATCCATCTAACTTATCTCTTTGGGAAACCCTGAGCCTTTGGTTGTTAATCCAAGATCCAGAACCCTTATGAGCCCAAAATAATTCATTCAAAATTGGGTTATATGTAACACCAGCAATAATCTCTCCTTTTTGCATCAATCCAATGGTTACTGCAAAGTAACCATTTCCATGTATAAAATTTTTTGTTCCGTCAAGTGGGTCTGAGATAAACACAGGAGTATCACCTTTAAGCTTATCTAAATCTTCAGCACTAAAAGTCTCCTCGTCAATTTGAAGAAAATCAGGTCTATCTTTTCCCAAAGTATAACTGATAGTTTCAGATGCTCTAATATCTGCAGAGGATACAAAATCATTTTTATCTTTTTTAGAAATTTGAAGTTTCTCAAGCTCTCCAAAATCTCTTATTAAAGATTTTGCAGCATTCCTACATGCCTTTTCCATAACAACAATTACTGGTGGGACAATAGCCATAGAAAAAATTATTTTGCTTTTTCTATGTAAGTTAATTCAGACGTGTTTATTCTAATTTTGTCACCCGTTTCAATATGAGGTGGAACAGTAACTCTTACACCGTTAGTTAACAATGCTGGTTTATATGATGAAGATGCTGTTTGTCCTTTAACAACTGCCTCTGTTTCGGCTATTTGTACCGTAAGACTTTCAGGAGGATTAACATTCATTGGTTTTTCATCATAAAACTCAATAGAGACTTCCATTCCATCTTCTAGAAATTTTGCTGTATTTTCATTCACTTGGCTAATATTCATAACTATTTGCTCATAGGTTTGGTTATTCATAAAAGTAAAATCCTCTCCACTACGAAATAAAAATTGATGATCTATCTCTTCAGCGCGAATTTTTTCAAGAGACTCAGAACTTCTAAATCTCTCATTTAATTTTGACTGGTTTGAAATATTTTTCAACTCAGCTTGAATGTATGCCCCACCTTTTCCAGGTTGTGTATGGGATAATTTAGCGACTTTCCAAAGCGAATTATTATGCTGAATTATATTTCCTATCTTTAAGTCGTTAGCATTAATTTTCATTTAGATTTGTAAATTTGAATCATTCGCTCCAATAAAGCCAACGCATCTAATCTCGATCTTTGAAAACAATTTCTTCCAATAATTGAGCCGTTTCCATCTCCCTGGTGAATTGCAAGCACTTCATCCATTAAAGCTTGATCATCTTTTGCATCACCACCTGAAAATACCACTAAGCGTTTTCCATCAAATGCAACTTTTTTGATATGAGCCACACGATCCTTTAAAGTGCTTATAGGTATATTATTATCTTCAAATGCTTTTTTAGTTGGGTCTTCTTCTAAAAAATCACTAGGTAGTTTTACTTTAATAATATTTGCCCCCAATAGAGCAGACATGTGTGCTGCATATGAAATTATATTCATTGCCGTTTCACCTTTTTTGCTAATCTTTGAACCTCTCGCATAAGCCCATAAAACAACAGCAAGTCCTTTTTCTTTGGCCTCGAAACTAAGTCTTTTAAATTCTTCCATTAATTCAAAATTATGATCAGACCCAGGATAAATCGTAAAACCTATCGCAGCACATCCTAATTTTAATGCATCATTTACACTCCCAGTAACAGCTTGATCAAGAGATGTTGCGAGAGTATTAGAACTATTAATTTTTAATATAGTTGGAATTTGACCATTATAATTCCCAGAACTTATTTGCAGTAAACCAAGAGGAGCAGCATAAGCAGATAAACCAGCATCTATTGCAAGTTGGTGATGATAGTTTGGATCGTATGCTGGGGGATTTACAGCAAAACTTCTATCGGGCCCGTGTTCAAAACCTTGATCGACAGGTAAAATTATCATTCTTCCAGTTCCGCCTAACTTTCCATGTCCCAAAATTTTCATAAGATTTGATCTTACTCCAATATTTTCGTGAGTGTAGTTTGATATAATTTTTCTTGTAGTATTTGTAACTTTCATAATAGCTCCTATAAATTACACACTTGAGCAGTTGTCTCAAGCATTCTATTTGAAAATCCCCACTCGTTATCATACCAAGTCAATACTCTACCAAAATTACTTGACACCGTTGTTGTTTCACTTAAATCTAAAATAGAACTCCTTGCGTCATGATTATAATCACTTGATACTTTAGGGTCTGTATTCACTCCTAAAATACCTTTAAGAGGGCCATTTGCATATTCTTGAAATTTATTATTTAAATTTTCAATTGTGATATTTTTTTTCGTGTTAAATTTAAAATCTACTAGAGATACATTTGGCGTTGGAACTCTTATAGCTGTGCCATCTAATTTTCCATTTAAATGAGGAAGGACGAGACCGACAGCTTTTGCTGCACCTGTGCTTGTTGGTATAATGTTAGTTGATGCTGCTCTTGCTCTTCTAAGATCTTTATGAAACGTGTCTACTGTATTTTGATCTCCTGTAAAAGAGTGAATAGTTGTCATATATCCATTTTCAATTCCGAACTCCTTATCAATTACAAAAGCCACAGGAGCCAGACAATTAGTTGTACACGAGGCATTAGAGATTATTTTATGATCTATATTAATATTTTTGTTATTAACTCCTTGCACAACCGTTATATCAGCACCAGAACATGGAGCAGAAACTATAACTTTAGTTGCTCCGCTTTCGATATGAGACATTGCCTTTTCTTTAGACGCAAAAACACCTGTGCACTCTAAAATAATGTCGACTTTCTTATCTTTCCATTTCAAATCAATAGGGTTTTTCTCAGATGTAACAGTAACTGTATTTTCCCCTATTGAAAATTGTTCATTGGAAATTTTATTAATTTCTTTTTTTAGAGATCCATGAATACTATCATATTTAAGTAGGTGAATATTTGAGTCAATATCAGCCAAGTCGTTTATATAGCTTATCTCATATTGATTACTAAATTCATTAAATCTCTCCAAAAATGCTCGATAAACAAGCCTGCCTATTCTACCAAAACCATTAATAGCTACTTTTTTTTTCATTTTGTTTTTATATTCTTTATTATTTTATTAGATACGGTTTCTGTTGTTAAACCAAATTTTCTAAAAACTTCATTCCCAGGTGCACTAGCACCAAAATTATCTAATCCAAATATATTTTCATATTTTGTGTACTTATTCCAATACATTGTTGATCCAGCTTCAATTACAAAAGTTTCACTAGATTTTGATTTTAATAAATTGTTTTTAAAAGTTTTTGATTGTTTTTCAAAAACAGAAGTTGATGGCATTGAAATGACTTTTGCAATAATACCATCGCCTCTAATTTTTACAGCTACATTTACAGCTAAAGACACTTCTGAACCAGTAGCTATAATAGTAATATTATTATTATTTTTTGGACCATATACAACGTAAGCACCTTTAAATTTTTTTGAGTCTAATTTTTTATTTGAAATTTGTGGCAGATTTTGCCTTGAAAGACAGATAAATGAAGGTGCATCATTAATTTTTAAAGCCTCTCTCCAACATACAATTGTTTCCTTAAGATCGCAGGGTCTAAATACATAACTATTTGGTATGAGTCTTAACATGTTAATTTGTTCAATAGGTTGATGAGTAGGACCATCTTCACCTAATCCAATAGAGTCGTGTGTGAAAACTTGTATTGGATTAATTTTCATTAGTGCAGCTAAACGAAGACTTGGCTTCATATAATCAGCAAAGCTCAAAAAAGTTCCTGAATATGTTTTGTAAATTTTGGTAGCGGCAATACCATTCATTATTGCTGCCATACCATGCTCTCTTACACCATAATGGATATATTGTCCTGATGTGTTCACGCTATCCAGAACAGACATTTGTTTTCCTTTTGTATTATTGGAGCCTGTTAAGTCTGCAGAGCCTCCAAGTATCGAATGATCTTCTTTAAAATAATGTAATATTGCTTCAGAGGATTTTCTAGTAGCCTGATCAGACTTAAAATCTTTAAAATCTATTTCTATTTTATAAAATAATTTATCTATGTCTTTATTTGATAAAGTTGTGTGAGATATTGATTTAGTTTTTTTGTATGTTTGTAAATTTTTAGTGGATGAATTTCGCCAAATTTTTAAAAGTTTATCTGGAATTTGAAAAGGTTTTTCATTCCAAGATAATTTACTTCTCGTTAATTTCACTTCCTCTGAACCTAAGGGTGAGCCATGTGATGATGCTTTTGCAGATTTATTTGGAGAACCAAATCCAATAGTAGTTTTAAAATTTAGCAAACAAGGTACTTTTGAAATTTGTGCTTTTTTTAAAAGTTTATAAATATTTTTATGATCATGACCTTTTCCACTATGTACCTCCCAATTTACTGATTTAAATCTAAGGTTTGTGTTATCACTAAAAGCTAGGTCTGTAGATCCATCAATACTAATGTTGTTGTTATCGTATATTAGTATCAAATTATTAAGTTTTAAGTGCCCAGCTAGACTAATTGCCTCTTGGCTTATCCCCTCCATTAAACACCCATCACCACAAAAAACATATACCTTTGGTGCTTTAGACAATTTTTTCTCTTTTGAGAGCTTTTTAAGTGCTATGGCCATTCCTACAGCATTCGAAATTCCTTGTCCAAGAGGACCAGTCGTTATTTCTATACCAGCATCTGGTTCATATTCAGGATGTCCCGCTGTGATATAGCCCAATTGTCTAAAATTTTTAATTTGAGATATTGTCATTTTTTTATAACCGGTGAGGTATAAAAGTGAGTAAAGCAACATCGAACCATGTCCATTAGATAAAACGAATCGATCTCTAAGTAACCAGTTCGGATCCTTAGGATTATGAATAAGAAAATCGTGAAAGAGTACTGTGGCAATGTCAGCCATTCCCATCGGCATACCAGGATGACCAGATTTTGCTTTTTCTACAGCATCAATTGATAAAAATCTGATACAATTCGCTAATTTGGTATAATTTTTCAATGGAATAACTTTTCTTAATAACTAATAATTAAAGTATGAACGAATTTCAACAACAAATACTTCAAAAAATTGAGCAAATTGCATCAAAACTTCAGAATTATAAAACTAATAATCAAGAATTAATCAATGAGAGACAAGAATTAAAAGCCAAGATAGAATATTTAGAGAGAAGAGAGTCAGAATTAGTAACTGAATTAGAAAATAACAAAGTTGAGCTATCTGAAAAATCTCAACTTATTGATCAAGCAACTAATAAAATTGAGGAATTACTCGGATCAATAGATACAGATGGCTAATTTAACTCTAACAATTGGAGGAAGACCACTAAAAATACAATGCTCCGATGATAATGTTGAAACAGTAAAAGAGATCGCTTCCTCAATTAGTAAACTCATAGATGATGAGAAGAAAGAGAATGTACCTTTTTTAACATCCACACTTATTGCCTATCTTAAATCTATGGAAGATGTTTTGAAAAAAGAAAAAATATTGCAAGACTCTTTGAATAAGAAATTATTTTATGAGAGCCGTATTCAAGAATTACAAAATGAAAATAATCATCTAAAATCTGACATTGAGCAAATTTTCAAAAAACTAAATGATAATATAATCATTGAATAAAAAACAAATTCGAAAACATCACCTAGGCCTAAGAATGCAACTAAGCACTTCGGATTTAGATATTTTTTCCAATAAAATAAATTCAAAAATAATAGATTTAATTGAAAAGATTAATCCAAATAGTTCTGTAGGATTATTTTATCCATATAAAAATGAGGCAGATGTATTGAGAATTTCTAATGATTTAATAAATAAAAATATCAAATGCTCACTTCCCAAAGTAATATCAAAAGGATCCTCTTTAAAGTACTTTGAATATAACCCTCATAATCCAAATTTAGAAAAAGGATTTGGCGGTATCATGGAACCTAAAGGCGAAAAGACATTAGATCCTGATATAATTATAGCATCATGCTCTGCATTTAATGAAAAAGGATTTAGGGTGGGCTATGGAGGAGGTTTTTTTGATAGAACTATTGAAGAATTGAAAAAAAAAGGAAATTTAAAAACTATTTTAGCTGCTTTTGAAATTCAAAAAACCAACTACAATTTTCAGGAGAGTTTTGACCAAAAAGTAGATTACATTTGTTCAGAACAAAAAATTTACTCTTTATGAATTTTTTAGTTATAGGAGATGTTGTAGGAAGATCAGGTAGGACAGCTCTCAAAGAAAATTTAAAAAAGATACAAGATCAATTTAATATTAGCTTTACAATAATTAATGCTGAAAATTCAGCTGGTGGTTATGGACTTACAGGAAAAATTTACGAAGAGCTTATAAGTTGGGGCGCTGACGCTATAACTTTAGGAAATCATGCTTGGAAACAAAAAGAGATCATAGAATATATGGATCAAAACCCAGATCATAATATTATCAGACCTTTAAATTTCGAAGTTGGATCTCCTGGTAGGGGGTTTAAAATTTTTACTCATAACAATGGAAAAAGAATATTGGTAAGCCAAGTTCATGGTCAAACATTTATTGACCTTCCCTTAAGCAATCCTTTTAATTCTATTGATACACAACTTTTATCTATAATTAATGACCATAAAATAGATTATTCATTTTTAGAGGTACATGCTGAAGTAACATCTGAAAAAAATGGTATAGCGCAAAATTATGATGGAAAATTTACAGCTATATATGGGACTCATGTTCATATTCCAACCTCGGACGCAAGGGTATTAGAAAAAGGCACTTGTTTTCAAACTGATATTGGCATGACAGGAGATTATAATTCTGTTATTGGTATGAAAAAAGAAGGTGCCATCAAAAGAATGAGAACTGGGTCAAACTCTCACAGACTGGAACCTGCAGAGGGATTGGCAACTATTTCTGGAGCGGTCATTACTACAAATGTGGGGTATAAAAATTCAATTCAATCTATTCAAATAGGTGGTGTTTTGGATAGTAATTTATTATCTTAGCTCATGGCAGGACATTCAAAATTTAAAAATATTCAATATCGTAAAGGCGCTCAGGACAAAAAAAGAGCAAAACAATTTGCAAAAATAGGAAGAGAAATTCAAATAGCCGTGAAGATTGGAGGAACTGAGCCAGAGTCCAATCCAAGATTGAGACTAGCAATAACAAATGCTCGAAGTGTAAATATGCCAAAGGATAATGTAGATAGAGCTATTAATAAAAATAATACTGAAGCTTCTGATTATTCAGAAGTTCGTTATGAGGGGTATGGTCCATTTGGAACAGCTTTTATAGTTGAGGCCTTAACAGATAATAAAAATAGAACAGCTTCAGAAATTAGATCTATTTTTTCAAAGAATGGGGGGAATTTGGGGGAGACAGGAAGTGTGAGTTTTAATTTTAATAAAGTAGGAGAAATACAAATCAAAAAAGAAATAGATGATAGTGCACTGGAGTATTTACTTGACCATGGTTTAGAGGATTACAATACAGATGACGATGTAACATATCTCTATTCTTCTTTTGAGGAATTAGCATCTTTAGAGAAAATACTAGTGGATAAAAAGTTTGATATTGAAAGTGCAAATATTATTTGGAAGCCAAATTTAACTGTAAAAATTGAAAAAAAGGAAGATCTTGACAAACTTATCAGATTAAATGAAGAGTTAGAGGATAACGATGATGTTCAAAATTGTTTTTCAAATCTTGATTTTGATAGTGAACTTTTAGAGGTTAATAATGCCTGATAAAGCTTGGAAAAATAGGGAAAGACTTGTGGCAAAGTTTTTTGGAGGTATGAGAAATGCCCTTAGTGGTATTAATTCAAAAGTTACTCATTCAGATGTAATTCACGATAATTTATTCATTGAGTGCAAATTAAGAGCTAAACATACAGCTATTAAATTATGGGATGATACAAAATCTTTAGCAGACAAGGAAAAAAAGACCCCAGTTATTGCATTATGTGAAAAAAATAGACCTGGTTTTTGGATAATGGTACATTCAGATGATTTTGAGAAAGTCTCTAAAGAACTTAAAAATAAAAATATAATTGATGAAGAATAATTAATGGAAGAAGTAGTCAACTTAGCATCCCTCGAAGGTTCGGTAGATTTCTCAATGATGGGAATGTTTCTAAAATCTGACTGGGTTGTAAAATTTGTAATAATATTGTTAGTGATTTTTTCAATTCAATCTTGGAAGACAATCATTCAAAAAATTTTGTTAATAAATAAACTTAAGAAAATATCAAAAAAATTTGAAAACCATTTTTGGTCTGGGGTGTCTTTAGATGAACTATACAAACAAATTGACGAATTTGATCAAGAAAGTTTCTCAAATATATTTAGAAATATCATGAATGAATATGAAAAATCTCGAATTCAGAAAAATAAAATAGACTCGGCTTTCATTCAAAGACTTTATACATCTCTTGATTTAAGTATTGCTGTTGAAGATACAAATTTAAATAAAGGATTGTCTTTTTTGGCTTCCTCTGGATCCGTAGCACCTTTTATTGGATTATTTGGAACAGTTTGGGGAATTATGAATAGTTTTCAAGCTATAGCAATTGCTCAAAATACTAATCTCGCTGTAGTTGCACCCGGTATAGCAGAGGCTTTATTTGTAACTGCTTTGGGTCTTTTCGTTGCTATCCCCTCAACCGCTTACTACAACCTCATAACTTCTAAAATTGATAACTATTTGTCAGAGGCTGAGAGTTTTGGGAAGGACTTAGTTAATATAATTTCACGCCAAGTTAAATAATTATATGAGAAAAAAACATCGACCTGTATCTAATATAAATGTTACTCCGATGGTTGATGTTATGTTGGTTTTACTTATTGTATTTATGGTCACAGCTCCCCTTCTAACTGTGGGTGTTCCAGTTAATTTGCCAAAAGTTGAGGCTAATTCTTTAGATGCACAAAAGGAACCACTTGAAATCTCAATTAATGAAAATAATGAAATTTACCTAGGGGAAGAGCTAATACCTTTTGATGAATTAATATTGAAAGTTAAAACTATTGCAGGCTCAAATACTGACATAAGAATTTTTTTAAGAGCTGATACCACAATTAATTATGGAGAAGTAATGAAAGTTCTTGGTGCTCTTAACACTTCTGGTTTTTTAAAAATTGCTCTTGTAACGAAAAAACCAAGTTAAGTGTCTACTATTTCACTAATTAATCCTTTTAGAAACTTAATCTTATTCATTGAAAATTTCAGTTACAAAAAAAGCGATTTTTATTTTCAAATATTCTCTTTTCTATTACATCTACTAATTTTGATACCAATGATAAATTTTACTTTTGAAAAAAAAATAAGTGATATTCCAATGATTTTACCAGTTGAAATGTTCATTATTGAAGAAGAGACAGCTGCACCTGAATTTGTTGAGGAGATAAATGAAATTGTTCCAACATTTCAAGAAGAGACTTCAAAACAGAATGAAACTGAGGCTATTGAACCAGATATTAAAGAAATAGAGTCTCAAGAGTCAATTGACTCAATAATTCAGGATACTAATGAAGCAGTATTAGTTGATAACTCTGCAGACAAAACAAATGAATTTATTATTGATGAGAAAGTAAAACCTGAAATTAAAAAACCTGAAGAGGAGACACCGCCACCGATAGAAAATGATTTTGAGATAAAATTAAAGCAAAAACCTGAACCTAAAGAGATACCTGAACCTAAAAAAGATATTGAGATTGTTGTTAAGAAAAAGCCTGTTAAGAAAACTTTCAATGTTAGTACTGTTCTAAAAGATTTAGAAAATCAAGATAAAGAATTTAAAAAAGAACAGGAGGCATCCGAAGACAAACAAGAGGAAGTTTTTACAGAAAAGGTTGGACCAACGATGACTATTTCAGAAATTGATTTATTAAGGCAACAATTACATGGCTGTTTAAATCTTAATGTTGGTGTCGCAAATTTAAAAGAAATAAAACCTGTTATTTACATTGAAGTTAACCCTGATCGAACTGTAAAAAGTTCTAAAGTAGTCAATAAAGATAAATTAAATGATCCATCATTTAGAACTGCTGCTGAAGCTGCAATGAGAGCAGTAAATAATCCAGATTGTAGCCCTCTTTTATTACCTGCAGATAAATATGAACATTGGAAAGAAATTAACTTTACTTTTGATTTCAGCTGGATGTTTGATTAATAAAAATTTAAGATAATAATTGAGTATTCGACTACAAATATTCTTATGATAAAAAAAATCTTAATAATTTTGTTTTTTTCACTTAATGCAAACGCTGCATTAGAGGTAACAATTGCTCAGGGAAAAGTTGAGCCTACTCCTATAGCTATAACTCAAATTTTTGGAACTGACTCAGACACAGCTAGATACGGAAACACACTTAGACAAATTATTTCTAATAATCTTACTAATTCTGGGCTTTTTTATACTGTGAATGAGGACCTTTACATTCAATCAGATAATTTAGTTGAAAAAGTTCCGCGTTTTGAAGACTGGAAATTAATCAAAGCACAGTTTTTATTAAGTGCAGATGTCAGTAAAACTGATAAAGGCATTAGACTAAGAATGAGACTTTATGATGTTTTTAATGCAAAAGAGATAGAGAAATTACAATTAACAATACCCGATGAAAATTTAATTAGAAGAGTGGGTCATACAGTAAGCGACATTGTTTATGAAAGGATCACTGGTGAAACAGGTTACTTTGATACAAGAATTGTTTATGTTTCTGAAATTGGCCCGCTAGATCAAAGAGTAAAAAGACTAGCAATCATGGATCAAGATGGGCATATAGATAGTCATCAATTTTTAACAGATGGAAAAAATATGGTATTAACTCCTCGCTTTGCACCAAATAAACAATTAATAACATATATGGAATACAAAAATAATCTTCCAAGAGTTTATATTTACAATCTTAAAACAGGTGAAAGAGAAATTGTTGGAGATTTTCCTGGAATGACTTTTGCACCGAGATTTTCACCAGATAGCCAAAGTGTAGTAATGTCTTTTTCAGATCCTAACAATGCAGCAAATTCAGAAATATATTTAATGGATCTAAACACTCGATCTCGCTCAAGATTAACAAACGACTCTGGAATTGACACATCACCCTCTTTCTCTCCTGATGGTGAAAAAATTGTTTTTAATTCTGATCGTGGTGGTAGTCCCCAATTATTCATTATGGATAAGAATGGAGATAACATAAAAAGAATTTCAAAAGGTAGAGGTGTGTATGGAAACCCAGTTTGGTCTCCAAGAGGCGACTTGATAGCTTTTACCAAGTTAACACAAGGCAATTTCCATATAGGTGTTATGGATTTAAATGGAAACAATGAAAGAGTGATTGTTAGGGATTTTGCTCTAGAGTCTCCGGCTTGGTCGCCAAATGGTAGATATTTAATATTTCATAGACAGAAAAGGTCAAATCTTGATGGTACTGGTGGGGAAGTAACGATACATTTTATAGATATTACTGGATACAATGAGAGGATCATCCCGACTCCAAGGGATGGAAGTGACCCAGCTTGGTCACCTTTATTGTAAAAATTCATTAGAAATCAACAATATTCAAAAAAAATTAAATAAGAATTGTCTTGATTTCCAAAAAATTCAGTGTTTATTTACCTAAACTATAGTAAGAATATATTTACGCGGAGATTTATAATAATGTTAAAAAAATTGTTTATGCTTATTGTTGCCGGTTTTTTCCTTGCTTCATGTGCTGCTACTAACACAGATCAAGGTGGAGACGTTGATGCAGCTTCTGCTAGTGCTAGCTCATCTTCTGGTGGCGAAATTACAGCTGGTACTCAAGAAGATTTAATTGTTAATGTTGGAGACAGAGTCTTCTTTGAGTTTGACAGTTCAGAACTCACAGTTGATGCTCAAGCGACACTTGATGCACAAGCAGCTTGGTTGATGCAATACCCTGACACTAACATAACTGTTGAGGGCCATGCAGACGAAAGAGGTACTCGTGAGTACAACTTAGCCCTGGGCGATAAAAGAGCTTTTTCTGTATATTCCTATCTAGCTCAAGCAGGAATAGATACCAACAGAATGGAATATGTAAGTTGGGGAAAAGAAAGACCAGAGGTCATTGGATCTGACGAAACAGCTTACAGCCAAAATAGACGCGGCGTTACATTAGTAAGTAATTAATTAAAATTTCATTTAGGGTGCTCTTTTGAAAGAGCACCCAATTACCTTTATGAAAAAAATAAACAAAAAATTGATTATTTTTTTCCTACTTCTTTTTAGTAGTTTATCTTTTGCCGAAGAACATAATCAATTATCTGTAGAATTAGATAGAATTAAAAATGATATCATCGATCTTCAAAAGTTTGTTTATAAAAATGAGTCATCACTGGATAATAATTCAGTTTCATTAGGTACAAATGATATTGAAGATTTAAAAAAAATAATAAATGATATTTCAAAGAGTATTATTTCATTGGAAAAACAAATTTTGGATATTAAAGATGACGTTAGTAATTTGTACTCTTTATACACATCATCTGAGTCTGACAAAAAAAAATTAGTTAATACATCTGAGCAATTAAACATAGAAGAAAGCTCTTCAAATATTGTAGAAAACTCAGAAGATAATCAATTATTAGGACAAATTAGCTTATCTGATCTTGAGGGGGATGAGGCAAAAACTATAGATCTTCCCAATGAGGTTTCTAATAATACAATTTCTTCATTAAGCCTTGAGAAAGAGGAACTAGAGGAAATAGAAATAAAATCAATATCAGAGGTAAATATTTCAATGCTTAATGATCTTGATAAGTTAATAGAGGAGAGAGAATTAGAGCTAAATAGGCCAATTATTAACGTTGAGGAAGAGTTAAATAATGCAAAAACAAGCTTTGCAAGTTTTGATAATAAGTCCGCTATCGAAAGTTTGTTATTAATTGTTAATTCTAATACGAATAAAAAAGAATATTTAGCCGAAACTTATTATCTCCTTGGTAGAACTTATTTTATGGAAAATGAAATAATTGAAGCTGTAAAATATTTTGGAATAAGACACAGAGATTTCTCATCGTTCTCTAAATTTAAGTCGGAAAATTATTTTTGGCTTGGAAAGTCACTCTTTAGTATTGGAGATCAAGAAAATGGTTGTTTAATAATGGAAGATTTAATTTTTTCAAATACTTACATAGAAAGCAAAGATGTAATTGATTCTGCAAAATTACTTCAAACTGAAAAAAATTGTGGTTTAATTATTGACTAAAGAAGTATTTCCTTCACTCAGTATAGAAAAGTATCTTCTAAATAATATAAGTTCTAACAAGAAAATATTAATTTCTCTTTCATGTGGCTTAGATAGTACAGTTTTGTTTGATCTAATAACAAAATCGAAATACTTCAATAGTAAGAATATATATTATTTGATCTTCGATCATCAAAAAAGATCTGAGGGCAAATATGAAATTAAGCAGTTTATAAATTTTTATAAACTTACAAATAAAAATATTTTCATAAAGAAAATATATCTCGAGGATAAATTAAAAGGTTTTCAAGAAAAATCTAGATCTATAAGGTATGATTTTTTATATAAATTTTCAAAAAAAAGAAATATTGAAGATATATTTTTAGGTCATCATCTCGATGATCTTAATGAAACATTTCTCTTAAGAAAAATTCAACAATCTAGCGCATTTGGATTATCAAATATTTTTTTACATGAATATAAGGACCTTAAATTACATCGTCCACTAATTAAATATTCAAAAAAACAAATTAAAAGCTATGCAAATGAAAATGGGTTGATCTGGTTTGAGGATAGAAGTAATTTAGAATTAGATTACACAAGAAACAAAATAAGAAATTTTTTATATTCAAATAAACTTAATAAAAAAATTAGCTGTGAAAGAGTAAAATTTTCAAAAATTATTAATTTACATTGTCTGCACCAAAATATTTTTAAAAGAAAAAGTGATAAAATTTTTGAAATAGAAATAGAAAAATTTAATAATTTGAATGAAAATCTTAAGTATTTTACCGTACAGTCTTTTTACTACGAATATCGTCATTTTTTAAAAAAACAAATTCGTGATGAAAACATTAGAAATTTTATTAAAATATTTAAAGAATACCTTATAAATAACAAAGAAAGGTCAGTATTTTCAGGGAAAATAGGTGTCTTTAATAAAAAAATATGTATAAATCTTACTTAGTACTTTAAACGTATGTAACACTAACTATATTATAGATATGAAGAATTTTTCAAAAAATATTTTCGTCTGGATTATTATTAGCTTAATTTTACTTGGTTTATTTAATGTATTTAAAAACTCTCAAAGAGATTATTCATCAGTTACTTACACATATTCAACACTTTTAGATAAAGCTCAAAATGGTGAAATTAAATCTGTTGAAATTCAAGGAAACAATATTTTTGGACAAACTATGGATGGCGTTGATTTTTCAACTTATGCCCCAAGAGATCCAAATTTAATAGAAACTCTTAATGATAATGAAGTAGCCATAAATGCAAAACCTGAACAAAACGGCATGCATCCACTATTAAGTATATTTGTGTCTTGGTTCCCGATGCTTCTTCTAATTGGTGTTTGGATATTTTTCATGCGTCAAATGCAATCAGGAAAGGGTGGAGGGGCCTTAGGTTTTGGAAGATCAAAAGCTAAGTTACTTAATGAAAATAAACAAAGAGTTACATTTAATGACGTAGCAGGTATTGATGAGGCTAAACAAGAATTAGAAGAGGTTGTCTCTTTTTTAAAAGATCCTCAAAAATTTCAAAGACTTGGTGCAAAAATACCAAAAGGTGCTCTTTTGGTTGGACCACCTGGTACTGGAAAGACTCTCCTTGCTCGAGCTATAGCGGGAGAAGCTGGTGTTCCATTTTTCTCCATATCTGGATCAGATTTTGTAGAGATGTTTGTGGGCGTAGGAGCCAGTAGAGTTAGAGATATGTTTGAACAAGGTAAGAAAAATGCACCTTGTATTATTTTTATTGATGAAATAGACGCAGTAGGGAGGCACAGAGGTGCTGGTTTGGGAGGTGGAAACGATGAAAGAGAGCAAACATTAAATCAACTTCTCGTTGAAATGGATGGTTTTGAAGCTAATGAAGGAGTAATTATTGTTGCAGCAACCAATAGACCTGATGTCCTTGACCCAGCCTTACTAAGACCTGGAAGATTTGATAGACAAGTTGTTGTTCCTGCTCCTGATATAATTGGTAGAGACAAAATTTTAAAAGTACATACAAGAAAAATTAAAATGGATAAATCAGTTAAAACTATTGCTATTGCTAGATCGACCCCCGGATTCTCTGGAGCAGATTTAGCTAACATCGTAAACGAGGCCGCTCTAATTGCAGCAAGAAAGAATAAAAAAATCGTAACAATGGATGATTTTGAAGATGCTAAGGATAAAGTAATGCTTGGAACTCAAAATAAATCAAAAATAATATCTGATAGTGAGAAAGAAGTTATAGCTTACCACGAAGCTGGACACGCGTTAGCAAATTTACATTGTAAACATGCTGATCCAATATATAAATCTTCAATTATTCCAACAGGAAGGGCCCTTGGCTTTGTTATGAGCGTCCCAGAGCAAGACAAAGTAATCCATCGTAAAGATGAATATTTAGACAAATTGGTGGTTACCGTGGCAGCACGAATCGCTGAAGAGCTAATATTTGGTGCCGAAAAAATAGGTTCTGGAGCAGCTGGAGATATTCAGCAGGTTACAAATTTGGCTAGAGCTATGGTAACACAAATGGGCTACAGCGATAAGCTCGGAAGAGTAAGATATACTGGTAACCAGGAAGAAGTATTTTTGGGCCACTCTGTGACGCAGTCCAAAAATATATCTGAGGAAACTGCAAGAATCATTGACCAAGAGGTTATACGTCTCGTTGAAGACGCAGAGTCTAAAGCTAGAAAGATACTGACAGAAAATATTAAAGATCTTCATACAATAGCTAAAGGACTTTTAGAATATGAAACCCTGACTGGTGAAGAAATTAAAAACTTAATAAAGGGTATTAAACCAAAAAGGGATGACGACTTAACATCTGATAGTTCAGATGACTCCGATAATCAAAAAACGACAGTTAATAAAGGCCCTTTACCATCTTTTACAAAAGATCAAGATTTTCCTCTTCCAAATTAACAATAAGTCCAATATTAAATATCTTTAATGAGACTATTTGGTACTGACGGGATCAGAGGTGAAGTAGGTAAGTATCCTCTGACACCTGAAAATGTGCTTAAACTGGCCAAAGCTTCCTCACTTGTTCTTAGAAAAAAAAACTCAATCTCAAGAGTGGTTATCAATAAAGATACGCGGTTATCAGGGTATATATTTGAACCAGCTTTAACATCGGGTTTTTTATCTATGGGAATAGAAGTAATTTTGGTAGGGCCTTTACCTACACCAGCTCTAACAGTTTTAGGTAAGTCATTAAGAGCAGATTTTTCAGTAATGATTACGGCTTCTCATAATCCATACAAAGATAACGGACTAAAATTCTTTTCCGGTCAAGGTTTAAAAATTTCTCCAGAGGAGGAACATAGAATTGAGGATTTATTTTTTAACTACGACTTTGATAACTTTAAAATTAAACAGTCAAATTATGGTAAAGCTATAAGACTTAAAAATGCATTAGGAAGATATTCCGAAGCACTTAAACATAGTGCAGATAGAAATCTTAATTATAGTCAATTAAAAGTAACGTTAGATTGTGCAAATGGAGCAGCCTATAAAGTGGCGCCAGAGGTTTTGTTTGAGTTAGGTTTAGACTTATACACCATTGGTAATAATCCCTCTGGCACAAATATTAATCAAAACTGTGGCTCTTTATTTCCTCATAAAGCATCAGAGTTAATTAAAAAAAAAAGATGTGATATAGGAATTTGTTTAGATGGAGATGGAGATAGAGTAATTATTATTGACGAGAAAGGCAATGTATTAAATGGAGAGGAAATAATATTTATTTTTGCAAAATATTATTTATATGAAAAAAAAATAAAAAAAGGTTCTGTGTTAGTTACTAACGAAATTGCAAATTATGGTCTTGATATAGCCTTAAAAAAATTAGGTCTTAAATTAAAACGAGTAAAAGTTGGTGATAAAAATATTTTAAAGGAAATTATAGATAATAAATATTTTTTTGGAGGCGAACCATCTGGACACTTTATATTTAAAGATGATATTTTAATTGGCGATGGTATGGCAACTGCTATTAGATTACTCACATTAATTCTTAAAGAAAAGAAACAGTTATCAGTATTGAGAAATGGTATCGATTTATTTGAAGAATTGAACATAAATCAAAGAATAGATCGCGAAAGATTTTACTTAAATCAAGAGAGCATTTATAAGAAACTAAACAACTTACTAAAAAATTTAGATATTTATTACAATATTCGACCTTCAGGAACAGAACCATTATTAAGAGTGAACTTGCAATATCATAAAAGAAATATAAAAGTAATTACTCTTAATAAATTAAAAAAACAAATTATAAAAGTAATTTCAGATGCTTGTTAATTCTTTTGACACTAAATACTCACTAACAGCAAAAAAATATGAAAGTTTGGATAACTCATTTTCTAAAACAGTAAGCGAGAACAAGAAATTTTCAAGAATTTTTACATCTGTAATTGAAAATAAATCTATAAAGTCACTATCAGATGCAACTCTTCGATCAGATATTACAGGTCAGGTTATTAATACAATTTTGACACACGACTCAAAATCTAAACACTTCCTATATTATATGGGAGATGTTTTTAAAAAAGATAAAATGAACAGCGATAATATTAAGCAGTTTAGACAACATGGTGTTGAAATTATTAATTTATCTAAAAATGACTCTTTCAAAGAAGCTTTACAGATCTTAAATAATTTTCTTAAAAAAATTATCAAAAAAAATTACACCTATGTTTTCACTGACCCAAAAATATCAAAAAATAAAACTTACCTTTTAGACAGTATTAGCCATAAAAATAATATTTCTAAATTTATTAATATTTTTAAAAAAAAAATCGATGCTCCTTTTGAATTAAATCTAGAGAAAGACTTTTTTTCTCAAGACTATCATCAGGATATTTTTTTTTATGTTTATTCGAATTCTACAAAAAAAATATTAGCTCAAGGTGGTGGCTATAAATATAAAAAAAATACAAAAAAAATTGAGGGTTTTGGTTTCTCATGCAATGTTGATTACATTGCTGAATTAATCATATGAACACAGCTGTTATAGGACTTCAATGGGGCGATGAGGGCAAGGGTAAGATAGTTGATTATCTTTCGGAAGAATTTGATTTGGTTGTAAGATATCAAGGTGGTAATAACGCGGGTCATACTGTCATTGTTGACGATACTACTTATAAATTAAATCTTATACCATCTGGCATAATTCGTGGAAAAGTTTGTTATTTAGGTCAAGGTGTTGTACTTGATCCTAATCATTTTTATAAAGAGTATGATCAAATTACTAAAAAGTTTGAGAGTCCTAAGATATTTTTATCTTCAAATATATCTCTGATCTTAGAATATCATAAGCAATTGGATAAAATTAACGAATTAATTTTAAAAAATGAAAAAAAAATTGGAACCACCTCTAAAGGAATTGGACCTGCATACCAAGATAAAGTTGGAAGAAAGAGTGTTAAACTTTACGATTTAAAATCTAAAAATATAATTGAAGAAAAATTAGAGACAATTAAGAAGTTTTATGACCCTATTCTTGAGAGTTTTGATGAAAGTAAAATTAATATTGATAAAACAGTTCAAGACTTATTGAGTTTTCATGATTTAGTTAAAGAATTAATTGTTGATAATTCTTTTATAAAAAAAGAATTTAAAAATAAAAAAATATTATTTGAAGGTGCACAAGGGGCACTTCTTGATTTAGATCATGGTTCTTACCCCTTTGTAACTTCATCAAATACTGTTTCATCAAATATTGTTATTGGTTCAGCAATACAGGTTGATTATAAAACTGTTGGTATATTTAAAGCCTATGCTACTAGAGTTGGCAATGGGCCATTCCCATCTGAATTATTTGATAATGTTGGGGATTATATCGCTGAGAAAGGTTTTGAAATTGGTACAGTTACAAAAAGAAAAAGAAGATGTGGTTGGCTTGATTTAGTTTCTTTAAAGTATAGTTGTGAAATAAATCGTGTTAATGAACTTTGCATAACTAAAGCTGATGTATTAAATCATCTCTCAGAAATCAAAGTATGCAAAAGCTATAATTCAAAAAAATATGAGGATGTAAATTTTAGTGATAGTAACATCTTGGAGTCATTGTCTTTAGACGATAATGACTTTGAGTTATTTTCAAGTTGGGGCGAAATTAAAGATTTCAGTAGTTTTGAAAACTTACCTGAAAATCTTAAAAAATTTATTTCATACATTGAAGACTACTTAAGTATTCCAATAAAAATTATTTCATTAGGGCCCGAAAGAAATCAAACACTTATTAGGTAATTTAAGATTTAGCTAAAAGTTTCTGATCTGTAATAATTTTGATTTCTTCTTGAAGTTTTTTAATTGCTTTATTCTCTATTTGCCTAACCCTTTCTCTACTTATCGAATATTTCTGACTAAGGTCCTCTAATGTTTTAGGCTCCTCATCTAATCGTCTTGCAGTTAATATTTCTATTTCTCTAGGTTCAAGTTTTGTTACAGCTTGATCATAAAGCGCTTTTCTTTTTTTTAATTCATCACTTTGTTCAACTTTTGAGACAGTATCAATTGTTTCATCCTCTACTTGATCAATCCATTCTGAGTCATTTTCATCATTTAAAGCTGTATTTAATGAGAAATCTTGATTAAATACTCTTCCTTCCATCTGTTTCACTTCTTCTTCCGTTACTCCAAGATCTTCAGAGATAGATTTGATTTGGTCATTAGTTAAGTAACCTTCCTCATATTTCTTAAGTTGGTTTCTTAGTCTTCGAAGATTAAAAAAAAGTTTTTTTTGAGCTGCTGTGGTACCTATCTTAACTAATGACCAACTATGCAAAACATATTCTTGAATAGAGGCCCTAATCCACCATATAGCATAAGTTGCTAACCGAAACCCTTTTTCAGGATCAAATTTTCTTATAGCTTGAATAAGACCTAAATTGCCCTCAGAAATTAAATCAAATAAAGGCAAACCATATCCCTTATAACTCATGGCTATTTTTGCAACTAGTCTTAAATGGCTTGTCACAAGTTTTTGTGCAGCTTTAGTGTCACCATCTCTTAGCCAATTTACTGCAAGCCTTTTTTCCTCCTCATCAGACAAAATTGGGAACTGATTTATTTTTTTTAAATAGGGATAAACGTCATTTTCAGAGGTAATAACAGGTAGTAAATTTTTATTTTCTATACTCATTGCAAATTTTTGTTTAAACCTCTCATGTCTTCGGGTAAATCACAAGTTATTTTAATATGTTTTTCTAGAATTGGATGATCAAATTCAATTTTATGTGAGTGTAAAGCTTGTCGTGGAAACAATAATATAAAATTCCTCTGAACATCAGTCATATTTGATAAACGAAATTTTACTTCTTTATTAATCTTATAATCTTTGTCACCAATAATTGGAAGACCTAAGTTCAAAAGATGAACTCTGATCTGATGAGTTCTACCAGTTATGATTTCACAATTTAGAAGACTTATTGAGCCGTGAAATGTTTGAATATTAGAAACTTTAGTGGTAGCTTGTTTTCCAAGATCATCCGATACTTGAAATTTTGTCCTTTGAATTTTATTCCTAGATATATTTTTGTTAATTTCAACTTGATTTTGATTAAGTACACCATATGTAAATGCAAGATAATTTTTTTTAATATTTCTACGTTTAAACATTTCTTTGAATTTTTTTTTAGAAATAAGATTTTTAGTAATAATAATTATGCCACTTGTATCTCTATCTAGGCGGTGAACGATACCTTCTTTAAATTTTTCATCATCATTTATAGTAAATTGACTTTTTAGACTTTCTTGTAAGCTAGGACTGTTATCAAATTCATTCTTTTTATGGGTAAGAAGCCCAGGTGGTTTATTTAATATTGCTATATCATTATCCTCGTATAATATTTCAATTCTAAAATCTTTGTAATCATATGATTTACTCATAGGCATTATGTTAAAAAAGAATTTCTTAATTAGTTTAGTTGTTATACAAGGATTATTAATAATTGGCGTTATTATAGCAATTATTTTTGTTGTTTTCCATAAAATGAGTAATAGCAACAATTTTGGTACAAAATTGAATAATATTGATTTAAATGATGTTTACTTACTTAATGAAAATCAATATCAGCAAAAATTTATAAAAGATAATAAAGCAATTTTTCAAATAATAGATTTTGAGTCAAACAAAGTTTTGAGAGAAATAATTATTGAAAAAAATTAAATTTATTGTCATTGCAGGTTCATCAGGAGGCCATATCTTTCCAGCACTGAAATATTTAAATATTTTGAGCGATATAAAAAAACCAAACGAAATCCTTTTTATAACGAACGAAGTAGGAGTGAACTACATAGGAAAAATTAAAAATAATGAAATAAATAAATTAATAATAAATTCAAAAAATAAATTTATTTTTGTTTTTAAAATATTTTTAAATCTAGCATTATTGTTTATTTTTAATAGAAAAATAACTTTGATAGGTTTTGGAGGATTTATTACAACACCTATATTGCTAATTTCAAAAATATTTAATATTTTGTTATTATCATCAAATAAAATCTATATTCACGAACAAAATTTTATTTATGGTTTAGCAAATAGAGTAAACTATTTAATCGCTAACAATTCATTTATTTCATTTCCAAAAATTAAGATGCGAGATAAAGAAATATTTGTTGGAAATTTTTTTTTAGATAAAAAAAAATCGAATTTTAAAATTCATGATGATTTTTTTAATGTTCTTTTAATAGGTGGAAGTTCTGGTTCACTTGACTTAAATAACAAAATGTTAGATGAGATAAAAATGTTAAAAAAGGATCATTTAGAAAAAATTAAATTTTATATCCAAATACCTGAGTCATATTTAGAAATCTATAAAAAAAAATATTTAGATATTATTGATTTTAATAAATGCACTTTTTTTTCATTTAAGAATAGCATTAATCCGCAAGATTATGATTTAATTCTCTCAAGATCCGGTTCAGGTTCTATGAATGAAATTTTATATCATACAAATAATGTTCATTTTATCCCTCATTTAATATCAAGAGACCAACATCAAAAACATAATTTGAGTTATTTCCTCTCTCATAACATGAGTTTAAATAAGTTTTCTATACCAAAGAATAAAAATTTTGTTAGTAAATTTTATTTTAACTCATTAATTAATCCGCACTCGATTGAAAAAATTATTTGCTATACAACAAGATGAAATTTTTAAAATTATCTAAAAGTAAAGTTCATATTATCGGTATAAATGGCATTGGTATGAGTGCCCTAGCTATTTATTTAAAACAAAATAATATAGATGTAACCGGTAGTGATATTGCTTATAACAGTAACACTGTAAATTTAGAAAAATATAAAATTCCAGTTTACATCGGTCACAAAAAATCAAATCTAAAAGATAGAGATATAATATTTTATTCCTCAGCTATAAAAAATAACCCTGAAATTAATGAGGCCAAAAAAAATAAAATACCCTGTTTCAATAGATCAAAACTTCTCCAACTGATTTGCAAAGATAAATTTACAATCGTAGTTACTGGATCACATGGTAAGACATCTTCTACCTCGATTTTGGGACATTTATTGGTCAGTGCAGGTTTGAATCCAACAATTATATCTGGAGGTATTATGCAGAATTACGGACAAAATATTTATATGACTAATAGTAAATATGTTGTCGTAGAAGCTGATGAAAGTGATGGAACTGTCTTTAAATTAAGCCCGAAATATTTATTATTTTTAAATGTTGATAGAGAGCATATTGATTTTTATAAATCCTATTCAAATTTTAAATCTAAAGTTAAAAATTATATTTTAAGTCAAAATAAAAAAAATGTTAAAATTTTTATTAATAATGATGATCGATTTCTTTCCTCGTTAAAGAAATACTCCGATAATATAATAACATTTGGTTCAAATAAAAAAGCAAACTATTTTTATAAATTGATAAAGTTAACTCATAGGAAATCATTATTTGATATTTTCAAAGGAAATAAGATTATATCCAAAAATCTATCTTCTAACCTATTAGGAGAACACAATGTTCAAAATTTAACTGCAGCTATTTCAATTTTGGATCATTTAGGATATCAAGTAAAAAAGTCTCATATTGCAAATTTTAAAGGTACAAAGAGAAGGATGAACATTCTTGGGAAAATTAATAAAACATTATTTATTGATGATTATGCTCATCACCCTACTGAAATAGACAAAATAATAAACATTTCTTCTTTTTATAAAAAAAAACAAGTTTTTTTTGTCATTGAACCACACAGATATTCTAGATTAAATGATTTGTATGAGGAGTATTTAAGAGTATTAAAGAATATAAATAACTTAATAATTTTGAAAACATATGAGGCAGGAGAAAACTACAAAAAAGGTATGAAAAATTCTAAAAACTTGGTGAATGATTTGAATGTCTTAAATGATCAAAAAACTAAGTATATCGACAATTATCATGATTTATTTAATCTCTTAGATCAATTTTTATTAAAAAACATTGATAGCACTATTTTTTTTGCTGGAGCAGGGGATATTTCAAATCAAATCCGTTTTTTTTATGAAACCAGAAAATAAAAATTTAGTTATCAATTACCCTTCAGCTAAATATTCATGGTTAAAATCTGGTGGTAAAATTAGTCATCTTTATAAAATTTATAGACAAAATGATCTAATTGACTTATTTGATGAATCTAATACTAGAGAAAAATCATATTTAGTAATAGGTAATCTCTCAAATACATTAATAAAAGATGAGGGTTTTAATGGAATAGCAGTAAAACTAACAGGAGATTTTACAAATGTTCAAATTAAAAAAGAATATATGTTAGTTGGTGCAGCGGTTTTAGATAGCTACTTGTCAAGATTTTGTTGTCAAAATGCAATTTCAGGTTATGAATTTTTATATACAATTCCAGGATCAATAGGAGGAAATATATTTATGAATGCAGGTTGCTATAATCAAGAAATTAAAGACAAATTAATAAGCGTAATTTTTTTTGATATTGAACATAAAAAGATTATAGAAAAAAATATTAATGAATTAAATTTTGATTACCGTCAAGGATTTCAAAAAAAAAACACAATAATTTTGTATGGTAAATTTAAAATAACTCACGGTAATAAGAAACTTATAAAAGACAAAATGCATGAATACGAAAATGTTAGAAATCAAACGCAGCCCCAAAAAGTAAATTGCTGTGGAAGCATATTTAAGAATCCAATAAATCACAGTGCTTGGAAATTAATAAAGTCATCAATAGATGATAGTTTCTATGAAGGCCCAATTAAATTATCAAAAATACACTCTAATTTTTTTGAAAATGATCCTAATATAAGTGCAAATAGTATTGATTTATTTATTACTAAAATTCAAAATAAAGTTAAGGATAAGCACAAAATATTACTTGAAAAAGAGCTAAGAATTGTAGATTGATAAATAAAAAAATTAAAACATTAAAAATTCTTGTGGTGGCAGGTGGCTGGTCTGATGAGAGGGAAATATCTCTTATGTCTGGTAGAAATATATTTTATTGCCTAAAAAAAAATAAATTTAAAGTCAAATTTCTTGATATTAAAAAAAAAAATATACAACAAATTCTAAAAAATAAGCCAGATATTATATTTAATGCTCTTCATGGTGAATATGGAGAAGATGGAGGAATAAATGCCTTTGCCACAAAAAATAAAATAGCTATTACTCATTCTGGAAGCATTTCATCTGCTCTTTGTTTTAATAAACGTTTATTAAAAAACTATCTCAAAAGTAAACTTAACATTTTATCTCCTAAAGAGATCATAAATACCAAAAATATCGAATTTCCAGTTATTTCAAAGCCTAATTGGGGAGGTTCATCCAAAGGCATAAAATTTATAAATAATGAGAATTTTCTCAATAGAAATTTAAATAATCAGCAAATATTAATTGAAGAAATTATTCGTGGTAAAGAATTGACCGTAACAGTAATTGAAAATAACAATAAAATTATGGCTTTAGGCGTTACCGAAATTGAATATGACAACAAACACTATGACTATATTGCAAAATACACCAAAAATAAAAGTTTACATTTTCTTCCAGCACGAATATCGAAGTTACAATATAATTCTCTTATGGAAATATCAAAAAAAATATTTTGTATTTGCAATTGTAAAGGAATAGCTAGATTAGACTTTATAATTAGCAATAAAGATGAAAAAATATATTTTTTAGAAATGAACACTCACCCAGGTTTAACTAAAATATCACTAGCTCCTGAACAGGCAAAATATCAATGTTTTTCATATTTGTATTTATTAAAACAAATAATTAATTCATCTTTATGAAAATAGGGTATAAAGAAATAATAATCTATATTTTATCAATCTTAGTTTTAATATTGTTTTTTTATTTTTCAATTAATCATATTACTAAGAAAAAAATTGAGATTATAAATTTTGTAGACTCCAACATACATGAGGATTTTGAACTTGAAATAACAAATAATTTAGAAGATATAAATAATTACCTAAAAAAATATTCATTCATTGAAAGCCATTTATTAAAACATCGAAATAATGAAATTAATATTCAAATCAATCTTAAACAATCGTTTGCTTTAAATAAAATTACAAATGAAGTAATATTCTATGATAATACCACAGCTCCAATTGATTATTTTAATCTTAGTTACTTAGATTCCATAGATCTTAATGATATTTCTGAAAGTAGTATTCATATAAATAATTATTTAAATGAGCACTATTTTATCTTATCGAATTTATTCAATATTGATCAAATAGAATATATTGATGATAGGAGGTATAATTTAGTTTTAGGTAATGGAAGAATAGTTATGCTTCCAAAAGTTATCGACACCAAATTATTATATTTTATAGAGAATAATATAGATTTAATCGAAAAAAGTACAAATTATAAAGAGTTTCTTGATTTGAGAAATTTTCATAATAAAACTATAAGATTAAAGTAATTGGATAGCTACAAAACAATAATTGAGATCGGATCTTTTTCTATAAAGACAATAATATACTCAGAATTTCAACAAGAATATTCAATTATAGGAACAGGTAAGACTAGATCAAAAGGATATACAGGTGAAGATGTTGAGAACTTTGATGATTTTATTGACTGCATAAAAAACTCAATTGTTCAAGCCGAGAAGCAAGCCAACTATGTTATTAAAGATGCTTATATATTAGTTACAAATCATAGTGTTCAAATTAAGAAAACTCAGAAAGATCTTAATTTAAATGGTTCTATTGTTGAAAAAAATGATTTAAGAAAAATTTCCAAAATTAAAATCCCTGAAAATAAAAATTATTACTATAATATTTATACTTCACATTACAAAATTGATGATAAATTAATTACCGATAACCCAGTTGGTTTAAATTGTAATAAGCTATCAATTATTTCTTTAGTTTCAATGATTGATATAAAACAAATTAATCTTTTAAACAATATATTTCAAAAACTTCATATAAAAATTTTAAATTATTTAGACTCTACTACTTCTTATTACTTTTACATAAAAAATAAACCTAAGACTAAAACAAATGTTATCCTTATAGATTATGGTTTTAAAAATATTAATATTATTATGATAAAAAATAAAATATTGCATTTTATAAAAAAAATCCCACAAGGTAGTAAAAATATTTCTAATGATTTAGTAAACATACATAACATTAGTTTTGATTTTGCAGAAAAACTAAAAATTTCTACAATTGACTTATCTGATACTAGAAATTCAATAGTTGAAATACCCATATGGGAGGAATTTGGTGATAACAAGAAAAAAAATGTTGGTCATGATAATTTAAAAGAAATTACCCAGGATAGATTAGATGAAACTTTTGAATTAGTATTAAAATCATTACCCAAAGATGACAGTTTTTACTCATACGTATTCACAGGAGGTGGGTCAAAGTTAAAAAATTTCTACAATTATTTTCGAACAAAATTTGGTTATGATATTCAATTTTTAGAACCACCTAAGTCATGTGGTATACCTAAAGTTTTAAACGACGCCAGTATAATGTCACTTTATTCAAGCTTTTGGCTACTTACTAATAAAAGCGAAGATAATAATAATTTTATTCAAAAAATTGATTCTTTTTCAAACAAAATATGGTACAAAAGATTCGTAGACCTACTATAGGTTGATTTGCGGGGAAAAAATGACATTAGATATAGAACCAGTAGTTGATCAAAAAAACTTAAAACCATCTTTAACAGTCATGGGAATTGGCGGAGCGGGAAGCAATGCTGTAAATAACATGATTCAATCAAACTTAAACAATGTTGATTTTATTGTAGCAAACACTGACGCCCAAGCTCTTGAAAATTCACTATGTTATAATCGTATACAATTGGGCTTAGAAAAAACTAAAGGCTTAGGTGCAGGAGCAGATCCAATTATTGGAAAAGACGCAGCCGAAGAGAGCATTGATTTAATATCAGAAGAATTAAGAAATACTAATATGTTGTTTTTGACTGCTGGACTAGGTGGTGGAACTGGAACAGGAGCACTACCTGTTATAGCAAGTATAGCAAAAAAGTTGGGAATAGTAACTGTTGCAATAGTTTCTACACCATTTAACTTCGAAGGTACGAAGAGAATGAACTTAGCACTACAAGGGCTTGAAGAGGTTAAAAATAATGTTGATACGCTACTGATTATACCAAACCAAAATCTATTTAAAGTATCTAATGAACAGACATCTTTTGCAGAAGCTTTTAAGAAGGCAGATAATGTACTTTTTGACGGAGTAAAAGGATTGACTGATTTAATTACACAGCCAGGTCTAATTAATTTAGACTTCGCAGATGTGAGGACGGTTATAAAAGAAATGGGATTTGCAATGATGGGCACTGCTGTAGCAGAAGGTGATAACAAAGCTGTTGAAGCATCAAATTTGGCATTAACTAATCCACTTATTGAAAATATAGATATGAATACAGCCAAAGGGGTTATTGTTAATATTTCTGGAGGCACTGATATGACTTTATTGGAAGTTGATCACGCAGCTAATATTATAAGGCAAAGTGTTAATCCAGAGGCAAATATAATTTTTGGATCATTGATAGACGAGACACTGCAAGGTAAATTAAAAATTAGTATTTTTGCAACTGGAATTGAGGCTTCAGGAAAAAAAATTTTGTACTATCCAGAATCTGAAAATAATTCAGGTTTTAGTTCTATACAAAATAAAATTGATGGTAGTTTTTCTTATGAAGGTTCAGATACTAAACATCTAGAAGATATTTCTAGTGTAGTTGAAAACAAACAAGTTGAGTCTGAAAAAGAGGAATTAAATCAAACTAACGAATTAGATAAAACTCAAGAGAATCAAGATGATTTAATTGAAAAAAATACCGAAAATTCTGTCAATTTTGACAATTTTGAAGAAAAAAAGAAAAAAGGTTTTTTTAGTATGCTTTCCAATCTGATGACTTCTGATAAAAAAACAAAAGAAGAAAGTGTCGAAATTCCAGAAAAAAGTCAAAAAACTAAAAAAATGAAGACTGATCCAAATCTTTTTTTATTTAGTGATGTTGTAGAGGAAGATAGCGAAAAAACTAAACAAATCAAAAATAGTGATGAAATATCAGAAGTTTCTGATATTTCAGAATTTAGTGATGAAAATGAGACTATTGAAGATATAGATACCCCTTCATATCTTCGTAAAGGTTCTAATCAGTAATTTTAATAAATACAAAGTTTTACAAATATAAAGTAATACTTTTTGGGTATTTTCATACAATTACACTAGATGAAAAGTTTCACTCTCAATGAACCTACTAATATAGAAGGGATTGGATTACACACTGGTGTTAAATCTAATGTTATTCTTAAACCTGCACCTTTAAAGTCTGGCATTTTTTTTAATAGAACTGATAAATCAACAATTATCCCTGCTAAATGGGATAATGTGATATCAACAAAATTTTCAACCAACATAGCCTCAAATGGAGTTGAGGTTAAAACCGTTGAACACCTATTGAGTGCCCTTGCAGGTCTGCATATTAATAATTGTGAAATTTTAATTGACAATGTTGAAGTACCTATCCTAGATGGTAGTTCTAATGTATTTGTTGAAAGTATCTTAAAAAAAGGAATAAAAGAGCAAGACTCAGAACAAAAAATTTTAGAAATCGTTAAGCCTGTAAAATTTTCATGTGATTATGGATTTGCTGAGTTAGTACCTAATTTACCAAAAGATGAGGGCTTAAATATTAATTTAGAGTCTAGTTTCGAAGGAAAGTATGAAGATCAAGATATTAAAATTAAAAACTTAAATGGTAATTATATTGAGTCTATATCAAAAGCAAGAACTTTTGGTTTTTTTCAAGAAATTGAATACCTCAAGTCGCAAAACCTTATTAAAGGAGGCTCACTAGATAATGCCATTGTTATCAAAGACAAAAAACCACTTAATAAAGATGGATTAAGATATGATAATGAGTTAATGCGCCACAAAGTTTTGGACGTAGTTGGCGATCTTTATTTATCAGGTTACCCTATTATTGGAACCTATAAGGGTTTTAAAACAGGACACTTCATTACAAATAATTTGCTTAAAGAATTATTTAAGTCAAAAGAAAACTATAAGATACATAAGATCAACTAAACCATTTTCTTTGGATCAGTATATTTATTAAATTCTTCCTCAGATAAATCTGTTAGCTCCATACAAGAGTCTTTTAATGAAATGTTTTTATTATAAGCGTTCAATGCCACTTTAGAGGCGAGATCATAACCAATAACTTTGGTTAAAGGTGTCACAAGCATTAGAGAGCGATTTAAAAGTTCATTTACTCTTTTTTTGTTAACTTTTAATCCTTTCAGACAGTTTTTATTAAAGGAAGCCATAGCCTCACTTATTAAACTAATAGCATCAAGAGTATTGTGTATGATTAATGGATTATAAACATTTAATTGAAAATGGCCTTGCGTACAAGCGAAGGCTACTGAATTTCTAAGACCAATCACATGTGTACACACCATCGATAGTGCTTCACACTGTGTAGGATTTATTTTTCCTGGCATAATTGATGAACCAGGCTCATTTGCTGGAAGAATTAACTCAGAAATTCCACTTCTTGGCCCAGAAGCTAATACCCTAATATCATTTGCCATTTTAAATAAAGTACTAGTTAAAATTTCGACACCTGACATGACTTCAATAAATACATCATGGGAAGCAAGCGACTCATACTTATTTGGGGCAGATTTAAACGGAAGTCCTGTTTCCTTTTTTAAGTATTTAATAAATATTTTAGAAAAATTTTTTGGCGCATTTACTCCAGATCCAACTGCAGTTCCTCCTTGAGCCAATTCATAAAGCTTATTTAAACTTTTTTTAATAACATTCTCTGCATAAGAGATTTGATCATAAAACGCTAAAAATTCATTTGAAATTTTTATTGGTGTTGCATCCTGAGTGTGAGTCCTTCCAATTTTAATAATTCCTTTAAACTCAGAAATTTTCTTTTTTAAAGATTTTTTAAAAAAAGCTATCTCAGGAAGTAAATTTTTATTTATCGATAGTACAGTAGCTATATGCATAGCAGTAGGAATACTATCATTAGATGATTGAGACCTATTAATATGATCATTAGGATGAAGTGGGGTATTTGTTGGGAGTTTTCTTCCTAACAACTGGTTACTTTTATTTGCTATGACTTCATTTATATTCATATTGATTTGAGTCCCTGATCCTGTTTGCCAAACAACAAGAGGAAAGTGATCGTTTAATTTTCCAGATATAATTAAATCACAAACTTTACCAATAATTTTTGAGTGATTTTTTAGTAATAATTTTAATTCTGCATTTGCAAAAGCACATGATTTTTTTTGTAAGGCAAGGGACTCTATAAAAATATTTTGAAAATGAAATTTCCCAATACCTATTTGAAAGTTTTCTATTGATCTTTGAGTTTGTGCTCCCCAAAGTTTCGTGCTTTCAACTTTAATTGTACCTAAGCTATCTTTTTCAATGCGAAATTTGACCATGAGTAATTAATAATATATATCAAATTCAATGAAAAATATTTTATTAATTCGTCATGGTCAAAGTGAGTGGAATAAATTAAATCTTTTTACTGGCTTTAAAAATATTGAATTATCTGAACAAGGCATTGAGGAGGCGAATAAAGCTGGGCAAAACTTCAAAAATTTAGATATTAAATTCAATATTGTATTTACAAGTAAATTAAAAAGAGCTCAAGAAACCGCTAAAATAATTCTTCAAAACCTAGATCAGTGGGATTTTTTAAATAATGAAGGAAAAATAATCTCAAACATTAATTTAAATGAAAGAGATTACGGTGATCTCACGGGTCTAAACAAAAAGGAAACTGCTGAAAAATTTGGAGAAGAACAAGTTCATAAGTGGAGAAGAGGTTATTCTGATCAACCCCCTAACGGTGAAAGTCTTGAGGATGTGGTCAGAAGAGTTACAAAATATTTTGAGGAAGCAATCAAACCTGCTATTCAAAGCAATGAAAATGATAATATTTTAATAGCAGCACATGGTAATTCTTTAAGAGCGCTTTTAATTGTTATGAATATTTATGAACCAAATAATATTAATTCTGTTGAACTCTCAACTGGTGTTCCAATACATGTTATCTTAAAAGATAATAAGTTTAGTATTAAAGATTAATTAATTGATAGATATAGCTTTAGTTATAGCAATCGTATCATATTACACCGTGATGTTTATCACACCTGGTCCCAATAATGCTATGTTAACGATCTCAGGCTTAAAATTTGGTTTTAAAAGATCTCTACCACATATTACTGGTATTTCTTTAGGTCATGCTCTTCAAGTTTCATTAATTTGCACGGGTTTAGGTTTAATTTTGATTAATAAACCAGAATTTCAAATGATACTAAAATGGCTTTGTTTTTTTTATCTCATTTATTTAGCTTATCAAATGATTGGGTCTCTAAAGGATTACAGGAAAGATACAGGTAGACCTTTAAATATTTACGAAGCTGCTCTTTTTCAATGGGTAAACCCTAAGGCATGGACAATTGCTATTACAGTCGCATCTGGTTTTATGCCTTTAGAAGAAAAGCTTTGGATTGCTGTTATTTTCACAGGGTTGATGTCATCATTGGTAAGCTTTCCATGTATAAGTTTATGGGCACTTTTTGGAAGTTTAATTAAAAATTTAGTATCTAACCCTAAATTAAAAAGAAGCTTTGAGTATTTCTTTGCATTATTATTAGTATCTACGGGTATTTATTTAATATTAAACTAATTTTTCAAGTAAACTTAAATAACGAAAATTAATATATCCTTTTTTGGATAAATAAAATTTTTCAATACTATCTCTTTTTAAGGAATTACAAAATAATGGTAATTTTGCTTTTAATTTTTTACTTATATAAATAGTTGATTTTAGCAAATGCTCTTTATCAGCAGATTTTAAAATTTTGATTGAGTGTTTACCACTCAATAAATCATAAAATAATAGAGAACAATTATTTTTTAAAATTTTATTCAACATAGTTCTGCTTTGCTCAATATAACCTACAACATCAAATAAGACTAAGTAATTTTGATTTGACTTTATTTGACTTTGTTTCAAACCTTGCATTGATAAGAATAAATCTATTTTTTGATTTGTATAGTACTTACACCCAACTGAAATATATTCTTTCTCTTCAATTATTCTGTTAGTAAATTTTTCAATATAAAAGTTGAATTTGGTTGACATGTTTTTTAGCTCAATAATATCATCTGGTATAAGGGGCATTCTTGTTTCTTTTTTGGCCTTATTTGAGAGCATACAAATATTCATAATTAAAAAAAAATATATACTATAATCTTATGAAGTTAATTCCAGAATGGGAAGCACATGAAAAATGTCTAATGGCTTGGCCATGTAATAAAAATCTTTACAACGAAATAATTAAAGATGCCAGATTAGAAATGGCTAATTTAGCTAATTGTATTTCAGATGAAGAAACAGTTTATATGTACTGTAATAAAGGGGATTATAATGATTGTAAAAAATATATTAATAATCAAAAAATAAATATTATCCAACTAGAATTAGATGACTCTTGGATGAGAGATATTGCCCCAATCTTTATAAAAGAGGACAATGAACTTAAATGTATTAACTTTAATTTTAATGGTTATGGAAAATACCCAAATTATTTTAATGATAATAAAGTAGGTGAATATATCTCAAATCAATTTTCTATAACTTCTTATTTAAATGATCTTACATTAGAAGGGGGCGCTATTACTTACGATGAATACGGAAACTTGTTTTCCACTGAAAGTGTGCTACTTAACCCAAATAGAAATAATCCTGAAAAAGCAAAAATAGAGCAAACACTGACTAGTTTATTTGACTTAAATTCAATAATTTGGATCCCCGAGGGTTTAAGAGATGACGATACTGATGGGCACATAGACAATATTTTATGTCCTATTGGAAATAGAAAATATTTAATAGCAAAAAGTTATGATTTAGATGATTTGAATTCAAATAATTTAACTAAGATTAAATCAATTATTAAAAGTAACCTTTCTAGCATTGACAGTAATATAGAATTAATTGATATACCCCTTCCTTCAAAAATAATAGTAAATGATAAAAAGCTTATTGCCTCGTATATAAATTTTTATTTTTCAAAGCATAAAATCTTTGTCCCAAAATTTAATGTTAAAGAAGATGAAATGGTTTATGATATTTTTAAAGATATTTTTAAAGATAAAAAAATTGAGATGATTGAAACTTCACATATAAATTATGGTGGAGGTAATATCCATTGTGTTACTATGAATGTGCCAAAAAATGTTAGTTAAAGTAGCTGCTTCGCAATTTAAATCAATAAAAGAAAAAAAAGATTTAAATATAAATAAGGCTATACATATTGCTCAACAAGCATCTAAGGAAAATGTAAATATTTTCCTCCTACAGGAGTTATTTCAGACTGAGTACTTTTGCTCAACTCAGGATAAAAAGTTTTTTAATTATGCAATTGAATTTCCTAATGACCAACTATTTGAAATTTTTTCTAATTTTTGTAAGAAAAATAATATGGTAATGCCAATCAGTTTTTTTGAAAAAAAAGAAAATAATTTTTTTAATTCACTAATTGTGATCAATGCTGATGGTAAATTAAGTGATTTATATAGAAAGTCCCATATTCCCGAGGGCCCTGGTTATAACGAAAAGTTTTACTTTAAACCCGGAGATACTGGCTTCAAAGTATTTAACACAAAATTTGGAAATCTAGGTTGTGGTATATGCTGGGATCAATGGTTTCCTGAATGTGCGAGATCTATGACACTTTCTGGTGCAGATATTTTATTATATCCCACTGCAATTGGTTCTGAGCCTCAAGACCCTTTATTAGACTCAAAAGATCACTGGCAAAACGTTATGAAAGGTCATGCAGCTGCAAATCAAATTCCAGTCATAGCTTCTAATAGAATTGGCACAGAAAATGAGGGTTCAATATCTGTTACATTTTATGGAAGTTCCTTTATCGCTAATCATTTGGGTAATATTGAAATTGAAATGAACAAAGAAGATGAGGGCTTTGTATCTAAGAATTTCGACTTTTCAGAAATAACAAAATACCGCCAATCTTGGGGAAATTTTAGAGATCGTAGACCAGATCTATATAAAAAAATTTGTGATTTTTAATCAAAACTATCATATTATTTTAAAACTTTACAAGGGGAGGATGCCATGAATAAAATTTATGCTTTTATGCTAGCTTTTATTATTCCATTAAATGTTAGTTCAGAAGAATTGTTTATCTACAATTGGTCAGACTATATAGCAGAGGACACAATTGCAAATTTTGAAGCAGAAACAGGTATTAAGGTTACATACGATATGTATGACTCGAACGAGGTACTTGAAGCGAAATTATTAGCTGGTAACAGTGGATATGATTTAGTTTTTCCATCAGGTTCTTTCATGGAAAACCAAATAAATGCTGGTGTTTACCAAAAAATTGATAAATCACTTTTAACAAATATTGGAAACTTAGACCCAGTTATTTTAGAAAAAGTAGATGCACATGATCCTGGATCAGAACACTCAGTAGTTTATATGTACGGTACTACTGGAATTGGATATAATGAAGATGAAGTTGAAGCTCGAGGTGGAAACGTAGAGTCTTGGGATATTATTTTAAACCCAGATGAGGTATCTAAGTTTGCAGATTGTGGTGTCGCAATTTTAGATGCACCTAGCGAAGTAGTTGAAATAGCTTTAAATTATTTAGGATATGATCCAAATACAGAAAGCACAAAAGCAAACAACGAAGCTTTAGAGCTACTTAAGCAAATAAGACCTTATGTTAAATACTTCGACTCGTCGCAATATATTGATGACCTAGCTAATGGTGAAATTTGTTTAGCTATGGGTTGGTCTGGAGATGTTTTTTATGCTGCAGACACTGCTGCTGATGATGTCTCGGTATGGTATTCTGTGCCATCTGAGGGTACAGTCATTTGGTTTGATATGATGGGCATACCTGCTGATGCTAAAAATGTTGAGAATGCACATAAATTTATTGATTATATATTAAGACCAGAAGTAGTTGCAGACATTACAAATTATGTATGGTACTCAAATCCTAATTTAGTAGCAAATAATTCAGGTTTAATCGAGGAAGAGATTCTCGAAGATCCTGCCATTTACCCTACCGCTGATGTACTAGAAATATTATTTGGAGATACTGCTGACTCTCCACAAAAGTCTAGAATATCTTCGAGAGTATTTAATAGTTTTAAAGCTTCTCAATAATTTAAGAAAAGCGCAACTTTTACTTTAGTTGCGCTTTTAACAATCTTTTTATGTATGAACCTTTTTTACAAATCATAGATGTATCAAAAAGGTTTGATAATGTTGTTGCTTTAGACAAAGTAAATCTAAAAATAGAAAAATCTGAAATATTTAGTCTCCTAGGATCTTCAGGATGTGGTAAGTCAACACTTTTGAGAATTATAGCAGGTTTCGAGAAGCCTGATGAAGGAAGAATTCTACTCGAGGGAAAGGATATCACGAAACTTCCACCATATGTAAGACCTCTAAATATTATGTTCCAAAATTATGCACTATTTCCGCATTTAAATGTCACTAATAATATCCAGTTTGGACTAAAAGAAGAAAAAATTTCTAAAGAAGAAATCAATCATCGTGTTAATGAAATTTTAAATTTACTAGAACTGAATGGTTTAGAGAAAAGAAAAATCAATGAGATATCTGGTGGCCAACAACAACGTGTAGCGTTAGCAAGATGTTTAGTCAAAAAACCAAAATTACTTTTATTGGATGAACCACTTGCAGCATTAGATAAACAGCTAAGAGTACAAACACAATTCGAGTTAGTTAATCTACAATATAAGTTAGGTATCACTTTTATTATTGTTACTCATGATCAAGAGGAAGCAATGTCATTATCAGATAGAATGGCAATTATGAAAAATGGAGAAATTCTCCAAGTCGGTAATCCTGTTGAGATATATGAAAAACCGAAGGACAAATATATAGCCAATTTTATAGGCACAGCCAATATCTTTAATGTTGTTAATGAAAATAATCAGATCATCATTAAAGAATTAAATTATGAAGTTAAAAATATTAACAATAAAGAAAACTATTTTAAATGTTTAATTAGGCCTGAAAAAATTTCTGTTAAAAAACTAGAAAATCAATCTAATAATTTAAATATTGGTGTAGTTAAAGAGGTAGCTTATTTAGGGAGCTATACTAAGTATTTAATTGATGTTAATGGATTTGAATTTTATTCTTTTATGCAAAATAGTTTAGTTTCAGATAACCTTCAAATAAAATGGGATGATAAAGTTCAGATAAGTTTTAACGAAACATCAATATATTTTTTTAATGATTAAAAATTTAAAAAAACAAAACTTCTGGTTTGTATTCACTCCTTATTTATGGCTCGTTTTGTTTTTTTTTGTTCCATTAGCTTTAATTTTTAAAATATCTATATCTGTGTCTGAATGGGGTATGCCACCTTATCGTGATCTTTTTTCTTTATCTGAAAATGGATTGGAGATTAATTCAACTCTTGGAAATTATTTATTCATTTTTTCAGACCCTTTCTATATCAGATCTTATCTCAATTCACTTTCACTAGCTTTTACATCTACAGTATTATGTTTATTGATTGGTTATCCCATAGCTTTTTACGTTGCAAAATCTAAAACAAGTATAAGAAACATACTATTGATTATGCTTATCATACCTTTTTGGAGTTCTTTTCTACTAAGGGTATATGCATGGAAAGTCTTACTACAAGGCTCTGGTATTATAAATTCAATTCTCATACATATAGGGCTAATTTCTGAACCAATATCTATGTTACACAATCATTATGCTGTAATTTTAGGTGTAGTTTATACTTACCTTCCATTTATGATTTTACCGCTTTATGGATATTTGGTTAAATTTGATTTAAATTTGATAGATGCATCTAATGATTTAGGTGCAAAGCCTTTAAACACGTTTGTAAAAGTTATCTTACCTCTATCTTTACCAGGAATAGTAGCGGGGAGCATGTTGGTTTTTATACCAGTTGTTGGAGAATATATAATACCAGAAATGTTAGGCGGCAGTGATAAGCTTTATTTTGGGAAGATAATTTGGGATGAATTTTTCGTAAATAGAGATTGGCCTATTGCTAGTGCGCTTGCGATGTCTGGAATTGTAATACTTGTATTTCCAATAATTATTTTTCAATTAATGTACGCAAAATATAATTTTAAGAATGAATAAATTATTTTTAAAAATATTTACCCTTACGATTGGTTTTTCGTTTCTATATTTTCCTATTTTAACTCTTATAGCTTATTCATTTAATGATAATAAAAGAGTTATGGTCTGGAAGGGTTTTTCTTTTAGATGGTATAAGGAATTATTTCATAATGAACAAATTTTAGAGGCTTTTTATACTAGTCTAAAAATTGCTTCTCTTTCAGCAACATTTGCAACAGTCATGGGTGTAATGATTGGTTTTTCATTAACAAGAATATCAAAAATTCCAGCTAGGCCTTTCTTTATTTTCTTGAGTTCTTCTCCTTTGGTTATGCCTGAGATAATTTTAGGGCTTTCTTTGTTGTTATTCTTTATATCATCTAACCATATTATTGGCTTTCCTTCCTCAAAAGGACAACTAACAGTCTTAATATCGCATATAACTTTCTCTGTAGCTTTTGTTGCAGTCATTATCCAATCAAGGTTGAGTAGTTACGATAAAAATATAGAAGAGGCTGCTCAGGATCTTGGGACAATTCCAAATATGATTTTTTGGAAAGTAACTGCTCCTGTAATATTACCTGCAATATTATCAGGATGGTTACTTGCATTTACACTCTCTTTGGACGATCTTGTAGTTGCTAGTTTTACTTCCGGTCCCGGAGCTAACACTTTGCCAATAGTGGTTTTTTCTAAAGTTAGATTGGGATTGAGTCCAGAAGTTAATGCTCTTTCCGCAATAATAATGCTAATTGTTATATTAGCAGCTATTAGTATTTACTTAATTAATAGATCAAACATTAAGAAGTAAATATTCTCTCTCCCATGCAGTAATTATTTTATTATAAGCATTTACCTCTAGGTCTTTAATTGAACAAAATAATTCTATAAATGTTTCACCAAATATCTCTTTTGCCTCCTTAGATCTAGAAAAAGTATCTATTGATTGATAGATGCTTTCTGTCAAAGAAACATTCACGTTATATGCAGCTTTTTTGGTCTCTGGGGTTGCTTTTAATTTTTTCTTCAAACCTAAATATCCTGCAGATAATGTTGCAGCCATAGCTAAGTATGGATTTACATCTGATCCACACAGTCTATTTTCAATTCTCGCCTGGTTAGCAGAGTTAAAATTTGGGACTCTAAAACCACAGGTACGGTTTTCAAAACCCCAGTTAAGGTTAAATGGCGTACCTTCCTCCCAATAACCTCTGAGCCTTTTAAAGGAATTAACGTTAGGTGCAAAAAGAGGTAAAAAAGCTTTTGAATATTTTTGTAATCCACCCAAATAATTATCAAACTGTTTTGTAGTTTTAAGATTTTTGTCCACAAATATTGGTTTACCTTTTTTTAAAATTGATTGATGTATATGCATCGAGTTCCCTGGAGTATCTTCCATCGGTTTAGCCATAAAAGTTGCATACAAATTATGCTTCAATGCAGTTTGTCTAAGAGTTCTTTTAAATAAAAAAACCTGATCAGCCAAGTCAAGGGGGTTACCATGCTTGAAGTTAATTTCCATTTGTGCTGGTCCATCCTCATGATTAATATTCTCTACGTCTAATTCTTGAGTCTCACAGTAGTCATATAGATCCTCAAAAATATGATCAAATTCATTAACAGCATCAATACCGTAAGACTGATTTCCTTTTTCAATTCTTCCAGATTGCCCACTTGGTGTCTCTAAAGGATTGTCTGGATCATTGTTTTTCTTAACTAAATAGAATTCAATTTCTGGAGCAACTACTGGTTCAAGGCCTATTTTTTCAAAAAGACCAATTACTTTTTTTAAAATACCTCTAGAGTGGACCTCTATAACATTATCATTGTTATCAACAGCATCACAAATAACCTGTGCGGTTGGTTCTTCATACCATGGAACAGTTCTCAGAGTATTAAAATCAGGCTTTAATATAAAATCACCATCTGTAGGATTTAAAATCTGATCATCTATTGAATAAGTCACATCTCTAGATACTGCTAATTTGAATAGTGCTAAAGGTAATCTTAATCCACCTGACTCAATAGAGCTTAAAAATTTTTTTGTTGGTAGTATTTTTCCCCTTGGTATACCTGAATTATCAGGAATCATACATTCTACCTCTGTTATTTTATTTTTCTTTAACCAATCGACATAATCATTCATAGCTATAACTAACCTTTAAAATTTGATATTTATGTATCTGATGGATTACTCAGATAATTATTACGTAAGAACAAAAGCATTCAACTTTAATACTAACAAATTAAATGAGAGCTTACAATGTGATGTTTGTATAATTGGTGCAGGTTTATCAGGAATTTCATCAGCATTATATTTATCTAAATTAAATCCAGATTTAAACATAGTCATATTGGAGAAAAATAAAGTTGGTTGGGGCGCATCTGGAAGAAATGGTGGGCAATTATTACATGGTTTTTCCTCAGAGAATTACTCTAGCCAAAAACACACTCAAGAGGAAATTAAGATATTATGGCAATTCACATTAGACGCAGTTAGAGAAGTAAAAAAAAATATCAAAGACTTAAATATACAATGTGACTTAATCGAGGGTTATGTTTTAGCCGCAGTAAGTAAATCCCATGATGAGGAGTTAAAAAAATACGTAGACAGGCTTCAAACAAAATTTGATTATGAATCAGTGACGTATCTACCAAAAAATAGAATGGACCAGTATTTTGATAGCCCTTATTACAAATCTGCAATGTATGACTCAGAGTGTGGTCAAATTCATCCACTTAATTATTGTCTAGGATTAGCAAGAGAATTATTAAAAAATCAAAATTGTAAAATATTTGAAGATACAGGAGTAATATCATATGAATCTCAAAAAAAAGTAACAATAACAACTGAAAAAAATTTAATTGTTAAATCTGATAAATTAATTATCTGCTGTAATGCATATATTGATAATTTGAATAAAAGTTTAAGAAAAAAAATAATGCCTGTTAAAACTTATGTATCAGCATTTACTGAAATTCCAAATACAGAATTGAGTAAATATTTTCGAAAACCTATCACAGTGGGAGATATGTTATTTGTACTAAATTATTTTAGACTGGATTCTAATAATAATTTAATTTTTGGTGGGGGTGTAAGCTACTCTAATATAGATCCAATAAATTTGGAATTATCTTTAAAAAAAAGTATAAAAAAGATACTTCCTGGTTTAGAAAAGTTCAAAGCTTGGTGTACTTGGAGTGGGCACGTTGCCATAACTGTAAACAGGTTCCCTCATATCGGTAGTATTGATAATAATATTTTTTTTGCACAAGGATATTCAGGACATGGTTTAGCAATAACAACTATGGTCGGAAAAATGCTTGCTGAAACAATAACAAATCAGAACAATAATTTGAGCTTATTTGAAAAGTTTAGACATAAAAACTTTCCTGGTTTTGGCGTAATTGATAAGCCATTATTAGTTTTAGCAATGAGTTATTTTAAATTAAAAGATCAATTAAGCCTGAAATAACTTATTTTTGCCTAATCTAGAGTTAGGATCTAAGTGTTTTTTTAATTTTTTAATAAAAAGATAATTTTCACTAGGTTTATATTTTTTTAAAAGATAATTTTTTTTCAAACCAAGACCGTGTTCTGCTGCCACACTACCTTCGCTTTGAATAGTCAAATCATAAATAAATTTTGTAAGGTAAGCACAATTCTTTTTTGAATTAGGATGTACTTTAAAATTGCAATGCAAATTACCATCTCCCAAATGCCCAAAAAAATAAGGAGTAAAGATTTTATTATCCTTTACAAATGTATTTACCTTCTTAATAAAGACAGACCACTTATCAATGGGTAAAGAAATATCAAATTTTTCAGTAAAATTATATTTTATCTGATTATATACTAACTCTTCTCTTTTGCTCCATATCCATGATTTCGATTTATCATGTTCTATTTTATCAATTTTAAATTCATTAGAATTAAAGTATTTTTTTAAGTCTTTTTTGTAATTACCAATAATATTAGATTGTATCTCTATGATTAAATTGAAGTGATGTGCACTTTCGTTAAATAAATAAGAGCTAGGTATTGGAAATATTATTTCAAAACTTGTTAAATTATCGAAGTACTTGTTTCTTAAAAATTTTAGTAATCGAATTGACTTATTTAAACTATTTGTTTGTATTAAATATGTAGAATTGTATTTTTTTTTTGGGATTAACTTTAAGCTTGCTCTTGTAATTATTCCAAAAACACCCTCAGAACCACAAAATAACTTCCACAGTTTTGGACCAAAATTATCTTTTTTGAGTTTATTTAAAAAATTTAAAATAGTTCCATCACTAAGCACTACTTCAAGGCCATTTATATGATCCTCTATGTTACCATATCTCAAGGTTTGCAAACCCCCAACATTAGTAGATATATTACCTCCAATTGTACATTTATCACTTGGCGCAATATTAACTGGAAATAAAAGTTTTTTATTATTTGCTGCTTTTTGAATAGTTTTTAACAATGTTCCGCTTTGAGCTGTTATTATAAAGTTATCAGTATCAACTTCTTCAATACGATTCATTTTTTTAAAATCTATTAGGATAGTTTTTTCAAATTGAGGTTTTGTGCCATCCACTCTATTAGTCTCTCCACCAATAGGTAAAATATGAAATTTATATTTGTTAGAAAATTTAACCAGTTTAGATACCTCAGAAGAATTTTTAGGAAAAGCAGTTATTTGGGCATTTTTTCTTATAGTTTTTATTGGAAACTTCATTTAGATGCTCTTCGTAATCTATCATTTATAGCGACTCCTATTTTCTTATAAGGAATAGGTGCGATACTTATATTTTTATATTGGTTGTCGTTATCTGCTAAAAAAATAAAATGATAAAGATTCTTTGCAGCTTCAATTAAATTTCTACTCTTACTTAAATTTTTGAATTGATCTTTCTTATTTGCTCCAAAGTTTATATATGCAGATTTTTTTTTAGCATTTTTGACATTTAAAAATATTTTCTTCTTCGGAGAATAATGTTTTCTTGAAGTTCCAGGAAAACTTAAATTTTTGTTATATTTACTAATAACCATATAGGGTAATATTTTTTTGATATTTTCTAATGATATCATCCCTGGTCTTATTATATTCAATTTGTTATCAGATATTTTAATTAAAGTTGACTCGATACCAACTTTACATTTTCCATCATCTACAATTAATAAATTTGTCTCAATAAATTGCTGAAAAACCATTTCACTGTTGATTGGGCTTAGTTGTTTAAATTTGTTTGCTGAAGGCATTACAAGGGGCTTTCCTACTTTATTAATTAAATTTAATGTAAATTTATTATTTGGAACTCTTACAGCACACTCATTATTTAATGTAAGAGATTTGGGTATTTCGAGAGACTTCCTTTGTAAAACAAGAGTAAGAGGCCCAGGCCAAAATTCTTTAGCTAAAATTAAATTTTCATCATCTAAATTAAAAAATTTATCTACCATTTTTAAACTTGAACAATGAAATATTAGTTTTTTTTTCAACGGTCTTTTTTTTAATAAGAAAATTTTTTTTGCTGCTTTAATGTTGGTTCCTAAACCAGCTAGCCCATAAACAGTTTCTGTTGGTAAAACTACTAATTCATCTTTTAATAGTTTAGACTTTAAGAAATGTGAAAGTTGCTTTGATAAATTTGATTTAACGATAATGGGCATAATTTACATAATTAGATATATTTTTAGTATTCAGTTAAGATTAATTAATATTATTTTACAACTTTATGAATATATGCGCCATTATTCTTTCTGCTGGAAAGAGCAAAAGATTTAAATCATCTAAACCAAAATTTCTTCATGAAATATCTGGTAAAGAGTTAATACAGTATAATTTAGATGCACTAAATAAAATTAAACAAGTAAAAAAAACTTTTATTATTTCAAGTAAAGCTAATAAAAAATATTTCATTCATGAAAAAGTATTTATTCAAAATCCAATAGACGGTACTGGCGGAGCTTTTAAACAATTTTATAAGTACAATAATAAATTTGATTATTTTTTATTGACCTTAGCAGATACACCTATTTTCGATTATAAAATACTCTCTGATTTTGTTTCAAAAGGTGTAAAGAATAATGATGACTTATCAGTCCTTACACAAAATGTAAGAAACCCAAAAGGATATGGAAGAATAATTAAAAAAAATAATTTATTAATTAGTATTATTGAAGAAAATGAATGTTCAAACGAAGAGAAATTAATCAATGAGATAAATACTGGCATATTTTTAATTTCAAAAAAAGCTGCATTAAATTTAAAATTAATAAAAAAAAATAAAAATAAGAATGAATTTTACATTACTGATTTAGTAAATGTCTGTTTAAATAAAAAACTTAAAATGACTACTTTTTTAAATAAAGCCACAGTGATATCAGGTGCTAACACCTTAAATGAACTTAATAAATTAGAAACATTATCTCAAGATTTTATAAAGAAAAAATTAATAGATAGTGGTGTTAGAATTATTCAGCCTAATACGGTTTATATAGAGAGCAATGTTAGTATCGCTCCAGGAGTAGTAATTGAGCCACATGTTGTTATAAAAAAAAATGTAAGCATCAAAAGTAATTCTATTATTAAGTCCTTTTCTTATATTGAAAATTCCACAATAGGTAATAACTGCTCCATCGGCCCTTATGCAAGAATAAGACCTGAGGTTATTATGGCAGATGAGGTAAAAATTGGTAATTTTGTTGAGATTAAAAAATCAAAATTATCAAAAGGAGTAAAAGTAAATCATTTAAGTTATATCGGAGACTCATCTATAGGAACAAATAGTAATATTGGGGCCGGAACTATTACTTGTAATTATGATGGAAAAAATAAGCTGAAATGCAAAATAGGTAATAATACCTTTATTGGCTCAAATTCCTCTATTATTGCACCTGTTAATATAGGCAATAAAGCATACATAGCTGCAGGATCTGTAATTACTAAATCAATACCAAATAATCATTTTTCAATAGCTAGATCAAAACAGAAAAATAAAATTAATAATAAAAAATAATGTGCGGTATAGTTGGTATCTTAAATTCATCTTCTTTAAAGAATAACTCTATAGATATTTTAAAAAAGCTGGAATATAGAGGGTATGACTCTGCTGGCATTTCCTTGTTTTCAAAAGAACGAATAAAAACCATTAAAAGTGTTGGCAAAATATCAGAACTAAAAAATAAAGCTCAAAATGTATCAGATAAAAATTTTTATGGTGTGATAGGTCATACAAGATGGGCAACACATGGAGTTGTTAGCAAAAATAATGCTCATCCATTTGCAAATGATGATCTTACTTTAGTTTGCAATGGTATAATTGAAAACTATAGAAAAATTCAAAATCGATTTGTAGAAATTCCTAAAAATATTCAATCAGATACTGAAATCAGTTTTTACTTTCTCACCTATTTAGTCAATAAATATAAAAATTCAGATGAAGCTATTAGAGTATTTAAAAGTGTAATTAAAGGAAACTACGCCTTTGTTATATTTATAAAAAAAAATAATTGTTTTTACTTATTAAAAAATGGTAGTCCAATCGCCTTATCACATAATAAAAACTCATCTTACATATGCTCAGATTCATCTATTTTATCTGATTATAGTGATAAGATTTATCATCTTAAAGATGGTGATATTATTAAAATTCAGCAATCTAAAATATCAAGTTTAAATAAAGCTAAAATACTCTTTGAAAAAAATGAAATTAAACAAAACCCATATGATAAAGGAAAATATCAACATTATATGTTGAAAGAGATTCATGAGCAGCCTGAAGTTATAAAAAATACTCAAAAAAATTATGTACAAGAATTTTTTAATGATTTTGAAAGCAAATTTAAAGATTTAATTTTAAACAAAAAAATAATATTTGTTGGATGTGGTACTGCATACCATGCCTGTTTAGTTGGTGAGTATTATTTTAATAAATATACAAATATAGATACCTCATCAGAATTAGCTTCCGAGCTTAGATATAAAAAAATAAATAAATACGAAAAAATTCTATTTATTTTTATTTCACAATCTGGTGAAACCATGGATACCTTGATGGCTTTAAAATATATCAAAAAAAACAAACATTCCTCTATTGTCATCACTAATTCTTTACAGAGTAGTATGGTAAGGGAGGCTGATGTTACTATACCTACTTATGCTGAAAAAGAAGTTGGTGTAGCCTCAACTAAAGCTTTTACTTGTCAAATATTGAGCTTAGCCAATCTTTCAATTGAAATTGGTAAAATGACAAATTCCATATCAAAAAAAGATTATAATAAGAATTTAACAATTTTAAAATTATTACCTACAAAGCTGAAAAAATTAATAAATGAATTCACACTAGAGGCAAAAAAAATTGCAAAAAAATTAAGTCAATCTGATACTTGTTATTTTATAGGTAGAAATATTGTATACCCAATAGCATTAGAGGGATCCTTGAAATTAAAAGAGATATCTTACATGCATAGCGAAGGCTTTCCTGGAGGAGAGATGAAACATGGCCCAATTGCATTGATCGACAAAAAATCATTAACAATATGCTTATCGCCAAACAACGAATTATATGAGAAATCTATTTCTAATGCTGAGGAAATTGCTGCTAGAAATGGTAAGGTTATAATTTTATCGAGTGTTAAAATTCGCAGAAAATCATTAAATACACATAATGTAAGCCTACCTAAAGAAAACTTTATTGACACACCTTTCATTTATACTATTCCTCTGCAACTCATTTCATATTATTTTGCTCTTAATGAGGGTACTGACATTGATCAACCAAGGAATCTCGCTAAATCAGTTACCGTTGAATAATGCTTAGAGGATTAATTAAACTTAAATTAAAGTTGCAAAATAAATATAAAAATGTTCCGATAATATTATGAAAAAAGTAATATTTCTTATTTTTATATCTTTTTTTTTTCAAATTTCTCAAGCTCAATCTGAAATGACTGAGAGACAAATATACACAGAGCTTTTTGCGGGTTGTGTGGAAGAGGGTGATGAGTATATGACACTTGGTGTACAATTTGAATACTGTGCTTGTGTCATAAGTAACATGTCTACAGATTTAACCTATGATGAATTTATGTTTTTTGTAGAGGGTAATGTAACAACAACAATTAATGAAAAAATTGATAAATTTGCAGAAAAATGTATAGAAAAAGTGTATCAATAAGTACATGTGCGTCTTTAACTAAAGTTCGTCACCGTTGAATTAATTAAATACTATTTAATATGAATATCGAAGTTGATAATAAGATTTTAGCTAGTGTGATTGACGCTCGGTTTGGTGTCAAACCACAGCTTTCTTCTAATATCGAAGAAGCTAATTTTAAACAAACTATTTTTTTTCCTCAGGATAAATTTAAATCAAATACATTTATTTCAGTGCCTTTAGACACCTATGGAATAATCAATAAATCTAAGTTATTTACAAGAGAACCTATTACAGGAGAACAAATAAATTATTTAATTAATGATAATGACTACTCGGTTAAAGATAATGATCCAGACATTAAAATTGAAACAACAGATTATAAAATTTTTTATAGATTTGAAATTAATGAGTTTCAACACAAATACTGCTCATCATTTTTTACAAATTTAAAATTCAAAAAAATAAATATTGTTTTTCCGAATAGCAGCACAATACACTTTTTTTCAAGGAATATATCCCTTTTAAAAAAATATGTTAAGAAAATTACTAATAAAAAAATTCAAGAAAGTGATCTTATTAAAATCAGGGTCCCAACTGGTTTATCTATTTATTATTCAAAAAATAATAATACTAAAGAGATTATGATCAAAAATAAATCTTATTTGGGAATATGTTTTGAAATAGTTAATCTATTAAGCTTAAATACTTTAGATGCTAAGAATACATATAATTCAAGCAATAATAACAATTACTATATTAATATTCTTTTTTTTAATTTTTATAATTTTTTCCCTAAATTTTTATCTTTATTCATATTCAAATTTTTACTAAGGTTTAATAAATCTTACATATTTTCTAATCAAGTATTAGAAATCAATAATAGTTTTAATAAACAAAATAATTTCTTTTCTAATATCATTGATGACAATCAATATCCTAGTTACTTATCAAAAGGAACTTTTTTCCCTAATTTAAAATTAAGTAATAAAAAGTATATTCACGAGTTAGTTAAAGATGATGATACGTACATACTTTCAAACAAATATAAAATAAAAAACATAAAAAATTTTATTTTTCTATCTGATAATTCTGACAAAAATTCTTATAAAATCGGTAAAAGCTCATATGATTATTTAAATTTAGATAAATGTTATTATATCATAGACAAGCATGGCTTAATTACCACAGTAGATATTGTTGATAATATCGGAATTATTAATCATGAAGATATTGTCCCAAAATATTCAGATAATAAACAATCCAGCATAGATAATTTTTATGCTACAGGTTATGAGCCATCATTACCTAAATTAAAGCTACCCAAAATTTGGCCTTTTAAATCTAAAACCCAATAATTTCTTTTATTTAATACATTTAACAATATAATCCTTGCCTCATGAAATGGTCTAAAGATAGTTGGAAAAACTTTGAAGCAAAGCAAATGCCTATCTACGCTGATCAAGGTAAGTTAGACTCTGTAATAGAGGAATTATCCTCTATGCCTCCTTTAATATTTGCTGGTGAGACAAGGTCTCTAAAATCACAAATTTATCAAGTTCAAAAAGGAGAGTCCTTTTATTTACAAGGCGGTGACTGTGCTGAGAGTTTTCAGGAATTAAACCCCAATACAATTCGAGATAATTTTAAATTACTATTGCAGATGTCTGTTGTTTTGACTTTTGCTACTAATAAACCGGTCGTTAAACTAGGGAGAATGGGCGGGCAATTTGCTAAGCCAAGAAGCTCAGACTTTGAAGAAAAAAATGGTCAAAAGTTACCTAGTTATCGAGGAGATATTATTAATTCATTTGAGTTTAACGAGCCCTCTAGAGAACCAGACCCTAAAAGAATGATCAGAGCTTATAACCATTCAGCTTCAACTTTAAATTTATTAAGAGCTTTTGCTCAAGGTGGTTTTGCTAGTTTAACACAATTAAATAAATGGAATTTAGATTTTGCTGATAATTTTGATACAACAAAAAAATTTAAAGAGTTATCTGAAAAGATTGCAGAAAGTATAAAATTTATGAATGCCTGTGGTGTAAATGAAAAAAATACAAGAGAACTAAGAGAGACAGATTTTTACACAAGCCATGAAGCACTTCTTTTACCTTATGAACAAGCTTTTACAAGAATAGATAGCACTACAGGTGAGTGGTACAATGTAAATTCTCATTTTTTGTGGGTTGGAGATAGAACTAGAGATCCTAATGGTGCACACATACACTATTTAAGTGGCATAAAAAACCCTTTAGGTCTTAAAGTAGGACCATCCACAACCATTGATGATTTAAAAAAAAATATTGAGATACTGAATCCTGAAAATGAGGGTGGGAGACTTACACTTATTGTTAGAATGGGAGCAGATAAAATTAACTCAAAGTACCCTGATTTATTGAAAGAAATTAATAAACTTGGTCTTAATCTTACATGGATATGTGATCCTATGCATGGAAATACATCTACGAGTAAATCTGGCTATAAAACAAGAGCTACTGAGAATATTTTTAAAGAAATTCAGTCTTTTTTTGAAATTCATAAATCAGAGGGTTCAGTCGCAGGAGGCGTTCACCTCGAATTAACAGGTTTAGATGTAACTGAATGTGTCGGTGGACCTGATGATATTAAAGATGAAAATTTAGGTGATAGGTATCATACGTTTTGTGACCCAAGACTAAATGTTAATCAATCATTAGAGCTATCTTTTCTTCTGGCTGATTTATTATCTAATGGCGAAATGAATTAGTTTTCTTATTCATAATGAATAAAAAAACAAATTCAAATTTAATTAATAATTTTACTGATAATTATTTTTTAAAAACAAAAAAAATTATCCAAAAGTATGGAGACATAAAAGTTACTTATGCTGTTTTTATTCGTAGACCAGGTGTTATAGCATTAAAACTAGCAATAAATTGGATAAAACAAATTTCAAAAGACAGAGGTATTAAAGTATCAACTTCTAGCCCATTCAATGAGGGTGACCATTTTGGTGCTGGAGAACCAATTCTTTATATTAGGGGATCTTTTAAGCATATAGTCGATTTGGAAACTTTACTCCTACAAAAAATTGGTCCAGCTTGTATAGCAGCAGCTAATGCATATCAAATGTGTTTAGACTTGCCTAAAACGTCCTTTATAGCTATGGATGCAAGACATTGTGCAGGTACAGAGATGTCTGAATTAATGTCATATGCGGCATCAGTAGGATCAAAATCAGCAAAAAGAAAAAAAGCTAAAGGCTTTATTGGAACATCGATAGATGCAACATCACATTATTTTCAATCTAATAAAGCATTAGGAACGATGCCACATGCATTAATAGGATATGCAGGATCTACTCTTGAGGCAGTAAAGATGTTTAATGAAACATTTCCAAAAGATGATTTAGTTGTATTGCCTGATTATTTCGGTAAGGAAATTACTGACTCTATTCAAGTTTGTAGCCACTTCGATAAGTTGTCTAAAGCAGGAAAAGTAATGATAAGACTTGATACCCCAAATGGAAGATTTATTGAGAATCTTGATACCTCAAAATCATATGAGGTCTTAGAAAAACACGCACCCGGTTCAATCAAAGAATACAGATCTGACAAAGAGTTAAAACACTTAGTTGGGCCTGGAGTCTCTGCTGCATCTTTGTGGTATTTGAGAGCACAACTTGATAATTTTGGTTTTAAAAAAGTAAAAATTATTGCATCTAGCGGATTTACAAATGAGAAATGCAAGGCAATGTCTTTAGCCAAAGCTCCAATAGATGTCATAGGAACTGGAAGTTATCTACCAGAAAAGTGGTCAGAAACATATGCAACTGCTGATATTATAAAATATGGTAATTCCTCTAGAGTAAAAGTTTCAAGAGAATACCTCTTAAAAAAAGTTAAATGATAGTTACACGTTTTGCCCCGAGCCCAACTGGTCACCTGCACTTAGGAAATATGAGATCTTGCTTTTTAAATTGGGCATATTCAAAAAAAAATAATGGTAAATTTATTCTTAGATATGACGACACTGATCAAGAGAGAAGCAAAGATGAATATGTAAAATCCATAGCATCTGATCTTGATTGGTTAAAAATAAAATATGATGAAACTTTTTATCAAAGCAAAAGAATTGAGAGATATAATGAACTTTTCGATCAATTAATTTCTTTAAAATTTGTTTACCCATGTTTTGAGTCAAGTGAGGATTTAGATATAAAAAAAAAGTTGCAGTTAAAAGCAGGAAAACCTCCAATTTACGATAGATCCTCATTAAATTTATCTAAAGAAGAAATTGAAAAAAAAATAATTAATGGTAATCAGCCTTATTGGAGATTTAAGCTTTCACACACTAAAATTAAATGGAATGATTTAGTAAAAGGAGAGACCGAAGTAGATCTAGCTTCTCAATCAGATCCTGTTTTAAGAAGGGCTGATGGTAGCTACCTCTACCATTTTCCAAGTGTCGTCGATGATATAGATATGAAAATATCTCACATTATTAGAGGCGAAGACCACTTAACTAATTCAGCAATTCATTTAGAATTATTTAAATGTTTAAATTCTGATTTACCTTCATTAGGTCACAATCCATTAATGCTTAATGAGGATGGAACAAAACTAAGTAAGAGAAATCTGGACTCAATTTCACTTAAGCAATTTAGAAACAGTGGATATACAGTTAACAGTATTCTATCTTATTTGTATTCACTTGGTTTAAGCTCAGATTATGATTTTGAAACGATTTTAGAGAATAATTTTAGAGATTTTAATTTAGAGGATATTTCTAAAAACTTACCAAAAATTGATATTCATAAAATTGACTTTTTTCAAAAAAATTCATTAAGGTCAATGAATTTAAAAGGTTTAAATAATGAATTCCCTGAACTAGAGGAGTTGGCTTTAACTGAAACCGAGTGGGAACTTATTAAAGAAAATGTTGAAAAATATGAAGATATAAGAAATTTATGGAATATTATTAATAGAAGAGAAATTAAAATTCAACCCTCAAGTGACTTTATCAAACTTTTGATTGAAAATTTGAATGGTATTTCAAATTTTAGTTTTGATGAATATGTCAATTACTTAATGAGCATTGATAAATCACTATCAAAAAAAGAAATATTTACTAATACACGTTATATACTTACAGGTAATCAAAATGGCCCATCTGTTAAAGACCTATATAATTATTTTGGCCACGAAGGTTTAAAAAAAATTTTAAATGAATATTAATCTTTTTAACACTTTAACCAAAAAAAAAGAAAAACTTATACCTATTAACTCATCTGCAGTTAAGATGTATGCTTGTGGACCCACCCTTTACAGTAATCCACATATAGGAAACTTCAGACCAATTATAGTTTTTGATATCTTATTTAGAGTCCTAAGACTAATTTTTGGAGAGGATAGTGTACGTTACGTCAGAAATATAACAGACATTGATGATAAAATTATAGATAAAGCCAATGAACTTAAAATATCGACAGATGAGTTGGTACATTCTACTCAAAAAATATATCAACAAAATCTAAGTTCTTTATCAATATTATCTCCAACACATGAACCAAAAGCCACAGATTATATTTCAAAAATGATTGAGATGATTACATCTCTTATTGAAAAAAAATATGCCTATGTATCTGAAGGACATGTTTTATTTGAAGCAAAGAAATTTAAGGGTTATGGTTCTCTCTCTAAATTCTCATTAAAAGACATAATATCTGGTGCAAGAGTAGAAGTTGCCGATTACAAAAAAAATCCTGAAGATTTTGTCCTTTGGAAACCATCAAAAACAAATGAACCTCATTGGGATAGCCCATGGGGCAATGGTAGACCTGGATGGCACATAGAGTGTTCAGCTATGATTTCAGAATTACTTGGAGAAACCATTGATATCCATGCGGGCGGTATTGATCTTATTTTTCCACATCACGAGAATGAAATTGCTCAGTCAACATGTTGTCATGATAAAAAAATGTCGAACTTTTGGCTCCATAATGGATTTATAAATTTTAAGGGTGAAAAAATGTCAAAATCTTTAGGAAATACCTCAATTGTTAATGATTTATTATCTAAACACGATCCTGCTGTTCTCAAATATTCACTACTGACTACTCATTATCGTCAACCACTTGATTTTTCAAACGATCTTATAAGTTATAGTGAAAACATCATTAACAAGTGGAGAGAACATATTAAAGAGGTTAATAGCAAAGAATTAGACTCAGAATTTGTTAATGCACTTTTAGATGACCTAAATACCCCAAAAGCACTGATGAGATTACAGCAAATAATAGCTAACATTAAAAAAGACAAGAATAATGATGATTTATTAGCTCATTTTAATAATGGTTTAAGTTTACTAGGATTAAATCCTAGTTTTAATAAAACAGATTTAAACCTTGATAAAGAATTTATTGAAAATATGATATCTCGCCGACAAGAGGCTAAAAAAAATAAAGACTTTGAACTAGCAGATAAAATTAGAGATGAGTTATTTAAACAAGGGATTGTTTTAGAAGACACCATAAATGGCACAACATGGAAGAAAAACTAGAAAATAAAATTTATTTTTTTGACACTACATTAAGAGATGGTCAACAAACTACTGGTGTTGATTTTACTGTAGATGATAAAATCAAATTCTCTAATGCTCTCGATGAATTAGGTTTAGATTATATTGAGGGTGGTTGGCCAGGGTCAAATCCAACTGATGATAGTTTTTTTAATTCTACAACAAATTTTAATAATTCTAGTTTGGTTGCTTTTGGAATGACCAGAAGACCTAATACAAGTGTTTCAAACGATCCAGGTCTAAATACTCTAATTAATACAAATGTAAAACATATTTGCATTGTTGGGAAATCATCTTCATATCAGGTCGAAAAGGCTTTAGGCATTTCAAAATCTGATAACCTAAAAATGATTGGTGAAAGTATCGCTCATATAAATGAAAAAGGTTTAGAGGCAATGTATGATGCTGAGCATTTTTTTGATGGATATAAATCAGATCCTAAATTTGCATTAGATTGTTTAACTGAGGCTTTAAATAATGGAGCTAGGTGGATAGTATTGTGTGATACTAATGGTGGAACTCTGCCAAATGAAGTAGAGACAATTGTTCAAGAAGTAACAAAATATATACCAGGTGAAAAACTGGGCATCCATGCGCATAATGATACAGAAAATGCAGTTGCCAACTCACTGGCTGCTGTGCGAGCAGGAGTGAGACAAATTCAAGGCACAATTAATGGATTAGGAGAAAGGTGTGGAAATGCTAACTTAGTATCTCTTATTCCCTCAATAATTTTGAAAACAAAATTTGAAACTAGTATTCCTAAAGAAAAATTATCAGCCTTAAAGAAAACCTCATTGCTTTTAGATGAAATTTTAAATCGTATGCCAAATACTCAACAAGCCTATGTTGGTGAAAATGCCTTTTCACATAAAGGAGGTTTGCATGTTTCAGCAATTAACAAAGACCCTAAAACATATGAGCATATTGACCCAGAAATAGTAGGTAATACTAGAAAAGTTGTAATTTCTGATCAATCTGGCCGATCTAATATCATATCTCTTTTAAATACTGTTGGTATTAACCCAGATGATCATTCAGATAAATTAGATTTTTTACTCCAAAAAGTAAAAGAGAGAGAATTCAAGGGTTACGCTTACGATCAGGCAATTGCGAGTTTTGAGATACTAGCTAGACAAACTCTTTTCGGTATCCCAGAGTACTTTGAATTAAAAAGATTTAAAGTTATTGATGATAGAAGATGGAATGCTAAAGGAGAATTAGTAACTGAGTCTGAAGCAACTGTAAGGATAGAAGTTGAAAAAAAAGAATACATGAATGTAGAAGTAGGAAATGGTCCAGTAAATGCTTTGGACAAAGCTTTAAGAAAATCATTAATGGGCTTTTACCCTGCTTTAGAGGATTTAGAATTAACTGATTTTAAGGTAAGAATTTTATCGTCAGAAAAAGGAACAGATGCAATAGTTCGTGTTCTTATAGAGACAAAGGATCAAAAAGGCTCCATTTGGACAACAGTAGGTGTCTCTACTAATATAATTGATGCGTCTTATAACGCCCTTAGAGAGAGCTTAATTTATAAATTAATTAAGTCCTCTTGAAAAAAACAATTCAATTTATATTAAACAAACCCCAGTTATCTGAAAATGTTGGTATGTCTCTAAGATCAATAGGATGTTTTGGTTTTGAGAACTTGTCCTTAGTAAGCCCAAGAAAAATTTGGCCTAATGATAAGGGAATAAAATCAGCAAAGCATTTTTCATCCTTAGTTAAAAAAGTTAAAGTATATCAATCAATACCAGAAGCTATGAAAGGTAGTGATATCTTAATTGCAACGACAGTGAGGAAAAGAGACTTTCACATACCTCCAATAAAAGTAAATGAAATATCTAAACTAAATTCGAAAAAAATATCAATTTTGTTTGGTCAAGAAAATAATGGATTGTCCAATAAGGAGATATCGCATGCTAATTTTCTATTGTCTCTACCTACATACAACAAGAGTTCACTCAATTTATCTCATACTGTAGCTTTAATTGCTTATGAACTGAGTCAAATATCTCTATCTAATATTAATCCAACTTTTGAAAATTCTCCTGCAAGTTCAAAAGATATTGAAAAATTTTTATCATTTCTGATGAAAATACTAGAAAAAAGAAAATTTACATCAATCTCATCCAAAAGAGATAATTTAGAAATATCTTTAAGAAATTTTTTAAAAACATCAAAAATAGACCAAAAACAAATAAAAACAGCCTATGGAATTTTAAAATTTATTACAAAATAAATTGACTTAAAAAACTAAATCTATATAAATCACCAATTCATGACAAAAAGACTATCGTCAAAACATAAAATTGATAGAAGACTAGGCCTAAATTTATGGGGTAGACCTAAAAGTCCTTTTAATAGAAGACCCTATGGTCCTGGCCAACATGGTCAAGCAAGAAGAAGAAAACCCTCTGATTTTGGAGTTCAATTAGCAGCTAAACAAAAGCTCAAAAAATATTATGGCGATATTACTGAGAAACAATTTTTAAAAATTTATCAAGCAGCTTCTAGAAAAAAAGGCGATACTAGTCAAATTCTAATTGAACTTTTAGAGCGAAGATTAGATGCTGTTGTGTTTAGACTAAAGTTTGCTCCAACTGTATTTTCCGCAAGACAACTAGTAAATCACGGGCATGTTTTGGTAAACGGTAAAGTAGTAAATAAAAAATCTTATCAGGTCAATGATGGTGATGAAATATCCCTTCAACAAACTAGCCAGAATATTCCAATGATAATTCAAACACTAAGCTCTAATGAAAGAGATGTTCCTGAGTATTTACAACTAGAAATATCAAAATGCCTTGGTAAATTTGTTAGAGGACCTCAATTGACAGATGTTCCTTACCCTGTTCAAATGGAACCTAATTTAGTCGTTGAATTCTACTCTAGATAATCAATAGTTAATAATCTATTCAATTAATCTAACAGCGCATAAATTTCGAAAAGATATTTATGAAAATAAAAATACTAACAGTCATATTTTCTCTTTTTATTACAAGCCTTTTCGCTGCTGGATCTAGCTCCAATGATAGTGCTAAAACTAATTATGGAAAAGATTATAAGTCAGCAATAAAGTTAATAAGAAGCAAAGATTATGATAAGGCAATAAGAAAACTGAAGACTCTTACAACTGCTAGTTCAACAGATTTTACTAAAGCTGATGTTTACAATGAGTTAGGTTTTGCTTACAGAAAAAGTGAAGACTTTGATAATGCAGCAAAATATTACAAAAAAGCTCTTGAATTAGACCCAAAACACTTAGGTGCTATCGAATACCAAGGTGAGATGTATGTAGATCTTGGTCAAAAAGAAAATGCCCTAAATAATTTAGCTTTACTTAAAAAACTAGTTGGAGAAAATAATTCTTATTATAAAGAATTAAATAATTATATTTCAAATAACTAATAAGAGGGGCAAAATAAATGCCCCTTTTTTAATTTACTTCAGTTTTGATGCCTTTTGTGTTTAGTAATTCTAGAAGTTCACCAGACTCAGCCATTTCTTTCATAATATCACAACCACCTACAAATTCTTTTTTTATATAAAGTTGAGGTATCGTAGGCCAATTTGAGTAAGTTTTTATACCTTCTCTAATGTTGTTATCTTCAAGTACATTACAATGTCCAAACTCAACCCCAGTTTTTTTTAAAATTGCGCTTGCGACTGACGAGAAACCACACATAGGAAAGTCAGGGTTACCTTTCATAAATAGGAAAACTTCATTATCTCCAATCATTTTTTCAATTTGTTCTTTTGTACTACTCTCTAATTCCATTATTTTGTTCCTTTCGTTTTTAATTGCATAGCATGAAGCTCTTTATCCATTAATCCATCTAGTAATTTGTAAACTAACTGGTGTTGTTGTATACGTGACAATCCGTTAAACATATCACTTTCAATTTCAACTGAATAATGATCGTTATCACCGGCAAGATCCTCAATTACAATTTTAGAATTTGGAAATTTGATCTCAAGGAGTCCTTCTAATTTTTTTTGTTCAATAGGCATCTAACTAATTATTTTCTCAAAATCATTACGATATTTATTCATAATATCAAAATAGTCAAATTTTTTAGAGTTTATCTGAATACCTTCTTTAATTATCTCCCCAATATCGAGGTATTCAGCACCTTTTTTTGTCAGAAATGAAGTTACTTCTTCAAAATCTTTACTTCTGATTTCAATCACATATCCAGCACTATATTCGCAGAATAAATCAATAGGATCAGGGACCTTGATTCTAAAACCCATATCCTTATATTGCATTTTTAATAATGCCGAAAAGATACCCCCTCTGGAAATATCATTGCAAGACATAATGCATTTCAAATCTGATAATTCCAAAACACAATTTGCAATTTTTTTCTCAAAATCTAGATCTAATACATCTAAGTCATTAAATTCACATATGTTAAAAGCAATTTTTTGATCTTGTAATAAGTAAGGACTAAAATTTTTTGTTAATTGTTTTCCTAAAATAAGGATCTTATTACCAATTTCACAAAACTTATTTGTGTTTATTTTATTTAAATCCATATTGGAACCTACCATTCCTATTACAGGTGTAGGTTTAATTGGTATTTCATTTGTCTGGTTATATAAAGATACATTACCTGAAACAATAGGTGTATTGAATTTGACAGCTGCAGTTTTTAATCCATGAATAGATAAAACCAACTCTCCCATAATGTTTGGATCTAAAGGACTTGCAAAGTTAAGGTTATTTGTAATCGCTAAAGGATTAATATTGCATGCAATTAGATTTCTATAGGACTCAGCAACCGTATATTTCATTCCTTCATAAGGATTGATTCTTATGTATAATGGATTGCAGTCGGTAGATGCACCAATAACTTTTTGTGTTCCGTGAATCTTTACTATACCTGATGATTGACCTGGTTCTCTTATAGTATCTCCCATCACAGTAGAGTCATATTGATCGAAAACCCAACTTTTATCTAAATAATTGAGATTTGTAAGAAGGTTTGTAATCATATCTTCCAATTTAATTTTGGAAAAATCAAAATCTTTGTTTTTTCTTTTTCTTGGGATGTAAAACTCTCTATCGTATTCAGGAGCATCATCAACAATTATTTCTACAGGAAGATCGACAACTTTTTTATTATTTGACTCAAACACAACTCTTTTTGTATCTGTGATTTCTCCAATGACTTCATAATCAATTTGCCATTTTTGAAGAATTTCTCTGACTTTATGATTATTTTTTTTATCGATAACAGCTAGCATTCTTTCTTGGCTTTCAGATAAAAGTATCTCATAGGCGCTCAGGGGTTGCCTCAATGGAACTTTATCAAGATTGATATAAACACCTACATTTCCTTTTGAAGCCATTTCTACACTGGAGGAAGTAATACCCGCAGCTCCCATATCTTGCATAGACTCTATTAATCCTGAAGACATTAATTCTAAGCACCCTTCCATTAAAAGTTTTTCCATGAAGGGATCACCAACTTGTACAGAGGGTCTTTTTTCATCTTCATCTTCCTCTGAAAAAACATCAGAGGCCATACTTGCTCCATGAATTCCATCTTTTCCAGTTTTAGATCCAATGTAAACAATAAGACCACCAATAGATTTTGGTTTAGAGTAAAAAATTTTATCTTTTTGAACATGTCCCACAGCCATAGCATTAACCAAATTATTAAAATCATATGTTGACTCAAACTCACACTCACCACCAATATTAGGAATTCCAATACAGTTACCATAGTGTCCAATTCCATGAACCACACCATTTAACAAGTATTTTGTCTTTTCAGTTTCTATTAAACCAAATCTAATTGAGTCAAGAGTAGCAATTGGTCTTGCTCCCATTGTAAATATATCTCGTAGTATACCCCCAACACCTGTTGCTGAACCGTTAAAAGGCTCTATGTAACTTGGATGATTGTGGCTTTCTATTTTAAACGCAATACCATCGTTATCTTGCAAATCAATTACACCAGCGTTTTCTCCCGGTCCCTGAATTACAATTTCATTATCTGTAGGGAGTTTCTTAAGCCATTTTTTTGAAGTTTTATAACAACAGTGTTCATTCCACATAGCAGAAAAAATACCCAATTCCTCAATGCTTAAGTCTCTGTTTAGATATTTCCTAATGACCTGAAATTCATCTAAAGTTAAACCGTGCTGAAGTATTAACTCTTCATTCATGAAATTAACGACTCAATAATAAGTCTTCCATCTTGTGATTGATGAAAATCAGAATATGCTCTCTCAGGATGAGGCATCATTCCAAGAACATTCTTTTTTTTATTTGTAATACCGGCGATAGCCTCTATTGAACCATTTATATTTTCTTCAGTGTTTGAGAATTCACCTTTACAATATTCAAATGCAATTTGTTCATTATTTTTTAATAAATTTAAAGTTTCAGTATCACAATAAAAATTTCCCTCATTATGAGCTACAGGTATTTGAAGAACCTGCTTATCTTTGATTGATAAATTAAAATTATTTTTAAATTTTTTTTTAATAAAACAATTTTTTCCTAAAAATTTAAGTTTTTTATTTCGAATTAATGCTCCTTCAAGAAGTCCAATTTCAGTTAAAATTTGAAAGCCATTACAAATACCTAATAAATATCTATTATCATTTGCATGTTTGACAACTTCATCAATAATTTTACTTTTTGATGCCATTGCTCCTGATCTTAAATAATCACCAAAACTAAAGCCCCCAGGTAAAATTACTAAATCAACTTTTGGCAATGATGTCTCCTCATGCCAAATATTATGAACCTCACCTTTAGTTAAATCTTTTAAGTAGCATAATGCGTCTCTGTCACAATTAGATCCAGGAAATGTTATAACAGCGGATTTAAAACTCATCCAAGCACTTCGTACTCTTCAATAATATCGTTGACTAAAAGTTTTTTGCAAGCAGATTCGATTTTTTGTGCTTTTTCCTCTTTACTTATATTATCGGGTAAATCTAATTCAATAAGTTTTCCCTGTCGGATATTTGAAAATTCTGTAAATCCTAAACTATTAAGTGCCTGTTCAATTACTTTTCCCTGTGGTTCTAAAATTTGGCCTTTAAGTCTTACTAAAATTTTTATTCGCATTAAATTGTCAAGTTTAACCTATTAAGCACCTCTTCATATGCTTCTTCGATATTTCCTAAATCTCTACGAAATCGATCTTTATCAAGTTTTTTATTTGTTTTTAAATCCCATAAACGACATGTATCTGGTGATATTTCATCTGCTAAAACAAGCTCATCAGTTTTTTTACAAATTCCAAATTCTAATTTAAAGTCAACTAGATTTATTCCTATAGAATAGAATGTTGACCTTAATATGTCATTTATTCTCAAAGAATATTCATCTATTAACTCTAATTCATTAAAATCACATAAACCTAAGTTAAGAATATGTTCAGAACTTATATGAGGATCGCCAAGTTCATCCGATTTTAAACAATACTCAATTAACGTATCAGATAATTGTGTTCCTTCTTTTACACCAAACTTTTTAGATAAAGAGCCAGCAAAGAAATTTCTAACTAAAACTTCAATTGGAATAATATCTACTTTTTTTAAAAGCTGAGATTTTTTATCAATTTTCTTTATAAAGTGTGTTGGAATATCACAATGATTCAATATTTGAAATAAATAACTCGATATAGCATTATTAATTGCACCCTTATTCTTTATAGAGCCCTTTTTTAAATTATTAAAAGCTGTAGCATCATTTTTATAGGTAGCTATGACCTCCTTACTAGTTTTTGCATAAATAATTTTTGCTTTTCCCTCATATAATTTTTTCAATTTTACTGCCATTAATTAATCCTTTTAAATATTTTATCAACATTTTTAAAAAGATTTTTATTATTGAAGATATTATTTACTTTACTTGATATTTTTAATTTGGCTAAACGAGGATGACTCAAAAGATTATCTTTAAAAGACATATTACCTTTCCAAGTTTTCAAAGCACAATCTTGAACAATCTTATAGGCATCTTCTCTTAAAACTTTATTTTCAATAAGAAAAATCAGGACATTTTGCGAATAGGGTAGACCTTTTAAAAGATTTAAATTTTTCATCATATTTTTTTTATTTATATTTAAATTATTTAAAACGTTGATCATCCTTTGAACTGCAAAGTCGAGCGTTATGGTGGCATTGGGAGCGTTTATTCTCTCAACACTGGAGTGACTTATATCTCTTTCATGCCATGAAGTTATATTCTCCAAAGCAGGAATGGTTAACGATCTAATCACTCTTGCTAGTCCTGTTAAATTTTCTGATAAAATTGGATTTTTTTTATGAGGCATTGCCGAACTACCCTTTTGGCCTTTTCCAAAACCTTCCTCAACTTCTAAAACTTCTGTTCTTTGTAAGTGTCTAATTTCAGTTGATAGACGTTCTATGGAGCTTGCAATAATAGCAAAAGAGCAAAAAAGGTCCGCATGCCTGTCTCTTGGAATAATCTGTGTAGAGACAGGTTCGATTGAAAATTTTAATTTTTTAGCAATCATTTGCTCTACCCTTGTGTCAATATTTGAATAAGTCCCTACAGGACCAGACATTTGAATTGTTTGAATTTGTTTTATCGAATTTTTAAGACGATCTATGTTTCTTTTGTTTTCGGCTAGATATCCTAATATTTTTAATCCAAAAGTAGTCGTTTCGGCGTGAATACCATGACTCCTACCGATACATAATGTGTACTTGTGTTTCTTTGCAATATTTAAAAGAGATTTACTCAAAGTTTTTAAACCTTCAAGAATTATATTACTTGATTGGTTAAGTTGTATGGAGAAAGAAGTATCTAAAATATCACTAGAAGTTAGTCCCTTATGAATATACCTAGACTCGGGTCCTACATACTTTGCTACATTAGTCAAAAAAGCAATTACATCGTGCTTTGTTTTTTCTTCAATTTTTTCTATTTCTTTTACCTTAAACTTTGCTTTTTTTTTGATCTTGTTTGAAGTCCCTTTAGGTATCTGACCCAATTTTTCCATAGCCTCGCAAGCGAGAATTTCAAGGTCAAGCCATATTTGAAATTTATTATTATCTTCCCAGATTTCTTTAAGAATTTTTCTAGAGTATCTTGGTATCAATTATAAAAAGCCTTACTTGGGGACTCTGTTAGAATCTCAATAATATCACCATTAATGTATATCGTATGTTCGTACTGAGCGCTAAGTGTTTTATCTTTAGTCACTGCAGTCCAACCATCGTTAAGTATTTTAGATTGATATTTACCAACATTAATCATTGGTTCAATTGTAAAAATCATTCCGTCTAAAAATTTTACCTTATCATACTCACTATCGTAATAGTGTAAAATACTAGGATTCTCGTGAAACTTTAATCCAACTCCATGTCCACAAAAATCTCTAACAACACTAAAGTTGTTTGAAGTTGCTATATTCTCAATTTTTTTTCCTATTCTACTGATAGGCTCACCAACTTTTATCTCGCCAATACTCTCTATCAAACAATCGTGGGTAACCTTGCATAGATTACTTGCTTTAATTGAAATGTCTCCTACTTTAAACATCCTTGATGAGTCCCCATGCCAACCATCAATTATTGTCGTTACATCTACATTTAAAATATCTCCATTTTGAAGGTTTCGATTATGGTTTGGAATTCCATGGCAAATAACATGATTTAATGATGTACATGTAGACTTTGGAAAACCTCTGTAAAACAACGGTGCAGGTGTGCCTCCTAGCTCTTGAATTCTTGTTAAACAATAATCATCAATCTCAGATGTTGAGACATTTTCTTTTATAATATTATTTAGTTCGTCTAAAATAGTCGCAGTAATTTTACTAGCCTCTCTACAAGGTTCTACTTCATCACTTTTGTATGATTTAATTTTCATCAATATTTATCTCACCAGTAATATTTATACCTTTATATGATACGTTACATTTAAAAGCTCTAAATTGTACGCCACTTTTTTTTGCTATTAGAGAGTTTTCATAATACTCATTATCCAAATCTTTAGCTATAGAAAATCTATCTACATCATTTCGTTGAATTAGATATATTAAAAAACATTTACTTCCTTTTTTGGACATATTACTTAACTCAATTAGGTGTTTAGATCCCCTTGAAGTAACTGCATCTGGAAATTCTGCTAATTTCTTTTTCCTTGATAAAGTTACTGATTTGACTTCAATGTAAGTATCTCCATTAGGGTGGCTAGCAAAGATATCAATTCTAGAATTTTTTCCATATTTTACCTCTTTTTTGAAATCACCTTTAATTTCCTGCAATATTTTTTTTCCCCTCATAGCGTTGAAAATTATGTCATTTGGTAGAGATGTGTTTACACCTACAAAAGTTTTGAGGTCTTTAATTGCCTCCAATCTATATTTTAATTTTGCATTTGGGTTTTCAACTTTTGCAACTAATACTTTAGAACCCTCTTTCAATAAACCTAAAAGTGACCCTGTATTTGGGCAGTAAGCTGTGACAACTACATTATCAAGCTTTAAATCGACAAAAAATCGCTTATAGCGTTTTATAAAAAAACCCTCTAAGATTTCCTCTTTATACTTCATTTATGGTAACTACTAAAAAAATTAATTCAGCTTGTCTTGTGATCATTGGCAATGAGATATTATCAGGTAGGACACAAGATAAAAATATAAATCATATAGCTAAAGAGTTGTTCATTTGTGGTATATCTCTGCAGTTAGTGGTTGTAATTCCTGACCAAAAAAAAATAATTATTTCTCAAATAAGGAAATTAAAAAATCAATATGATTTTATTATCACTACTGGTGGTATAGGTCCAACTCACGATGACATTACATCTGAGTCAATTAGTTTGGCAGTTAAAAAAAAATACAAATTACATAATGGCGCATATAAAGAATTAAAAAAATATTACAGGAAAATTAAATCTGAATTAACTGATGCTAGAATGAAAATGGCGTATATGCCGGAAGGCTCTAAGTTAATTTTAAATAAAGTTAGTGGAGCACCAGGTTTTAAAATTGAAAATATTTATGTTTTTGCTGGCATACCCTCAATAGTACAAGCGATGATGAAAGAATTTAAAAAAATGATAAAAATTAAAAATAAATTTTATTCAACCACAATATCTACAAAACTTTTTGAGAGTAAAATAGCCCATCTACTTGTTCAAGCTGAGAGAAAATATAAAAATATTTCTATAGGCAGCTATCCAATTTTTGATGGAAAACCGAAGGGTGTTGAGATTGTTATAAACTCTCAAGTGAATAAATTCGGTGTTAGCAATGCGAAAAAATTCATATTAACAGAAATAAACAAAATCATTTAAGATTAGGCTAATATAATATAAAACAATATTTCTTTATGGCGGAGTAGCTCAGTTGGTTAGAGCGGTGGAATCATAATCCATGTGTCGGGGGTTCAAATCCCTCCTCCGCTACCAAGAATAATCATTGTAATTGTTGATATTTTGACATATCTTTCGTTTTCTGATCGCGGGGTAGAGCAGCTTGGTAGCTCGTCAGGCTCATAACCTGAAGGTCGTAGGTTCAAATCCTACCCCCGCAACCAACTTTCTAAAAAACGCCTTCTTTTCAATAGTTTTTTTTTATTTTTTTTAATGAAATGCATTTGACAATGTCCCCATAAAGTGTAGATATATTCTACTTTTTATTCGATTCACTAGGCCATTTATTGTGCATTAGTGATTCTTGCTCTTTATTTTTTGTAAATATGAAATGAATAGACGGTGGGTTTATAACGTCAAATTTCGATCAAGCTTTCATTTGAGAAAAATGACAGCTCGTTATTTTGGCGTCTAACCTACGTCAATTTAAAACTTTGTTTTTTATGAGTAGGTAATTCAACTTAAGAGTTTGATTATGGCTCAGAACGAACGCTTGCTGCATGCTTTATACATGCAAGTCGAACGGAGGCCCTAGCTTGCTAGGTGTCCTTAGTGGCGCACGGGTGAGTAACACGTGGGAACATACCTTATAGTACGGAATAACTGCGGGAAACTGTAGCTAATACCGTATATTCCAGTAATGGGAAAGATTTATCGCTATAAGATTGGCCCGCGCAAGATTAGCTTGTTGGTGAGGTAAAAGCTCACCAAGGCTTCGATCTTTAGCTGGTTTGAGAGGACGATCAGCCACACTGGGACTGAGACACGGCCCAGACTCCTACGGGAGGCAGCAGTAGGGAATATTGGACAATGGGGGCAACCCTGATCCAGCAATGCAGCGTGAGTGACGAAGGCCTTAGGGTTGTAAAACTCTTTCATCGGTGAGGATAATGACAGTAGCCGAAGAAGAAGGACCGGCTAATTCCGTGCCAGCAGCCGCGGTAATACGGAAGGTCCTAGCGTTGTTCGGAATTACTGGGCGTAAAGCGCATGTAGGCGGAACAGAAAGTTAGAAGTGAAATCCCTGGGCTCAACCTAGGAATTGCTTTTAAAACTTCTGTTCTGGAATTCAGGAGAGGAAAATGGAATTTCCAGTGTAGAGGTGAAATTCGTAGATATTGGAAGGAACACCAGTGGCGAAGGCGATTTTCTGGACTGATATTGACGCTGAGATGCGAAGGCATGGGTAGCAAACGGGATTAGATACCCCGGTAGTCCATGCAGTAAACGATGGGTGCTAGTCGTCGGACTTTTGTTCGGTGTCGTAGCTAACGCGTTAAGCACCCCGCCTGGGGAGTACGGTCGCAAGATTAAAACTCAAATAAATTGACGGGGACCCGCACAAGCAGTGGAGCATGTGGTTTAATTCGACGCAACGCGAAGAACCTTACCAGCGTTTGACATGGAAAGTGCCGGTTACAGAATGGTAACCTTCAGTTCGGCTGGCTTTCGCACAGGTGCTGCATGGCTGTCGTCAGCTCGTGTCGTGAGATGTTGGGTTAAGTCCCGCAACGAGCGCAACCCTTATCGTTAGTTACTAACAGTTCGGCTGAGGACTCTAGCGAAACTGCCGGTGATAAGCCGGAGGAAGGTGGGGATGACGTCAAGTCCTCATGGCCCTTACACGCTGGGCTACACACGTGCTACAATGGTAACTACAACGGGACGCAATACCGCGAGGTGGAGCTAATCCCCAAAAGTTATCTCAGTTCGGATTGCACTCTGCAACTCGAGTGCATGAAGTTGGAATTGCTAGTAATCGCGGATCAGCATGCCGCGGTGAATACGTTCCCGGGTCTTGTACACACCGCCCGTCACACCATGAGAGTTGGTTTTATCTTAAGTCAGTGCGCTAACCTTCGGGAGGCAGCTGCCCACGGTACGGCCAGCGATTGGGGTGAAGTCGTAACAAGGTAGCCGTAGGGGAACCTGCGGCTGGATCACCTCCTTTCTAAAGGAAAAAAAACTTTGAACTAAGTGTACGTTCGAAGTAACCACCGTCTATTTGTTTTGCTTTTTTCAACATGTGTTGATAAAGAGCATTGATTGGGCGTGTAGCTCAGTTGGTTAGAGCGCGCGCTTGATAAGCGTGAGGTCGGAGGTTCAAGTCCTCCCTCGCCCACCAACAATGTTGGGGGATTAGCTCAGCTGGGAGAGCGCCTGATTTGCATTCAGGAGGTCAGCGGTTCGATCCCGCTATCCTCCACCAACTTTTTAAAATCGTAAATATGTAAGCTGATAACACAGACGAATGACTTGCACGAGTTATTCGTCAATTAAACAACTAATATAACAACAAATAACTACAAAAAGTTATTAACTACAAACTTTTCACTGTGTGTTAATAATTCAAGCGCGTAAGAGCATTTGGTGGATGCCTTGGCATAAAGAGGCGATGAAGGACGTGACAGACTGCGATAAGCTCGGACTTGCTGTCAATAAGCTTAATCCGAGATCTCCGAATGGGGAAACCCAATAACTTATAAGTGAATTCATAGCTTATAAGGGCGAACCTAGGGAACTGAAACATCTAAGTACCTAGAGGAAAAGATATTCCGTTAGTAGTGGCGAGCGAAAGCGGATTAGGCCAGTGCTACTTTTTACTAAACCAGAACTGTATGGAAAGGCAGGCCATAGTGAGTGATAGCCTCGTATGGGTAGATAGTAAAAAATAGACATGAGTAGGGCGGGACACGTGAAATCCTGTCTGAATATAGGAAGACCACTTCCTAAGCCTAAATACTACTTTATGACCGATAGTGAACCAGTACCGTGAGGGAAAGGCGAAAAGAACCCCTAGCAGGGGAGTGAAATAGACCCTGAAACCGGATGCTTACAAGCAGTTGGAGCCTCTTTATGAGGTGACAGCGTACCTTTTGTATAATGGGTCAGCGACTTAATCTCATTAGCAAGCTTAAGCCACATAGGTGTAGGCGAAGCGAAAGCGAGTCTGAATAGGGCGATTTAGTTAATGGGATTAGACTCGAAACCGAGTGATCTAGTCATGAGCAGGTTGAAAGTGAAGTAAAATTCACCGGAGGACCGAACCCACTAGCGTTGAAAAGCTACGGGATGACTTGTGATTAGGGGTGAAAGGCCAACCAAACTCGGAAATAGCTAGTTCTCCGCGAAAACTATTTAGGTAGTGCGTCGTGTGAATCTTGTCGGGGGTAGAGCACTGAATGGGCTAGGGGGAAGCAATTCCTACCAAACCTAATCAAACTCCGAATACCGATAAGTCTGCACGGCAGACAGTCCATGGGTGCTAAGGTCCTTGGACGAGAGGGAAACAGCCCAGATCAACAGCTAAGGTCCCCAAATAATGATTAAGTGTGAAAGGGAGTGGGAACTCCAAGACAGCCAGGAGGTTGGCTTAGAAGCAGCCATCCTTTAAAGAAAGCGTAACAGCTCACTGGTCTAATTAAGAGATCCTGCACCGAAAATGTAACGGGGCTCAAATCATTTACCGAAGCTTTGACAATTACTTTGTAATTGGGTAGCGGAGCGTTCTGTAAGCCTGTAAAGGTGATGCGTAAGCATTGCTGGAGGTATCAGAAGTGCGAATGCTGACATGAGTAACGATAAGAAATGTGAAAGACATTTCCGCCGAAATCCTAAGGTTTCCTGCGTAAAGCTAATCTGCGCAGGGTTAGTCGGCCCCTAAGGCGAGGGCGAAAGCCGTAGTCGATGGGAAGCAGGTTAATATTCCTGCACCAGCTGGTAGTGACGGATGAAGTAAATTGTAAGTTCTTACTGGATTGAGCTTGCGGTGAATTTGTCCCTGGAAATAGCTCCAGCATTAGACCGTACCAAAACCGACACAGGTAGGAGGGTAGAGAATACCAAGGCGCTTGAGAGAACTATGTTGAAGGAACTCGGCAAATTACACTTGTAACTTCGGGATAAAAGTGACCTGCTATTGGGCAACCAGTAGGAGGTGGCACAGAAGAGGGGGTAGCGACTGTTTACTAAAAACATAGCACTATGCAAAGTCGAAAGACGACGTATATGGTGTGACGCCTGCCCGGTGCCGGAAGGTTAATAGGAGGGGTGCAAGCCCTGAATTGAAGCCCCGGTGAACGGCGGCCGTAACTATAACGGTCCTAAGGTAGCGAAATTCCTTGTCGGGTAAGTTCCGACCTGCACGAATGGCGTAACGATTTCCCCACTGTCTCCAACATAGACTCAGTGAAATTGAATTCTCGGTTAAGATGCCGAGTAACCGTGGTTAGACGGAAAGACCCCGTGCACCTTTACTGCAGCTTTGTATTGGTATTAGGGAACAGATGTGTAGCATAGGTGGGAGACTTTGAAGGAGTGGCGCTAGCCATTCTGGAGTCACTAGTGAAATACCACTCTTCTGTTCCTTGATGCCTAACCATACACCGTCATCCGGTGTTGGGACCATGCATGGTGGGCAGTTTGACTGGGGCGGTCGCCTCCCAAAGAGTAACGGAGGCGCGCGATGGTAGGCTCAGAACGCTTGGAAACCGTTCGTTGAGTGCAATGGCATAAGCCTGCCTGACTGCGAGACCCACAAGTCGAGCAGAGACGAAAGTCGGTCATAGTGATCCGGTGGCACTTCGTGGAAGGGCCATCGCTCAACGGATAAAAGGTACGCCGGGGATAACAGGCTGATCTCTCCCAAGAGTCCATATCGACGGGGAGGTTTGGCACCTCGATGTCGGCTCATCGCATCCTGGGGCTGAAGCAGGTCCCAAGGGTTTGGCTGTTCGCCAATTAAAGCGGTACGCGAGCTGGGTTTAGAACGTCGTGAGACAGTTCGGTCCCTATCTGCCATGGTTGTGGAAGCTTGAGAGGATCTGCCCTTAGTACGAGAGGACCGGGGTGGACGTACCTCTGGTGTACCTATTGTAGCGCCAGCTGCATCGTAGGGTAGCTATGTACGGAATGGATAACCGCTGAAAGCATCTAAGCGGGAAGCCAACCTCAAAACTAGGCTTCGTTATAGGATCGTGGAAGACTACCACGTTGATAGGCTGGGTGTGGAAGTGTGGTAACACATGAAGCTAACCAGTACTAATAATCCAATGCTTGAATTACAATACACAGCGAAAAGTTTTAACTTCAATGTTATAAAAAGTTTGTGGCGGTCATAGCGGAGTGAAAAAACCCGATCCCATTTCGAACTCGGTCGTGAAGGCCTCCAGCGCCGATGGTACTTAGTCTTAAGGCTTGGGAGAGTAGGACGCCGCCTATCTATTAATCAGTAATACATATTTACATATTGTCGTCTGATACGATTTTTTTAGACTCATTGTCCACAACAACATAATTCTTATAAAATTTTAACTTTGGTTTTGAATATCTATTTGTGATCCATTCAATTCTTTCATCATCAAACCATCTTTTTGCGTTTAATATATTATCAAAATAATATATACCTCCAGCAATATTGTTTTTAAGATCTGAAATATAGTTTTTTCTTATCAAACCAGGTGTGGTTTTATAAATAGGAGCTGTTTCTAAAAATTTTTCCCTTAGTATTTCTTCTGTTAGTGAGGGGTCTATTTTAAAAGTTACTTCGACAATAATCATTTAGTAAAAAGTGGTAGCCTCGGGCGGACTCGAACCGCCACGGGAATAAATCCCACTGGATTTTAAGTCCAGACTGTCTACCAATTCCAGCACGAGGCCATGTTAAAATTGTTAATCGAATTTAGATGATTGCTTAAGTTTTTCAATACTTTTATCAATTTAAATAGTCCTGATTGTCTATGATATCATCATATTTATATTTACCAAAAATTAGACCAGAAAATAAATCATAGTTTTTATTTTCTGAGGAATAATTTGGTTTGAGTACATATTTATTTTTATTTTCTAAAATCTTTTTGTAATTTTCAGGTAAATCATCTTCAATACTTTTTACTTCATTAATTGATAACGGACTTAACTGGATGTTAAAATCTCTAAAGGCCTTTAGTCTAACCTCTTCATCAATTAGATAACACAAAAGTCCTGAACCTTGAGAGTTGTTTAAATAGGCGCTAAAACCATAAAAAGATAAAGGTTTACTATCTATACTTTTTTTAAAAACTCCCTCGTCGCTATCCCAAATATATTTACTCTTTGGAAAAAGCTGAAAACTTCTAAATTCAATATTTTTATTGAGTATAATCCCATCACTAAATAACGTATAAACATTCTCTGAGTTTTCATAAGAGTTGAAAACTTCTAGGAAGTTATTATTAACAATATTTTTGTTAAGATTTTGATATGTTTTTGAAAATAAATCTGCAGTTAACTCAAATGATAAACTATTTACATTAATAGAGGGTTTTTCTAGATGATATGTTATTAAATTAATTATATCCTGTTTGACTTTAAAACTCATTCCTAGTGTATATTTTATTGGATTATATAATTCTGAAAATTCCTCAAAATTTAAATTTTCATAATCATCCTGGCTTAATAATATAAATGTATCTAAATCTAGGGGGAATATATTTCCCATAACTTCAACTTCATTATTATTATAAAAATTTAAAACTTTATTAGGTATCTGAGTTTGATTTAAACTTAACTTAGCTAAATCTCTAAATTCTCCAAATATAATATCAAATTCATTTGCATTTTGATTAACTTCGCTAATTGTAAATTCTACATCATTAATTAAGGAGTATTCACCGAGTGCATAATATAAATAATATTTATAATCTATGTAATTATTTTCGATAAACCCGATGTTCAACTCTTTTTTTATTAAACATTCATTAGCAATAGAATTTTTTTGAAAAATAAGGAATAAAAAAATAATTAAGAGGACTTTTGAGTTGTTGGGAAATTTCACTTAATTAGTGGGATTTAAACATTTCTTTATAAACACGCTCTTCAATTTTATGATCATTATCAAATAATAAAGGTATTTCCATACCCTCGGACATCTCAATTTCAACAGAAATAACATCTTTAGCCTCAATATGATCAGCATGAACTACTATCGGTCTTTTAGATGGATTATTATTAATAATTTTAATTTTTGCATTATCTTTTAATAGGCCTCCACGCCAATGTCTGGGACTATAGGCACTTACAGCAGTTAGTGCTACAACATTACTTCCAAGTGGAATAATTGGTCCTGAAGCAGAGTAATTATAACCTGTGCTACCTGCTGCTGTTGATAAGATTACACCATCACAAACAAGTTCTTCTATTCTTACTTCGTTATCTATCATAATTTGAATTTTTGCAGCTTGATATTTTTCTCTACGAATACTGATCTCATTAATCGCAATAGCTTTAATTTCTTGACCTGTGGGATTTAAAGTTTTCATTACTAAAGGTCTTAATTTTGTTAATTGAGCGTTATTTAGTCGTTCCTCTAATCCATCAAGCTTGTAATCATTCATCAAGAATCCGACAGATCCAAAATTCATACCGTAAATTGGCTTGTTAAGTTTCATATAATTATGAAGTGACTTTAATATAAAACCATCACCTCCAAGTGCTACAATGAAATCTGCCTCTTCAGGCTCGTAATGACCGTATTTTTTTATAAGTTTCTCTTGAGCTTCAATATTTTTTTCAAGAGGAAAAGAAACAAAACATATTTTCATTTATTAACCCCCAGTCTCATTCATATAACGATTAACATATCCCTCAAAATTATCTTTTTGAATTTCAAAGTTATGTGCTTTTGGTTTAATTGACATGGCATATTCTATCAAAGCAATAATATCATTTTTTGTTTGATTTCTTAGGGCAAATTTTAAATCTACAAAATCATTTTGTCCTAAACACATATATAACTTACCAGTACATGTAAGTCTTACCCTATTACAAGTATCACAAAAGTTATGAGAAATAGCAGATATAATACCAATTTTTGATTTATGATTTGAATACTCATAGTATCTAGAGGGGCCATTAGTTCTGTGTTTAGAGGGAATTAGATTTAATTTATTTACTAAATCCTCTTCAAATTTCTTCATTGATAAATATTGATTAAATCTCTTTTCTCCAATATCACCTATGGGCATTATTTCAATTAACGAAATATCAAAATGATTTTTTTTACACCAATCTAAAATATCAAATATTTCTTTATCATTGAAATTTTGAGTCAAAACAGTATTTATTTTTATCTTTATACCTTCTTGTTTAGCTGCCTCTATCCCATTTAAAACTTTACTAAGATCTCCCCATTTAGTTATTTTCCTAAAACTCTCAGCATTTAAGCTATCAAGAGAAACATTTATTCTTTCAACACCATTCTTTTTAAGAATAGATGCATATCTTGACAAATTCGTACCATTTGTAGTTAAAGTATGCTCTGAAATTTTACCCTGATTTTTTAGATTATTTAAATGTTCTATAATTGAAACAATGTTTTTTCTTACAAGAGGTTCGCCACCTGTTAATCGAAATTTTTTTACACCTAACTCATTAAATATATTTGTAAGTCTAATAATTTCTTCAATTGATAAAACTTCTTGTCTAGGCAAGAAGGTTACATCCTCAGCCATACAATAAGCGCACCTTAAATCACATCTATCAGTGACAGATATTCTTAAGTAATCAATTTTTCTTTTATAATTATCAGTCAGCATTTTCGTGTATCTTTAAATCAACTACATTTAAATCTATAACTTTTTTCCCTACGTTCTCAAAGTTAATAGTGATTTTACTATTTATACAAGATTGAACTTGCCCTAGGCCCCAATCTGGTTGAGATGGACACTCCACGATTGTACCTGGTATAAAATCGCTAAAATTATAGTTATTTTCCATTATTACTCTTGTTTAGTAGAAACAAATATTTACTATTTACTATAGAATCAAATGGATAAAAAAGAAAATTTAAACAAGCTTAAATCTGTTATCAGTAATATTGAAAAATCATATGGAAAAGGTTCCATAATGATGCTTGGAAAGAAAGATATTGATGCAAATATTGATGTATACTCAACAGGCTCTCTTGGTCTAGATATAGCTCTAGGAATAGGTGGTTTACCGAAAGGAAGAGTCATAGAAGTTTATGGCCCAGAAAGTTCAGGTAAAACAACTCTAACACTACATATAATTGCGGAAGCTCAAAAAGTTGGAGGAACATGTGCTTTTATTGATGCTGAACATGCTTTAGACCCAGGTTATGCAAAAAAACTTGGAGTGAATATTGATGAGTTATTGATATCTCAACCTGATACTGGTGAACAGGCTTTAGAGATCTCAGATACTCTTGTAAAATCTGAAGGTATAGATTTATTAGTTATAGACTCAGTGGCAGCTTTAGTTCCCAGAGCAGAGTTAGAGGGTGAAATGGGTGACTCATTACCTGGACTTCAGGCAAGGCTAATGAGCCAAGCGCTTAGAAAACTAACTAGCTCGATTTCAAAGACAAATACTATGGTTGTTTTTATTAATCAACTGAGAATGAAAATAGGAGTAATGTTTGGAAGCCCTGAAGTCACCACTGGAGGTAACGCTTTGAAGTTTTATTCTTCCGTAAGACTAGATATCAGAAGGATTGGTGCAATAAAAGATAAAGATAATATTATTGGAAACCAAACGAGAGTGAAGGTCGTCAAAAATAAAATGGCCCCTCCTTTTAAAATGGTTGAATTTGATATTATGTATGGTGAAGGAATTTCTAAAATTGGCGAAATTATAGATTTAGGTGTTCAAGCTGATATTATAGATAAGTCTGGAGCGTGGTATTCTTACAAAGACGAAAAAATTGGTCAAGGTAGAGAAAATACAAAACAATTTTTAAAGGATAATCCAGAGTTATTGAATGAAATAGAAAGTAGAATAAGATCAAATTCCGACACTGTTGAAGAACTGATGATTGATCCACCTCCTTCTACAACAGAAGAAACTGTCGAAAAAAACTCTAAAGAATAATATTAAATTTCAGTTAAATTAATCTATATTCCATGAATATGAACTCTAATGAAGTCCGCAATTCGTTTATTGATTATTTTAAAAATAATGATCATAGGCATGTCAAATCTGGATCATTAGTGCCGGAAAATGACCCCTCTCTAATGTTTGCTAATTCAGGAATGGTTCAATTTAAAAATGTTTTTACAGGCATGGAGCAGTTAGATTTCAAAAGAGCCACTACTTCTCAAAAATGTGTTCGGGCAGGAGGAAAACATAATGATTTAGAGAATGTTGGATTTACAACTCGACATCATACTTTCTTCGAGATGTTAGGAAATTTTTCTTTTGGCGATTACTTTAAAGAGCAAGCAATTCTATACGCTTGGAACTTAATCACTAAAGAATTTAAAATTAATGAAAATAAATTATTAGTTACGATTTATCATGACGATGAGGTCGCAGAAAAATTTTGGAAAAAAATAGCTAATTTACCTGACAATAAGATAATTAAAATTTCAAGCTCTGATAATTTTTGGTCAATGGGTGACACAGGACCTTGCGGACCATGCTCAGAAATATTTTATGATCATGGTGATAAATACTTTGGTGGCCCCCCTGGTTCAGTTGACGAAGATGGTGATCGTTTCATTGAAATATGGAATTTAGTTTTTATGCAATATGAACAGGTAGACAAAAATACCAGATTAGATTTACCTAAACCATGTGTAGACACTGGTATGGGTCTAGAGAGAATAACAGCATTATTAAATGGTAGTAATGACAATTATAGTTCTGATTTGTTTTCAAATATTATTGATATTACTCAAGAATTTATACAAAAAAAAATATCTGAAGAAAATAAATCTAGTTTTAGAGTTATAGCAGATCACTTACGAGCTTCATCTTTTTTAATAGCTGACGGGGTTTTGCCTTCAAACGAGGGACGCGGTTATGTACTAAGACGAATATTAAGAAGAGGTATCAGACATGCATATACATTAGGTTCCTCAGAACCATTATTTCATAAAATTTTTGATGAATTGAAAAATTTAATGGGTGATTTCTTCCAAGAACTTAACTCAGGAGCTGAAACTATTAAGGAAACACTCTACAATGAGGAAATAAAATTTAGAGAAACTTTAAGTAAAGGTCTAGAGATACTTGGACAAGAAATACCTAATATTAAAAATAATAAATTAGATGGCAAAATCGCATTTAAATTATACGACACCTTTGGATTTCCCCTTGATCTAACACAAGACTATCTAAGATCAAAGGATATTGATGTTGATTTAGAGTCTTTTGATGCATCAATGAAGCTACAAAAAGAGGAAGCCAGATCTTCATGGAAGGGTAGCGGTGATGGAAATACTGAAAAGCTATGGTTTGATATTGCAAGAAAAACGAAACCAACAGTATTTAAAGGATATGAAGAAACTACTTTAAAGGCAAATGTAACTGCTTTAGTCTTAGACTCAGAAGTAGTTGACGAATTAAGTGATAAAATAAAAAAATCAGCAATTATAACAGATGAGTCATGTTTTTATGCAGAGTCTGGTGGGCAAGTTGGAGATAAAGGCATAATTTCCACAGAAAATGCAGAATTTAAAGTGACAGATACTAGAAAAACTTCTCAAGGCATTTTTATCCATTTTGGTAATGTAATTTCAGGCAATTTTAAAATAGGAAATGAAGTTAAACTTAAAATAGATAGTGGTTTGAGGGAATTAATTAAAAAAAATCATTCTGCTACACATTTGCTTCATGCAGCATTAAGGAATAACTTAGGACTACATGTAGCTCAGCGCGGATCTTTAGTTAACGAAAATAAATTACGTTTTGATTTCAGTCATAATAAACAAATATCATCAAAGCAAATAGATACTATTCAAAAAGAGGTTACAAATATAATTTCGAATACTTGTAAAACACGAATTGATATTAAGTCTCAAGAAGAGGCAATAAAACAAGGTGCAATGGCATTGTTTGGAGAAAAATATGGCGAAGAAGTTAGAGTAGTCACTATAGGAGAAAATAATAATAAACCTTATTCAATTGAGCTTTGTGGAGGAACGCATGTAACAAATGTTAAAGAAATAGAAAAATTTTACATTATAAGCGAGGAGTCTGTATCATCAGGAGTAAGGAGAATAGAGGCTTGCACTGGTAATAAGGTAGATGAATTTATTAGTAATAAACTAAAAGAGGATCAATTATTTGAAAAAAAACTTGATGATAAAATCATTAACTTAATCTCACAAATAAATAAATTAAATGGAAAAATAAATTTTGGCAAGGAAAATAAAAACCTTTATATAAAGAAGTTGGAAAATTATTTAGATAATTTAAAAAATAAATCAATACTCTCAAATGAGGAGAATAATAAAATAGAAGAAACAAATATAAATGGAATTAATTTTGTGTCTCAATTAATAGAAAACTTGCCTCCCAAAGAACTCAGATCAATTTTTGATAAATTTAAATTAGAAAAATCTAAATCTATTTTGGCTTGCATTACTACAAATGAAGATAAGGTATCCATTATTGTTGGGTTAACTAATGATTTAATAGATACTTATGATGCCAGAGTGCTAATAAAAAGTACTTTTGATATACTCGGTTCAAAAGGTGGCGGGGGTAGAATTGACTTCGCTCAAGCTGGTGGCAACAAAAAAGATCAATTAAATCAAGCTTTTTTAAGTATTAAAAATCAGATTTAATTTAATTTAGTTTGAAGATTTTTATCAAGACAATTTAAAAAATCTTCGGTGTTCATCCACGGCGAATTTTTGTCTACAAGTATTGCTAAGTCCTTAGTCATTTGACCAGACTCAACAGTCTCAACACAGGTTTCTTCAAGTGCCTTTGAAAACTTAATGAGTTCATCGTTGCGATCGAACTCGCCTCTAAAATTTAAACCTTTTGTCCAAGCAAATATTGATGCTATAGGATTTGTTGAGGTTTTTTCTCCTTTTTGATGCAGCCTATAATGTCTAGTTACAGTTCCATGAGCAGCCTCAGCTTCAATTGTTTTGCCATCGGGTGTCATTAAAACGCTAGACATCATACCCAAAGAACCAAATCCCTGTGCAACTGCATCTGACTGAACGTCTCCGTCATAATTCTTACAAGCCCAAATAAAATTACCTGACCATTTCATTGAAGACGCAACTAAATCATCAATAAGACGGTGTTCGTAAACTATTTGGTTATTTTCAAAATCAGTTTTAAATTCTTTCTGAAAAATTTCATTAAATATCTCTTTAAATCTTCCATCGTATTTTTTTAAAATAGTATCTTTTGTTGAGAGGTATACAGGCCATTTTAATTTTAATCCATAATTAAAACAAGCTCTTGCAAAACCTCTAATTGACTCGTCTACATTATACATAGAGAGGGCAACACCCTGATTTTGGAATTGAAAAACCTCTTTTTCCTCTACTTTTCCCTCTTCATCAACATATTTCATAAAGAGTTTCCCTGGTTTGTCGATCTTCATTTCTGTAGCTTTATATTGATCACCAAACGCATGCCTACCAACAACAATAGGGGCATCCCATGTCCTTACAATTCTTGGAATATTTTTACATATAATTGGTTGTCTAAAAACAGTTCCATCTAAAATATTTCTTATAGTTCCATTCGGAGAACGCCACATTTTTTTTAGCTTAAATTCCGATACTCTATTATCGTCAGGAGTGATCGTTGCACATTTTATACCAACACCAAATTTTTTTATTGCTTTTGCAGCCTCAAATGTAATCTCATCATTTGTTTGGTCTCTATTTTGTACAGATAAGTCGTAATATTTTAGATCTATATCAAGATATGGGAGAATGAGCTTTTGTTTAATAAAATCCCATATAATCCTTGTCATTTCATCGCCATCTAATTCGACCACAGGATTTTTTACTGAAATTTTTGCCATTTATACAGAGATATTGATTGTATAACAGATTAAATTAATAAAAAAAATCTATTTTATTGATCAAATTATACAATTCAGATATTAATTCCATCTTATGTACTTCAGGTTTCATAAAGAAATTTCAGCTGCGCTGATAATACTATTTTTATTAGTAATTTTTTTTTATTTTATATATAAACCTTTATTTTTAATTTTTTTAATATTACTAATTTTTACATTCTATTTTTTTAGAGATCCTGAAAGAGTCGTTCCATTAGGTGATGATATTTTAGTTAGCCCAGCAGATGGATTAATTACAAATATTAGTGAGTACAAAGAGGGAAAAAAAAGTTATACCAAAGTTTCAATTTTTTTGAGTGTGTTTAATGTACATATCCAAAGATTACCAGTTTCAGGTCAAATTACAAAAATTGATTATATTGAAGGTAAGTTTATCAATGCAACTATAGATAAAGCAAGTGAAGAAAATGAAAGATTAAGATTAACTCTTAAATCTGGATCTAACGTTATATACATAACACAAATTGCTGGTTTAATTGCCAGAAGAATAATTTGTTATCTTAAAACTAATGAGAGAGTAAACCAAGGTGAAAGATATGGAATTATCAAGTTTGGAAGCAGAGTTGATATTGAATTTCCCAATTCATATAATTTAATGGTAAGCATTGGTCAGCAATGTATCGGTGGTGAAACTATCATTGCAAGAGATTTTAAAAACAACAAAAATATACAATCTAGAGAATATAAAAAGATTTAGACATTTAGATGACCGAACATCCGCTCACTAAATTTATACCAAATTTAATCACCTTAATGTCACTTATTGCAGGTATTTCCTCAATAAAGTTCTCTATTCAAAGTAATTTTAAAATTGCTGTGCTTATGATAATGCTAGCAGCCTTCTTCGATTTCTTTGATGGATGGATGGCTAGAAAATTAAAAAAATCATCCCAATTTGGTGCTGAATTAGACTCTTTATCAGATTTTATTAGTTTTGGATTAGCTCCATCTTTGCTTATAAATTTAAGTTTTACAAATGAGCTAGGAAGAATTGGATGGGTTATAAGTCTTTTTTACATTATTTGTGCAGCTCTTAGACTTGCTCGTTTCAATATTGAAAATATGAGAGAGCAAAGCAAAGTATTTTATGGCATACCCTCACCAGCTGCCGCAGGTATTATAATGATTCCGCTTTATCTAAATTTTATTGAACAAATACAATTTACTATCAACTATCCTATTGTAAGTGCCTTATTAATTATATTTGCGGGTGCTATGATGATTAGTAGAGTTCCGACTCCCTCTGTGAAAAATCTAAAGGTAAAAACTCTATATTTTAGACTTATGATTATATTTACAGTTATTATATTAATATTCTTAATAAGTTATTTTTGGCAAACAACTCTTTTAGTTGCTCTTATTTATTTATTATTTTCTTTATTAAGTTTGTTTACCTATTTTATCAAATTTTTTAGAGGAGTTAGTTAAGTATTTTGATTTAAGCATCAAAGCTGATGGAGTTACAAGTAAAGTCAATAAAGTAGAAAAAAGAAGTCCAAAAACAATTGCCCTAGATAAATCTACCCACCACTGTGTGTCAGGGGAGTTATAACTATATTCAAAGTTTACAAAATCAATATTTAATTTTAAAGCCATGGGAAGCAAACCAAGCACCGTAGTAGTTGTAGTCAATAAAACAGGTCTTAATCTTTGTGCACCTGTCATTAAAATGGCATCTCTAGCATCATTTGTCTTTTTTATTAATCTATCGAAGGTATCAATTAAGACTATATTGTTGTTTACAACTATACCTGCTAACGAGATAACACCTATCCCGCTCATGACTATTCCAAATGGTTGTTTTGTAATTAAGAGCCCTAAAACAACACCCACCGTTGACATAATTACAGCAAATAAAATTAATAAGGTGCTACTAAAACTATTAAATTGGGTCAAAAGAATTAAACCCATTAAAAATACAGCTATCAAAAAAGCTTTTTGTAGAAAAGCTTTAGACTTCTGCTGACTTTCATCCTCTCCCTTAAATTCTATTTTTACTCTAGGGTCAATATTTGCTGAATTAAATTCAGGTATATCTAAACCAAAGTTATTTGGAATATTGAATTTTTCAATTCCAAGCCAATGTTTTATAAGTCTGACGTAAGCATCAGTTTGATAAAATCTAGTTACATCTGATTTAATTGTTTCAATTCTATTCTGTTCTACTCTGGTCAAATTTCCTGTCTCTTGATTGGTTTCAATTTTAGTAAAATTTGAAATTGGTACATAGCCTGCAGATGTTGGTATCTTAATACTGTCTAATTGATCGATCGTTCTCTGTTCTTTTGGCAATCGAAGGTAGATGGGTATAGATTCATCACTATCATCAGGTCTAAATTCACTTAATTTTAGCCCACTTGTAAGAAGTTTTATAGTGTTACCTATTATTGAAATACTAGCACCATATTTAGCAGCCTCTTCTCTATCAACATAAAGCTCATATTCAATACTAGGAGAGGGTAGAGAAGTTTCTAAATCCTTTAAACCAGATATGCTTGATAGATATTTTTCAATTCTCTTAAGTTCTTGAATTGTGATTTTAGGATCAGAAGAAGTTAAATTGATTTCAATAGGCTTCCCTCTAGGAGGGCCTGCTCTTAAAGTTCTTGTTTCAACTTTAATCCCAGGAATAGATGAAGTTTCTTGTCTTATTTCAGAAATTATTGTTTCTGCTTTTCTTCTTTTATCCCAATCTTTGAATTCTATATCTATAAATCCAATAATATCTGGCGAGCTTTCTTGTCTATTTTCTACATTCCCTGATGTTGTATAGACAGACTCAAATTCATTATTCTTTTTTTGTAAGTTTAATACCTGTGACTCTACTTTTGCAACAAGTCTATCTTTTTCTAAAACTGAGAGATTGCCTGTAGCATAAATAATTACTTTGGTATTCTCTGCTTCAACTGAAGGAAAAAAAGTAACTCCCTTACCAAACTTTCCATATGCACCATAGATACCAACTAACAATATAAAAGAGAGAAAAACTATTTTTATAGGATTATTAATACAGAGTCTTAAAATAAAAAGGTAAATTTTAGTAAAAAAACCTACTTTTTCTAAATCAGTTAAGTCTTCGTCATCATCAGCATTTATTCTAGGAATAATCATTTTCTGAAAAAAACCTTTATTTTTAATATATCTAAAAACAAAAAACAAAATGACCCCAATTGAAATTGTTGTTATGGCTTTTGCACCCATATTTATGTAGCTATCAAATTCTAGCTGGGATAAAAAATTAAATGCAACAAAATTAATAATACCAAATAAAATTAAAGGTATAATAAAGAAGAAAAAAAGATTTTTAATTTTATAGGCCTGAGTTCCAATTATAGGAATAACAATTAATGCCATAGCTAAACTTGAACCCAAAACAGATATTACTGTTATTGGTATATATTTCATAAAACCACCAGTTGTACCTGGCCAAAATAACAGAGGAATAAACGCTGCTATAGTAGTAAAAGTTGAAGCCATGATTGGAAGAGACATTCTTGATGCAGCCTTTATGTATGACTCTGCTAGTCCCATACCTTCTTGTATTTTTCTTTGGGCATATTCAACTACAACCACAGCCCCATCAACAAGTAGCCCAACTGAAAGAATTAATCCAAACAAAACAACCATATTGATTGTAAAACCGAGTGAATAGAGGATTAAAATAGATGATAAAAAAGAACCCGGTACTGCTAAACCTACCAGTAAACTAGACCTTATACCAAGAAAGATAACAACGACACTCATAACAAGAATTATTGAAAAAATTACATTGTTTTGAAGATCTCCTAACATGCTTTTTATATTTACAGACTCATCACCAGAAAAAGTTATATTAACCTTTGAAGGAAGAATTTTTTGCTCTTCCTTTACCAACTGTTTTACTTGATCAACAGTCTCTACAATGTTTGCTCCAATTCTTTTTGATATCTCCAGAGTGAATGCAGACTCATTATTTAAGCGAGCAAATTTTTCTGGATCTTTAAAAGTTCTTTTAAGTTGAGCAATATCTTTAAATTTAATCGTCTTTTTATCATTAACTTTTATTGGTGTATTAAAAACATCATTAAGACTTTCATATAAACCAGGAATTTTAATTACAAATCTTCCATCTCCTGTATCAAGATTGCCAGCAGATACTATTTGGTTGTTAGACCTTACAAAATTTAATATTTCATTTAAGTTTAATCCATAAGCCTCAATTTTATTCTGGTCAATGACTATGTCTAATTGTTCTTCCCTTTCACCACCAATATTTACCTCTAAAACATTTGGTAAAGATTGAATTTTGTCTTTAAGGTCGTTTGAAATCTTCTTAAGTAAAAACTCAGATATATCTCCACTTATTGATACTACTAAGATAGGAAATAAGCTTATATTGACCTCACTTACCTTGGGTTCATCTGCATCATCAGGTAAATCTGATTTTGCTCTGTCAACTTGTTCTCGAGTGTCTAAAAGTGCTTGATCAGGATCAAATCCAGCATCAAACTCTAATAATACGTTTCCACCACCTTGATAAGAAGTGCTGGTCATTTCTTTTTTTCCTTCGATATTTGAAACTTCATCTTCGACAGGTTTAATTAGAAGTTTTTCAGAGTCTTCTGGGGATATTCCTGTTAGACCAAGAGATACATAAATATAAGGCAAACTCACATCTGGTGAAGACTCTTTAGGAATATTATTAAAAACAAGTGACCCACTTACAATAACAAATAGGAAAATGGAGATTGTAGTTCTGTAGTATTGACTTGCTAAGTTAACCAAGCTCATGATTAATTAAAATTAACTTTTTCTCCTTCTGACACATATTGTTGTCCAACAATTATAATTTTTTCTTTTTGACTTAAGCCAGAGACCAACATGTAATCAGAGGTGTCTTCTATTACATTAATTTTTTTAAATTGAACGGTATTGTTAGATCCTATGACTTTTACACCTAACTCTCCTGAGTCTCCCAAAGCTAGAATTGAGGGAGAGATTTTATGTGCAAGAACATTACCTTTAACTATTGAGATCACTGATGATAAACCATCTTTATACCTAAAATCTTTATTTTCGACTTTTACAACAATTTCAAAAGTTTTAGTTTCGGGATCCGATATAGGAGAAATATAATCTAAAATACCACTGACCTTTTCATCAAGAATTGTCACCTCAACTTTATTCTTCAAGGATATATCTAGAATTTCATTTTCGTTGATATAACCAAATATTTTCAATGAGCTGAGATCAATAATTTCATAAACTTTTTCGCCAGGCATCACAAGCTCTCCAGCAATTTTATGGCCATCTAAAAGTATCCCACTAAAAGGTGCAAAAAGGGCAAATTTTTCAAACTCACTTTGAGATAATAAATTTAATTTATATAAATCAGCGTTCGTTTTATAATCGTCTAATTCAACTATAAGTTGACCTTCTTTTATTTTTGATCCTGCTTTGACCAACACTTTTTCTATGGTGGTCATAACTTCGCTCTTAACTTCAATTCTTCTAAAGGCCTCAGTAGTTGAACTAAAAACAATACTATCTTTAATTGTTAGAGCAGAGGAGTCCATAACTTCAACAGAAAATAATATTTCTTCTGTTTCTTCTTTGTTACCCCATTCTGATGAATAGCATAAAGAGTTTATGAGCAATATACTTGCTATAAAAATTAATTTTTTTATGGTTGGGAACATGATTTAGTTAAAACCTATTAGAATATATGTAAACGAATACATATCAGATTATGAGTAAAATTAAATGAAACAGTGGTATAAAACTAGAAAAAAAGACCCTTTTTATATAAAAGCAAAGAAAAATGACATTATTTCTAGAGCCTATTACAAATTAGAAGCTATAGATAAAAAATATAATTTATTTAAAAACGATAAAAAAATATTAGATGTTGGATGTTCACCAGGTGGTTGGATACAGTATATTTTAAAAAAAAACTCAAAAAATAAAATAGTAGGAATTGATATACTTCCAACATCTCAGCTAATAGAGGGTCAATTCAAATTTTATAAGATGGACTTAAATCATTATCAATTAATTGACAAATTATTTACATTAAATAAATACACATTTGACTCGATAATTTCAGATATAGCTCCAAACACAAGTGGAAACCAATTTTTAGATCAAACTAATAGTTATGATTTGAGTATGCTTTCTGCAAAATTTATCGAAAAATATTTAAACAAAGGAGGTAGCTTTTTAGTAAAAAATTTTCAAGGAGAGGACACAGAAAAACTTTTTAAGTTTATAAAAACTTATTTTAATAAAACACAATATATTAAACCAGTAGCATCTGATAAAAAATCTAAGGAAATTTATATCTTAGGATTGGTAAAAAAATAATTTTTAAGCCAAGCATTCAATGAATGTAAAGTAGAAAAATTTTTCTTTTTATCTCTATGAGTAATTTCGAAAATTTCTTTATCAAATTTTTTAGAATAAACAATTTTAATAATCGGAAAAGAAAAATTTGATTTGTAAAAAGTAATTTTTGTCTTTTTATAATTTGTATCCTGAGTTTGGATTGAATAATTTCTCCATATATTTTTCGATAAACCATAAGAATAAGTATTAAGAATATATTGAAATGTTTTTTTTGGAATTGTGTCGATATAATTTTTATTTATGTTTAAAATTTTCAATATATATTATGTTAAATGGTACTTCTAAATTCTTCAAGCTGTAATTTTGATTGGCAACCTACAAATTTTCAATTTATTAATTTAAATGAAAAAAAAGGCTCTTTTTATGAATCTTTTGGTGCCAACGGTCTTTTAGTAATGTTTATTTGTAATCATTGCCCTTATGTTAGATCTATTGAAAGTAAGATTGCAAGTGAAACTAAAAAACTCAAAGATTTAAAAGTAAATTCTATTGCCTTTATGTCGAACGATCAAAATTCATATGAAGAGGATCACAATAAATTTCTTTTAGAACAAATATCGAGAGCTAAATTTGAATTCGAATACATAGTTGATACCTCGCAATCAATAGCTAAAACATTTGATGCTCGGTGCACTCCTGAGTTCTACTATTTTAATAATGATAAAAAACTTAAGTATAGGGGTAGGTTAGACTCCAATGGGAAAGATCCTTCTATGGGCAAACCAGAGCTTTATTCTGCTGTTGAAGAAATTATTGCCAAAGGATATTGTTCAAGCCAACAATATCCAAGCATGGGATGCTCTATAAAATGGAAAAATTAATAAATAAAAAAAATTTATTCTTAATAGGTATTTCATCAGTTTTATTAGTTATTGCTCTGTATTTCATTTTACAAAACAACACAAAAAAAGATGAAAAATTATTCGATATTTTTTTGGCAGAGCTTTATAATGAACAAAATTCAAACTCAGAAAAAAAACTTTATTATTTATCAAGTTTAGATAACCCCAAAGTTTCATTTTTTAGTGATTTAAAATTAACCTCAATTGAAAATTTAGATCGATATAACAAAATTGATAAAGACATAATATTATTGAAAAAAGCATTAACTGACATAGATAAAGAATTAATAAAATCTTTATCATTAGATAATAATTTTACTTTTAGTGAAATTGCTAAAATATATTTTTATAATTTAGACATAAATAATTATAAATTTAGTGAGTCAGATAGTGATAGTTTTAATAATTTTTTTATTAAAGCTATTGATAGGTTATCAAATGAAAAATATTAAATTTTTAATTTTTCTTTTAGTTTTATCTTCATGTAATCAATATTTAGGATCAGTTGATCCTGATTACAACCCCAAAAATCAAGTTACTGAGATTTTTTCAAATACGCAAGATTACTCTCTTGTTTCTAATGTATATTTTGGAAATATAATTTATCCCAAAACAACTAATCACTCTGTAAGTATGAAAAATCTTAATATAGAAAAAGTCATCAAGACTGACAAAAATTCTATTGTAAATTTTCTTGATGATAAAATTATACTAAGTAAAGATGAGAAAGTTTATGTTATTGATGAGAGTAATGAAAATAACATTTTTGAATATAAATTAAATCTTCATAAAGACGAGAATGTGCATCATATCTTTCTATACAATGAAGGAATATTTATATTAACTAATAGGTCTAGAATATTTAATATAAATGGTGAAAAGTTAAATTTTGTTGCTAACTTTGAAATCTTTACAAACACAGCTCCTTTAATAAACGATAATCTATTAATAATATTTAGTGTTTTTGAGGAATTGTATGAGATAAATTTAGATAATTTTTCTGCATTAAAAAAAGATAGTTTTAGTTCAAAATCAAGTATATCTGTAAAAGCAAATACCTTTGAAGATCAAGAAAATTTATATTACCTTTATAATGCTGAGACTTTAATTACTTTAGACAAAAGTAATTTTAGTAAAATTAACAACTACATTTTGGATGATCTCAATATTTTATCATCATTAGGAGTTTTTAATGAACTTGTTGATAGTCCATTTAGTTATAATGATTACTTGTATTTTTTGGATCGGTCTGGAAAAATATCAGTATTTAATCCTTTTTCCTCAGATATTCTGTGGGAGCTTGATATTAACGAGACTATTCTCAGTTATCTTTTTTCTGAAGATGGATATTTGATACTATTGACTTTTGATAAAATTTTAATTTTATCAAATGATGGATATATAATTAATATATATAATCATGATAAAAAATCTCCAATATTACTTTTTAATATTCAAGAAAAAATTTATTTAATTTCAAAGGAAGGTATTAGCAAATTAAATCTGAATGAAAAAAATGAAGAAAAATTTTATAAAAATAAATTTACAAGTAATTTAGATATTTATTATTATAAAAAAAATATATATTTAAAAGACAATAAAAGTCTTTTCAAATTAAGTGAATAATTACTTTATAATTGGGAAAGTTAACGAAGGAAAATCTTACCTTTTTAATCTTTTTTCTAAAACACATAAAACAATATCTAATTCTAAGGCTAATACTACAATTGATATAATTAGAAAAAATATTTTATCTGAAAATTTTTCTTATAACATTTATGATACGCCCGGCTTTTTAAAATTAATTAACTTTAATAATCTTTTTGATAAAATTTTAAAATTAAGTTTAGATAATATTAGTTTCATTTACCTAACATCATGCTTTACAAATGAAGATTTGAAAATATGTAAGAAAATACATTCTAAAAAATTTAAGCTTTTTCTTTTTTCTTTTAAAAAAATTGATAATGAAGATTATGTATCAAATTTATTTGATCAAATTTTTGTAAATAACTCAGATAACTTTTCATCTTTAAAAAAATATCTATCTTTTGCTAATAAAAAACAACACTCAAATAGAGACCCAGTTAATAAAAAAACTATCTCTATTTTTGGTAAAGAAAATACAGGTAAATCAACACTTTTTAATAAAATATTAAATTTGTCTTTATCTAAAATTTCACCTAATCTTCACACTACACGTGACTCCGTAAATTGGGAAATAAAGTATAATAATATAATATTAGAATTTATTGACACAGCAGGTTTTATAAGGAGTAGATCAAATAGAAAAAATCTTGATTTTGAAAGACTTTCAATTGAACAATCTGAGCACTTTATTAAAAAGTCTTCACTTATCATTCTTTTATTAGACGCTAACTCTGAATCAAGACTAGATTTATCACTAATAGGTTCCTTATCTAAAAGAAATAAGCCTTTTTTAGTTTTAGTAAATAAAATAGACTTAATAAAAAATAAATCTTTGTATCAACAAAAGTTTTTAAAATACCTTTCTTCGAATCATAATTTTTATTCTTCTTTGAATATATATTTTGTATCTGCTTTACATTCTTCTAAAACAAAACTACTTCAAATAATAACTGATCAATTAAATAATAAGTTTTTTTTTAAAACCTCTTATCTTAATAAGATTATAAAATCTGTAAACGGGGAACTAGGAAAAATACAGAAAAACTCTAAAGAATTTAAAATTTATTTTGTTACTGCCTTTACAGTAAACCAAAAAAATTATTTTAAAATTTCAAGTAATTTTTCTAAAAAAAATATTAAACCTCATATAAAGACATTTTTATCTAAAATTCTAATAAGAGAATTAAAGCTTAAAGGAATAAATTTTAATTTAATATTTTAATATTAATAATACGTGACTCAGCTAAATCTACTTTTAAAGAGTTTAAATAATTTATTAATGATTTTTTAAAATTATTCAAATGAACCTTGTAATGATTATCTTTTTCAAATAATAGAGTAAAACTTAACTTATTATTAAATAATGGAATAAGTATATTAATAAAATAAATTATGTTCATTAATAATTGGTAGTTTTGCTTAATGTGATTGTAGTCGTATTGGTAAGAGATCATATTTAAATCAATATCCTTATAAACTATTTCTATTTCATCAATCCTTGAAAATTGATTTCTTATTATTACTTCTGCTTTAATCAAATCCTCAATAGTTTCAAAATCTGTCTGAAGCAAAGTATGATCGTAATTTATACTCTCTATTTTTTTCTTAGCTAAAACGATTTTATTTGAGTCATCTGATAAGATGTTTTCTTCTTCTCCATTTAATAAAATTAATATTTGATTAACAGACAATTAAATATTGGAGCCAGCACTTAGCAGAGATAGCTGTGTAATTTTATTATCACCTAGTTGATCAATTAATTTAATTGGATAATCTCCTGTAAAATAATGATCTGTCAATTGAGGTCTTTTATTGTCTCTTTTTAAATATCCTAGAGCTATATAAAGCCCATCTAAAGATAGAAATTTTAAACTTTTTGCTTTTACATAATCGCATATTTCATCAACACTTTTATTTGCGGCTAACAATTCTTTTTTTGTAGGCATGTCTACTCCGTAAAAATCAGGAAATTTGATTTCAGGACATGCTATTCTCAAATGAACTTCTTTTGCTCCAGCGTCATATAACATCTTTACAATTTTATATGAAGTTGTTCCACGAACTAAAGAGTCATCCACTAATATAATTTTTTTATTTTCTATAGAACTTCTATTCGCATTTAATTTTAATTTAACTCCTAAACTTCTTATTTGTTGTCCGGGTTCTATAAAAGTTCTTCCAACATAATGATTTCTAATCAAACCTAAATCAAAATTAATTTTCTTCTGCTGGCTATAGCCTATTGCGGCCGCGTTACCTGAGTCTGGCACTGGAACAACTAAGTCTACCTCTAAATTATCCTCTTTTGCTAATTCTCTTCCTAAATTTTTTCTATACTCATAAGCAGTTTTTCCTCTCAAAATACTATCTGGACGTGCAAAATAAATATATTCAAAAACACACGGTCTAGGTGTATGTGTGCCAAATGGTTTAAGGCTATGTAATTCATTATTTTCAATATAAACAATTTCACCATTTTCAATTTCTCTTAAAAAATCAGCACCAATAATGTCTAAAGCGCATGTTTCAGAGGCTAAAACATATGAATTATCTAACTTACCCAAAACTAGTGGTCTAATACCATAAATATCTCTTGCACCAATTAAAACATTTTTGGTAAGCATAACTAAAGCATAGCCACCTTGTATTTGAGAAATTGCTTCAATAATTTTATCAATATTTTTTTCTTTTTTAGATCTTGCTATTAATTGAACTATTGTCTCTGAGTCTGAAGTTGTGTAAAAAATTGCGCCATCTTCAACTAGCTTTCTTCTTAATGTTATTGCATTAGTAAAATTACCATTATGAGAAACTCCTATCCCACCGGCATTAGTATCAGCAAAAAAAGGTTGAACATTTCTTAATATTTTACCTCCTGTGGTGCTATATCTATTGTGCCCGATTGCAAATGAACCTGGTAATTTTTTAATAGTGTCTTCGTTATTAAAATTATCTCCAACGAGCCCAAATCTTTTTTCTGAATAATAATTTTTACCATCATAAGAAACTATACCACAGCCTTCTTGACCTCGATGCTGCAGTGCATGTAAGCCTAAAGCTGCTAGTGTTGAGGCATCATTTATATTTGAAATTCCAAAAACACCACATTCTTCTTTAATTTTAGTAGAGTTCATCTTTGTCATTTTTTTTTTCTTTTATTGATGTTTTATTTTTATGTTTGTTTTCAGGTTTAGGTTCTTTATACATAAGCTTTTCATATATTGAAATATTTAATTGCATGATTCTGTTTTTATCAACAATGTAGTTTTTTAAAAAAGCAACATATAAAAAATAGAATAAAATAGAAAATAAAATAATCCCATAAAAGGCACCAATTATAATATCTAAAATTTTAAATTCCAACTGAGTGGGAGATTTTAAATTTAAAGCCTTTTCAAATATAGAAAAAATAAAATAAGTAATTATAAATAAAATAATAAAAAAAATAATTTCTAAAAAAATCACGTTATCTTCTTGTATAGAAAATAAATATTCAATATTTAATTTTTCTAAAGAAAAATTAAGAAATCTTTTATGAAATATAAAAGGCAAAGATATAGATAAAATTATTTTTAGGCTGAAGCTAATTGATTTAGTTGCTCCTTTAATACCAAATAAAATTGCAAATATGAATAAAAGAATTAGATATGCATAATCAAAGTAATTTAAAGCTGATAGGCTCATAAATGTCAGTATTTTGCTCCATTAACGAAAGATTTAAATATTTTATTTTTAGACTTCAAAATATTTTTGCAATAACCTCTGTCTTGTATTATTCCGCGATCAATAAAATAATAATTATCTCCAGTTTTAATGGCACTTTTGATGTCATGAGTTATGCTTACAGCAGTTATTTTTCTTTTAGTTATTACTTTTAAAATTAATTCGTTAATTTTATCACTATTTATCGGGTCAAGTCCTGTAGTTGGTTCATCGAGAAAAATTACTTTTGGATTTTTATATAAAGCTCTAGCTAATGCGGCTCTTTTTTTCATACCACCAGATATTTCTGATGGATATCTGTTATATACAGATTTATCTAATCCAACATCATTCATGAGAGAAAGCACCTTTTTACCAAAATTTGTTTTATTATTTATAAAATCAGTAAATGCAATATTTTCTGATATTTTTAAGCTATCAAAAAGAGCCCCATATTGAAATAACATACTAAATTTATCAATTTCTACATCAGACTTTCCATCATATAAGATTGAACCGTTATCAAAACTAAATAACTGATAGATTGTTTTTATTAATACAGATTTTCCACATCCAGACTGACCTAGAATTATAGTAGACTTATTTTTTTCTATGGTCATGCTTATATCTTTTAAAATTATGTTTTCATCAAATTTCTTTTTTAGATTTTTAATTTCTATTTTCATTAAAAAAATAACTCAGTAAGAAAATAATTTGATGATAAAATTAGAATAGATGAAATGACAACTGCATTAGTTGTAGCAGATCCAACACCAAAAGCCCCTTTATCAGAAAATAATCCGCAATAACAACTAACTATTGATATTATAAATCCAAATGAAATTGCTTTAAAAATTCCTGATAAGTAATCTGCTAAGCTTAAAAAATTAATTGTGTTTAGTAAATATAAATTGTCATTAAATCCAAGTCTATGAACTGAAACTACATACCCGCCCATTACACCAATAAAATCAACTATTGTTACAAATATTGGTAAAGCCAATGTTAGTGATAGAACCCTAGGAGTTACAAGGTAATTGTAATAATTTGTGTTCAGAGTCTTTAGAGCATCAATTTGCTCTGTTACTCTCATTGTAGCTATTTCTGCTGCAATAGATGAACCCACTCTTGCCGAAATCATAAGACCAGTTAATACAGGACCTAACTCTCTTGTTAAAGTCAAAACAACAATATTAGGAATTGCTGACTCAGCAGAAAATCTTGAAAAACCAGTATATGATTGTAAAGCAAGCACCATTCCAGAAAAAATTCCAGTTAATGCAATAATAGGTATAGATGAAATAAATATAGAAAAAAAGTAATATAAATTATTTTTAAAATAGAATTTAGGCTTAAATAGATATTTGAAAAAAAATAAAACAAATAAAATAAATTTCCCAAAATTTGAGAATAATTTTATTAAAATTTCTCCAATATTTTCAATAAATTGCATTTGAGAGCTTAGCTTGATGCATTTTTTTCAATTCCTAAGAATTTGGTATATTTGTCATCAAAGTATAATTCAATCTTTCCTGTAGGACCATTCCTTTGTTTAGCAACAATTAATTCGGCTTTGTTAAAGACCTCCTCATTTCTATCTCTCCATGAGTCATGTTTTTTTTGATATGTTTCTTGAGTTTCATCAGGCCCTCTTGTAGGCTCATTTCTTTGTAAGTAATAACTTTCTCTATATATAAACATTACAACATCCGCATCTTGCTCAATACTTCCTGACTCTCTTAAATCAGAGAGTAGCGGTCTCTTATCATCTCTATTTTCCACTTGACGTGAAAGCTGAGAGAGTGAAATCACAGGTAAGTCAAATTCTTTTGCTAACTGTTTCAGATTTCTTGTTATCTCAGATAATTCGTTAACTCTGTTATCTCGATTACTTTCAGGTTTTATTAACTGAAGATAATCAATTAGAACTAATTTGATATTATAATTGTTTTTGTATCTGCGAAGCTTAGATCTTAGTTCTGAAACAGTTAAATTCGGACTATCATCAAAAAAGAAATTTAGATTATTAATTTCTTGATATGTATTTTGAAGTTTAAGAGAATCTTTTTCATTAAATTCACCTTTACGAAGCTTGTCACTTGGTATTTTAGATTGTTCTGCTAGAATTCTCAATCCGATCTGCTCAGCTGACATTTCGAGAGAGAACATAACAACAGAACCTTTATCCTCTTCCTGAAAAAAATATTTTGCAGCATTAAAAGCGATATTTGTTGCGAGAGCAGTTTTACCCATTGAAGGTCTACCAGCAAGAATTATTAAATCTGAATTTTGTAATCCTCCCAACATATTATCTAAATCTACAAAACCTGATACAATCCCAGAGTACTTACCTTTTTTTTTAAATGCTTTTTCAATTAGTTGAAGAGATGCTTTAGTGACAGAGGAAAAGTCTCTTATCTCATATTTATCTTTTTTTATATTCGATAAATCAAATATTTTTTTTTCAAGGTCCAAAAATATATCTTTAATATTGCTCGATGTTTCAAAAGTTGTTGATTCATTATTTTTATTCTGTGTAATTTTGAAAAGCTCTCTTCTTAAGTGCAGTTCCTGAAGAGTTTCTAAATAACTAGAAAAAATATCTATTGAAAAGACAATTTTATCTATTTGAGTTGAAAGTTCTTTAAGTGTTTCTGATTGAATATCTGGGATATAGTTTTTAATAGTATCAATAGAAATATTTTTTTGCGATTTATGAAAATCCTCTAGAACATTAAAAATTTTTAAATTTTCTGAATTTGAGAATAAAAAGTTATCCAAATATTCAAAATGTGTATCAATTAAATCTGGATGCTTTAGTAAATAGGCTATAACAATTATTTCGATGTCATTATCTTTTAAATTCTCAAAAGTCTTTTGCATATAATGCTAAGTTATTTATTAATTTAAAAAAAGATAGTCTTAGTCAGAGGTTTTCGGGGATAAAATCTCAATATCAAGTGAACAATTTACTTCTGGATGTAAGTCAATATCAACAGAATATTCGCCTGTAGTTTTTATCTTATTTCCAAGTTTTACAAACTTCTTTTGAATATTTAGATCATTTTCACTCAAAAATGAAACTATATCAGATACACTTAATGAGCCATATAGTTCCCCATTTTCTTTAGCTGCAATTTCTTTAGTAAATTTCAACTCATTAATTTTCAAGGCTGTAACACTAGCATTAGATTTATTTTCATCATCTTTTTTTAACAGACCCTCTTTTAATGACTTTATTTCTTCAATGTTTTGTTTTGTAGCAAATTTAGCTTTGCCATTAGGAATTAAATAGTTTCTAGCATAACCATTTTTTACAGATACGACTGTACCTATTTCCCAATTTTTTTTAAATTTTTCTAAAACAACTACTTTAGTCATAAATCTATATTAATGATAAAAATCTAGCTTGTTTAATTGCTTTAGATATTTTGGTATGAATTGATCTAGACATATTAGTAACTCTTTGCGGTATAATTTTTCCATTATCATTTGTAAATTTTTTTAATATGTGAGTATGTTTGTAATCAAGTTTCATCAAATCTTTATTTGAGACATTTAGGTTTTTTTTCATTAATTATCCTTGTTTACTTGAGGGGTACTTTCCTCTAATTCATTAATTGATTTTGTAGTTAGAAAACGAAGACAATCAGTGTTAAATTTTAAAAAGTTATCAAGTTTTTTTGGAAATTCAGAACTGGCATTAAAACGCATGAATTTATATGAGCCTTTTGAATACTTTTTAATTGTTGATTTTAAATTTTTAATTCCCCAATCCTCTTTATAACCTATAGATACATTGTTTTCAGAAAAAAATTGATCAATAGATGTGTTGAGGTTTTTCATCTGATCATTAGCTAAATCAGGTTTTACTATGATTGTCGTTTCATATATGTTAGTCATGTAAAAAGAGTGTCTACAGATATAATCTAAATATGTCAAATAAAAACCTTTCATTGCTTTTTACAGGCCAAGGCTCACAATTTTCTGAAATGGGTGCTGATTTTATTAAGAAATATGATTGGGTCAAAGATAGGTACTCCTTAAGCTCAAAAATACTCGGTTATGATTTATTAGAAGCCCAAAGTGACCCTAGTCTGATAAACTTAACTCAATATAGCCAACCCATGATTTTTATATTTAGCTCAATAGTAATAGATATTTGCAGAGAATATTTAATGAAAAATTTCAAAAAAATTACTTTAGCAGGCCATTCTTTGGGTGAGTATTGTGCTCTCTATTTTGCCGAGTCACTAAATTTCGAGGAAATGCTGGAAGTAGTTAAATTCAGAGGTGAAGCAATGTCAATTGTATCAGATCCAGATAAATATGTAATGTATGCTATTTTAAAAAAAGAAGATTTAAAAATAGATGAAATATCACTAGGAGATGGTGTCTATATAGCAAATATAAATTCTGATAGACAAATTGTTATATGTGGTTTTAAAGACAACGTAAAACAATTTATTGAGAAAAACCCAATTGGTAAATTTATCCAATTGAATGTTTCAGCTCCATTTCATTCTGATTTAATGATAGATAGTTCAAAAATTTTTAAAGAAAAAATTAAAAACAAATTATTCAAGCATATTAATTTAGACTTAATATCTAATCACAAACTCGTAAACTATAAAAATATCTCTGAAAAAGATTATGGTAACCAACTATCACTTCAAATATACTCAACAGTAATGTGGTCGGAGACAATAAAAACAGTTCTTAATGAAGATATTAATACTTTCATAGAAATTGGCCCAAAAAAAACGCTATTAAATTTTTTACCAAAAGATTTCTCTGGAGATAAATACTCATTTTGTAATGTGGAGGATATTAAAAATGTTTAATGATAAAAAATTACTTGTAACTGGCGGTACAGGTTCAATTGGTAGTTCTATATGTAATTATTTTAAAAAAAATAATTGTAAAGAAATCTATTCAACTACTACAGATATTAATAAAGTAAAACCTGATCAAGATTACATTAAATTTATTGAACTTAACCTTAATGATATTGAAAATGTAAGCTTAGATAAAATTTTTGACTTCGATGTTGACTATCTCGTTTTAAATGCAGGTCTCAATAAGGATAACATTTTTTTAAGAATGTCATCGGACGAATGGAACAATGTTATCAATGTCAACTTAAACTCCTCTTTCCATTTGCTTAAACACTTTACCAAAAAAATGGTAAAGAGAAAATTTGGGAGAATTGTATTTATTTCATCTGTGGTGGCCCATACTGGAAATCCTGGTCAGGTTAACTACACAGCTTCTAAAGCAGCCATTTCAGGGATGGTCAAATCACTTGCTTTAGAATTATCAACTAGAAACATTAATGTGAATAGTGTAGCTCCTGGTTTTATACAGTCCAATATGACTGATAAACTTAATGACTTACAAAAAAAAACTATTTTGGACAGGATTCCAATGAAAAAACTTGGTGATTCTAGTGACATAGCAAAAGCAGTAGGTTTTTTATGCTCTGAAAATGCTAATTATATTACAGGCCAAACATTACATGTAAATGGGGGCTTAGCATTGATCTAATAAAATATTTGAATATTAATAATAATGTGGTACGAACTTTTAGAATTATTACTTAAGAGGTTTAAAAATGAGCGAGATTGAAGATAGAGTAAAAAAAATTGTAGTTGAACATTTGGGTGTTGAGGAGTCAAAAATACAAAGTGACTCAAAATTTATAGATGATTTAGGCGCTGATAGCTTAGATACAGTCGAGTTAGTAATGGCGTTTGAGGAAGAATTTGGATGTGAAATACCAGATGACGCAGCAGAAAAAATAGTGACTCTTAAAGATGCAGTCACTTACTTAACAGCAAATTCAAATTAGTTTAAGAAATAGCACCAATTGAGGAGAGTAGTAGTTACCGGTTTAGGAACAATTAACCCTTTAGGTAATACAGTTGACTCTAGCTGGAGTTCTCTAATCAATTCAAATAGTGGAATATCTAAAATTGAAAATTTTGATGTAAGTAACTTACCATGTAAGATAGCTGGAATAATTAGTGACTCTCTCATAAACGAACAAATAGTTAGTTTAAGAGATCAAAGAAAAATAGATAGGTTTATTACTTTAGGATTGATTGCTGCCGAGGAGGCTATGAAAGACTCTGGATTTATTTCAGAAGGTAGTAGCTCTTTTAGATCTGGGGTTATGGTTGGTTCGGGAATAGGAGGGTTAGATACTATTTATAAAAATTCTTCAATTTTAGATAATCATGGTGTTAGAAAGATTTCACCTTTCTTTATTCCGTCATCTTTAATTAATTTATTATCTGGTCAAATTTCAATTAAATACAATTTAAAAGGTCCTAATAGTTCTCCAGTAACCGCTTGCGCTACAGGTACGCACGCTATTGGAGACTCCTTTACACTGATCAAAAATAATAAAGCGGATTTAATGATCTGTGGTGGTGCTGAAGCAGCAGTATGCCCTTTGGGAATATCTGGTTTTTCAGCAGCGAGAGCCTTGTGTGACACTTTTAATGATTTTCCTAAAAAGGGTTCTAGACCTTGGGACAGAGATAGATCAGGATTTGTTATGGGAGAAGGTGCAGGTGTTTTAGTAATTGAAGAATTGGAGCATGCAAAAAAAAGAAATGCTAAAATTTATTGTGAGATTAAAGGGTACGGAATGTCTGGAGATGCTTATCACATTACAAAACCATCTGAGGATGGAAATGGAGGGTTTAGAGCTATGGAGATGGCTTTAAACGAGTCCTCACTAAATCCCAGTGATATAGGTTATGTTAATGCTCACGGAACCTCAACACCAGTTGGAGATACAATTGAGTTAGCTGCTGTTGAGAAACTATTTGGATCAAATAAGAGTTTATTCATGAGTTCCAACAAATCTGCAATAGGTCATCTCTTAGGAGCCGCAGGAGCTGTAGAAGCAATTTTTTCAATAAAGTCAATTCAAACTAAAACATTACCACCTACTTTAAATTTAGATAATCCGGACTCAGATAGTTATATTAATCTTATACCTCATGAGTCTATTTCAATGTCTATAAATAATATTATATCTAACTCTTTTGGTTTCGGCGGGACTAATGCCAGTATAGTAATTGGTGTTTAAAACTAAAAACTTTTGTATTGTTTTGTCTTCACCTTCAGGGGCAGGTAAGACATCAATATCAAAACAAATTATTAAAAAAGATAAATCTATAGCTTTGTCAATTTCATGTACTACCAGACCTAAAAGAAGAGGAGAGGTAGATAAGAGGGACTATATTTTTTTCAATAACAATCAATTTAATAAATTTATAAAAAAAAATGAGTTTTTAGAATTTGCAGAGGTTTTTGGTTATAGATATGGAACTCTAAGACATACGGTTAATAGTTTTTTCTCTAAAAAGAAAGATGTTTTATTTGACATTGATTGGCAGGGATATCAACAACTTAAACAAAGTAATTTAGAAGTGGTAGGAATTTTTATATTACCCCCTAGTAAAAAAGAATTAGTCAAAAGACTTAAAATACGCGGAAGAGATACATTTGAAGAAATGAAAAAAAGGATGAAACTTGTACAAAACGAAATTTCTCATTTTCCAGAATATGACTATGTCGTAGTAAATGAAAATTTAGAGAAATGTGTATTAAAAATTATGAATATTATCGAGTCTGAAAGGTCAAAAAAATCAAGACTAATTGACCTCACTAAATTTATTAATAAATTTAGAGTTTAATTTCTCTGAATATTTCTATCAGATCATTTAGTTCTAATTTTTCTGCTCTTAAATCTAATTTATCATTGTCATAAATATTATATTTTTTTAAGATTTTTCTCAGTGATTTCCTTTTATATGAAAAAATATATCTTTTAAATCTTATGAAACTTTGAATCTCATTTTTTTTTAATAAATTTTTTTTTAATTTTTCAAATTTTAAAACACTTGACTCAACTTTCGGCACAGGTTTAAAACAATATTTACTCACATTAAACTGAAATTTAATTTTAAAAAAACAGTTTGCTAGAGAGTTTATTGAATTAAGGTTTTGACTCAATAATCTATCAGCAAATTCTTTTTGAAACATTAAAATCATTATTTTAGGATTTTGTTCTAACA